>NZ_JAUYSS010000062.1 GCF_030695525.1 Daejeonella sp. | reverse complement strand
TACTCAATACTCCCTTGAGTACCTCATTCCCCATTTGGGCAATATTATCCCTTAAAATTTCCTCATTTTCCTCAAAAAACCCTCTTTTTAGGTCTTGTGGCACTTGGTCTGTTATTTGTCTATGTATTATCAAACATTGATAAAATTTAAAACAGACATAAACATAATCATGAAAAAAGTAATCATCACCTTCGCATTAATCGCAGTATCATTATTAAGTACTAAATCATTTGCACAGACTGCAAATTTGAACATCACTATTTCTGATGTACTTTCATTCAGTGTAACTCAGCCGGCATCATTGGATGTAAACTTCGATACAGAAACAAAATATACGAATGGTATCACTGCCCTTGCAACTGACCATGTGAGTGTAACCAGTTCAAGAGGTTATGTAGTTAAAGCTATTGCAGGAACGGTAACAGGTTCAGCAGCAATTGCACCGGGATCAGTTAAGATTACTTCAGCAGTTGGAGCTACCAACAGTGGTAATACAGCAGGGATCACTTACGGTTCTGCAGTAACCTTACCGGTAACAGGCGGAACAGCAGCAACAGTTATTACCGCAGCGAACACTTCATGGAACGGTTCAAACTCTACAAACAAATTCAATATTTCTTACCTGATCGGTGCTGGTGGTGCATACGCAGGTAAAGCAACAGGATTGAATGTGGTACCGGTAGTTTATACCGTAACACAACAGTAATATTAATACAACTAATCAAGAAGAAAGCTCCGTAAGGGGCTTTTTTTGGTTAGTATTGAGTATTGAGTATTGGGTATTGAGTATCAAGAGCCAGGAACCAGGAATCAAGACAAGACGAAATAGTTATCCTACTCAGGAATCCCAATTCTCCACTATCCACTCTCCACTCTCCATTTCCAATTCCCAATTTCCAATTCCCCATCCGATAGCTATCGGGTGTCAACTATCAATTGTCAACTCTCAATTGAGTACTGCCATCCTGTCATTTGTCAAAACCCTGTTAATGCATACTTGGAGAATAAAATACTGTCAATTCGGGTTTTGCATCATTTGGCACAAGGCTTGATAATTAACTAATATTAAACTGTAACAAATTAAGATTTTATATATGGCAAAGATAATTGGTATAGACTTAGGAACTACAAATTCATGCGTATCAGTAATGGAGGGTAATGAGCCTGTAGTTATTCCAAACAGCGAAGGTAAGCGTACTACCCCTTCAATTGTAGCATTCGTAGATAATGGAGAGCGTAAGGTTGGGGATCCGGCCAAACGTCAGGCGATCACAAACCCGACTAAAACCATTTCTTCGATCAAACGATTTATGGGTAACAGCTTCGGTGAGGTAACAAATGAAATTACAAGAGTACCATATCAGGTAGTGAAGGGAGATAATAATACACCACGTGTAAAAATTGACGACCGTTTGTACACTCCACAGGAGATATCAGCAATGATTCTTCAAAAAATGAAGAAAACTGCTGAAGACTTTTTAGGTCATGAGGTAACTGAAGCGGTAATTACTGTTCCTGCATATTTTAACGATGCTCAGCGTCAGGCAACCAAAGAAGCCGGCGAGATTGCGGGATTAAAAGTATCCCGTATTATCAATGAGCCTACTGCGGCAGCACTTGCTTATGGTCTGGATAAGGCACATAAGGATATGAAGATCGCAGTATTCGATTGCGGTGGTGGTACCCATGATGTTTCTATCCTTGAGTTAGGTGATGGTGTATTTGAAGTGAAATCTACCGATGGTGATACTCACCTTGGTGGGGATGACTTTGATGCAGTAATCATTGACTGGATGGCAGATGAATTTAAAAGTGATGAAGGAATCGATCTGCGTAAGGACCCTATGGCTTTACAACGTTTGAAAGAAGCAGCCGAGAAAGCTAAAATTGAATTATCAAGTACAGCACAGACAGAAATCAACCTTCCATACATTTCGGCTGGTGATGGTATGCCTAAGCACCTTGTGAAGTCATTAACCCGTGCAAAATTCGAACAATTGGCTGATAGCCTGATCAAGCGTACGATAGATCCTTGCAGAAAGGCACTTAAAAACGCTGGTTTAAGCACCTCAGATATTGACGAAATTATATTAGTTGGTGGTTCTACCCGTATTCCTGCGATTCAGGATGCAGTTAAAGCTTTCTTTGGAAAAGAGCCTTCTAAAGGTGTGAATCCGGATGAGGTTGTAGCAATCGGTGCTGCGATACAAGGTGGTGTTTTAACTGGTGAGGTTAAAGATGTGTTGCTTCTTGATGTAACCCCGCTTTCATTAGGTATTGAAACTATGGGTGGTGTAATGACCAAACTGATTGAAGCAAATACAACAATTCCTTCAAAAAAATCTGAAGTGTTCTCAACAGCTTCTGATAATCAGCCTTCTGTTGAGATCCATATCCTGCAGGGTGAACGCCCAATGGCTAATCAGAACAGAACGATCGGAAGATTCCACCTGGATGGCATTCCGCCTTCACCACGTGGCATTCCACAGATCGAGGTTACTTTTGATATTGATGCTAACGGTATTCTGCACGTAGCTGCAAAAGATAAAGCAACCAATAAAGAACAGAAAATCCGTATTGAAGCTTCTTCAGGTTTGACTGATGAAGAGATCAAGAAAATGAAAGATGAGGCAGAAGCAAATGCTGAGTCGGATAAGAAAGCACGCGAGGAGGTTGATAAACTGAACGCTGCCGATGCACTGATCTTCTCAACTGAGAAACAACTCAAAGAGTATGGTGATAAATTAGCGGATGATAAAAAAGCACCTATTGAAGAGGGCTTGAAAAAATTGAAAGATGCGCATGCTGCTAAAGATTTCGCATCAATGGATACTGCCCAGGCTGAACTTCAAACTGCATGGAACGCTGCATCTGAAGAGATGTATAAGGCTTCTCAGGAAGCCGGTGCAGGCCAGGATGCGCCTCAGGGCGAAGCTTCGGCTCAGGATGCAGGTGATCAGGTCACTGATGTAGACTTTGAAGAAGTAAAAGAAGACGATAAGAAGTAAGATTATTTCTTTTGAAAGGCAAAGGCTGTTTCCGTATGGGAGCAGCCTTTTTTGGTATTGAGTATTGAGTATTGAGTATAGAGTATTGAGTATAGAGTATTGAGTATAGAGTATAGAGTATTGAGAACCAAGAATCAAGAACTCAAGACAAGACGAATGTTTTTTCGCTAATCAAGAACTCCCATTGTCAACTATCAACTTTCAATTGAATAACAACATTTTCAATCCCAATTCGTTCATTTAAAGTGAAAAATCGCCCTGTATTTTCTGTCATTCTGTTACTTGTAAGTATTTTCTTTACTTCTACAGGCGGTTTTGCCCAGCCCGAACCAATTCGCCTTAAGACTGAGAAAGTTCAAAATGCTGAATGGGATTATTATATCGGAAAAGTGATTGATGCCCGTGATCCGGAACAGGTGTTTGCCAATTTATGGTACAAGGATGGAAGCGGGAAGCTGAAAAGCTATTCCTCAGATATTATTGGGGGTAGTAAAAATGCCATTTCTAACTTCATGATCGATGGATTGCCCAGGAATACCGGGGGTAGGCAGCTTATTATCCGCATTCTGGAGTGTAGAATCCGGGAAAGTAATGAAAATACTCATGTTTCGGGACTAGTAAGTCTTAAGGTTCAATTTGAGTTTGAAAAGGATTGGGGAATTCAGCCCCTGACAACCTACAGCACGAGCCTGAAATATAACCGTTCTGTTCAAAGTTCAGAATATATTGAACCGGCATTAAGAAAA
This sequence comes from Daejeonella sp., assembly GCF_030695525.1. Classification (GTDB taxonomy): domain Bacteria; phylum Bacteroidota; class Bacteroidia; order Sphingobacteriales; family Sphingobacteriaceae; genus Daejeonella. The sequence goes on along the minus strand of NZ_JAUYSS010000062.1, from coordinate 6,152 downwards.
GTTCTTGCCAATAGTTTGAAGTATATTTATGACTGGGTTAAAAAGGAGTCGGCGACAAATGTTCTTCTCGCCAAAGGACTGAAACTTTCTTTTAGCAATTTCGAGGAACAGGATATGGATACCGTATATTATCAAAGGGCAAGATTATTGAGCTTTGATGACTTTCAGGCTAGACCTCCAGCGAATGCGAGATTTCAGGCGGCTATCTTTCCATCCTTCGGGTATGATATGCAGCGGGAATATAAAGAAGGATTCATTCTGATTCATATAAATCTTAAAGTTTATATGATGAAAAGTGCCTCATGGGCATTAGCAATGATAAAGAGTACTTATAGTCTGAATCATGAACAGCGGCATTTTGACCTTGTAAAAGTGATTGCAGAGCGGTTTAAAACAAAGCTTCTTTCAGAAAAGCTGAATCCTGATAATTATGAAGGGATTATCAACTTTGAATATTTGGAATTCTATCGTGAGATGAACCGTTTACAGGAGAGATATGATCAGGAAACCAATCATGGCACGAATAGAGCTAAACAGGAGGAATGGAACCGAAAGATTGATGCTGAACTTAATGCGCAGCTTATTGCCGGGACGGATTGATTAGGTAGGTGTACAGGCATTGAAATGATTTAATGAGCCGGATTGATTTTGAGATCGGTCCGGCTCATTAATAAATGCTTATTTCCACAGATCTTGTGGATATTCACCCTCGGCCACCAGCCTGTCAATACAGGCCTGAACAATGGGTTTATCCTCAGCGTATGTTACCCCAAACCATTGGTTTTGTGTCGGGATAACTTTAAAGCTTGCCACACGATCTCTGATCAGCTTTTCAGCGGCCAGTGGTATGAAAAATTCTGCTTTAGGATTATCCGAATTAGCCAGTGCAAAATCTTTAAAAATACCTGCTGATAATTCGAATATTTTTGGTGTAAAGCCCCAGAAATTCATAGAAACCCTTGAGTTAGATCTGATCGGGTATTCACGGCCTTCTTCTTCAAAAACGATATTTTTGTTCCCGGCTTCATCGGGTTTAAAATATACTTTGATCCGTTCATGGATTTCTGTCAGATTGCCTTCCTCATCCACTTCACAAACTCCCCTTGAAACATATCCATGCTCTGAAAGTGTTTTATCGATCTGAAATCCGATCATCGAAAATTGAGTATCGGAGACTCCATCATTCAGGAAATCACACATTTTCTGATAAGATTCGCGGCCATAAAAATCATCGGCATTAATCACACAAAAGGGTTCTTTAACGACATCCCGTGTAGCTAAAACAGCATGTGCGGTTCCCCAGGGTTTTGATCTTTCAATTTCAATATCAATGCCGAAAGGTTTCAGGTCAAAAGTCTGAAAAACGTAATCTGTTTCAATCTTTCCTTTTAATTTAGGTTCAAAAATACCTTTGAAATTCTCTGCAAATTCCTCCTTTATGACAAAAATTACTTTACCAAAACCTGCTTTTATTGCATCATAGATAGAATATTCAATTATGGTCTCTCCATTAGGTCCGAATCCATCGGTTTGTTTCATACTGCCATATCGGCTCGCCATTCCAGCTGCCAGGATCACTAAAGTAGGTTTCATGCTATTTTCTGATTGAAATTGAAATTTAAGTTTAACCTTGATATGTACAAATATAAAGGTTTTAATATTTTAGTATCGTATGCGAGGCTTTTTGCCTGTCAGCATTCCGAACAAACCTCTCACAATAGCCGTGCCGATTTGCCTGGTAATCGGAGCATTGACCACCTTTTCGAATGTACTTTTCTCTGCTCTCGAACTAGGCCTTTTTTCTATATTTTGCTCTTTTTTTTCTTCATCCGCCGCCATTTTTTCATTAATACGCTGGGTCAGAATGTCATGTGCGCTAATGGGGTCAATCACTTCCTGATACTTCTGATAAAGCGAACTGGATTGCATCAGGGTATCACAATCAGCTTCCGACATATGTCCCATCACTGCCCTGGGCGGTATCAGATGGGTAGCAACTACCTCAGTTGGAATACCTTTTTCATTCAAGACAGTAATTAATGCCTGGCCAGTACCAAGAGAGGTCAGAACACGGTCTATTTCATAAAATTCAGAGCGTGGATAAGTATTTACTGTTTTTTTTAATGCTTCTACATCATTGGGTGTAAAAGCCCTGAGGGCATGCTGGACTCTGTTTCCCAATTGTCCAAGTACAGTGTCAGGAACATCCATTGGACTTTGGGTACAGAAAAATACCCCAATACCTTTTGAACGAATTAGTCTGATAATCGTTTCTATCTGTTCAAGGAAAGCCTTTTGTGAGTCTTTGAACAGTAGGTGTGCTTCATCAAAAAAGAAAACCAATTTGGGTTTTTCAATATCACCGGCTTCAGGCATTGAATAAAAGATTTCGGCAAGCAGACTTAAAAGAAAAGTTGAGAACAGAACTGGCTGATTTTGTACATCTGAGATATTAAGTAGGCTGATCACTCCTTTACCATCGATACGACTGAACATATCCTGGATATCAAATGATTTTTCCCCAAAAATTTGCGAAAGTCCCTGCTGCTCGATAGTCACTATTTTTCTAAGTATTGTTCCAGAAGTAGATCCGGAAATACTGCCATAGCTTTCCTTGATCTCGGCAGCACCGGGTCCACTCGAAAGATAGGATATCACCTTTTTCAGGTCGCCGAGATCAACCAGTTGCAGCTTGTTATCATCGGCATATTTGAAAATCACTGCCATCACTCCCGACTGAGTTTCATTCAATCCCAGAATTTTTGAAAGCAGGACCGGGCCAAATTCAAGCACACTTGCACGCATCTGGGCGCCTTTTTTTCCTGAAAGTGAATATAGTTCGACTGGAAATCCCGAGGGACTGAAGTTAATATTTAGTGCATTTGCTCTTTCTTCAATTCTTGGATTGCTGAATCCCGGGAGATTCAAACCTGAGAGATCGCCTTTTACATCCAGCATGAAAACCGGAACACCGGCATCAGAAAGTTGTTCTGCAATCAGCTGAAGCGTCCGGGTTTTTCCTGTACCGGTTGCACCGGCAATCAGGCCGTGGCGATTCATCATTTTTAAGGAAAGATTTACTTCTGCGGCGGCGATAATTTCGCCGTCAAGTATACCCGCCCCTAAGTAAATGCTCTCACCTTTAGTTGTATATGAGGATTTTATTTTATTTGTAAAATTAGAAACTCTATCCATTAGATTGAATTATCAGGTTTGTTTAAAGAATTGAGCCAGGCACTGACCTTTCACTAAAGTAAAGGAAAATGTATAATTAGATATAAGAATTATTTATTCTTTACATATTTCTCCAGCCATCTGTCCATTTCCCAGAGCATATGCAATAAAGATTCTTTTGCCTGATAGGTATGCGACTCTGCTGGCAAAAGTACCAGACGGGCAGTAGCACCATGCCCTTTTAATGCAGTATAAAAGCGTTCACTTTGCATTGGGAAAGTCCCTGAATTATTGTCTGCCTGCCCATGGATAAGCAGAATAGGCGTTTTGATCTTATCGGCAAAGGCGAAAGGCGACATCCGGGTATATACTGCCGGAGCCTGCCAGAAAGTACGCTCTTCAGCCTGAAATCCAAAAGGGGTCAGGCTACGGTTGTACGCACCGCTTCTTGCAATGCCGGCTGCAAAAAGATCGGTATGGGCTAAAAGATTGGCTGTCATGAAGGCGCCATAAGAATGGCCTCCGATTGCAATCCGTTTCCGGTCGGCAACCCCCATATTCACCAGATGGTTAATTGCAGCTTCAGCATTGTACCTGATCTGCTCTACAAAGGTGTCATTGGGCTCTGCATTGCTTTCTCCAACTACCGGCATATCTGCATTATCGAGAACGGCATATCCGCGGCTTACCCAGTATACCGGTGATGCTTTTCCAATAATACTGAATTTATGGGGAGATCCTTTTGTCTGGCCGGCTGCTGCTGCTGTCTTGAATTCACGCGGATAGGCCCATATCAGCACCGGAAGAGGTGGATCTCCTTTTTTGAATCCAGCAGGCAGGTAGAGCGTACCTCCTAATGTAATTCCATCCAGCCTTTTATAGCTTATCTGCTGCTTATTAACTCCCTTAAGTTCAGGGTATGGATTTGTAAAATTAGTTAATCGGGTATAGCTTTTGTCCTCAAGGTTGATTCGGAAATAATTCTGAACCGAATCACCGGATTCCCGGCTATTGATCATGAATTTTCCATTATTAAAAAATAAAGGTCGCTCATAATAGGGGGATGCCGATCTGAACAAGGTATCCATGAGCTTAGTCTTGATATTGAACTTTTGAAGGAATGGACGATCGCCCTCTGGTGAAGCTCCATCACTGATGGTGAAAATATTGACGTTGTCGGAATCACTGATTCGTTTTAAGGCATTGAACTCAGTCAGAAGTACATTTCTGTTAAACCCATTTTTTCGGGTTAAAATGACTCCCGGGTCAGTATAACCATCTTCAAAATAGCGGTCATAAAGATTAACCCTGAAGTTCACATTGGATGGTTTTATAAAAGATCTTCTCTCAAACCGGGTTTTCCACCAGCGTTCGGTTAATATAGCAACCTTATCATCACCCCAGACAATGGAATTGAATCGGAAATAGCAATCCGCAAGTTTAAGCGGGTGTTGATTGAATGGAGCGGATTGTGTGTATACAATATCGCGTATAGTGGCCTGCTGAGCAGGATTTCCATTATCAAGGGCTTCAACCCAGTACAGAACTGCTCCCCTATCGGCCCGCCAGCCAAATGCTCTAGGTCCTTTGGGAACCCCATCAAATCCGGCAGGAATATTCTCTGCCAATGGTGCTTCATATAACTTTTTGATTAATTTTCCATCCTGGTCAAAAACTGATGTTGTAAACGGAAATGCACTTATCGGAACCTGATAGGAATAAGGACGATTTATGTTCGCCATTAATAAAAATTTGCCATCAGGTGAATATTCCATCGACCGAAAGATTGCAGGCTGCATGAAATTGGCCGATTCCCCCTGCAAATTAACCTGCTTTAACTGTGATGTGAAGTAATAATCAAAGAGTTTTTCATCGTATGGATTTTTCAAAAGATCCTGATATGTTGGAACAGGAGCTGATTTGCCCAGATTTTCCTGAATTAAAGGTTCTTCGGGACTTATATTTTGTGCTGCTAAGGCAGTTCTGCCATCAGGTACAAATTTTGCAATAATGCTCTTCCCGTCAGGGTTCCAGATAAAGCTGTTACCGTAAGTATTGTTGATATAAAAAATACTTAAACGATTTGCCTGAAAGGTTTTAAGATCAGCTACCCATAATTCGATGCCTTTTTCTGCATTATGTAAAAAGGCGATCTTGCTTTCATCAGGCGACCAGGTAATTTCCGATAGCCGGGGTTTATTTGGAAGCCCTGTCAGGGTATATTCAGTCCCTGAACTAACTACCAGAATTTTTATGCCCTTGTAAGCAGCGTTACGGCTTTGTCCGTTGTTTGCAGGATTTATTCTCTGACCCGCAAGGCGGAGCTCAGTCTGGGATAATTCTGTAATGGATGGAAGGTCGTCCTTTTCAAGCAAGAGCATCCGTTCTCCCTCCGTGCTTATCCTGATATCCGGGCTAACCTGTGCCTCGAACAGGCTTAATATTGGCTGGGGTGGCTTTTGATAGCCCTGAATATCCTGTGCTGAAGCAAAACTGTAAATTAGAGTTAATGCTGTCAGAAGGATGATTGTTCTTTTCATATAGCTTTGTTGTCAGTTGGTTAGTTGTTGGTTAGCAATTTATTGGCTCATTTAAAAATTACACTCCAATACATTATTTATTTGTTTCCATTTCTCAATTGTCAACTGTCAATTCTCAACCACTGTTGTCCGGTAAAAATAAAATGTTTAAAAATATCCTTGTAAAAAGTATCGTGAACGATTTTATTTCCTGATTTCAAAAAGCAAGCCCGGCTATTAGCGCACTCGCTCAATAGGCCCCGCTTTTAAGCGGGGTATACAAGGGGGATATTCCAGGCTTCAGCCCAAAATAATCCTTTTATACCGGAACACCCGCATCGGGCTTCAGCCCGATTAAATGTTGTCGGCGCTGAAGCACCGGTTTACGTTATTTTCTAACCTGCTATATGTGGGGCTGAAGCCCGAATTAATCACGCCGATTACAACCCGCCTAAAGGC
>NZ_JAUYSS010000061.1 GCF_030695525.1 Daejeonella sp. | reverse complement strand
AACTTGCTCCGGTATACGAGCAACTATCTCTGAAAGGGGGTCAGCATCCGCCGGAATGGCATGCGTTTCAACGTGACTAAGCTATTTTGGTAGCCGCAAATTGATACCGCTTGGTGGGGTCAACATAGTCCGGAATATCCAATAGCAATCGGGTTGAGCACAATCATTGGCTTCTCAGGATGACAGGCGCTTCAAATTTGCTAATTATCTCCAATTGCTAATTCTCTTCTCCTATATTTTATGCAACAGATCTTTCCTCACGGAAAAGGCATTAATAGATATCAATTATTTCGCTCGTCAAGATGACGGAGTATTAATGGCAGGAGTACCATCGACAAATCGACAAATTAACTCATTGACAAATTGCCTACCATCCTCAAATCTTCAAATCCTTTTCCAGCATCGACGTCTCCTTCGTATCCCTCATCCCAACATAAACCAGCAAAGACAAAAAGATACAGCCGGTGATGTACCAATAGAAATACTCCTCATGGCCAGCATTTTTTAACCAGAGCGCAACATACTCTGCTGTGCCGCCAAAGATAGCTACAGTAAGGGCATAGGGCAAGCCGACACCCAGTGCACGCACCTGTGCAGGGAAAAGTTCAGCTTTGACGATGGCGTTAATGCTGGTATAACCGCTCACGATAATCAAGCCTGCCAGAAGCAGAAAAAAAGCACTGTAAGGTGAAGTTGTATGGCTCAGGGCAGTAAGCAATGGGACTGTACAAATTGTACCCAACAGCCCGAAAGCAATCAGTAGCGGGCGGCGGCCAATCCGATCAGACAGGGCACCAAAAACCGGTTGAATAAGTGCAAATATCAGCATGCTGATGAAAGAAATCTGAGTGGATTCGGCTTTACTCAGGTTGACCGTATTCACCAGGAACTTTTGCATGTAAGTGGTGTAAGTATAGAAGGCAAGGGTACCGCCCAGGGTAAGGCCAACAACAGTCAGCAAGGCTTTTGGATGTTTTAAGAGTTCTTTTATAGTGCCTTTGCGTTCATCGGCTTTGTTTTTCTGCGCTTCGAATGCTTTGGTTTCATAGAGTGTACTTCTCAAATAAAGTGCCACCAGCGAAAGTATGGCCCCGATCACAAAAGGAATTCGCCAGCCCCAGTCATGAAGATCTTCATCACTCAGCCATTTTTGAAGAATAAGTTGAATTCCCAGGGCGAAAAGCTGTCCCCCTATTAAGGTTACATATTGAAAACTGGAATAAAAACCGCGGCGGTTCTTAGTGGCCATTTCGCTGAGGTAAGTCGCCGAAACGCCGTACTCACCACCCACACTCAAACCCTGCAGGAGTCTGGCGATCAGCAACATAACCGGCGCAATAATTCCTATTGCTTCATAAGTTGGTATAAAGGCAATCAGCATGGAACCGAAAGACATGAGCAACACAGAGAGTGTCATACTTTGCTTGCGCCCAACCTTATCTGCAATCCGGCCAAAGAGCCAGCCACCGATTGGCCGCATCAAGAAACCTAAAGCGAATATGCCGGCAGTATTGAGCAGTTGAGCAGTTTTATTGCCTTCCGGGAAAAATGAAGCAGAAAAATAGAGCGCAAAAGCGGAATAGGCATACCAATCGTACCACTCGACCAGATTACCTATGGAACCGCCGATAATGGCTTTCAGTCTGCGACGGGAGATGTTTTCTTCGGGTAAAAATTTATGCACGCTGAATTTTTTTCCATAATAATAGGAGTTTATTCGGGGAAAATGAATTTGGAAATAATTTAGCTGAAGTTCCTTCACTGCGTTCAGGATGACAGGTTGGAAGGCTGCTCGGCTGGAAAAATGTACCGAGCGCACTGTCATCCCGAAAGCTGCCCTTCAGCAGCTGAGGGAACTTAGCGCTATAGGATGTAAATATTGCTTCAAAATGGCTAAGATCCCTCCTGCGTTGGATTGACTCTAATCTTAGATCGAATTTTGATCTATAAAGCAAAATCCTTCTATTTGCTACCATCTTTCATTTTCTGCTTCAGAATTTCTTAAATTTTATTACTCGTAAACTCGGCTATCGAACTTATTTCAAATTCCATTCAGGAAATGCGATTGCTGGGGCGGCTGTTGCAGGGAGAGCAATTAATCAGTCATGGTCTGGATGAGGCGATCAGACATGAGATTAAATGGATGGAAAAATCCGGAAAGTACAAAGTCATTTACCTTTGTGAAGATGAATTGCCTGCAACAAATCCCGATAAGGATCTGATCATTTTCAGAATCCTTCAGGAGATTTTAAATAATATCATTAAACATGCAATGGCGACTCAGCTTGCAATTACTCTGGAACATACAAACGGAATAAAATGTCTTTGTATCAGTGACAATGGAATTGGATTCGACTCCGATAAACCCCGGTCTGATCAAATCGGAATGGGTTTAACTAATATCCAAAAGCGTGCAAGCCTTCTCGGAGGAGAGGCGATCATTGAATCCAAACTAAACAAAGGGACGAGCATAACAATTAAAATTCCCTATCCATGAAAGAAGAAAAAATTAACATAGCAATTGTCGACGACCATACACTTTTTAGAAATGGTTTGGCTGCTTTAATGAATGAATTTGACGAGCTGAATGTGATTTTTAGCGCCGGGAATGGCAAAGAAATGCAGGACATGCTCACAAAATCACTCCTGCCGGATATCATTTTGATGGATATTAATATGCCGGAAATGGATGGTTATAGGGCCACTGCCTGGCTGAAGGAAACTTTTCCAAATATCAAAGTACTGGCATTGAGCATGTTTGATGATGAGAAAGCGGTTATTGGAATGATCAAGAGTGGTGCCTGTGGCTATGTACTGAAAGAATCGAAACCAAGGGAAGTGCTCGAAGCCATTCAAACAATCTTTTCAAAGGGTGTTTATATCAATGAGCTGGTTTCAGGAAAACTGCTGCACTCAATAGCAAATCAGAAGGATGCACCTTTACTTTCGGCAAGGGAAGTCGAATTCCTCAAATTATGCTGTTCGGAATTAACATACAAAGAGATAGCCGATAACATGTTTGTTAGTCCCCGCACAGTTGACAATTACCGCGAATCTCTTTTTCAAAAATTAAACCTGAAATCCAGAACCGGACTTGTACTCTACTCAATTAAAAACCAATTGATTCAGCTGTAGTTCAGCGAAGCTACATCCAGCAATTTATAAAAGATGTGACTGACCAAATCTAATTCCGCCCGCCCATGTGATTTCGTAAGCCCTTTACCCACCTGATAGCTATCGGGTTGCTCAATGTCCTTCCCCATCAACATATAGACAAATCATCTCATCGACATCTCTTCGCAGAATCTTTAAACCCTCTCTTTTGGAGAGGGCCGCACTAGATTTAAAACCAGTAGTTACGTACACAGGGTGAGGCCTTATTAAGCAATTCCTGCGTCAGCAAAAATAATGCTCATAGCAATGAGATCCTTCGTCGCCTCAAAATTCAAGTAAATTGTGAGAATCGACTGGCTCCTCTGGATGACAGGCGCTTCAAATTTGCTAATTATCTCCAATTGCTAATTCTCTTCTCCTATATTCTTTGCAACAGATCTCTCCTCGCGCAAAATTCATCATAACAAAAAAATCAATTCGCTCATCGAAAGAGATGACGGATTATTAAAGGCAGGAGTACCATCGACAAATCGACAAATTAACTCATTGACAAATTGCCTCCCATCTTCAAATTTTCAAATCCTCAAATCTTCAAATCCTTGTCCTCCATTTGCTAATCCGATACTATCGGATTGCTAATTACCTCAATTTGCTAATTCTCTCATTGACAACTTACCTTACTGTAACCTTTCTGTTGCCTTTTTCAATTTCCAAAATAAAAAACTACTTTAAATCCATGAAAAAACCTAGCCTCATCCATACACTATTCCTCCGCTGTTTTTGCGTAATTCTCAGTTCTTTCATTATTATTAGTTGTAAACCAAATGCAGAACAATTACCTCCTTCTGATGAGGATAATGGAGGATTGATTATGCCCGGTGGATTCGAGGCTTTGGTAGTAGTAGATAGTATTGGGGGAGGCCCTGTTGTCGCTCTTCAGATAAATCAGCTTGCAAAATCAAATGCTCCTCAAACAGCAGCTGCCGAAATTAAAGGTGCTCCAAAAAGCACACAGCTGAGCCGCCCCAATAACCAACCTTTAGGAAATTATGTTGGAGCAAGACATATTGCAGTAAACAAAAATGGAGATGTTTATGTCAAACTTAGGTCCCCAACAATTGATGGCTATGGCAATGCTGCTCTGAGAGATGTTAATGGCGACGGTAAAGCTGACACAGTGAAGATCTGGGGCAAGTATGAAAACCGTAACAGAGGGACGGCCATGCAAATCCACAATGGTTATCTCTATTTTAGCTCTGAGCTGATGGTTTTCCGTAATAAACTTAAGAAAGGACAACTCGTCCCCGACAGTAATATGGATACTGTGGTGATTGATACCCTGCCTTATCATGAGCATATGGCAAAGGCACTGGCTTTTGACGGAAAAGGCAATATGTTTGTCTCCTGGGGTATGGGAACAAATTCCTGCCAGTTTGAAAACAGAAAGCCAGGATCTCCGGGAATGAATCCATGTCCGTATTTGGTTGATCACGGCGGAATATGGAAGTTTGATGAAAATAAACTGAAGCAAAAACAAAGCGACGGAACAAGGTATGCTACCGGAATGCGGAGTATTGTAGGTATGACCTGGGATAAAGGCACTGACGCACTTTATGCCGTTCATCATGGCAGGGATGATTTGCGTTTACTTTGGCCGGAGTATTATACCCCATGGAAAAGTGCCATGCTCCCTTCGGATGAACTTTTCAAGGTAAGCGAAGGATTCGATGGCGGATTCCCTTATTACTATTATGATCAAATGCTCGAAAAGAAAATCCTGAGCCCGGAGTATGGAGGCGACGGTGTAAAAGAGGGTGATGGAGCGAAGCTTCCAAAACCACTTCTGGGTTTCCCCGGACATTTTGCACCGAATGATATCCTGTTCTATAAAGGCGACCAGTTCCCGGCCCGATACAAAGATGGGGCATTCATCTCCCTGCATGGCTCAACGAACCGCATACCATACCCACAAGTTGGAAATGTTGTAGTATTTGTACCGATGAAGAATGGTGTTGTAACTGGTCCATGGGAAGTATTTGCCGATGGCTTTGCAGGTAAAGACACCCTTGCGGTAGCCAATGACGCCGAATACAGACCAATGGGTCTGGCAGAAGGGCCTGATGGTTCATTGTATGTTGGTGAAACTCAAAAAGGAAAGATTTGGAGAATTATGTACAAGGGAGATAAAAAGGCCTTTGGTAATAATGAACTTGCTGAAATGGAAAAACGCAAGACATTGACCCATCTCAAAACACCGGATGAAATGGCTGATAATCTTGACAGAAAAGGCAAACCTGTACATGCAGAACTTCTTTACAATATTTATTGCAGAAACTGCCACCAGAGTGATGGAAATGGCGATGGAAGCCGCTTCCCCCCTCTTGCTGGATCTGAATGGGTAAACAGTGACAAAAATGTACTGATCAATGTGGTACTGAATGGCATGACCGGCGCAATCCAGGTAAAAGGGCAAAATTATAACGATACCATGCCTGCTCATGCTTCCTTCCTTACAGATAAGGAAATTTCGGAGATCTTGACTTATGTAAGAAGAAGCTGGGGTAATAAATCGGGACCCGTTACTGAGAAGGAAGTGGCGGATATGAGGAAACTGATGAGCAAGAAATAAGTTGAGAATGGAGAATGGAGAATTGAAAGTTGAGAATGAAGAGTGGAAAGGGCCGCTTATCTTCTATACCCATGAAGGTAAATTGGGTAAACCTCATTTAAACAGGAGCAAGAATGAGTGATCGTTCAATGAACCATCACTCATCCTGCTTAAATTAATTTATCAGTTCAGCAAAACTTCATCCTCAATAAACAAGTCCTCTTTTGGCATTCTTACTTTGGCTTGTGGCAACAGCCAATCCTTTTGGGAATCGCGATAGCCTAATGGCAGGATAAGCACGCTTTTTAAACCACGCTCCTGCAAGCCCAAAAGCTGATCCAATGATGCTGAATCGAATCCTTCCATGGGGGTACTGTCAACCTCAAGTGAAGCTGCTGCAATAAGAGCCGTCCCCAGTGCAATATATGCCTGACGAGCTGCCCACTGAAAATTTTGTTCGGCCGTTTGAGCCATAAACTGGTCACCATATCCCCTGATCCCTGCAAGAGATTCCTCCGGCACATTTCGTACCCGGGCAATATTCTTTATCATAGCATCTACACGTTCAGGCGTTACCCTCTCCCATGCTGCAAATACCAATAAGTGAGAGGCATCCGTAATTTGTGGCTGATTGAATGCAATCGGCTTAATTTTCTCAAGCAGTTCTTTGTTCTGAATGACCAATACCTGATAAGGCTGGAAACCCGCTGATGATGCGGATAGGCGGATGCTTTCAAGGATCAGGTCAACCTTTTCCTGAGGTACCATACCACCATTCAGACAAATCAATGTCCCATTACTGATATCCTTAGCCGCATCAGTGATAAATGGACTATGCATGCCATCATTATACTTGGCAAAGCCGACACCCTTCGCTTTACGGCACTGAAGAAATTAATACCTGGCATTTCCCAGCGCATGTTAACCGTAACACTGCGTACACTGGAAGAGGATGGTTTGGTTACACGAACAATTTTCCCTCAGATCCCACCAAGGGTTGAATACGAACTCACCCCCCTCGGACGGAGTCTGGTAGCTCAACTTATTTCCTTATCCGGATGGGCTAATGAAAATAGAGTTCATATTTTGAGGGCAAGGGAGGAGTACATTTTGAAGAAGAATTGAGAGTGGAGAGGGAAGAGTTGATAATTGTCCATGACGGACGAAATCGATTTTCTAATCGCCCAGGTGATTTCGCAAGTCGGGAAATTCAGACTTACGAATTTACTTAGGCGCCATGCAAGACAAATTCGTCAGTCGCCTGTCCTGGTCTGCGACCCGATTGCTATGATACTGCTAATTTGCTCATTATCTCATTTGCTAATTTCCCTATTCCCTGTTTATCTTTATCCATACCTCATACTAATACCCTAATTTGGGGCAAAACCCGGGTTGGAAATAATTCAAGATGAAATTAAACCAGATGAAAAATAAACTATTACTAACCTCAATTCTGTTGCTCTCCGTTTCTGTCAGTTTAAATGCGCAATCTTTCAATGTAGCAACATATAATATCAGGTATGATAACCCAAACGACAGCGGCAATCTTTGGGTAAATCGTGCGCCTGTTGTTTCCAGCCTGATCCGCTTTCACGACTTCGATATCTTTGGAGTACAGGAAGCACTGAAAAATCAGCTTGATGATATCAGCAAGGCATTGCCATATTTCTCACGCTATGGACTTGGAAGGAACGATGGTAAAGATGGTGGTGAACATTCAACAATCTTTTATAAAAAAGAGAAATTCACTCTACTGAAAAGCGGAGACTTCTGGCTCTCTCAAACTCCTGACAAACCGGGACTAGGATGGGATGCTACCTGCTGTAACCGCATCTGCTCATGGGTTTACCTTGAAAATAAGGAGAGTGGAAAAAAATTCTACTTTTTCAATGTTCATTTTGACCATCAGGGAGTTATTGCCAGAAAGGAAAGTGCAAAGCTTATCATAAACAAGATAAATGAAATCGCTGGAGCTGAACCAGTAATATTTATGGGTGACCTTAACGGAGGTCGTGATAGTGAATGGTATCAAACCATTGCTAATTCCGGTATCCTCAAAGACTCATACCGGGATGTAGAATTTCCATATGAACTTAACTCTTCAGGTAATGGTTTCAAAACCCCAATCAATAAATCTGTCATCGATCATATCTTCACCTCAAAGCATTTTACTGCAAGCAGATGGGGAATTCTGACTGACACGTATTTCGGCAAGTTTCCTTCGGATCATTTTCCGGTGATGTCAACACTTAGTTTCTGATCAATAACCTTTATACTCTGAAGCCGGTGCATTATGTACCTGCTTTTTTTTATTTCAGCTTACTCTTACTGAAAATTAATTTGGTTTAAGTTAAAAATTTGTAATTTTATATTAAACGCTCTCAAAACCCCAATTATGAAAAAGATTTTAATTATTGCAGCAGCAGTAATGCTATTCGGATCCTGCAAAAAGGAAATGATTTCTGAGACAAGTACTCAGGATGATCTTAAAAAATATGCCGAGATGACTTCAAGTGCATTATTACTAAAGGCTAATGATGGTTCAGGCATCCAAATGTCTGCAAACAAATCAAACAATGGCAAACGTGTCACAAGACCATTGAAAAGTACGGGTTCAGGTACCATTTCTTATATTCCCAATGGTTGTGGAGATGGCACGCTTCAATTCAGATCGGATGGAACGGGAAATTCAACCGCACTCGGATTTCAACAACAGGTAACCACATTTTGTATTAATCCAGCTACCGGACAGGTAATCGGATCAATTGGTGGTGTAGGTACCGCAGCGAACGGAGATAAGCTTTATTATACTCTTGCAGGGGCAGGAGAGGATCCGGCAACAGGATTCATGTTTCAGGAATATGTATTTACTGGTGGAACAGGCAGATTTACAGATGCAACCGGAAATATGACCTTATTGTATACAGTGAATACTCCTACTAATTATGAATATACAGGAGAAGGTTCTATTACCTTTTAATGTTCCCCGAATCCTGCTTAACCGCTTGATTCCGGCAACTCAAAAACATTATATTATACATTCAAAGCCGGTTTTATACCGGCTTTGTCATTTTCACAATTGAAATTTTCCGGATATGTGATATCAGCTATTGGCATTTTATATATTTGAAAAAAAATAAAAAAAATGATCGCACACCACGTTTTATTCTGGCTTAAAGCAGATACCACTGAAGAACAGAAAACTGCATTTCGCAAAAGTCTTGATACACTCCAATACATTGAAGCAGTCAAAATGTACCATATAGGAACACCGGCACCGATTGAACGTGCTGTTGTAGACACCAGCTATACTTTTAGTTTATTTCTTTTGTTTGACGATATGGCCGGTCATGACGAATATCAGGTTCATCCCCTGCACAAGGCATTTTTAGAGGAGTTTAGAGTCTGCTTTGATAAGGTGATTATTTATGATGCTCATTAATAAATCCACATGATTGGAATCCAGGTTCGAATTTTTTCAAATGTATCCTGCAAAAACTGACTAAATTTATGGATACAAAAAACCCAAGCTGTGAGAATATTCTGCCTCTTCCTTTTGCTCTTAGTTGCCGGAGCAAGTACATCTGCTCAAAGCAAAAAATTTGAATTCATCGCCTTCGGTGATATGCCTTATCATCTGCCTGATGATTATGCCCGTTTCGAAAATCTGATCAAAGAGGTTAATAGAGAAAAACCAGCCTTTAGTGTGCATGTTGGTGATTTTAAAACAGGTTCGACTGTTTGCTCTGACGAATATTTTAATAAGATCTTTAATTATTTTGAAAGCTTCTCCCGGCCATTGATCTATACTCCCGGGGATAATGAATGGACAGATTGCAACCGGGAAGCTGCTGGTAAGTATGATCCCCTGGAAAGACTGGCCTTGTTGAGAAAGATGTTTTTCAAAGATGGCAAAAGCCTGGGACAGAAAAAGATTCCCCTAAGTTCTCAAAGCAGTAATCCGGAATTTAGGAGATATGTTGAAAATGTGGCCTGGGATCATGGTGGGATCCAGTTTGCAACTATTCATTTAGTGGGCACAAATAATAATTTCAAGGGGACAGATAACACTGAATTCATCGAAAGAGAAAAAGCCAATTTAGCCTGGCTCGATGAAATCTTTACCCGGGCTTCTGATAAGGCTGGTCTGGTGATGTTCACGCAAGCAGATATGTTCTACAACAGAACCATATCCCCGGCATTTCAAAAAATTATTGATAAATTATCTGTACTGAGCATACAATATGGCAAACCCATACTCTGGGTCAATGGGGATTCGCATCGCTTTATCGTCGACAAGCCCTTGCTGATACCCGGTAAGCGATCCACAATACTTAATTTCACACGCGCTCAGGTATTTGGGGATGCGGATGTGGCCTCTGTCCATATAACTGTGGATGCACGTTCAAAGGAATTGTTTACGGTGAGGCAGATGCTGTTAGATTGAAGTTTATTTTGGGTTTTTTCTGATATAACCGTTTAAAACACTAACCAAACTGTTTATTTCGCCTTTTAACTCGTCGGACTGAGCTTTTCCATTTAAATAATTATTAAACAGGCTGGCTGAAGTACCTTTGATTAATTCACCAACGGAAGGTGTTTTGTCAAAATTCGCTAACTGAGTGCCGTATTTCTTTACGATATTAAGTCCGTCTTTCTTCAATGCTGTATTTTTGGGGTTAGACCAGTCCTCTTTCTTTGCATCATACAAGATCTCAAGAATAGAACCCAGGAGCCCCAATTCCGTGTTCTCAGGAGAAAGATTTCCAACACCACCTTCTTCAAATTCATTCCCAGTAGAAAAACCAGGATTGCCCTGTACAGTGACATTATTCACTTTATAGGTAGTTAACAGACTCGACTGTATATCAGACAGGAGCGATGGTTTTGCTGTTACAAATGTTTCCCCAAATAATCCTCTCTCAGTTTTCCGGCTCAGAGAGCTCATACAAGCCTCAATTTTTACTTCTCCGATCACTTTTTCTTTAGCTTCTAAGCCGGTTTTAATATTATTTATTATTTTGGCTACTTCACCGCCTGAAAGCACAACTCCATCTCCCCCCTCTTGTAATACCGCAGGTTCATTCCCAATAGGAGCGCGGCCATGTGCAACTATATAAACCTTTTCCCGATTTGCCATTGCAGTAAAAACATCTTCTGAAATTGCTCCGGGAATATCCTGTACTTCAATTGCAGCTCCCCGTTCAATATTCTGAGCATCCGCAATTTTTTTTGCATCTGCGGGTATGGGTGAGCCATTTCCATATTTCAGAGCCAAACGTTGCACTACGCTCGTATTTACATGGGTTGACTCAATATTTGATCCCTTTGAGGAGGCTTTAAACTGCAAGGCTTTATTACCCATTACATCTGCTTCATGCTCCAGGGATATATCATCATTGATATTCAGCTCCCCTCTCATCTGCATAGTTGCTTTCACTCTTCCCTGCCTTTGCTGCACTACATGCCAGGCTTCATGCGGCAAGTGCCTTTCCTGTCCTGTTGCTAAGTGAATATCAGTGCCCTGAGCATAAGCATGAGCCTGTAATTGTGCCGGTTTCGGAGAATTATAATGAACCTTTACTGCATCCATAGAATAACCTGAAAGATTTTCTATGCCTGATTTCAAATCATCAGGTAATCCAGTGTTATTTTCCTTCTTGCGATCAGGTTTAGTTTTTGCCTGAACAGTTTGACCAGCTGATTTATTAGCAATAGTCTGCAGATCGTTCAAACGACTGAGCGCGGGGCTTGCATTTGCCATTTCCTGATAAGCTCTCAACTGGGCTACCCTTGGACTGGCATTCACATCAACACGAGATACTTCTGTCTGAACCTGGGTTTCCTGCAGTGCTGAGGAATCAGCTTGCCTCTTCTGAGTCACCTGATTAGCAACAGCAGAACCTGTATTTTTACTTCTTTCTGCGGTGTGAATATTCATAATATCTATAAGCAGCCAGGATATGTAGACTACTCAAATCCTGCAGTATTAACTTTATTAAGTCAGAAATGCAATCAAAAATCTATATTCAGTATTTCTGGTTTTACGACAATCTCTTTGAAAGGTTTATATTATCCTAAATAGCTATTCATTGACAAAAGGCCCTGTACTAACCATCTGTCCAGCCTTGTACACAGCAAAAATTTTCCGTGAATTCTGAATGTTCTCAAGCGGATTAGCATTTAGAATAAGCAAATCAGCAACCTTTCCCTTTTCTATGCTTCCATAATCCTGATCAATCCGCAAAACCCGGGCAGCATTTAAAGTAGCAATTCTAATCACATCCTGCGGACTCAAACCGGCTTCAACCAGCAACTCCAGTTCCTGGTGTTCGGCAAAACCCTGAGCACGGATGGGAAATGCACCTGAGTCGGTGCCCAGCGCGACCAAAACACCCGCATCATGAAGTTTTTTAACATTCTGAAGGGCTACCCTGAATGCTCCAGCGCTACGGACTGCAGCAGCAGAAGCCTTTTGCTCATTCTGATAGGTAGAGGAGGAAATCATTTCATAAACCCCAGGCTCAAGTGCAGCCTTAAAAAAGGGATCCTCTAGCCAGTTTGGTTTTGACATGTATACGTGTGCAAATTTGTCGAGAGCAAGTGTTGGGATGTATGGAATTGTTCTGGCTTTCATCTGAGCGATCAATCCCTCGTCCACCAAACTATCCCGAATACTATGTCCGAATACATCGATACCGGAGCTGATCAGATTGCGGGCATCCGATAAATAATACACATGTGCAGCAACTCTGCGCTGATAGCGATGGGCCTCCTGAATGATCTTTTGGTAAATGGCAGGCTTCATTTTAGTCAGAGGTGAGCCATCAACCCAGATCTTCACCATGGATGGATTAATCTCATTCAGCTCTTTCATCATTCCCGGAACTTCATCCGCAGACACCGGCCGGTATAAATTCCCCATAAAAGATTCCTTGCTGACAGAAGGGTCGGGAATATTAAAACCAAAGCCACCTGAAAATAAACGGGCACCGGGTAAAAGTCCATTTATTAAGGAATCCCGGAAACCGTTTTCATATAATACAGGCCTGTCAGTACCCAGAGTCTGAACTGTAATAACACCATAATCCAGATACTTTTTCAATTGTGCAAGAACGTTCTCCCTTGTAAAAAATGTACCGCTTTGAGCATTTCCTTTTATTACCCCCACATGAACATGGGCACTGATCATTGCAGGCATCACCGTCTTGCCTTGAAGATCAATCACCCGGGCTCCTGCACTTTTCAAATTTCTTCCAATGGCTGAGATGCGCTGTCCTTGAATTAGAATATCCGTACCTGCCTGAATTGTGCCACCCCTGCCGTCAATCAGATTAAGGTTTTTTAACAGGATTCTTGTTTGCGCAGGTGGCTGGGCAAATACATTGGATGAAATAATCAGCAGAATAAATAGACCAAACTTCTTAAACAACTTAGCCTGAAATTTGAAAAGCTTTTTCATATTAAAAAGGTAAATGCAGTTGAGCAACACGTTCAATTAAGTATAAGAATTTGAATATCAGGCCTCCAGCCAGAGTTGCTGCAATTTCATGAAATCTCTTTTCATGTGGGCAAAAACAATCTGCTTATCTATTGAAATACTGTTGGCTCCACGTTCAGCACCACCCATTGGATATTCATAATGGAGGGATACCGGAACTTGTATATTGAAATCCTTCAACATCTTAAAATAG
The DNA here is from genome assembly GCF_030695525.1 of Daejeonella sp. GTDB lineage: Bacteria > Bacteroidota > Bacteroidia > Sphingobacteriales > Sphingobacteriaceae > Daejeonella. The sequence goes on along the minus strand of NZ_JAUYSS010000061.1, from coordinate 73,823 downwards.
GCTTTAAAATCAACCATTCCTTCTCCCAAAGGCACATTCTCAACAACCCAGCTACCATCTTTCTTCAGCCAGATACAGTCTTTAACAGCCAGGATTTTAATATGAGGGCGAATTAAATTTAGTCCGGTTTTCCATGACATGCCACCTTCAACCACAGCATGACGGATATCATACTGGACACCCATATTTCGCTGATCCGAATTTTTAAGTATTTCCCATAACTCCCATATCGAAGCTCCGGCCAGATTGCCTGAATGGTTTTGATAGCATCCGGTGATTCCAAGCCTTCTGTTTAAATGACTTATCTCTGTCAGTGTTTTTTTGAATTGTATCATGGCCTCAGGAATACTTTTCCCCTCGGGATACCTGAGCCAGTTCATGCGATAGTATTTAATACCTAGCCCCGAAGCAGTCTTCAGCAATTTTAGGTCGGTAGGATCATTTGCATCCTGAACGGCTGTAGTAATCATCGTTGCAGCCAGACCTGCCTTTTTGATTGCTTGTATCGCCTCAGGCAGATCTGTTTCGACCCGTTCAGGTAAAACATGTCCATTGGGACGAACGGTAAGATCAACTCCATTAAAACCTATTTCGGCTGCCGCATCAGCCATATCCTTGTAATTAAGAAATTGCAGGTGCTTGGAAAAAACAGAGATATTTAAAGGTTCAGCAGCTTTAACAGGCTTTACCATGTCTGCATAAAGATCGTCCGACATAAATGGAAGCAGAGTACCGGCAATGACCGAATTCTTAATAAAATTTCTCCTCGACTTCTTATTTTCGGTATCCATGTTCATTCAAAATTAATTGTTTCGTGTAATTCAGGAATAAAAAGAAATCTTAATTTACGCTTTCCCTTTGAATTTAATTAAAAATTCCAAAAGAAAAGATATCGCCAAAAACTGCTGTTCGACATCTTGTTTTGCTGCTTAGCTGTTCGACATGTTCCGCAGGGCATGTCGAATAATCAGATGATGCGGGTTTCAAACCCGCTTTAAATTTTCAATACTCCCCCAATTAAGATCTTTAACCAAATTCGCTTTCCCAGGCATCAATATTTCCCATTGTTATTTGAGCGATTTCCTGTAAAGCCTCTCGTGTTAAAAAACCCTGGTGAGGTGTTATGATCACGTTTTTATGATCGATCAGCTTTTTGATTAAACTATCTTTAGAAGTGCTATTGCTATGATCTTCGAAAAAAAGCCCTTTTTCAAATTCATAAACGTCAAGGCCAAGGTATCCGATCTTTCCATCTTCAAGTTTAGCAAGTACATCTTCAGATTTGATCAAAGCGCCACGTGATGTATTGATAAGCATCACCCCATCTTTCATTTGTGACATCGATTCCTGATTGATCAGGTGTCGTGTACTCTCATTTAATGGCGCGTGTAAGGATATGATATCAGATTGTTGTAAAAGAACATCCAGACTTACCATTTCTATAGTATCCATCTCAATTTCCTGATCAATATCAAAGGAAATCACCCGACAGCCCAATCCCTTAAAAATTGCTGCTGTCGCTTTTCCGATACTTCCCAAACCAATAAGGCCTACAGTTTTACCAAAGAAATTGAAACCGACGTGTTTTTCAATCGTGAAATTATAATCCTGCACCAGTCGGGAAGTATCAATTAGTTTTCTGCTTAAAGCCAATGCCAGCATTACCGCCTGTTCTGCAATGGCTTGTGGTGAATAGGAAGGAACATTTGCAACCTTAATACCTCTTTTCTCTGCTGCTTTCAGATCGATATGATCAGTACCTGAAGAACGGGTGAGGATATATTTAACACCCAAATCGGCCAGGGCATTGATAACAGGCTCTGAAGCATCATCTGATGTAAATATAATTACAGCATCTGCACCTTTAGCGAGAACGGCAGATTCAATTCTTAAGGGTTTTGCCTCCAAAATAATCTCATGCTTCATGCTGTTCGCATTTTCGAGATATTCTATTTCAAAGGACTTTACACTGTAGGCGATTACATGCATTATTGAATGGGGATTATTGAAATGTATAGAAGTTTATAATGTAGCAAATAGATTGCCATTGTTTCAAATATAAAATAACGGAGTATAAGAAGCTTAGAAAGGGCTGATTAAATTTTAAAAAAGCTTCACCCTGGGAAATTGAAGATAAGATTGTCACAAAAACACGTTAATCCTCTGTGCACGATGAGTGCGGATAATTATAGTAAATTAGTCCGAACTGCATAAACCCAATCAGTCATTTAGGTGAATCTGAATCTTCAGCAAGCCTTTACAAAACCGATTAATATGAAAACAGCCTTTGAACCAATCACAGACGTCAGCAGTCGAATCCTTATTTTAGGGACCATGCCTGGCGAGCGATCTTTACGGCTTCAGAAGTATTACGGGCACGCAGGAAATCATTTTTGGAAAATCACGTTCAGTATTCTTGAACGTCCTTTCAGCAGCGACTATACGGAACGAAAGAAATTGCTTGCAGAACATAAGATTGCATTATGGGATGTGCTTCAAAATTAAGCGTTATGTTTTAAAAAGCCCGGATCCAAGCTATCATATTCTACCTTCTCCAAGCCGGGTGAATACCTGGAAAACATATGATCAGAAGGCGAGTGAATGGCGAAGTATTCTTGAGCATATAAAATAATGCCAGCCGAATTAAATTATCTCTAATTGAGATATTTAATTAATTTTATCTTCCGAAACCATGTCGAATATCCGGATAATTGCTGTCGAAGATGATCCTCTGCATGAGGAAAAACTTAGAATGAATATCGAAAAACTAGGCTATACTCTGGTTTCTGTGGTATGCACACCGGAGGAAGTATTACCTGCTGTAACTGCTATAGCACCTGATATTATTCTGATGGATATTGATTTGAGTCATCAGGTATCTGGCATTGACCTGGTTGAATCTATTAATGACCGCTTTGACATTCCGGTTGTGTTTCTTACCTCCTTTATAGATAACAGAACATTTCAGCAAGCAAAAAAAACCTCTCCTGCTGCTTATGTTACCAAACCTTATAAATTGATTGAGCTGCAAAGTGCAATAGAACTTGCCTTGACGAATAAGCAAAAAGCGAGCATGGATATTTTAGGCGCGACAGAAAAAGGGGCAAGTCATTTTTTCATAAAGGAAGGTACCCGATTAACTAAAATAGCAATTAGCGATGTGCTGTTGGTTGAAGCTTATGATAAATATTGCAGGATTTATACCTCCGGAAAGACCTATACTTTGAGAGTCAAAATGAAGGACATTTTGCTCCAACTTCCGTCATCCGAATTTTGCAGGACTCATCGCTCATTTATAGTATCTTTAAATGCTATTGTAAATGTTGATGTGAGTACCGGAAAGATCAGCATCGCTGATAAAAAGATTCCGGTAAGTAAATCATTTAAAAATAATTTCCTTATCCGATTACGTGCTTTAGGCTAAAAAGCAAATGCTGATTACCGAACATATCAGAGATTTTGTCTGTAAAGAAACGCTGGTCTTTTGGGCGGGTAACATAGGATATGATGGCTATTGTGATATGTTCAGATCGGCCGGCCTTTTAATACATGAAGACAGACAACACATTACAATCTATCTCACGGATAAATATGCTGCCCACCTTCTTCGCAATCTGGAAAATGGGAAACACCTCAGTTTTTTGGTGGCTTCCATTTTGAGTTTTGAATCATACCAGTTTAAAGGTCTTTATCTTTCCAGCTGTCAGGCGTCTCAAGAAGATGAAAAGCAAATTTCTGTTTATACCGAAAAGATATTGCCTACTCTAAATGATCTGGGCCTAAACCATCTTTTCATCTATCCATTTATAAATGGAAGTAAAACTGCTATTACCATAAGCCTGCTTGAAATATTTGAACAAACCCCAAAACCGGGTACAGGAAACGCAATAAGTATCTAATTTATGGTCGGCCTCATCACACCTGAAATCATCAACGCCTTTAATGGGATTATTCCACCTACCATTGCTACTGCTTCGGCCGACGGAATACCTAATATCACCTATATCAGCAGACTCCAATATGTGGATGAGAGCCATATTGCACTTTCCTGGCAATTTTTCAACAAGACATGGAAAAATATTGCAGAAAATCCAAAATTCGCAGTCTGCGTTACTTGTCCAGCTACAGGTAAGCTGTGGCAGATAAAACTAAGCTATGTTGAACACCAAACGTCGGGCGATATATTTGATGAAATGAGCATGGTGATCGACCTTATTGCTTCACTACAAGGTTCTTTATCGGTATTTAAACTGGCTGCTGCTGTAATATGTGAAGTGGAAGCAGTAAATCTAGTCTATGATGGAAGCCAGGATTGAGCAGCTAAGCAAGGAACTTGAAAAAGAACGAAGAAAGAATGTAATTATTCGGCAGATTTCTCTCGAACTAGGCCGAATAGGTAGTATCGAATCAAAAGTATCTTTTCTTCTTGAATTACTGGAAACGGACTTCGGACTGAACCATAGTATGCTTTTGATGCCCGACAATACAGGAACTTTTCTTACTGTTTTGGCCAGCCGTGGATTTGAAGCGATGGGCAAAGGGGCGAAAGTTAATTTCGGTGACGGTGTAATTGGAATTGTTGCTAAAAACAAAAAGAAGCTGCGCATACCAAGGCTATCTTTTCTTCGTACATACGCCAAAGCCTCACAACCTTCAGAAATTCCCGACGGGAAAGTGGAATTACCTGGTTTGAGGGATGCAGAAAGCCAGGTGGCTATCCCCTTATTGGCCAATAACGAGCTTGTTGCCGTTTTATCTGTCGAAAGTGCCGACCTGAATTTCTTTAGTCAGGAAGATGAAGATTTCCTGATTTTACTTTCTCAACAAATGGCACTTTTGATTCAAAATACTATTATTTACAGCAGTCTTGAAGATAAAATAGTTCATCGGACGGCTAAAATTGATAGCCAGAAACAAGAGCTGGAAAAGTTAAATGCCACTAAAGACAAGCTTTTCTCAATTATAGGGCACGATTTACGCAGTCCGGTTGCCTCTCTTCAGGACATTTCCGAATTGATCAGCTATTATCGTGATAAACAGGATTATGAAAAATTAATCGATCTGAGTTTTAAAATAAGCAATACAGCCCGATCACTGGGCCATTTGCTCGATAATTTGCTAAGTTGGTCTCTTAATCAAAAAGGTGAACTTCTTTGTACCCAGGAACTTTTACACCTCCGAAATATAACAGAAGAAGCATTTTTAGTACTTAAAGACCATGCAGAATCTAAAGCCATAACTATATACATCGAGGTACCGGAAGGAATTACCATTTTTGCCGATAAGGAGATGTCTGTGTTGGTCGTGCGAAATGTATTAAGCAATGCCATAAAGTATAGTTATCCAAATGGACCAATATTTATCACCGCTGAATCTTGTGTTGATAAAGTTATCCTAACCATCCACGACAGTGGCACAGGAATCAATGAAGGCAAGCTAAGCGATCTTTTCTCTCTCAATGGAAAAAAAAGCACTTTAGGTACTGCAAGAGAAAAGGGCACCGGTCTCGGACTATTTTTAGTGAAAGAATTTTTGGAAATTAACCAGGGTTCTTTAAAAATAACAAGTGAGACTGGGCGCGGAACACGCGTCGATCTTTACTTTCTTCCGTCAATGGCCTGAAATTCTGGCGCCAACTTTAGCTACACTCACGCCATATCAATCGATGTTCATGCCTTTTTTCGAGCTCTAAATACTTAACACCATAAGTTTGGATTCATCAATAAGAAATAATTATGAAACAAACTATTTTAGTAATCGGGGCTACGGGTGCACAAGGTGGAAGCGTAGCACGTCATTTAATTCAACAGGGGAAATTTAATGTTAGAATACTCACGAGGAATGCAAAGTCAGATAAGGCACTGCAATTTAAATACCTTGGAGCGGAAATAGCAGAGGGTGACCTCAACAATATGGCTTCTGTTAGTAATGCCATAACTGGCTGCTATGGAGTCTTTGGTGTAACCAATTTCTGGGAGCATTTTGATGGCGAATTCCAGCATGGAAAAAATCTTATCGATGCTGTACACAAAGCAGGTATTGAGCATTTTGTTTTCAGTACACTACCGAGTGCAATTGGTATAAGCGGAGGAAAACTTTCTGTTCCACATTTAGACATTAAAGCTGAATTAGAAGCCTATAGCAAAAGCCTGAACATACCTGCAACCTATATTCATGTGGCTTTTTATTACGAAAATTTTCTTTCATTCTTTCCGCCGAAAAGACTTGAAGACAACACCTGGCATTTCGGTTTCCCTCAGGGGGATACACCCCTGGCGGCTGTATCGATAGAAGACTGCGGCGGTATCATCAGTGAAATATTCAACAATCCTCAGCAATTTATTGGCAAAAGAGTCGGCATTGTAGGAGATGATGTTACATGTTACGAGTATGCCGCGACAATGTCTGAAGTTTTAGGAAAAAAGATTATTTACGACTATATCCCTCAGCAATTGTACGCATCCTTTGGTTTTCCGGGTGCAGAAGAACTAGCCAATATGTTTGAGTTTAACCGAACTTACATTAATGGTCGAAACGCTGATCTCGAGGAGAGCAGAAATTTATACCCGCAAATAAATAGTTTCAAACAATGGATTACCGCAAATAGGAACAAGTTTGAAGCACTTCTAACTATTGAAAAAGAGACATTAATCAACTAATTAAGAATCATGAACATCGAAAGAGTAAACGTATATGCCTTTCCGCATAAAGGCTTAAGAAATGCACTATCACAAGTAGCGCTGCTAGCAGGAAACAGCGATTATTCGGACCCAGAAGATCTGGAAGTATTGAAAGCTTCGGCAAGTGATTTATTTAACTTGCTTAACTTACATGCACATTCGGAAGACGATTTCGTTTTACCTGCACTTGAGGCTAAAGTTAAGGGTAGCACTGCAGAGAATACAGAAGAACATGAGCTTCTGGAAAAAATAGTTGCCGAACTTGAAGTACAAATAAATAGCATTTCAATAGTTTCCGGATCTGAAAAAGGTATAGCATTTTATGAGGCGCTTACGGATTTTCAATCCAAATACCTTGCACATATGGCCCTTGAGGAAGGTGAAATACTTAGTTTGATTTGGGAATATTTTACAGATCAGGATTTAATTCAGATGCATCATAAAATTATGGAAACCTTTAGCCCAGATCAGGTGTTGCGCTGGTTTAAGTATATTTTACCAGCCCTAAATCCAATGGAAAGATTAAAAATTATGGAGGGCTTTAAAGCCGCCGTGCCGACAGAATTCTTCGAATCGGTAATGGACATGCTAAGCTCATCTATGAGTAGAAGAGATATATTAAGACTGGAGAGAATGTTGAATGTAACCGCAGACTTGACTTAAATTTTTCTATACAGAATTGACCTCTAGAAAAGCCTGCAATCTTTGATTTGCAGGCTTTAAAGCGTTTTGCTATTGTTAATTAGCCCTGCTTAGCGTTCAATTTACGCAGGAAGACCTCGCCACAGTATGCTGAAAATCAATACTTTATAAACGAGTTTTGGCCTGCTCAGCAAATGTTCACATAAAGCAGTTTTGGGGCTCCAGATGGGTATAATAAAGGTACGGTCGCCAAGTTAAACAGGCAGCTTTCGTTGTAGTTAGAGCCTGTCTAAGTAAATTTCATAAGCCGTACTTCTGCCACTCATACCCTTTATAGCAACGAAAATACCTTGTTCAACCAAATCTTGTAAGTCTCTGGTCGCCGTCGCTTTCGAAATCTGGGTAATTGAACCGTATTTTCTTGCATTCATTCCACCTTCAAAACCTTCCGGCCATTCTTCAAGCATTCTTCTGATTACTTTGAGCTGCCGCTCAGACAGCTGATCCCTGAACCGGTCAAAAAATTTCGCCTTTTTCAACGTGAAATCGATCTGTTGTTCGGCGTCCGTCTGTGCGGCAATAACCACATCCACGAACCAGGCGATCCATGCCGTGATCTCGTTAGAACGCTGGGCAGTCTTCAGCGCTTCATAATATGCAGCTTTGTCCGCCTCTATTGTTTTGGAAAGAGCGAGCAAAGCGGGCCGGCCTATTCCCTGCGATATTGCCTTTTCGGCAATAGCCCTGCCGATCCTGCCATTACCATCTTCGAAAGGGTGGATCGTTTCAAAATACAGGTGAGCGATAGCCGACCTTACAGGTGCCTGGATAATCTGTGCTTTTCCACCGGGAGCCGTTTCATTAAACCAAATGATAAATTGTTCCATTTCTTCCGGTACACGATCAGAAGGCGGCGCTTCGAAATGAACTTTTTCCTTTCCATAAGTTCCTGAAACAACCTGCATAGGCTCAGTGGAACTTCTCCATTGGCCCGCGTTGATCTCGTTATCAGTACCTAATAGCATATAGTGCCATGAGAATAATGTTTCCTGATTCAGAGAGGCCGCAAATGTATTTCGGACATCGACCATTAATTGTCCAATCCCTTTTGCTTTTTTATCCGGTACAGGGTCTGGTTTTTCATTTAAGCCGAGGTTATTCCTGATTGAAGACATTACATCGTTCCGGCTCAAATATTCACCTTCGATCTCCGAGGTCTTGATGGCTTCAGCGACCATAGTATCAATAATAGCGGATAACTGAGTATCTTCCGGAAGTGCCTTTAAAACACCACTTACGACCCCAATCTTCTCAGAAAAAAGATACAGTTTCTCTTCTACCTTTGCAAGGTCATAGATGAAGTCAGGCCAGTTTTCTTGTTGCCAGTTGTAAGTCATGAGCCGATTACCGATTTTATTCGGCTCAAATATATGAAAATTATGAGCCGAATGTATAATTTATTCGGCTCATAGGATAGAATATCAAAATGTAAAGCCCAATTTAGACATCTTTAAACAATATATTGTGCGCTTGAACTTTAGTGTCCGAATAGTGTCCGAAATCAAACAAAAAACCCTGTAAGTAGCTGACTTACAGGGTTTATTTTTGATTAAATGTAGCCCGTAGGGGAATCGAACCCCTGTTTCCAGAATGAAAATCTGGCGTCCTCACCCCTAGACGAACGGGCCTCTTAAGCTAAAAGCTTAGAAGGTAAAAGGTAAAAGCTTCCCGGAAGATGCTTCTTACGTGCTTCGGCTTTCAGCTTTACGCTTTCAGCTTAATCCTACCTGGGTAGCGGGAGCCAGACTCGAACTGACGACCTTCGGGTTATGAGCCCGACGAGCTACCAACTGCTCCATCCCGCACTGTATCATATTTTTAACGGGTTATGAGCCCGACGAGTTACTCCCCAACTAGTTGGGGACTCCATCCCGCACTGTATCATAATCTAACGGTTATGAACCGGCGGGCGAGGCCCGCACTTTGACAATTTTAAGCTTAAAGAACGTCTCTGTGTTGCTTTTAAATTGGACTGCAAAGATATATTTCGTTTCTTTGCAGTCCAAATATATTTTAAAATAAATTTTACATGTCTCATAAAGCCGGATTTGTTAGTCTGATAGGAAAACCAAACGTTGGGAAATCAACCCTGATGAATGCTCTGGTAGGAGAAAAACTGTCAATAGTCACTCCGAAGGCACAAACTACGCGGCACCGGATTCTTGGCCTCGTAAATGAGCCTGAGTATCAAATCGTGTTTTCGGACACCCCCGGTGTTATCAAACCGGTGTACGGCATGCAGGAATCTATGATGAGTTTTGTAAATGGCTCGCTTGTAGACGCAGATATTGTCTTATTTGTCACTGATATCAATGAAAAATATGATGAAGCTGATGTAATTGAAAAGTTAGCTAAGACCAGTTCACCTATTGCCGTGGTTATCAACAAGATCGATAAATCAAGCGAGGAATTAGTAAAGGAAAAGATTGTTTACTGGCAGGAAAAATTGAACCCGAAAGCGATTTTTGCAGTTTCGGCACTTCATGATCATAATGTTCCCGCGGTTATGCAGTTCATTCTTGATAATCTGCCTGAGCATCCGGCCTTTTATGATAAAGATACACTGACTGATAAGAACGAACGCTTTTTTGTTTCGGAGATTATCCGCGAAAAAGTATTCAAATTATACGATAAAGAGATTCCATACAGCACCGAAGTAATCATCACCGCTTTCAAAGATGAACCGAAGATTATCCGCATCAGTTCTGAGATTATTGTGGAACGTGATTCGCAAAAGAACATCATCATAGGTAAAGCAGGTGAAATGCTGAAAAAGGTTGGAACCTATGCCCGTAAGGATATGGAAGAATTCCTTCAGAAAAAAGTGTTCCTGGAAATGTTCGTGAAGGTTATACCCGACTGGAGAAACAGGAAGAATTATTTGAAATCGTTTGGATACGAGGACTAGTATTGAGTAGAGAGTATTGAGTATTGAGATGATTTACGAATAGTTAAAATTGTCGGAATAGAATATTGAAGATATTCTTGATACGAGGATTAAATATAGCCAGGAATCAAGAATTGCAGGCTCTTAAAATAATAAATATAACATATCAGGTTAAAGTGCGAGTGGAGTAAGTCTTAATTGTCTTGCATCTTAGCTCTTGGATCTTGGATCAAAAGCAAATGAGTAATATAGTAGCAATCGTAGGCCGCCCCAATGTAGGGAAATCTACATTATATAACAGATTAACCGAAACGCGTAAAGCAATTGTGGATGACTTTAGCGGAGTAACCCGCGACAGGCATTACGGAATCGCTGAGTGGACCGATAAGCATTTTACAGTAATTGATACCGGCGGCTATGTGGCGCACTCTGACGACGTGTTTGAGGCCGCCATTCGTGAACAGGTGGTAATCGCTATTGAGGAAGCTACAGTCATACTTTTTATGGTTGATGTGGTTACAGGCGTGACCGATCTTGATGATGATATTGCCAAACTTCTTCGCCGCAGTAAAAAACCGGTCTTCGTCGTGGTGAATAAGGTAGATAATAACCAGCGCATAACGGATGCCAGCGTATTCTACAGCCTTGGTTTAGGTGAAATATACCCGCTTTCTTCCATGTCGGGCTCAGGTACCGGTGAACTGCTTGATGAAGTGATCAAGCACTTTGAAGAAGAAGCTGAAGATGAAAATCATCTTCCAAAATATGCCATCGTTGGTCGCCCCAATGTAGGTAAATCATCCCTGATCAATGCCCTGATTGGCAAGGAAAGAAATATTGTTACGCCAATCGCAGGTACTACCCGCGATTCGATACATATTCATTACAAACAGTTCGGACACGAGTTCATGCTGATTGATACCGCTGGTTTGCGTAAGAAAACGAAAGTTAAAGAGAACATTGAGTTCTACTCGGTGATGCGAACGATCAAGGCGCTGGAGGAAGCTGATGTGATCATTCTGATGATTGATGCTGTTGAAGGCATTGAATCGCAGGATATCAATATCTTCCACCTGGCCGAAAAAAATAAAAAGGGTGTTGTGATCCTCGTTAACAAGTGGGACCTTATTGAGAAAAACACGAAAACCACTGGGGTATTTGAAGAACAGATTTATGATAAAATTGCTCCATTTACAGATGTGCCCATCGTATTTACATCTGTAATAGAAAAGCAAAGGATTTATAAATCCCTGGAGGCCGCTTCAAAGGTTTATGAAAATAAACTTAAAAAGATCCCTACCTCAAAATTGAATGATGTGATGTTACCGATCATTGAAAACTTCCCGCCACCCGCTGTAAAAGGGAAATATGTCAAGATCAAATATGTAACACAGATCAATGCGACTTCGCCAATGTTTGCTTTCTTTTGTAACTTGCCACAATATATTAAAGAACCTTACAAACGTTTTATCGAAAATAAACTTCGCGAGCATTTTGATTTCACCGGAGTTCCAATTCAGATTTTCTTTAGACAAAAATAATTATTATAAAAATTAAAAATTTTAATCATGAAGAGATTATTTTTTACAATTATTGCAGCCAGTTTATTTGCAGTTTCATGTAACAGCGGTGCTGATCAGGCAGAAAAAGCAAGACAGGATTCACTTGCCGAAGTAGCTGCAGCAGATTCTATGCTGAACGCTGCGATGGAAGCCGACTCACTAATTCAGGACACCATTACAGTCGATTCGATTCAATAGCCTGCTGCAATAGAAGGATCTTTCAAAACCTCCAGCGAACGGCTTATAGCCGGATCACCTGAATTTAATACTTTGTAGAATCCTTCATCCCCAAAATGGTATCGGGCTAATAAGGCTCTGAGTTGGGTTTCGATTTCCTTTCTGGACGAATCGATCTGGTTTTTCCCTGCCTTAATATCTCGTTTGGCGGCCATCTGGCTTAGTTTTACAATATCCTGATCACTCAGTCTGAATTTTTTTATCAGCTCCTCTGTTGAATGGTAAGTTTGATTTTGTTTGAGCAAATGGTTATACAGCACATCATTCAATATCCCTTTCCCGGACAGCTCATAATAGAGATTTGTATATCCTGTGGTATCTACCGGAATGTAAATGTCGGGCATAATGCCGCCACCGCCGTATAAAACTTTACCCGATTTGGTGGTATAGATTTTGCTATTATTATTTAGTGAATCGTTGAAGGCTTTCCCATCGGAACTTAGTTCTCCATTCAGGTAACGATCTTTTATCTCGCTGTAATAAGCAACATTACCCTTCTTGTACGACTTCTGAATTGATCTGCCTGATGCCGTATAATATCGTGCAATGGTCAGATTTAAGGCAGAACCATCTCCAAAATCAAATTGTTCCTGAACAAGACCTTTCCCGAAAGAACGCCTTCCAATGATTGTTCCGCGCTCAAGATCCTGTACAGCTCCTGCAATGATCTCACTTGCCGAAGCAGTATTCTCATCAATAAGCACCACCAGTTTACCATCCTGAAAATCACCTTTTGAACTGGCAAAATAATCAGTTCGGGGTTCGTGTAAGCCCTGGGTATATACTATTAATTGCTGATCGCCCAGAAATTCATCAGCAAGCGCTGTGGCCGAATTAAGGTATCCTCCACCATTATCCCTCAGATCCAGAACCAGATTCTTCATTCCCTGTTTCTTCAATTTCAACAGACTGATTTTGAAATCCTCATCAGTTCTTGCTCCGAATCTGCCAATCTTGATATAACCGCTCTGTCCGCTAAGCATATATGCCGCATCAATACTGCTGATAATAATTCTGTCGCGCAATATAGTATAGCTCTTCCTGGCTGTATCACGTTTAACCAGTAATTCAACTGCTGAGCCCCTCTTGCCTCTGATCTGAGCTACAATATGCCTTGAGCTAACTTGTATCCCGGCTATGGTTTTCCTGTTGATCGCCAGAATCTTATCCCCATGCTTTATTCCTGCCTTAAAAGCCGGACCGTCCTGTTTCACAGAAGTAATTAGCAAAGTATCATTCAATATATAATATTCGATCCCTATACCATTGAAATTGCCTTCCAGGTCATCACTGAGGCGTTTGGCATCTTGCGGAGCAAGGTAGGCAGAATGAGGGTCGAGATTCTTTAATATCTCTTGTATGGCCATGTTTTCAACTGTATCCAGCTTCACAGAATCAACATAATTCTCATTTATAATACGGATTACCTTATCAACTTTGGACGAACGGCCCGACAGACCGAAAGATAAGAAAGAACCATTTTTTGAGTTCTGATTTTCACGAACAAGTTTAGGTCCAAGCCATAATCCAGCAATCAACACGGCCGAATACCCGGCGGCAAATAAAACATTTTTTCTGGTTCTGGCTTTCATCGTTTTCAGACGTCAAATCTATTGAATTTCAAGTGGCTTAAGTGCAGAAATTAAAGATCAAAAATATTATCAATAATCATTCTAAATAATTTGATTTTTTTAAATATCATTTGTAATATTGCAGCAATTTAAAATTAGTCTAAATAAAATGAATCGAATTTTAGCTCTATTGTTTATATTGACAATTATCCAGAGCGCGGCTGCTCAAGTTAAAAAAGCCGATGAAAGGTTAAAACTTGCCGACAGTACCATTATTGAAATGCCCCAGATTGTGATCATTGGAAAACGGGACGGATTAATCAGCAAAGTTCCTGGCTCAGCAACGGTCTTGAATTCACGAGAAATACGATTGACAGCTCCACTTACGTCCAATGAGGTTTTACGCAAGGTAACCGGAGTAAATGTGGTTGATGAGGAAGGTGCGGGATTACGTTTGAATATCAGTATCCGCGGACTCGATCCCGACAGAAGCCGAAATGTGCTGATGCTTGAAGATGGTATACCTATTGCCCTGGGCCCTTATGGTGAGCCTGAGATGTATTTCACTCCATCAATCGACAAGATGTCTGGAATAGAAATTCTGAAAGGCAGCGGGCAAATCCTATACGGTCCGCAAACCATTGGTGGTATAGTCAATTTTTTCACTGCTGATCCCCCTTCGCAGGAAATTACCCGCATCAAAATTTCAGGTGCAAAAGGAGGATTTTTCTCGGGTTTTGGAAGCTATGGGAATACCATTGGGAAAGCCGGAATTCTAGTTTCCTATCTCCATAAAAGAGCAGACGACTTAGGCCCGACACAATTCAGACTGAATGACCTTTCGGCTAAAATCAGATACGAATTAAGTTCAAAATCAAACCTCGGGCTTAAACTTGGCTATTACGAGGAGCAATCCAACTCAACCTATATAGGTCTAACACAAACCATGTTCAATCAGGGTGATCAGGATTTTGTCAGGATGTCTCCTTACGATAATCTTCCGGTAAAACGCCTATCCGGAAGTCTTACTCACCAGCTTGAACTTAACGAAAATATCAGTCTGAAAACAACTGCTTTTGCCTATACAACAACCCGCGACTGGCAAAGACAGGATTTCTCATTCAGTCCAACTGCTGCAAACCAAACAGGTGTGCAATGGGGAAATCCGGCTATAAGTAATGGGGCTGTTTATATGTTAAACTCAACAGGTAATCGTAACAGGCAGTTTCAGGTTGCGGGATTAGAGCCCCGCTTGAGTGTTAAACACAATTTGTTCTCTATCAACAACGTACTGGAAACAGGTGCAAGGTATTTATATGAAAAAGCCGATGAGCAGTTTATTGTGGGAAGCAATGCAAATTCTGCTGCAGGAACTTTGAGGGATAAAGAGGTAAGAACCGGCTATGCATTTAGTGCCTATGCACAGAACAGATTCGAACTGAGCGAAAAATTTTCAATAAATGCCGGACTTAGACTGGAGAATTTTGATTACGAAAGGGAAATACTTCGTGGCAGATACCGCATTAATGGCGTAAACAACGTAATCAGAGACACCAGCATTCTGGCTAAAGACAATACCATGGCTTTGATCCCGGGAGCGGGCATCAACTATTCAGCCAATGATCGGATCAATCTTTTCGCAGGGGTTCATAAAGGCTTTGCCCCACCCAGAATTAAAGATGCAATTACAGCCACAGGTGTACCATATAACCTGGATGCTGAACTGAGTACCAATTATGAGCTGGGTACCCGGATTAAGTTTAATGACTATTTCAATGCCGAATTAACCGGTTTTATTCTGGACTTCCAGAATCAGATCATCCCTGTTTCCAATTCATCGGGGAATTCAAATGCCAGTGGTGTAGTTAATGGAGGACAGACCCTGCACAAAGGTATTGAAGCCGGCTTTCATATTGATTTTGGGAAGATCGCAGGACAAAAGAATTCTTATACCTTCGAAAGCAGCATCACGGTTCAAAATTCTGAATACAGTAATGACCGCTTCATTACAGTAAATGGCAGCACAGTTAATGTAAAAGAAAACAAACTGCCATATGCAGTAAATCTGATGATCTGGAATGCTGCAGGTATAAATCTGCAGAATGGTTTTGGATTCAGGATTTCCGGGAATTATATTGGTTCACAGTTTACAGATGAGATCAATAGTGAGCTTCCATCTGCAAATGGAAGAACCGGAAAGATTGGCAGCAGATATATTGTTGATGCAAATACTTATTTCCGAATTCCCAAAACCAATGCCAACCTGAACCTGTCTGTAAAAAACCTCACAGACCAAAGATTTATCAGTAGCAGAAGACCTGAAGGAATCAGAGTTGGACTACCTAGATTAATTACAGCCGGTTTTGAGATATTTCTATAGGATAAATACTTACTAAAAATTAGCACCCGCCCTGAAAATTCAGTGCGGGTTTTTTTATTGCAAAATAATTGATTAGCTAAAAGATAATATTCCGATTTTTGTAATCGCAAAATATAAAGATGAATAGAACTACTGAACAGGATTCAAATTATAAAGATCTCGAAAAAATGTCCGTCGCAGAGTTACTGCAGGGCATAAATAAGGAAGATAAAACTGTACCACTTGCCGTTGAGAAATCAATTCCGGCTATTGAAAAAGTGGTGAATATAATTGTCGACAAAATGAGCAATGGCGGACGTTTGTTTTATATAGGTGCAGGAACTAGTGGTCGTCTTGGCATACTCGACGCCTCAGAATGCCCTCCTACCTATGGTGTACCATTTGATATGGTAGTTGGAATTATTGCCGGCGGAGATAAAGCAATCCGGAAAGCTGTTGAAAATGCGGAAGATAATAGCGAGCAGGCCTGGAAAGACTTGCAGGCATTTAATATCTCTGATAAAGATGTTTTGATTGGAATTGCCGCATCAGGAACTACCCCATACGTCATCGGAGGATTGAAAATGGCGAATGAATATGGATTAGAAACAGCTTGCATCGTTTGCAATTCGGGAAGTCCGGTAGCTGCTATAGCCAAACATCCGATTGAGGTTGTTGTCGGCCCCGAATTCGTGACAGGTTCAACCCGAATGAAATCCGGAACAGCTCAAAAACTTGTCCTGAATATGATCAGTACTTCAACAATGATTCGGCTGGGGCGGGTAAAAGGTAATAAAATGGTTGATATGCGTTTAAGTAATGTAAAACTTGTTGGGCGTGCAGTTAACATGGTAATGCAGGCAACCGGTCTGGATTCAGGTACAGCTCAAAAACTTCTTGAAAGATACGGAAGTGTCCGTAAAGCTGTTGATAATGCCGCATCGTCAGAACTATAAGATCAAAGATGCATGAAATAGAACCATATTACCGCTGGAGAGACGATTATATTGCGTCTGAAGATGCACTTTCACCATTTTTTGAAACTAACTATAATGAGTTTGAATTCGATAAACAGATCTATAATTATCTGATCCATCCTCAGTGGGATTTCTTTGGTTCACAAACCTTGTACCTTAAGGTTCTTTACGCCGATTATGAAAAAGGTTATGCGATTATCGAGTTCATAGGCGAATGGAACGATGCCCTTCACAATGATATAATGACCCTAAAACGGGAAATTCTAGATCTGATGGTCATTGAAGGAATCGATAAATTTATCCTGATTGGAGAAAACATACTTAATTTTCATTCATCTGATGACTGTTATTACGAAGAATGGTTTCAGGATGTGGAGGAAGGCTGGATTGCGGGCATTAATTTCAGGGAACATGTAATCAGTGAATTCAAGCGCAACAATATTGATTATTACATCAACTTTGGCGGCAATCTGGATGATATGGCATGGCGGAATCTAAAACCCGTTCAATTATTCAAAGAAGTGGAAATGGCATTAAGCCGAAGATTAAACTAATCGGCTTGCCTGGACTATGATCTTTATAAACTGAGTTCGATATAAAGAAGGGTAAAATAATACGGTTATCATTGTTAAGATAAGGCTCTAAAGTCAAAATAATTTAATTTTTGAAACCAATACATGTGTGTTTTGGGTTAGTTCAGCCCTTTCCTCCGGAGTATTTCCGGCATGAAATCTCGTTCCCCTCTGGTCAGTGTTCACCGTACCAAGCACGATCATATCATTGGTTGGTGATAACACCAACCACAGGGATATAGCCGGAAGCTACCTCCTCCGGCAAGGTTTATTTTACCCGGTGCTGTTTTTCATCGGGACGGACAGCCCGGCAAAAGGACCATTTGCCATTCGTAATAAACCCGGGTGGCAGCTCTAGCTTTTTTGCTTAAGAATTTCATGACATCTACTAAATCTGCCGCAAAAAACTAGGGCAGAACACGGGATTGTCAGGACCGAAAAGGCACAGACCCTGCTTTCTAAAACAAGAAAAAATCTTCAATCTAGATTTACCCCAGCAAGATTTTAAATCGAACTCACCTTAATAATTCTAAGACCGCATTTAACTTTTTATACTTCCCATTGAAAAATAAGGGAGTAAAATATCCTCGAAATTGTACATACCCGGCATTTTATCCGATAAGTTTTCTGCGACAAACAATACCCCATTCCCAAAAGCCTCTCTTGAAATAGACTCATGAATAATCCTTACTGTTTGATACGGGAAGCCAAAAATTACCTCGTGCTTACCCACAATACCTCCTGCTCTTACTGAATTAATATCCGTTTTTTCTATGTCCAAAGCTTCCGCTATCTTAATTGCCGTACCTGAAACTCCTTCTTTCCCTTTAAAATGCTCTTCAACAATTTCAATATCAACCCAGGGGGCAATTTTTTTAAGAAACCTCGCAGCAAATAAGAGGTAATTAACTCCAAGTGTAATATTAGGGCTCCAAAATACCACTGTGTTATTGGAAATTTCTTTCAGTAATTTATTTTCATTTTCACCATAATGTGAAACCGCAGAAATAATCTTAATCTTACGTTCGCCTGCAATTTCAGCATAAGCATAGAGGCCTGTTTGGGAAGAGAAATCAATAATTATATCTACAGGATGCTGGTCAAGAAGCTCAGAAATACTTATTGTTGTACTCGAATAAATTAACCCGGGATCGTCTGATTGCAACCCCAAAAATTCGGAAACTCTTCTATTTTCAAGGATTGTACTTTTTCGAAGGACCCATTCAAGGCAAAATCCATTGTTTTGTAAGATGACATTTGCAACTGCCCTTCCTGTTTTCCCGAAACCTATCAATCCAACTTTCATATCCCCTTCATTTAATCAAAGCATTTGCCTTGTTACACAATATGCAGATATCAGCCCGAATTTTATTAAATTTATAAAAAAAATTAAAAATGATGTCAGAAAAAGAAACCAGCTATCCATATATCAACGATCCGATTGTTCAGCGTGAAGGAGCCATTACTTCAGCAAATTTTATTCCGAATGTATTTCTATGGATGTTCATAGCCCTGGGTCTTTCTGCAGCTTTTGCGTATTTCTTCTCTACCGATGAGGCATTACTCAGCATGCTGATCGACCCGATAAGTGGAGGCAGAACCACTTTAGGTACAATTGCAATGTTCGCTCCTTTAGCATTTGTGATGGTCATGTCCTTCGGAATGAATCGTCTTTCTTTTCCTGCATTGGCCCTTATTTTTGTTCTTTACTCGGCCATAACAGGCATTAGTTTAAGTTATATTTTGCTTGTTTACACCTCATCTTCTGTTCTGGGCTGCTTTATTTCTGCATCCCTGCTTTTCGCAGTGATGGCTTTCGCCGGATACACTACTGAGACTGATCTGACAAAATTTGGCCCCATCCTGATGATGGCTCTGGTTGGAATTATTATAGCGAGCATTGTTAACTTCTTTTTGGGTAGCAGTCAATTAGATTATATCATCAGTTTTATAGGCGTAGCCTTGTTTGTAGGATTAACCGCCTATGATATGCAGCGTCTGAAACGTATAGCTGCCGGAATAGAATATGGTGATGCATCTGCCAATAAAATGGTGATCATGGGTGCATTAACCCTTTATCTGGATTTTATCAATCTGTTTTTGATGCTACTTCGCCTGTTCGGAAGCCGGAAGTAAATAAATGTTACCAGTTATCTGTTAACTGCGAAATCTAGTTTACACACAGCTGACCGGCAACTGATAAAAGCTAACTGTTAACAGGTAACTGATAACAGGAAACTGACAACAGCTAACTGATAAACAAGCTGTATTTGCATTTCATCAAAATATCTTGCACTTTTGCACTGCTTATTCAGAAAGATGGAGGGATTAGACCCTGAGAAATCTTAGCAACCTGTGCTAATAAGGTGCTACATTCTATCCCGCATGTGCGGGAACAGATAAGTGAGAGTCAATAAATACCGACTTTTCGAAGATAAGCCTGTTTGTAGATATGAGACATTAGATTTGAGATATCAGACTTATGTATGCAAAAATCATTGCATTTCATCAGTTTTATCTCATATCTCACATCTCATATCTCATGTCTAAATTATATATGAACATTAGAGAAGAATTACAAAAACGAATACTAGTAATTGATGGTGCTATGGGCACCATGATTCAACGCTATCAGTTAACAGAAGATGATTTCAGGGGTGAACGATTTAAAGATCATCCATGTGATGTAAGAGGTAATAATGACCTGCTTAACATTACCCGTCCGGATATCATCAAAGCAATCCATGCCGAATACCTTGAAGCTGGTGCCGATATCATTGAAACGAATACATTCAGCACCCAACGCATTTCGATGGCCGACTACCAGATGGAAGATCTGTCGTATGAAATGAGTTTTGAAGGTGCACGAATTGCCAAAGAAATCGCCCATGAGTACACGCTGAAAAATCCTGATAAACCCCGTTTTGTTGCCGGTGCCCTCGGTCCCACAACGAAAATGGCTTCCATGTCTCCGGATGTTAATGATCCCGGTTATCGGGCCGTTACTTTTGACGAATTGGTAGATGCTTATTATGAGCAGGTTAAGGGCCTGATTGAAGGAGGGGCTGATGTATTGCTTTTCGAAACAATTACGGATACACTCATCACCAAAGCCGCGCTTTTTGCAGCGAAGAATTATGAGAACGAGAGCGGCAGGAAGATCGATATCATGATCTCGGGAACAATTACGGATGCCAGTGGAAGAACCTTATCCGGCCAGACCGTTGAGGCATTTTTAAACTCATTGAGTCATGCAAATTTATTAAGTATAGGACTAAATTGTGCGCTTGGAGCAAAAGATATGCGTCCGCATATTGAAGAACTCTCTCAAAAAGCGGACTGTTTTATTTCCGCCTATCCGAACGCCGGACTACCCAATGAGTTTGGAGCTTATGATGAACTGCCCCATGAAACTGCTCATTTGGTTGAAGATTTCATGGAAAACGGCTTTGTCAATATTGTAGGTGGTTGCTGTGGTACAACTCCTGAACACATTAAATGTATTGCTGAAAAAGCAGCAAAATTTTCGCCAAGGATCCCTGCTTCTCCTGAACCTTTTCTTAGGCTTAGCGGACTTGAGCCGGTTACACTGACTCCCGAAACGAACTTTGTAAATATAGGTGAGCGTACCAATATCACAGGATCTCCGAAATTCTCTAAACTGATTCTTAGCGGCGATTTCGATACAGCACTTTCTGTTGCTCGTCAGCAGGTTGAAGGTGGTGCTCAGATCATTGACATCAATATGGATGAAGGAATGCTCGACTCTGAAGCAGCAATGGTTAAATTCCTTAACCTGATTGCTTCTGAACCTGATATCTCCAAACTGCCCATCATGGTGGATTCATCTAAATGGACGGTAATTGAAGCCGGATTAAAATGTCTTCAGGGAAAGGGGATTGTGAATTCAATCTCTTTGAAAGAAGGGGAAGAGGCTTTTAAAACTTATGCGGGGAAAATCCGCCAATATGGAGCTGCAGTAGTTGTAATGGCATTTGATGAAGCCGGACAGGCTGATTCACTCGAAAGACGTAAGGAAATTTGTCAGAGATCGTATAATATTCTGGTTAATGAGGTCAACTTTCCTCCGCAAGATATTATTTTTGATCCGAATATTTTGACGGTTGCTACCGGACTGGAAGAGCATAATAACTATGCAGTAGACTTCATTGAAGCCACCCGCTGGATCAAACAAAACCTTCCGCTTGCCAAGGTAAGTGGCGGAGTAAGTAACATTTCATTCTCTTTCAGGGGGAATAATACCGTCCGTGAGGCAATGCACTCCGCGTTCCTTTACCATGCAATTAAAGCCGGACTGGATATGGGTATTGTCAATGCCGGCATGCTTGAAGTGTATGAAGAAATACCTAAAGATTTGCTGGAATTGGTTGAAGATGTGCTGCTAAATCGCCGCCCAGACGCCACAGAGCGCCTGGTTGATTTTGCCGAAACGATTAAAACCACCGGTAAAATTATTGTAAAGGATGAGGCATGGCGCAATGCAAGTGTGGAAGAGCGCTTATCACACTCGCTGGTAAAAGGCATCATCGACTACCTGGATGACGATGTAGAAGAAGCACGTCAGAAATATGCTAAGCCCCTCGAGGTTATTGAAGGACCATTGATGGACGGGATGGGTATTGTGGGTGATCTGTTTGGACAGGGTAAGATGTTCCTTCCTCAGGTGGTAAAATCGGCCAGGGTAATGAAGAAGGCAGTGGCTTACTTATTACCTTTCATCGAGGAAGAAAAACTGAATAATGCTGATAGTAACCAGCGCAAAAATGCAGGAAAAGTATTACTGGCGACAGTAAAAGGCGACGTTCATGATATTGGTAAAAATATTGTCGGGGTTGTTCTGGCCTGTAATAATTTTGAGGTCATTGACCTGGGAGTAATGGTTCCTGCACAGAAAATTATTGAAACAGCAAAAGCTGAAAATGTAGATATAATCGGTCTCAGCGGACTGATTACCCCATCTCTGGATGAAATGGTTCATTTCGCAAAAGAAATGGAAAGGGAAGGATTTACGATTCCATTAATTATTGGTGGTGCAACTACTTCCAGAATTCATGCAGCGGTGAAGGTGGCTCCAAATTATTCAGGTCCATCCGTACATGTGCTTGATGCTTCGAGAAGTGTTACGGTATGCAGTACCCTGATGAGTGATGAAAACCGTGGGGAATATATCACAACCATTCATAATGAATATTCAAAAGCAAGAGAGGCCCATTTAAACAAGCAATCAGACAAACGCTTTAAAACTATTGAAGAGGTAAGGGCAGGCAAGTTTCAAATTGATTTGAATGCGGCTGTTGCATCAAAACCTACATTCCTTGGAACCAGGTCATTTGTTGATTTTTCTTTAGAAGAACTGGTACCTTATATCGACTGGACACCTTTTTTCCATACCTGGGAGTTGAGAGGAAGTTACCCGCGTATTTTTCAAGATGATTTTGTTGGTGCGGAAGCAAAAAAACTCTATGACGAGGCCAGAATTTTGCTCGACAAGATCATTGCCGACAAATCTTTGAAAGCCAATGCGGTGATTGGTTTCTGGCCGGCAAATTCTGTAGGCGATGACATCGAACTTTATACTGATGAGAGCAGAACACAGGTTTACAGAACCATCCATACACTTCGGCAACAGGCAGAGAAAGCAGCTGGTGAGCCCTATTATGCCCTTTCAGACTTTATTGCTCCAAAAGAATCGGGCATTGCTGATTACTGGGGCGGATTCGCGGTTACCACAGGAATAGGCTGTGATGAACTGGTAGCCGAGTTTGAAAAGAACTTTGATGATTATAACAGTATCATGGTAAAAGCCCTCGCAGATCGCCTTGCAGAGGCATTTGCAGAGCGTATGCATGAGCTGGTTAGAAAAGAATTCTGGGCCTATTCGAATGATGAATCGCTTAGTTCTGAAGATTTGATCAAGGAAAAATACAGAGGCATTCGTCCGGCCCCGGGATATCCCGCCTGTCCGGATCATACCGAAAAAGCAACGCTGTTCGATATACTTGATGCAGAAAAGGCAACCGGAATTCATTTGACTGAGAGTTTTGCAATGTATCCTACCGCAGCAGTCAGCGGCTATTATTTTGCCCATCCGCAATCCCGCTACTTCGGATTAGGCAAAATCAGCAAGGATCAGGTAGAAGATTATGCCCTTCGAAAGGGGATGACAGTAGAGGAAACGGAGCGATGGTTGAGCCCGAATTTGGGGTACTAGTTGTTGGTTAGTTGTTAGTTGGTTGGATTTGTAATGAGTGCTTATCAGAAATATACGGAGTTGGATGTATGGAAACATTCCCGTGCATTAGCTTCACATGTTTATGAATTGACTGCTACCTTCCCGAAATCTGAACAATTTGGGATAGTTTCACAGATAAGACGATGCGTTGTTTCTGTGCCATCCAATATAGCAGAAGGTTGTGGAAGACAATATAAAGAAGAGACTGTACAATTTTTATCCATCGCCAGAGGTTCATTATATGAATTGGAAACACAACTTTATATTTCAAAAGACCTATCATACATCACAGAAGTTCAATTATCAACCTGCCTCACAAAAATTGAAGCATTAGGTAAATTATTAAATGGTTTCATTAGGTACAATAATGATAAACAAGAATAGCAAATAAGTATTTAGTTTTATGGGGAGTAGATAAAATCTAACCTACTAACCACCAACCAACTAGCAGGCATGAAAATCACCGATCACATAAAAAACGCCAAAGGCAAAACACTTTTCTCTTTCGAGCTTCTGCCACCTTTAAAAGGGCAGAGTATACAGGGTATTTATGATGCCATAGATCCGTTGATGGACTTTAACCCGCCCTTTATTGATGTAACCTATCATAGAGAGGATTATATCTATAAACAGCATAGCAATGGACTGCTGGAAAAGGTTTCCTATCGTAAACGCCCCGGAACCGTAGCTATTTGCGCCTCGATCATGAATCGCTACAATGTGGATGCGGTGCCTCATCTGATTTGCGGAGGATTTACTAAGGAAGAAACTGAAAATACCCTGATCGACCTGCAGTTTTTAGGCATAGATAACGTTCTGGTTTTACGAGGAGATGCCCGTCATGCTGATTCAGGATTTATTCCTACGCCAGGAGGACATACTTATGCGACTGATCTATTAGAACAAGTGGTCAATATGAATAATGGGGTTTACCTTCATGAAGATTACGACACTGCTTATAAGACCAAATTTTGTATCGGTGTAGCCGGATATCCCGAAAAACACTTTGAAGCGCCAAACATGAAAACAGACTTTGGCTTTCTGAAAAAGAAAATTGAAATGGGGGCAGAATTTATCGTGACCCAGATGTTCTTCGACAATACCAAGTATATTAATTTTGTTGCTTTATGCCGCGAAAACGGAATAAACGTTCCGATTATACCCGGATTAAAACCAATTACTTCTTCCAAACAATTAATCAGCCTTCCGAAAATTTTTCATATCGATTTGCCGGAGGAACTTAGTGAAGCTGTTCAAAAATGCAAATCAGAAAAAGAGGTAAAAGAAGTTGGAATTGAACATATGATTGCTCAGTGTAAAGAATTAATGAAAGTTGGGGCGCCGGTATTGCACTTTTATACAATGAGTAATCCCGGTCCAACCAAGCGTATTGCAGAAGCAATATTTTAATAAAAAAATCATACAGACCGGATGACGAACGAAATCCATTCTGCATTACAAAGGCTAGGAAAATAATTTTTATATTTATTTGGATTGTTTCTAAATAATGTGATCTTTGTATTTCAATGTTAATAGAGAACCCCATCACTTCAACTGAATTAATCGAAGTATTTATTACTTCGAAAGGTGGTGTTTATCAATCTGACAAAGAAAATTGCCTCTTTCTTAGTTTCTCAGGAAAAACCTCTAAACTTAGCTTTCAATCACTCAGTGATCTGAAAAAAATAATTGACAAGGTTGACCTCGGACATATGTGTACATTAATTGAGCACGCTGATATCGAAATAATCCTGTTAAAGGATAACTGTTATGTGCTGTCGGGAATCGAGATAATCTACCTCAAAGAAATACTCCATGGTGCCTTTACCATGTTCAGACTTAATCATATTATCACGGATTGCCTTAACCGTTTGGTAGTTTCTTAATTTAGATTAACTCCATATTATCCAAAGATCAACTACCTTCTGCTTATTTACTTAATTTTGTATTAACAAACAGTAAAATATTTAAGTTATGAAAGATTTGATGCGAATTAAAACCCTGCTTTCTGCAGAGATAGAAACGCTGCTTAACCAGCAGGTAAAAAAAGAAGCACATTCCTCGGCCATCTATTTATCAATGGCTTCCTGGTGTGACCGTAATGGTTTCGAGGGATCAGCCGACTTTTTCTTCAAACAATCTAATGAAGAGAGAGATCACCAGTTAAAAATATATAAGTACATTCTTGATATGGGAGGTACCGCAATATCGCCAGAAGTCAACAATATTAAAAATGAATTCAGCACCTTCCGCGAAGTGTTCGAAGATGCACTTGATCAGGAAATTGCAATCACACAGTCATTTAAAAATATCGTCGCCCGCTGCCATAAAGAGCAGGATTATGTAACACTTGAATTCCTAAACTGGTTCCTGAGAGAGCAGCGGGAGGAAGAATATATAGCTCGCAGGGCCTTGGAACTATTCGATATTATCGGTGAAAGCGGAACAGGTTACTGGGACATTGATAAAAATATCGGGAATATTAAATATTCTGCTGAATAATACAAAGGCTGTCTGAAAAGGCAGCCTTTAACACTTATATAAAAATCAACCATTAGATCAATCATATCTACCGTTCACTAATTTCTTATAACTTATTGTATAAGTTTTGGTAATTTAGCTAACGCTGACAGGGTTTAAAACCCTGTCAGCGTTAAGTATGAAACGATCCCGGCTATTTATTTTCTCCGCCCCGGCACTGATCATCTACCTGGCATGTGCACCCTCAAGCCCGAATACTTCCGGAGTATTTTCAACAGCTTATTTTGAGGATGTAACACTTACTCACCTACCACAGGCTCCAAATCTACATTCCCTGGATGCAGCATTCGGGGATATTGATAATGATGGGGATCTGGATATTGTCATAGCCGTAGAAAATGATGTTAACAGATTGTATCTGAATGATGGTAATGGCAGATTCACCTGGAAGCAGGGAGTATTTCGGGAGGTGAAGAACGATACAGAACATGTACGTCTCAGCGACTTCAATAATGATGGTAATCTTGATGCTATTTTTGTAGCAGAAGATGACCAGACTCCGGAACTATATCTGGGCAATGGTGATGGTACTTTTCAGGATCTCAGCGATGAGCTCCCGTCGAAAAGTGAAGGGAATGGTCTGGCTGTTGCAGATGTTGACGGGGATGGTCTGACAGATATTTTGGTTGGCAACTCTGGTTCAAAAGGGCAAAATTTTCTATGGCTGAACAACAAACTAAAGCCGGGAAGTTTTTCAGATCGCACTAAATCATACCTACCGGAAATAAATGACGCTACACAGGATATTAAACTTGCAGATCTGGATGCCGATGGTGATCTGGATATGATCGTAGGGAATGAAATCCCACCAAACAGATTATATATAAACAACGGAAAGGGGAATTTTACAGAAAAATCCAATCAACTTGAGCTTCTTGTTCCTCTTCATACACGCGAAATTGTTCTGTTCGATGCCGATGGAGATGGTGATCAGGATATTCTCTTTGCTAATCTTACAAATAATGGCGGAAAATGGGACAAAGATCCACAAGCCAGACTCTTGATCAATAATGGTAAGGGCTTTTTTAAAGATGAAAGTCGCAACAGAATGCCCGAAAATAAATTCTCTACCTATGCAGCTAATGTGATCGATTTCGATGGTGATGGCCATCCGGATATTTTACTGAGTGCTATTACTATTCCAGGTTTTAATGCGGACAAGGTCAGGGCTTACAAAAATAATGGGGATGGTAAATTTACCGATATGAGCAAAGAAGTCATTCCTGAGGAGACTCATGGGCGTTCATGGGGTATTTGTATCGGCGATGTGAATAAAGATGGTATCCCGGATGCTTTTATTGGTGGCTGGGGAACTCAAGCCAGGTTGCTGCTTGGCAAAATGCCACGGGAATAGCTTAAATCAATTATCTCCTGAGATCTCCTCAAGTAATTTAAGTACGTCTTTCGAGGTATATTCCTTCAGCCATATATTCGCAGGCTGGGCAGCCAGAACCGGAGCAAATTTACATCGGTCTGTACATTCGGTAATAATAAGCTCAATTTCGTCTTTTACTCCCTTACCCTTCAGGTAATGCTTCAGATTTTTATACATTTCCCTGCTGCCCCGTTTAGAACATTTGCTACCCATACAGATATAGATAGTATTCTCAGGAATATGAAATTTGCTCATAACCTTAAAGTACGATTTTTTCGCAATTAATATGTTTATTGCATGTTATCTGTTTACTTTACCTGGCTAAAACACTAAGAAACAGAAAATTTTCAATCTGAAATTAATCAATTTAAGCAATTAGCTGTCCAGTAAATAATTCTTAAAGCCTTCAAAATCCCGGCCCAATGTAATTGCGAGTCTTTCCCGGCCTTCAAGTTCCTGCACCTGTAATGGCACCTCAATATTGCCAGCTATCTCCTTTGAAAAAATATCAGGAAACTTACATGGATGCGCAGTTGAAAGAAATACAAGTTCGGCGCTTTCAACCGGATGATCCTTTAACCATTGCTTTGATGCCAGCCAGGCAATGGCTGTATGCGGACACATAATATAATGTTGCTCTCTATAAACCTTTTCAATTGCATTTAGCGTTTCTTCGTCTGTAAAAGTATAGGCAGTAAGAAGTTTTTTCAGATCTGCAGTTTCACCTTTAAACAAATCCATAATCCTTACCCAGTTACTTGGATCGCCTACATCCATTGCATTTGACCAGGTTTGAACACTCGGCTTAGCCTGATAAACCCCGGTTCGGAGAAATGCCGGAACTGTATCATTAATATTGGTAGCAGCTATAAACTGCCTGACAGGCAGCCCCATCTTCCAGGCAAGCAAACCAGCTCCAATATTTCCAAAATTACCGCTAGGGACAGAAAAAACTACTTCCTTAAACCCCTTACGCTGAATTTGAGCATAGGCATAAAAATAATAGAATGTCTGAGGGATAAGTCTTGAAATATTGATAGAATTAGCTGAGGTAAGGCGAAATTTCTCCTTCAGTTCAGGGTCATTGAATGCACGTTTTACCAGGGCCTGGCAATCATCAAAGGTGCCATCGATCTCAATCGCACGAATGTTTTGTCCGTTGGTAGTTAACTGGAGCTCCTGTATCGGACTTACCTTTCCTTTTGGAAATAAAATAGTTACCCTTACGTTTGGAACACCCAGAAATCCCAAGGCCACCGCCCCACCTGTATCTCCAGATGTGGCTACCAGTACATCCAGTTGTTGCTCACCCTCTTTCAAAAAATAACTCATCACACGGCTCATGAACCTGGCACCGAAATCTTTGAATGCAAGTGAAGGACCATGAAACAGTTCCAGCACATTTATTTGTTCTGAAAGTTCAACAACAGGAGCATCGAAATTGATCGCATCATCGATAATAGCCTTCAGATCGGTTTCGGGAATTGCACCATTCAGAATTGCTTTAGACACCCTGAAAGCAATTTCTGGCAAGCTATACTTGTGCAGATCAGCAATAAATTCCGGATCCAACACAGGGATATTTACCGGCATATATAATCCCTTGTCGGCGGGTAAACTATTGAAAACACCTTCTTTAAAAGGAACTCTTAATTCTTTATTATTGGTACTGTATAAAATCATTAATCTAAAATTATTGGCCCCTCAGCATTAATCGGTGACCTGTATGCAATACTTTCTGTATCCAGCCATCTGAAATGTGCCTGCAATTTTTCATTGATCCGGCGGGCATCTTCATCATTTCTGGTAAATGTAAAAACGGATGGTCCAGAACCGGATATCCCAAAACTCAATGCCCCATTCTCCATCGCAATTTCTCTTAATCTGTAAAAATCAGGGATTAAAATCGACCTGACAGGCTCAACAATCACATCCTTCATACTTCTGGCAATCAGGTCTATGTTTTTGGTATACAAACCACTAACCAGTCCGGCAACATTGCCCCACTGAACAACAGCATCCTTCAACAATATCTTGCTCCTAATAATCTGCCTTGCATCGCGTGTCGGCACATCAACCTGCGGAAAAACGATAGAGCAATACAGCTCTTCAGGAAAAGGAAGCTGAATAATATCCAATGGCTCATAACTGCGGATGAGGACAAAACCTCCGAGCAGAGCCGGAGCGACATTATCTGCATGTCCGTATCCGCAGGCCAACTCCTCTCCTTTCATCGCAAAAGGAACAAGTTCCATTTTTGTCAAAGGACTGTCCATCAAAGTATTAATTGCAAACAAACCAGCAACTGTACTTGCAGAGCTTGATCCCAGTCCGCTGCCAATAGGCATCTTTTTATACAACTCAATCTCAACACCTACATCACTGCGACCAATATGATTCAGGTAATGCTGCACACTGACACTTACCGTGTTCTTAGCCGGATCATATGGCAGACGTCCATCATCACCGCTTATTTTTGTGATAATTACCCCTGGTTTATCCCTGAAACGCATGATCACCTCATCGCCAGGCGCATTCACCGCGAAACCCAATACATCGTAACCGCAAACCACATTGGCTACTGTTGCAGGTGCAAAAACTTTTACTGATCTATTCATATTTATTTACTGTCTCCTGAAAATCCTGCTAAAGCCGAACGATCAAAAATATTAAAATAATCAGGTGCTATCAGAATTTATTAGCTCCAACATGAACAATATCTGCGAACACACCAGCTGCAGTAACTTCGGCACCGGCACCCGGACCTTTAACAACCATTGGCCTTTCCTTATAGCGATCGGTAATGAATGAAATGATGTTATCACTTCCCGATAGGGCATAAAATGGATGTGCATCATCAACCATCTGGAGCCCAATCTTTACCTTACCATTCTCGAGTTTACCAATATATCTAAGTACCTTCTTTTCATGTTCTGCCCGTCTTTTCATATCTTCAAAAAAGCTATTCTCTGTCAGCAAAGTCCTGTAAAAATCATCTACACTCTCTGCATTAAGACATGATTCAGGAAGCATGCTTTCAATCTCAACATCTGCAGCTTCAAGTTCATACCCGGCATCGCGGGCAAGAATAAGCATCTTTCTCATAAAATCTGTACCACGAAGGTCATCACGCGGATCAGGCTCTGTAAATCCCTTCTCCTGAGCCTGCTTCACAATATCGTGGAAGGTTACATCACCTTTGTAATTATTAAAAATGTAGGAAATCGTTCCTGAAAGTATCGCCTCAATGCTCAGAATCCGGTCTCCGCTAATCATCAGGTCTTTTAGTGTCTTCACGATTGGAAGTCCGGCACCAACATTAGTTTCATAGAAAAAATCAACCCCATGCAGTCTTGCCGTATCCCTGAACAGCTTGTACTGTTCGAATGAAGAAGAATTGCCAATTTTATTGCAGGTTACGATGGAAATATTTGAACTGAATATCTCCTTGTAATGCTCAATGGGTTTTAAGCTTGCTGTATTATCTGCAAAAACACAGTTTGGAAGGTTCATTAGTTTCATCCTCTCTACGAAAAGTGACAGGTCAGCCAGTTCACCTTCTTTCTGCAGCGTATCCTGCCAGTTTTCAAGTTTAATACCTTCTGCATTAAAGATCATTTTGCGGGTATTACTGATGCCGACCACTTTGATCTGGATTCCATTGTGCTTCTGAAGGAAATCTCTATGTTCCAATAATTGTTTGAACAAAGTAGTTCCAATATTTCCGGTTCCGAGACAGAACACGTGCAAAGTTTTATTTAATTCAACAAAGAACGCATCATGAACCGCATTTAGGCCTTTATTCAAATCTTCTTTGGAGATTACCACCGAAATATTGTACTCCGAAGATCCCTGGGCAATCGCCCTGACATTGATTCCATTTCGTCCCAGGGCATGGAAAAGCTTTCCGGAAATCCCGGGAGTTTGTTTCATGTTTTCCCCAACGATGGCGAGAACCGAAAGACCCTGTTCAAAAACAGGTGCCTCGATCTTTTTTGCGAGCAACTCCAGTTCAAATTCCTGCTCGATTAAATGTTGTGCTCTAGCCGCATCAGATGGATGTATTGCAAAAGTGATACTGTGTTCTGAAGAAGACTGAGTGATCAGAATAACATTGATTTGCTCACGTGCCAGCAGGGAAAACAATCGCCCGCTGAAGCCTGCTTTCCCAACCATACCACTTCCTTCAATATTTATAATACTGATATCATTAATTGAAGAAATTCCTTTGATAGCAAGTCCTGAATTTTCACAGTCGTGTCTGATCACCGAACCCGGGAATTCAGGCTCGAAAGTATTCCTGATTACAATCGGAATTTTCTTCATGAAAGCAGGAATCATAGTTGGTGGGTATATCACCTTCGCTCCAAAGAAAGAAAGTTCCATAGCCTCGGTATAGGAAAGTTCAGGTAATGAAAATGCCTTTTTTACCATGCGCGGATCTGCAGTCATCATTCCGTTTACATCGGTCCATATCTCAATCTCCTCTGCATTGAGGGCTGAACCAAAGATGGCAGCGGTATAATCGCTTCCACCTCTTCCCAGAGTAGTTATTCTACCCTCATCATTACTTGCGATAAAACCGGTAACGAACAGCATTTTACCTTTATTCTTATTGTAAAAATCCCTGATCAGGAGCTCAGTAAGTTCCATATTAACCCGCGCCTGACCAAAAGTGCTGTCCGTTTTAATTACATCAGCTGCATTCACATAAACATCTTCATCTGATTTCTGTCCGGCAATCTTACTGATCATAAACGTTGAACAACGCTCACCATAGCTTAGAACCAGGTCACGGGTACGCGGAGTTAATTCGCGAAGAATCATTACCCCCTGCAACAGATCTTCCAGTTCATTGAAAAGGATACGAAGCTTTGTGAATACAGGATTTTGTTTAGGCACGGCCAGAAGTTCTTTAATCACCTCAAAATGGCGTTCTTCCAGCTCCTTTAATTCATTACTGAAAGTACCACCCTGAGCGGCCTTATCTGCCATTGCCGACAAAAGGTTTGTAACTCCGCTCATAGCCGAAAGAACAATGACCGGATTTCCAGATTGCATCCTTTCCTTTTCAATAATCTGCAATAATTTACTGATCGATTCAACCGATCCAACTGAGGTACCCCCAAACTTTAAAACCTTCATTACTGTATACTAATTTATAAGTCCCGCATGTGCGGGATTTCCTGAATTTTTATAAAAAAAAACGCCTTCCCCTTTGTCGGAGGAAGGCGTTTTTGATGTTTTATGTTAAATTTACACCATACATTTACCTTCCCCAAACATCAGCGTGGTGGTGGTAGTTGTTGTTGTGGTATAAAAAGTTATAATCATTTCTTTTTTTATTGTGGCGTAAATAACGGTTTTAATTTTTGAATTCGCAAATTCTTGTGAATTTATTTTATTTACACATTATTTTTTGTCAAAACGATAAAATATAGGCTATATGATTATTGATAACGTAATGAAGGGCTATCTTTAGTGATCAAATGAAGGGATTAGTTATAAAATCAACAGGAAGCTGGTATGAGGTTCAAACCGATGAGGGGAAGGCTATAAAATGCCGTATCAAGGGTAAATTTCGTACGCTGGATATTAAAACTACTAATCCCATAGCTGTAGGCGACCGGGTCACAGTTGAACCGGAGCCTGACCAGGGAACGGGGCTTATCACCGAACTTGAGCCAAGAAAGAATTATATTATCCGTAAGTCTGTTAACCTGTCGAAGCAGTCACAGATTATTGCAGCTAATTTAGATCAGGCTTTTCTGATTGTTACCCTGGCTTCTCCCCGAACTTCCCTCGGATTTATCGACCGCTTTCTGGTCACTGCCGAAGCATATGGTATTCCAGCCAAATTAATATTTAACAAACTTGACCTGTTCAGTAATGAAGGTCTGGATATTTTAAAGCAATACCAATCCATCTATGAGCAAGCCGGTTACCCCTGTTACAGTGTTTCGGCATTAAAAGCGACTAATCTGGATCAGTTAAGGGAACTTTTGAAAGATAAAGTAACGCTGGTCAGCGGTCATTCCGGGGTTGGAAAATCAACGCTGATCAATGCATTGCTCCCCGGTTCTAAACTTAAAACTGCAGAGATATCCGACTGGAGTGATAAGGGGAAACACACCACAACTTTTGCGGAGATGTTCGGGCTGCCTTTCGGCGGATATCTGATTGATACGCCGGGGATACGTGAACTAGGTGTTTTCGATATTGAGAAACAGGAACTCGGTCGTTTGTTTCCTGAGATCAGAAGGTTGATGGATGATTGCCGATTTAATAATTGCAGGCATATTAATGAACCAGGATGTGCAGTTTTAGATGCTTTGGAAGTTGGGGAACTCGAACCTTCCAGATACGACAGTTATTTAAGCATATACAACAATAACGATACAAGAGCATAATATGAGAGCAATAATCCAGCGGGTCAGCAGCGCATCCTGCAGTATTGAAGGGAAGATCAGTGGGGAGATTGGACTGGGATTTATGATTCTGCTGGGTATTGAAGACAGTGATACCGAGGAAGATTTAAATTGGCTGGCACAGAAGATCACAAACATGAGGATCTTCTCGGATGAACATGGATTAATGAATAAAGCATTAGCTGATGTCCGGGGCAATATTTTGCTGGTCAGTCAATTTACCTTGTTTACCTCGACAAAAAAGGGGAATCGCCCCGGATTTACGCGCTCAGCAAAGCCGGATATAGCAATTCCGATGTATGAAAAAATGATCCGGGAGTTGGGTGAGCTTAGCGGAACAAGGATCCAGACCGGGGTTTTTGGAGCAGATATGCAGATCAGCCTGGTTAATGATGGCCCGGTAACCATCATTATGGATTCCAAATCAAGAGAATAATTATAAAACGGATGACAATACAAGAAGCACAGGAAACGGTTGACCAATGGATCAAAACAACCGGGGTTCGCTATTTTAATGAACTGACGAATACCGCTATCCTGATGGAGGAAGTTGGTGAGGTGGCCCGAATCATGGCCAGAAAATATGGGGAACAATCCTTCAAAAAATCAGATGAAGGGCATGATCTGGGGGATGAACTGGCCGATGTGCTATTTGTTCTGATTTGCCTTGCCAATCAAACAGGTGTGGATCTGACCGAAGCACTAAGTAAAAATATGGAGAAAAAAAATATCAGGGATGCCGACAGGCATAAGAATAATGAGAAGTTGAAATAAGGCTGACAGGGTTTTAAACCCTGTCAGCCTTGATACCTTGTCAGCTTTGATACCCTGTCAGCCTTAATCAAATAACCATTTTAATCAATCTTTCACCATCAAGTACCGGAATTTCTTTGGTAATATTCAGGTTCAGACAA
Source organism: Daejeonella sp. (assembly GCF_030695525.1). GTDB lineage: Bacteria > Bacteroidota > Bacteroidia > Sphingobacteriales > Sphingobacteriaceae > Daejeonella. Next base: position 38,765 of record NZ_JAUYSS010000061.1, on the reverse strand, counting down.
AATTTAATATCTTCTTCTATCCCCAGTTTTTTCAGGCGCTCACTATGTGAAGTTTTCTTCAGGTAAGTGTTTAGATCATCCTTTGCCATGATATACAAATCTTCGGATGCTATACCTGCATCGTCCAAAGCATAGTTATCCTCTCTGAGGTAATGAACCACCCCTCCAGCAAATAAGGTATCTTCAAGATTAACTTTATCCTTCCAGCCGGAACATAACAGCAGGATATCATTGGGCTGGTTTTTTAGCCAGTCGCAGAGGGAGGCAAGGTTTAAAAAAGAACCAATTATGATCTTATGGGCTCCTCGCGACATATTGATGGCGTGCGTGCCATTGGTTGTGGTCAATACAATTGTTTTACCATTTACCTTATCTTCCGTATAGGAGAAAGGGGAATTGCCAAAATCAAAACCATCCACCACCTCACCGTTACGCTCTGCAGCAAGCAGATAATCAGAATTTCTATAGGATTCACATGCTTCGATCGTAGCAACCGGAATGATTGATTCTGCCCCATTTTCGATACCATAACAAATAGAGGAAGTTGCTCTGAAAATATCAATTACAACAACAATACTGTTTGAGAAATCATGAAGATGTAGCAGAGCAGGCGTGAGACAAACTTCGAGGTTACGTTTTTGCATTCTTTGGAGCGGGATGATTATTTAAAAGGCATTTTTACTACCCTTGCTAACACTTTATTATCTCTGATTTTTATATAAATATCCGTCCCAACTTTTGAGAAGGCTGTTTTAACATAACCCATACCTATGCCCTTTTGCAGGCTTGGCGATTGAGTACCCGAAGTTACCTTACCAATTACAGTGCCAGCTACATCAAGGATCTCATAATCATGTCGCGGAATTCCTCTTTCAATCATTTCAAATCCAATCAGCTTACGTTCAACTCCTTTTTCCTTCTGCGCTGCAAGATTTTCCGAATTGACAAAGTTCTTACTGAATTTGGTAATCCAACCCAGACCAGCCTCTATTGGAGAAGTTGAATCGTCAATGTCATTCCCATAAAGGCAAAATCCCATCTCCAGTCGAAGTGTATCCCTTGCTGCGAGTCCGACTGGTTTAATCCCAAAAGGTTCACCGGCTCTGAAAACTTCATTCCAGATATGTTCAGAATCCTTTTTATCAAAATATAACTCGAAACCTCCTGCTCCGGTATATCCTGTTGCAGATATCAATACATTTTCGATCCCGGCAAAAACTCCCTTCTTAAATGTATAATAATCCATAGAAGCCAAATTAAGCTCCGTCAAATTTTGTAAAGCTTCAGCAGCTTTTGGACCCTGTACTGCCAGCAATGAAGTCTGATCTGAAATATTCTTCATCTCCACAGCACCTTTATTATGCTTTGAAATCCATTCCCAGTCCTTATCAATATTCGAGGCATTTACAACCAGCATGTATGTTTTTTCATCTATTCGATAAACCAGCAAATCATCAACTATTCCACCTTGCTCGTTTGGCAAACACGAATATTGCACCTTACCATCAAACAGTGTGGAAGCGTCATTTGAGCATAGACTTTGGATAAGATCTAATGCACCCGCGCCTTTCAGGATAAATTCGCCCATATGACTTACATCAAATACTCCCACACCATTTCTGACTGTTTCGTGTTCGATGTTAATCCCACTGTATTGAACAGGCATATTAAACCCGGCAAAAGGTACCATTTTAGCGCCAAGGGCGATATGGATATCATTTAAAGCAACACTTTTCATTATTACGAATGTATTTTGATTGCGCCAAATTAACTAAAAACGGTTAAATGCTAAGCTTTAATTTCCGGATAATCTTTTTTTCAGAAACTATAATGCAAGGCTAAGCTGGGGATCGCTGATCCTGAAAGTTTTGCGATGAAATGGGGACAGACCATTAGCAATAACTGCATTTCTATGCTGAATGGTAGGATAACCTTTATTTCTTTTCCAGTCATATTGTGGATATTCTGCTCCCAGGTTTAGCATGTATTCATCCCGGTAGGTTTTAGCCAGAATTGAAGCTGCTGCAATTGAATAGTACTTACTGTCTCCCTTGATGATGCACTGATGAGTTACATCCTGAAAGGGTTTAAATCGGTTACCATCTATAATAATGAAACCCGGTCGAATACTGAGTTGCCCAAGTGCAAGATGCATCGCCTTGATCGAAGCATTCAATATGTTGATTTTGTCAATTTCTGAATGATCTACTGATGCGACGGCAAATGCCAATGCTTCACGTTCAACCATATTACGAAGTTCAAAACGATCATTTTCATTTATTTTCTTAGAATCGTTAAGCAGAGGATGCGAAAAGCTTTCAGGTAAAATTACGGCAGCGGCGAAAACCGGACCTGCCAGACATCCGCGTCCTGCCTCATCGCAGCCCGCTTCAATTAATCCCTGCTGAAAGTAAGGTAGAAGCATAATATCAGTTTATAACGAAATCACTAAGTTATCCTTATGGTTAAAAGGGTGATATCATCTGAATTCATCTTCGCATTATTAAATGTTTGAATACTCCTTAATATATTTTCATTGAGGCTATCCACCTCCAGATGGGAACTTTCCCGTAAATGCGAAACCAGTTCAAGATCAGAAATATATACTTCCTCATTAGGGCTTTCAACCAGACCATCAGTATAATTGAATATTATACTCCCGGAAGCCAGGGTTTCCCGGCCCAAATGTATTGTTGGAAGGATATCAAAAGCACCGATAATAGTAGTACCCTCTTTCAAAAATTTCACCTGTCCATCCATTATCAAAACCGAAGGATTATGTCCTGCATTTACATACTGCAATTCCCTGGTTTGCTCATTAAATAGTCCAAGAAATAGGGTTACAAAGCGTTCTCCGTTAGTATTTGAGTAAACAATTTCGTTCAATCGTTCTGTCAGCTTAATGAGATTCCTCTCTACTGAAGCCCAGGCTCTTAAACTGGCCTGCAAATTTGCCATCAGTAATGCAGCAGAAACCCCTTTCCCTGATGCATCCGCAATACACCATAGATATTCATGAGTGCCCAACTTAATAAAATCAAAATAGTCACCACCAATATTCTCATTCGGCAGATAGGTAGCACCGACTTCTATCGCACCGGATTTTGGTAATCGTCTTGGGATAAGCATCCCCTGCACTTCAACAGCCAGTTCCATATCACGTTGTAAGCGTTCTCTTCCTACCCTTTCCTTCAGAAGTTTCTTATTCTCAAGGGCAACAACAATCACATTGATTAGAGTCTGAATGAAATTGAGATCACTACTGAGCAGATTCTGACTGGTGTCAAAGTCGCCAATCAAAACGAAAGCCAGAAGCTCCTGATTGTGATATACCGGAACAAAATATTCGTATTTGTTTATTAAGGGATCATGATGGGAGCCCAAAGAGGAAATATTTCTTAAGTCGATCAGAGCAAGGTAGGTTTGCTGCAATGTTTTTGCATTTTCAAATTCACCCCCGAAGCGCGTTGCACAATAGAAATGCTCTCCTTCCTTAACCAGAAGGCGAATTTTGCCAATCTTTAAGTGGACATTCAGAATAACCTCCAGCATTTCGAACAAAACTGAGGAGGGACTATTGATGTTGATAGCTTGAGTAATTTCAAGTAAAGAATTTAATTCAGCCTGACGCTTTAGCAAGAGTTGAATTAACTCGCTTTCATCATTTAATGTTGTTGTTGATTTTCTTTGCAAGACTTTACTATTGAAGGCAGCGACATCTAAAATTAAGTAATTAATCCAAACTTACAATCAGGAATCGGGTTTTATGGCTATATGACTCAGATCTTGTAACTGATCCCGGGCTTTGCTATCTACATGATTTCTCTCATATCTCACATCTCATATCTCACATCTCATATCTCACATCTCAATTCTACCGCACCATGCGTCCCTTCCAATTGTATTTACCTGAGTTTCCGGCGATTCCAATATACATCAGATAGAACATATGGAGCACAGTCAATATTGGAACATACCACAGTAATTTACTTCTATTGGCAAAACTGCAAAGCGGTATTAGTAATGACATTTCTGCCAGAGCCTTTATGCTGATGCATATTAAACACAAATACCAGAAAAAAGGATTGAAAAAGCCCAGAATTGAACTCAGGAAAATCATGAAATTAAATATCCACACCGATACACCTATCAAAACTATTGCCTTGTTTTTATATTTGGTGCTTTTTGATGCCCAGCGTTTTCGTTGCTGAATAAATTCACTCAGGCTTGATTTTGCATGGGTATATACTATCGCATCCCGCGATTTACAAAAACCTATCCCACCAGGATAAGCCGATGCCACTTTATGAAGAAAGAGTTCATCATCCCCTGAGGCCAGCTCATCAATACCCTGAAATCCTTTTAGCTCATAAAACACTTCCCTGCGATAAGCGAGATTAGCCCCGCTACAGGTAGAAGGCATACCATTTCCAATTCCGGCGGCACCCAAACCCGACAAAAAAAGAAAGTCCAGAGTTTGCATTTCTTCAAATTTGCTCTTTTCTTCAAAATAGATTACCGGCGAGGAGATCATTTTATAATTCCCCGACTCATAAAATCCGATAATGGTTTTTAGCCAGGCCGGTGACATTCTGCAATCTGCATCAGTTGTAATAATAAGTTCTGAATCCGAAAGCTTTATTGCCTCGGTTATTGCCTTCTTTTTGTATGAATTCAATGGTTCATTTTCGTTCAACACAATCAGTTTTACACCCCTGCCGGCAAAAGAAAGTACGATTTCAGAGGTCCGGTCGGACGAGTGGTCATCAACAACAATTAATTCCATTAAATCAGCAGGATAATCCTGTAAGAGAATATCGTTAATAGTATTGAAAATTTTATCTTCCTCATTTCTGGCTGCAATCAAAATACTGACGGTAGTTTTAAAACGAGTTCTATTTAGGTTAAACGTTTCCACAGCCAGCCAGCCCCTACGCAGAAATAAAACCAGACCCAAATAGGCAAGGGCCAGAGCAATTGAAATGATACTAATTACGACGACTACCAAAGAAATTGAGTTTTAAAACGAAAACGGACCCTAAAATAGCCGGAATAATTAAATTAATCAGCCATATACTTGCAACTGCTGCCATCACTGCAATTTCCTGATCGGTTACAAAAGAAAAAAAGTAAGCAGCGGTTGTTGCCCTTAAACCTATATCAAGGAGGTCAAGGGAAGGCATTGAAGATTGAATAAAGTAAAAGATAAACAATATCAAAAGCATATCAAACGGATCTATTTCGGGGATCAGTAAATGAATAATCAGAAAATATTGTGTGCTAAAGACCAGGGTACGTGACAGGTTATACATTAAGATCTGCAAAAGCTCCGAAACCTTAAATTTCGAGAAAATAATGAAAAAACGCTTGTAAGGCTTCATGAACTTTATTTTTGACAAGAGCCCATTAATCCAATGAATATTGAAATAGAAAAGCAGAAAAAAACCACTGAAAACAATGGCCAATATGGAGATACTTAAATTCATGAGGGGATTGAGATCCATAAAACGAAAAACAAACCACCTGAGTGCCAGTGCCCCGAGCACATTGAACAGTACCAGTTGCCCGAAAGCCCCAACGGTCATTGCGACAGCTCCCTTAATCCGCTTATTTGGGGACAGGAAAAAGACCCTCCCGCCATATTCACCAATCCTGTTTGGTGTGAAAACTGCCCATGTTAAACCGCAAAAGACAGATTCAACAGCCTTCCAGGTACTGATTAGTTCTATTTTCTGAACCAGGAATTTCCATTTCAGGGCTTCCAGAAACCAGTTCAGCAACATCAATAAAAAAATACTGGACATTACTATCCATACACTTTCCGGATCCAGCTTCTTGAGTAACATCCTGAAATCGCTAAGACCACTATTATTACTAAGCCTGTTATAAATATACCAGGATGCCAGACCTAAAATGGCGACCTTAATACAAATGCTTATAATCTTTTTGGTACGGCTGTTCAAAATAATTTATTTATGCAATGTTAAGCAAAAGCTCCTTGTATTTAAATTTTGAAATTGTATTGCCTTAAAAACATTAAAAAGCGCGTAATTCCTTAATATTGTCTGGCATGTTAAAAGAAAAATCAAATGAGCGCATAATCCTTGGAATTGACCCGGGAACCAGTGTTATGGGTTATGGAATAGTCAAGGAGGTCAAAAGTTCTGTTGATTTGGTCTGTATGGGTGTAGTAAAACTCCAGCACCTGGATGATCATCCTTTGAAACTCAAACATATTTTTGAAAAAACCGTTTTACTTATTGATCAATATAGCCCGGATTGTCTGGCAATTGAAGCGCCCTTCTATGGGAAAAACATCCAGGTAATGCTGAAACTGGGCCGGGCTCAGGGCGTAGCCATGGCTGCAGCATTATCGCGCAGTCTTCCCATTTTTGAATATTCACCCCGAAAGATCAAACAGTCCATCACCGGCAACGGCAATTCTTCTAAAGAGCAAGTGGCAGCTATGCTAAAAACACTATTAAAGTTCAGCGAAACGCCTGAATTTCTCGATGCAACGGATGGTTTAGCGGTTGCAGTCTGTCATTCATTTCAGAAAATCAGCAGCTCCGGAAGCAAAAAAAACTATTCGGGCTGGGATGCTTTTGCAAAGGATAATCAGAAACGGATTAAATAAACTTAAAGTTGCTCCTTAATTTTTTCTGCTATTGCTTCAAACTCTTCTTCGGTGAAGTTTAGTTTGGGTCGACTAAAATTCATATCGTCCATACTGTTGATCGGGATAAGATGAATGTGTGTATGTGGCACTTCCAGGCCAATGACAGAAACCCCAATCCGCTTACATGAAACAGCCTTTTTTAAACCAGCCGCAACAATTTGAGCAAACATCATCAGGCCAACATACGTTTCACTATCCAGGTCAAAAATATAATCCACCTCCTTTTTAGGAATAACCAATACATGTCCTTCAGTAAGCGGATTAACATCCAGAAAGGCAAGGTATTCTAATGTCTCAGCGACCTTATATGAAGGAATATCGCCGGCTATGATTTTTGAGAAGATTGATTCCATATGATTTGGTTTATATTCTAATCAGGTATTAATTATCTGCTGATTTCAATGATCTCGAACTCAATTTTACCTGCCGGAACAACAATCTCCGCTTTCTCTCCTACAGATTTACCCAATAATCCCTGGGCTATAGGAGATTTTACTGAAATTTTACCTGTTTTAAGGTCGGCTTCAGATTCAGAGACCAACTGATAAGTCATTATTGCTCCATTCTTCGTGTTTTTAATCTTCACAATAGACAAGGCAAGTACTTTTGACGAGTCCAGCTTTGATTCATCGATCAAACGGGCATTCGCCAATACATTCGTAAGCTTTGAAATTTTAGATTCATGATGGCCCTGAGCCTCTTTTGCAGCATCATACTCAGCATTCTCAGACAAATCGCCCTTATCCCTGGCTTCAGCAATTGCTTTTGAAATCTGTGAACGGCCTACAGTTTTTAATAAATGAAGCTCTTCTTTAAGTTTTTCTAATCCTTCCCGGGTATAATAAGTTACTTCCGTCATATCTCTCACATTTTATGATAAACTCTAAAAAACAAACAAGACTATGTTGGCTTAAGCCAATATAGTCTTGCTCGTATTATTACGAAGATAATATTTTTGATTTTAGATTTCCAAATTTCTATGATGAAATCCGAGAAGAAGTATGATAATGAGTTATAATCTCCTCATTATCAGTCAACAAAAGAAAGTTGTTTTAGCTTTTCGGCAAGCACTTCTGAAATTTTTCGGTAAGATTCATGGGTCCAGCCAGCCACGTGGGGACTTAAAATTAAGTTTGGACAATCCTTCAATTCATTATACCATTCCTGCTCCCCTAAAGCAGGAAACTTTTCAATTTCGAGTACATCAAGGCCGGCGGCGCTTATTTTACCATTGCGTATTCCGCTCAAAACCGCCTTCGTATTTACCACTTCACCCCTTGAAGCATTTAAAAGAATTATCGGCTTTTTGAAATGGAAAAGATATTCCCCGTTAAAGAGCTGTCTCGTTTCGTAGGTCAGCGGAATATGAAAACTTAGAATATCTGCCTGTCTAACAACTTGTTCCATACTTACTTCCTCAACAAACTGATCTGAAAAGCCGGTTTTATATTTATCATAAGCTATCACCTTTACCTGAAAACCTGAAAGTTTGCGGGCAAGCATTTGTCCGGTATTTCCATATCCAATAATTGCGAGTGTTCTGCCTTTTAATTCCCAACCTCTGTTAGCTTCCCTGTCCCAAATACCATTTCGCACTTCGCTATCCGCTTTTCTAAGATTATTGAGCAATGAAAGCAGCATACCAATAACATGTTCTGCCACCGCATCCCGGTTTCCTTCTGGTGCATTGATACAGATTATTTTCTTTGATTTGGCATACTCCTCATCCACATTATCCATTCCTGCACCAGCTCTGGCAATAAATTTAAGATTTGAACCTGCATCAATTACTTCCCGGTCTATCTGAAACCTGGTACGAATCGCTAGTCCTGAATAATTTTTGAGAACCTCCAGAGTTTCGCTTCTGCTGATTAATGGCAGATCATCGCAAACATAGCCCAGTTTTTCTGCCTCAATTTTAAAGGCAGGATGCAAATTGTCTGCAATCAGTATTCTTTTATTCATTCTGTTATTGTTCTCGACGTACTGACCAGGTTCGTCATTTTAACAAAATCATCTACACTCAGCCGCTCAGCACGAAGGTCGAACATGGGGTCATTAGTCATGCTCTCCTTACTTACAAGAGAGGATAATGCATTTCTCAACGTTTTACGGCGTTGGTTAAAGCCGGCTTTTACAACCTGCCAGAATAACTTTTCATCACAACCCAACTTTTCAACATCATTACGGGTTAGGCGTATTACTGCCGATGTAACCTTTGGCGGTGGGTTAAATACACCCGGTTTAACAGAAAAGAGATATTCGACCTTATAATAGGCCTGCAGAAAAACACTTAAAATACCATACTCTTTGCTTCCCGGCTTTTCTGCGCAACGCTGGGCCACTTCCTTTTGAAACATTCCAACCAGTTCAACTACCTGATCCCGGTTATCCAGTACCTTGAAGAGTATCTGCGATGAAATATTGTAGGGGAAATTACCTATGATACCGAATTTTCCGGGAAATACTGCCGCAAAATCCAGTTGTAAAAAATCTCCATTAATCAAGCGCTCACCAAGATTTGAATATTTTTTTTTCAAAAATTCATAAGATTCAGTGTCAATATCGATCAGATAGGTTTCCAGATCCTTATTAGCCAGCAAAAAGTCGGAAAGAATTCCCATCCCCGGACCAACCTCCAAAACCTGCTTATACTGATTGCCAGCCTGCAGACTGTTTACAATCTTTTCTGCGATGTTTTTATCGGTTAAAAAATGTTGTCCGAGATGCTTCTTTGCCTTTACTAAACTCATATGCGCTGCATTTGGCGCAAATTACGGAAAAAAGAGGTTCAGGGAATTAGCAAATTTGAAAATGAATTTGTCGATGAGTTAATTTGTCTATTTGTCAATGAGATCGTACTCCTTTGAAAGGATTTCTCAATCAATGATGATAATCCGAAACTTAAAACCTATAACTTACAACTCTTTAGATAGTTCATTAATATGGGAATTCCTTTCATTGTCAATTGTCAACTATCAATTATCAATTACTTAAAATTTATAACCTATAACTTACTACTTACAACTTAATTGGAGTTTGGGATTAAAGTCTTTATTTTGCGTTAATTATTTTCAATAAACGGGCAAGCAGGAATGAGTGATAAAATTAAAATTGGAATTTCAATAGGCGATGTTAACGGGATCGGATTAGAGGTTATTATTAAAACTCTGATGGATAGTAAAATCATGGACTATTGCACTCCCATTGTATACGGACATACCAAAGTCGCATCTTTCCATCGTAAAACAATGGATGTCAATGAGTTTAATTTCAATGTAATCAACAGTCCGGAGGAAGCGCATAACAAACGCGCTAATATGATTAACTGCTGGGAGGAAGATGTACGTATCGAATTAGGCACCAGCACCCCTACCGGAGGGAAATATGCATTCATATCGCTTGAAAGGGCATTGGATGATTTGATAGCGGGCAAAACAGAAGCCCTGGTTACCGCACCAATCAATAAGCATAACATTCAAAGTGGTGATTTCCAGTTTGCGGGTCATACAGAATATATTCAGGCAAAGACTAATTCTGAAGATTCCCTCATGTTTCTGGTGAGTGAAGATATCCGGGTAGGCGTTGTTACCGGGCATATTCCGGTGAATGAGGTGCCTGAAAAGATTAGTAAAGAAAAGATCCTCTCAAAATTAAGCTTGATGAATCAAAGCCTCAAAAAGGATTTCTGGATTCAAAAACCAAAAATTGCAGTATTAGGATTAAATCCACATGCAGGAGATATGGGTTTGATTGGAAAAGAAGAACTGGAGATAATCACCCCCGCCATTACCGAAGCTAATGCACAGGGAATCTTTGCTTTTGGCCCTTATGCAGCAGATGGTTTCTTTGCAGCACATACCTATACACAGTTCGATGCTGTCCTGGCGATGTACCATGATCAGGGTTTAATACCTTTCAAACAGATCGCATTTCACAGCGGGGTTAATTTCACTGCTGGTTTACCTGTTGTCCGAACTTCTCCGGACCATGGCACAGGATATGATATCGCAGGAAAAAATCAGGCATCAGCAAACTCGTTCAGGGAGGCATTATTCACTGCAATCAAAATTGTTAAGTACAGAAGAGAAAGTACTGAACTCAGCTCAAATCCCTTGAAACTGAGTAAATTTTCAAAAGACAGGGATTAAAAAGTCTTCATAACGATAAAACCGAAGCTTTTAGGCTGGCTGATCATTTCATTTTTAAAAAACTGTTAGCAACTAAATAAATTTTCCTAAATTTGCAGGCTCAATTGGCGTGCTTTGAAATCGTTACAGCAATATAGCATTCCGTTTACCGGATTAAAACTTGGAGTTCACCATTTTGAATTCGAAGTAGATGATGCTTTTTTTAATGAGTTTGAATACTCCCTGGTTAAGAGCGGATGTCTTAGTGTAGAACTTGAACTGGATAAGCAGGAAACAATGATGATCCTGCATTTCCATATTTCAGGTGAGATGAAACTGGGTTGTGATGTTTGCCTTGCTGATTATCCTTATTCTGTTGAAATAAAGGAGAGGCAGATTGTTAAATTGAACGGAAACGAAGATCTTGAGGATGATACCGAAGAGATAATGATGTTGAAAAGAAATGAAACTGAGATCAATGTAGCAACACTGATCTATGAATTCATCAACCTTGCAGTACCATACATTAATCGCTGTAATGATGAAGGCAATACAGAATGGTGCGATCTTGAAATGATTGCCAAACTACAGCAACTGGCTCCCGGGCCAAAAGAAGTTGAAGAAGAAGAAGAAATTGCCGACCCAAGGTGGGAAGCATTAAAGAAAATAAAAAAGTAATAAATTAATACATAGGAACAAATGGCACATCCAAAACGGAAAATATCCAAATCAAGAAGAGATAAAAGAAGAACTCACTATAAAGCAGTTGCTCCAGGTTTAACTACCTGCCAAACTACTGGTGCAGTACATTTACCTCATCGTGCATATACAGTTGACGGTAACTTGTATTACAACGGAAAGCTGGTAATTGAAAATACCTCTATTGCCTAAGTTACCATTCTGATATGAAGATTGGCTTAGATATAATGGGTGGAGATTTTGCTCCCAAAGCAGCAGTTTTGGGTGCAATAGAAGCTCAAAAAGCCTTATCGGCAGACCAAAAATTAGTACTTTTCGGGGATAAAGATCAGGCTCTGCCATTTATAACAGAAGCCGGAACCGATCCTGATGTTTTCGAATTTGTTCATACCACCGAAATGATCGGCATGGGAGAACATGGAACAAAATCGGTACTACAGAAGCCTAACTCAAGTATCAGTCTGGGATTTCATTATCTCAAAGAAGGTAAAATAGACTCTTTTTCATCGGCAGGTAATACCGGGGCGATGTTAGTAGGAGCTATATTTAGTGTCAAACCCGTTCCGGGGGTAATTCGTCCCGCAGTTGCAACCAATGTACCTAAATTAAAATCCGGCTTTGGAATCATGCTGGATGTTGGGGCTAACGCCGATTGCAAACCTGAAGTTCTGGCTCAGTTTGGTATCTTAGGTAGTTTATATGCAGAACATGTCTACCATATTCAAAACCCCAAAGTGGGTTTGATGAATCTGGGTGAAGAGGAAGAAAAGGGAAATGTTCTTACCCAATCCACATTCCCTCTGCTGCAAAAATCTGATATCAATTTCATAGGCAATATTGAAGGCCGGGATTTGTTTAACGAAAAAGCCGATGTTATAGTCTGTGATGGCTTTACGGGAAATGTCATGTTGAAATTAGCCGAAACTTTTTATATTCTTACACTCAAAAAAGGATTTAAAGATGAATTCTTCGACCGTTTCAATTATGAACAATATGGAGGCAGTCCGATTTTGGGGGTAAATGCGCCTGTTCTGATTGGCCACGGCATATCAAGTCCGGAAGCAATTAAAAATATGGTACTTTTATCACGAACAATGATTGAAAGTCAGTTCGTCGATAAGATCAAAGAAGCTTTTAAATAATTATTTCCAATCTATCATGTCTAAAGTTCATGCTGCAATAACAGCCGTTAATGCTTTCGTTCCCGAATATATTCTTACCAATAAGGAACTGGAAGGAATGGTTGAAACCAATGATGAATGGATTACCAGTCGTACTGGCATTAAAGAACGCCGCATCCTTAAAGGAGATCTTGGAACCTCAGATATGGCTACGTATGCCGTAAAGGGATTGCTAGAAAAACGCGGGATTAGTGCAGAAGAAATTGACCTTATTATTTTCTGTACTACGACACCCGACATGATGTTTCCGGCCTCAGCGAATATCCTTGCACACAAAATCGGGGCTAAGAATGCCTGGGGATATGACCTCAATGCTGCATGTTCAGGTTTTCTATACGGACTGGCAACAGGTTCTCAGTTCATTGAAACAGGCAAACATCAGAAAGTTTTGGTGGTTGGAGGCGATAAAATGTCTTCTATCATCAATTATAAAGACCGTACAAGCTGCATCATTTTCGGTGATGGATGTGGTGCTGTTTTACTTGAACCAAATACAGAGGGTTTCGGAGTAATTGATTCAGTACTTAAGAGTGATGGATCAGGAGGCCCCTATTTATGTCAGAAAGCCGGGGGTTCATTAAGACCTGCAAGTCATGAAACGGTTGATAATGATGAGCACTTTCTGTTCCAGGAAGGTCAGGCTGTTTTCAAATTTGCCGTAACCAATATGGCGGATGTTGCTGCTGAGATCATGGAAAAAAATAATCTGCTCTCGGAAGATGTAGACTGGCTGGTTCCACATCAGGCCAATAAGCGAATTATTGATGCTACAAGCAATCGCTGCGGTATTGCTCCCGAAAAAGTGATGATCAATATTGAGAAATACGGTAATACGACAAACGGTACTATTCCACTGTGTTTATGGGAATGGGAGAGCAAACTCAAGAAAGGTGACAATCTGATCCTGGCAGCATTTGGAGGTGGATTCACATGGGGTTCAGTGTATTTGAAATGGGCTTACTAAAAAAATAAATCAACATCGTTTCTTAATATTTTTATCATAATTTTAGATTAAAATCGTCCACATAAACTAAACAAAATGGATATTAAACAAATTCAGGAGCTTATTAAATTTGTTTCCAGATCTGGGGTAAATGAAGTTTCTATTGAGCAGGAAGATTTTAAAATTACCATAAAAACCAATCAGCCTCCGATCTATCAGGTACAGGCAGCTCAGCAAATTCAGGCCACATCTACTCCGGCAGTTGTAGCAACACCTTCAGTTCTGGCAGATGCTAAACCTGCAGCCGCCCCTGCAAAGGAGGAAAATTCAAACTACATAACTGTCAAATCACCAATGATTGGCACTTTTTACAGGTCTTCCAGTCCTGATAAGCCCATTTTTGTAAATGTTGGAGATGAAATTAAAGCCGGACAGATAGTTTGTATCATTGAAGCAATGAAACTTTTTAATGAAATCGAATCTGAAATTTCAGGCCGTATCGTAAAAGTGCTGGTAGATAATGCGAGCCCTGTAGAATATGATCAGCCATTATTTTTGGTGGAACCTATCTGATTTGAAAATTAACGATTTGAAGATTTGAAGATTATTAAAATCTTCATTTTCAAATTATCAAATTTTCAAATTTTCAAATTGAAAAAGCATGTTTAAAAAAATACTTATTGCAAATCGTGGTGAAATAGCTCTTCGGATTATCCGTACCTGTAAGGAAATGGGCGTGAAAACCGTAGCTGTTTATTCAACTGCCGACCGCCATAGTTTACATGTACGGTTTGCCGATGAAGCAGTTTGTATTGGTCCGCCACCAAGTAAAGACTCTTACCTAAGTATACCCAATATCATATCTGCAGCAGAATTAACAAATGCAGATGCTATCCATCCCGGTTATGGCTTTTTGTCTGAAAATGCGAAATTTTCGGCAATTTGTCACGAATACGGCATTAAATTTATAGGCGCTACTGCCGACCAGATCAATGGTATGGGCGATAAAGCATCGGCAAAAGAAACTATGAAAAAGGCCGGTGTTCCAACTATTCCGGGTTCTGAAGGTTTATTATCTGATGTAAAAGAGGGTATTAAAATTGCAAATGAGATTGGTTATCCGATTATCCTGAAAGCTACAGCCGGTGGTGGTGGCCGTGGAATGCGTATTGTATGGAACGATGCTGAGTTCGAGCCTGCCTGGGATTCAGCACGTCAGGAATCAGCAGCTGCATTTGGAAATGACGGATTATATCTTGAAAAATATGTCGAAGATCCGCGTCATATTGAGATTCAGGTAATTGGAGATCAATATGGTAAGGTATGCCATCTCTCTGAACGTGATTGCTCCATTCAACGCAGACATCAGAAATTGGTGGAAGAATCCCCTTCACCATTTATGACCCCGGAGCTGCGTGAAAAAATGGGTGATGCCGCCATTAAAGGAGCCATGGCTGTAAATTACGAAGGGGCTGGCACAGTGGAATTTCTGGTAGATAAACACCGCAACTTCTACTTCATGGAAATGAATACCCGTATACAGGTAGAGCATCCGGTTACAGAAGAGGTAATTAATTTCGACCTGATCAAAGAACAGATTAAAGTAGCTTCTGGAATTCCGATTTCCGGGAAAAATTATATCCCTGAAATGCATGCAATTGAATGCCGTATCAATGCTGAAGACCCCTTCAATAATTTCAGGCCATCTCCCGGACTAATTACCAATTTCCATTCACCGGGCGGCCATGGAGTAAGGGTTGATACCCATGTATATGCCGGTTATCAGATTCCTCCAAACTATGATTCAATGATCGCTAAACTGATCTGTGTCGCGCAAACCCGGGAAGAGGCGATTTGTACGATGGAACGTTCCTTGAGTGAGTTCGTAATTGAAGGAGTAAAAACTACCATCCCTTTCCATTTAAGGTTGATGAAAGACCCCAATTTCCGTGCAGGTAATTTTACCACCAAATTTATGGACAGCTTCGACCTTACGGAATAAATAGTGATCAATATGAGGGTTAAACACAATATACTATCTTTTTTCGTAGCTGAATGTCACAATAGATTGATGCTTATTAAATATCCACTGAATACCATTCCAAAATTAAACAGAATGGTATTTTTGTTTTAAAATTATGAGTGAGGAACGTACTGACCTGGTAAAGGCTATCAAGGAGAAAGGTAAAACCATTGAAGCCGAAATGTCTTTTTTTGACCATCTGGATGTCCTCAGGGGGCATCTGATCAGGGCTTCTATTGCCATTGTAACCTTTACTATACTTGCCTTCACATTTTACGATTTTATATTTGACCAGATCATTATGGGTCCGGGCCGTACCGATTTCTGGACTTACAGAATGATGTGTGCAGCCACCGAAAAGTTCAACCTGGGTGCAGACTTTTGTGTAAAGAAACTCAGTTTTAATATCATAAATACAGAACTTGGCGGACAGTTTACTCTGCAACTCAATTCTTCCTTAATGATAGGAATTGTACTGGGTGTACCTTACCTTTTATTTGAAATATGGCGATTCGTAAAACCCGCTCTTCATGAGAATGAACGTAAATCAGCAACCGGTTTTGTATTCTGGGCATCCTTGCTGTTTATAATTGGCCTTTCCTTTGGTTATTATATTATTGCACCACTTTCGATTAATTTCTTAACGAATTATGAAGTCAGTTCGATCATCAACAACCAGATCACCATTTCTTCCTATTTCTCTGTTGTTGCTACCCTGACTATCGGGGCTGCGATCACATTCGAACTACCAATCATTATCTATATCCTTTCAAAACTGGGAATTATGACCCCGGAGTTTATGCGGTCTTCCAGAAGGTATGCAACGGTGATCATATTAATTATTGCCGCAATAGTTACCCCTACCCCTGATCTTGTGACCATGCTTACAGTTAGTTTCCCTCTGTTCTTACTTTATGAATTAAGCATTTACGTTTCGGCTAAGGTGGCCAGTAATAAGAAAAAAGCTGAAATAGAATTTTATAAGGACTAATTGAAAAATTCTCAATAATTCAATTATTATAGTTTATTAAATTAAGATTTAAAGAGATGAACCAACATATATCAATTGCAATCGGAGCTGATCACGCAGGTTTTGAGTACAAGAGCATGCTTATTGAGTTACTGAAAGAATATAGCGTAAAAGACTTTGGTACCTACAGTGCCGACTCCGTTGACTATCCTGATTTTGCACATCCCGTCGCCAGTGCGGTTGAGAAAGCGGAATTTACGATCGGCATATTGATCTGTGGAAGCGCTAATGGGGTAGCCATCACAGCCAATAAACATCAGGGTATCAGAGCAGCAATCTGCTGGAATGAAGAACTTGCCGAACTGGCAAGATCTCATAACAATGCCAATGTTTTATGTATCCCGGCGAGATTTATTAGCCCTGAGCTGGCCAGACAGATCTGCATGAAATTTATCAATACAGAATTTGAAGGAGGCCGCCATGCGAACAGGGTGAATAAAATCTCCTGCTGATAATTTTAAACTAACCAAGAAAATATGATTTCAAAAAAAACAATCTGGGCGCTATTTCTGCTCTGTGTTGCAACACAGGCATTCGCTCAGGATCCGAATGCACAAAAGTTTGCAGAGCAAATCAATGTAAAAAATGCGAAAAAACATCTCAACATACTTGCTTCTGATAAGTTTGAGGGAAGGGAAACCGGTAAACCAGGTGCAGAAAAAGCAGCCAAATACATCGCCAAAGAATTCAAAAAATTAAAGTTAATTGCACCGGTTAATGGATCCTATTTTCAGGATGTTCCACTGCTTGAAACCTCTTTTGATGTCACTTCCTTTACCACAAACGGTAAAACTTTAAGTCTGGGAAAAGAATTTCTATTTACAGGCAGTGGTGACGCTAAATCAATCGATGCAAGCGAAATTGTATTTATAGGCTATGGAATTGGCGCAGAAAATTACGATGACCTTAAAAACACTGATATAGCCGGAAAAGTGGTTTTAATGATTAATAAAGGAGAGCCGATGAACAATGGAGTTTCTGCAATCAGCAAAACCTCAAAAGTATCCGACTGGAGTACCAGCCGGTTTAAACGTCTTCAATATGTAACAAGTAAAAACCCTTCCCTTATTCTGGCAGTGAGCCCGGATGTAAGCGCTGCCCTTCAAGCCTATTCCCCAAGGACTGGCAGGTTGAGTATTAAAAAGGAATCAATAGTTTCAACAAATAATCGCCCCGGAAGTACTGCACTTGTAAGTATTACACCGGAGGTAGCCAATCAAATCCTGAAAAATTCAGGAAAGAACTATGAAGCCCTGAAATCAGCAATAGATAAAAGTGGCACACCACAATCTCAGGTTCTGAAATCTCAGATTTTAATGAATTATGGCCCGGTGAATAAAGAAGTAAGATCGGTGAACGTAATGGGATATCTGGAAGGCAGCGACCTTAAGGATGAACTGGTGGTTTATTCAGCCCATTATGATCATATCGGACTGACAACTGATGGTGGTGCCGACAAAGTTAACAATGGTGCTGATGATGACGGATCAGGTACCACCGGTGTACTGAACATTGCAAGAGCCTACGCCAAAGCCAAAAAAGCAGGCCATGGCCCCCGCAGGAGTGTTTTGTTCTTAATGGTAACAGGTGAAGAGAAAGGCCTGTTAGGCTCAGAGTATTACTCTCTTAATCCGGTTTTCCCTATGGCCAATACCATTACCAATCTGAATATTGATATGATCGGAAGAACCGGTGAATTATACAAAGGCACCGCTGATTCTGCAAATTACTGCTATCTGATCGGTTCTGATAAAATGAGTACTGATCTTCATAAGATCAGCGAGAATGCCAATGCTGTTTATACCAAAATGAAGATTGATTATAAATACAACGATCCAAATGATCCTGAACGTATCTATTATCGTTCAGATCATTATAATTTTGCAAAGAATGGTGTTCCCATTGTATTTTATTTTAATGGCGTGCATGAAGATTATCACAAACCGAGTGACGAAGTGAGCAAGATAAATTTTGAATTGCTTACTAAACGTGCACATCTCGTTTACTATACCGGATGGGATCTTTTGAACCGGGATAAAAGACCGGTTGTAGATGTCAAAAATGATATGCCGGCTACGCGATAGTCTGGAAACAAGAAAATGAAAAACCTTGCCCCTGCCATATACTCAAGGATTTCATTGTGTATGTCAGGTGTATAAACGACCCCAAAGGTGGTCGCATGTTTATAGAAATGCAATAAAATACCATTCCCCGACCACCGAAGGTGGTCGCATGAAATAAAGCGACACATGCGACCAGCTTCGGGGTCGGGATTTTCGTGTTAACCAAATGCTATAAACATTTGACCCTTTCCGGGTCATTGAACCTAATAAAAACAAGACTTATCAAATAGATACACGGTGGATCAATCCTGAATTCGATAAACAATGAAAAGACAACTAACTAGCTTTATACTTTCCGCAGTCATTTCGATTCAATGCTTTGCTCAGGATCCTGCTGCACAAAAATTTGCTGCCGAGATAACAGCAAAAAGAACCAAAAAACATCTAAAAGTTCTCGCTTCTGATAAATATGAAGGCAGAGAAACAGGAAAACGCGGAGCTGAAATGGCTGCAGCTTATCTTGCCAGAGAGTTTAAGAAGTTGAAACTAACTGCCCCTGTTAAGGGTTCCTACCTACAGGATGTTGAATTAATCGAAACATCTATAATTGTCAATTCATTGGAGGTAAACGGCAAGAAACTACAATACTTAACCGATTTTACATTCAGCGGAAGTGGAGAAGCAAAAATAATTAATACTGATGAGATCATTTTCATAGGATCTGGAACAGAATCAGATCTTAAAAACACAACTATAGCAGATAAAGTTGTTTTACTGAAGCAAGAGGGAGAAACCGCTGAAATAAACAAGAGGCTGAACTTTATAAAGAATAAAAAACCTACATTGATCATAGCAGTAAATTTCGACACCACCAAGCCCCAGCATTCGCATCTAGCAGGTGCAAGCCTAAGTGTTAAAAATGGGATTAGGGAAAGTGTTCCAATGCGGGCAAATACCCCGGGAGTCATTCAAATAGGATCTGAAATTGCAGATAAGATCCTGAGCAGATCCGGCAAAACATTTGGAGAACTAAATGCAGACAATGGATCACAGCTAATTAAAGCTGATGTTAAATTGAATTATGAGCCTGTGAAAAGAGGACTCAAATCATCCAATGTTCTCGGTTTTCTGGAAGGAACAGACCTGAAAGATGAACTGCTTGTTTACTCTGCCCATTATGATCATATTGGAATGAATCCTGATGGAGGAAAAGACAAAGTATTTAACGGCGCTGATGACGATGCTTCAGGTACTTCAGGAGTTCTGGCAATTGCAAGGGCCTTTGCCAAAGCAAAAAATGATGGAAATGGCCCAAGGAGAAGTATTCTGTTTCTGATGTTTACCGGAGAGGAAAAAAACCTGTTGGGTTCTGAATATTATGCGCTCAATCCTGTCTTCCCGTTTGCAAAAACCATCACTAACCTGAATGTAGATATGATAGGCAGAATAGGAACTGATTATTTAAACTCGCCGGATTCAAGCAATTACTGCTTTCTGGTTGGGGCTGATCGGCTGAGTACCGATTTGTATAAGATCAGTGAAAATGCCAATGCTATTTACACAAAACTGAAAATCGATTATAAACACAATGCCCCCGATGACCAGATCTATTACTGGTCAGACCATTACAACTTCGCTAAAAACGGAGTTCCGGTTATATTTTATTACAATGGCAAGCATGATGACTATCACAAGGGTAGTGACGAAATCAGCAAGATCAATTTTGAGCTTCTGGCAAAAAGGGCACAACTAGCATACTACACCGGCTGGGATCTGGTTATGCGGGATAAAAGGCCGGTAGTTGATGTAAAGGATTAAATTACGATTCAAAATAAGACTCATTTCAAATTCGCAATGACAAAAGGGCGGACTCAAAATCAATGAATCCGCTCTCTTAATGGAATATTGATCGAAAAAGAACATCAATAGCTATACACCGTTTTGATCTTAAACAAATGCTCTCCATTTAAATAGTTTTTAAAACTTTTTATTAATTCTTTTGGATAGCCTTCATCATCATAACTGTACTCAAATTTATACGGTTCCGCCGAGGGAATACTTCCTGAATATGTTTTCTTCTGATTCACCAGGTTATTCTTAGGTAAATTCGAAAGATAAATATTTGGCATATTAAGGTGCACATACGGATTGATATTGAAATCATATTGATAGATTCCGCTTTCACCCCCTCCCGGACTGCTGGCAGAGTCTTCTGTTCTGTTGCCTCCAATGATTTTCTGAATGTAATCCATCGTGTTGCCATTAGAGAAGGAATATTTTAAGTTAATCCTTGCATATCCTGTAGGGAACTGATACTCAACCTGAACATTGGTAGTCTGATCATAATTCACTTCCTTCATCTTTATGATCTTTGTGCCTTCTGTATTGTAAGTTAGCTCCAGATAGCCTACCGCGCTCCCCTTATCATTGATATAGTTAATCTTACTTAGCTTATCATTCGAATAAACATAAACTTTAGACCATGCTAAACGCAGGTCACTAAACTGCGGAAGTTTATCATAATATTCAATTTTCTTAAGATTACCGTTTGGATCATAACTGTAAATTGTTTTGCCAGAGGGCATATATCCCGCCTGGGTGAAGGTAAATTGCTCTTCAAGACGTAACTTTTTGGGTGACTTAGCTCCTCCCAAAGTATAAACAACAGCTTCATTAATCTGATCTTTATTGATGGTCATCTCATCTGAAACTCCCCATTTACTCAGTTTAACCTGATATTTTACACCAGATTTTGGCAGGAATATCTCATTTACTCCTCCAGCTAGCAAAGTATCCTTCTCACTCACAATCCCCTTTGAATCCCAACTGCTGAGCTTGAATAGAGCGGGTACATTATCATAAATAATATCCCCTACCCTGATTACAGCCTGAAGTTTTAACTTAATGAATATATTCTCATCAATGGTTTGAACTTTGAAATCAGCTGTTTGATATCCAAAATTCTCTGCTTTATCATCATTCAGAACTTTAGCGACTTCAACAGGAAGATCAAAAATATCAGTATTTTCGAGTTTAAAACTGATGTTCAAAGGCTTTTCTACTTCCGAAGCTTTTAGGGAATTAGCCCTGGGTGCAGCAAACCTGGTGAAGTTAGCCCCATTACTGATTATAAAACTGCTGACTTTATAATTCCCTGCATCAAGCTTAATTTTCTCTGTGACATACTTTCCGTTGAAGCTGATACTCAGTTTTTTATTACTCAAAACTTCTTCATTCCTATCACTCTTAATCGTTACAAAAGCGAATAAGTCTGAAGTATCATAAGAAGATCCATCAGGAAGTGTATCCAGCATAATTCTGAATGTATTCATTTCCTGAGGAACCGGCAGTTGCAGGCTATTCTCCTCTTTCACGCATGAACTAAAGCCGATTAGAAGGCTCAAAAGGTAAATAAAATTTAAATTTATTGATTTCATTTGATTGATTTTTTACCATTCCTGGCTACCTAAGTCAATAGGGTTCCTGCACCAGAAGGGTGTTTTTTAAAAAATAAAAAATTGTTAATTGAGACCGGACCTGGATCCGGATGGTTTTTAATTCTTCACGTAAACAGGAAGTTTTCTAACCCTTAATTTTCTCTCAGAACTAATTCTGGAAACTGCTTCTGGTTTTGAAGAATGGTATAAAGAAAGACTCATATCATTCTCACTGGCACGTGCCCGGGGTACATAAACTGGCCCTGAGCTACTGCTTATGACATCACGCAAAACAGAAACACCAACATTAATGCCGGCTGCAGCCGCTTCAGACATTATGCGGTTATTCTGTACCCTTGTACGGATGATCATATCCACACCAAGAATCTTTGCTAATTCAGCAGATGGGACTTTCCATGAGTCCCTTATTGAAATTCCATTCTCTTCAAGCTTACTGTTTATTAAGCGAAAATCCATCAGCTTTACGCTCCATTTATTTCGCACCCGGCTGCTGGTAGCACGGAATAAAAGGTCATCATAAAGAGATTCCTGAATTTGGCCACTTTGCTCAAGCTCCATTTGGGAAACACGATCAGGTCCCCAATTCTTTGGCAAATTGCCTGTAAATATTACTTCAGCAGGAAGTACTGCTAAGATTTGGGTACCAGGTTCAGCTTTTGAAAAAAAGGTTTTGTCTTTGTAGACTTTTGAACTACAGGAGGCTAATAGTAAGAGGCCCGGTAAAATTAATTTAATAAAATTTTTCATCTTGTATAAAATTATAATAAGTACGACCCAATCTTCTTTTTATGGAAGAATGGTCAACAATCCGGAATATTGAACATCTTTAGCATCACAAGACCTTTTAAATTCTGATTGTCACATTTATATAGACGTTGGGAACTCAACCTTCGTTACAAGCAGGTGAAAATTATTTTCAAATATTTCGATTTGTTCAAAATTTTGGACAGAAAAGGGAGTTTAAGTTCAAAATACTTAGATTCGCATAATGAGCAAGTTAGCCACCGATTTCATACATACCTCAGATACTAAAGCCTTTGATCTCGATCATCGCCGTATCATCAATTATAACATTGGTAAATATCATGTTGCTGTTGAACGGGGATTATCAAAACTTGCCAATCTTGAAAATTCCAAACGGAAAGCTCATACCATAAAATGGAAGGTTATGGAAAATCTCGACAAACTTCTTCCGGAGTTTGAATCGAATTTCCAGAGAAAGGGAGGCAAAGTAATTTGGGCGAATGATATAGAAGAAGCTCAGAATGAAATCCTCCGGATCATCAAAAAAGCCGGAGCAAAAACCGTAATCAAATCCAAATCTATGGCTACCGAAGAAATTCATTTGAATGAATTTCTGGAAAAGAATCATATTGACGCACTGGAAAGTGACCTTGGGGAGTACATTGTACAACTGCTGGGACAAAAGCCTTATCATATTGTCACTCCTGCCATGCACCTGAGCAAGGAAGATATCGCGAAATTGTTCCATGAAAAATTCGGAACAGCGATAGATTCCACACCGGAACAGCTTACGATGAAAGCCCGGGAGTTGTTAAGGGAAAAATACACTTCCTATGATATTGGTATTACCGGTGGGAATTTCCTGATTGCAGATAGCGGCAGTATCGCCCTGACAGAGAATGAAGGAAATGCGAGGTTAACCACTACTTTCCCAAAAATCCATATCGCAATAGTCGGAATTGAAAAAGTCATTCCTACAATGAATGATCTGGATCTGTTCTGGCCGATATTATCAAGCCATGGTACCGGACAAAATCTGACTGTTTACAATACAATTCTGGGTGGTCCACGACAAGGAAATGAAAGTGACGGACCAGAGGAAATGTATGTAATTTTACTTGACAATGGTCGTACCAATTTGCTTGCCCAAAAGGAGCAGCGACAGGCCCTCTACTGCATACGCTGCGGTGCTTGTTTGAATGCATGCCCCGTCTATAAAAACATAGGTGGCCATACCTATGAAACTACATACAGCGGCCCGATTGGTTCAATCATCACACCGCACATGGCCGGAATGAAAGAATTCAAGCATTTAAGCTATGCTTCAAGCCTCTGTGGAAAATGCACCGAGGTATGCCCTGTTAAGATCGATATTCATAAAATGCTCTTGTTGAACAGAAGGGATTCCGTTCAGCAGGGATTAAGTGATTTTACAGAAAACATGGGATGGAAAGGCTGGAAAACGGGAATGTTGAAGAGAAAAACGATGGATATGTTCGGGGGTAAATTCAAAAATTTAATGCTCCGGACTTTCTTTAAGAAAAGCTGGGGGAAACACCGTGAACTTCCCAAACTGACTGAAAAATCATTCAGTAAGCAGTGGAAAGAGAAAGATAAATTGGTTGGTTAGTTGTTGGTTGTTAGTTGTTGGTTGTTGGAAATATACTACTAAATGTCAAATGAGTAGTATCAGTCCTGATACCTGATACCTGATACCTATTTCACGCACACTCCACCGAAGTTCTATTAGATATCACCAGCCATCTACCCGTACTGCCAACCTGAGGCACATTGACATTTGATGTCCTTCGATATTCACTTGGTGTCATATTTTTAATCTTCCTGAATTGTCTGTTAAAATTGGCCAGGTTATTAAAGCCACATTTGTATGCAATTTCAACCACATTCTCATCCAGTTCCCCTAATAGTTTGCAGGCATGTCCAACCCTCACCTTATTCAGGTACTCAACAAAAGTAACCCTGTAATGCTCTTTAAAATAGTTGCAAAAAGTACTTACTGCCATATTCGCTACAGATGCTACTTCATTAAGCGTGATATCATGATCAAAATTCCGCAGAATGTAAGCATTTACCTTACTGAACTTATCAGAACAATCCAACAGTCCGTATTTGAGATAACCAGGGCTTGCCAGAAGTTCATACTCATTACTTGCACACAAAATATCGAAGATTGACAATAAGGAAGCAAGCCGCTGAATTCCACTCATTGTCTGCATGTCCTGCATTAAAGCAGCAATTTTATTCCTCGTATTGCCTCTTATTACCATCCCATGTTTCGATAGTTTTAAAAGGTTATTGATAGGCTCAATCTCGGGTAGGTTATAAAATTCTTTTCCCAAAAAATTTTCGACGAAATGAATAACAGTTGCCTCTGCAGTTAGATTAGCCTTCCCTTTAAAATATTTCGGATCATTGGTCCAAAGATGCGGGAGGGAAGGCCCCATCAAAACAAGATCACCTTCCATAAAATATCCTATATGATCTCCAACCTGGCGGACGCCGGTACTTTTGTTGACCAATACCAATTCATATTCAGAGTGAAAATGCCAGGGACAAGGGAAAAATGGCCCTTCTTCCTTGAATATAATGAACGATTTATCTAACTCTAGCGGAATGTGATACTGTAAAGCTTTCATGATAAAATCTTTTTAATGACCTAAACTAATTTAAACTATAAAATCAATAGAAATTGAATTTATAGAAAATAGTATCATAAATGTAAATAAAAGTAGCAGAAAAATGCCCTCAGGTAAGATAGTTTTGATAAATAGTAGGAAGTATAATACTTTATTACTGAGAATTCCAGAAAAATAAATTGACTTTTGTTTAATAATTTTTAATCATGAATATATTTATCAGATAGAATTTATAATGACCTTAAGTTTAATGATAAATGTTATTTTAGTTAGCTGAATAAATAATTTGTAATTAATTTCTTAAGAAAACTATATACTTAAACATTCAAATAAAAAACCGCCATGCAAGCACAGCTCAAAACCAAACTAGCATTTTTTATGTTTCTCCAATATTTCATCTGGGGCTCCTGGTATGTCAGTATGGGGACATACCTTAGCAAGACACTTCAATTTGATGGCGGACAGATTGGGCTTGCCTATGGTGCCTTCGCTATTGGAGCGATGATTGCACCATTTCTGGTTGGATTACTTGCAGACAGGTATTTCGCATCCGAGAAGCTTCTGGCTTTCCTTGGAATTACGGGTGGATTGATGCTATTCGCCCTCCCGATGATGACAACGTTCAGTTCATTCTACCCGATGCTGATTATCTATTGCTGCACTTTTGTGCCTACACTGGCACTGGGTAATTCCCTGTCATTGCGCCATCTGGATAACCAAAAACGTGATTTTCCATTAGTTAAAACGCTTTCATCAATCGGCTGGATTGCTGCAGGTATTACTCTTAGTGTTGTGTTTAAAGGTGAACAATCAGCAGTTCAGTTTTATGTTGCCGGAGCAACTTCAATTATTTTCGGCTTATTCTCACTCACATTACCCCATACTCCTCCAATGAAAACAGGCAAGGATGTAAGCATGAGCGAAATTTTGGGTCTAGATGCATTGGCGCTTCTGAAAAAACCATCATTCGCCATTTTCATTGTATGTATGTTCCTGATCTGTATCCCGCTCTATTTTTACTTTGTGAACATGAATTTGTATGTAACAGAATTGGGATGGGAATTTAGTGCAGCTAAAATGTCATTGGCTCAGGTCTCGGATGTTATTTTTCTTATTCTGCTACCATTTATGCTGAGCAGACTTGGTTATAAGAAGACCATCTTTATCGGGATTCTGGCCTGGGCAGCACGCTATTTCCTCTTAGCAGGAAGTGTCGATGCAGTTTCAATGCAGACAGTCATGGTATTCAGTGCAATTTTACTTCATGGTGTTTGTTATGACTTTCTATTTATTGCCGGACAACTTTATGTGGATGATGAAGCCAATGAAAGAATGCGCGGTGCTGCTCAGGGACTAATAGCATTTATACTGTGGGGAGTAGGCGCCTTTGTTGGCACTCACCTTGCCGGAAGTTCTCAGGCAATCCATACACTGGCTGAGCCAATTGGTAATATTGCGCATGACTGGTATAATATCTGGATCTACCCGGCCTGGGGTTCGGTAGCTGTACTTGTAGTCTTTGTTATCTTCTTCCGAGAACCTAAGAAAGTTGTGAAGGCAGAGGCGGAGAATAAATAGAAATGTGAATGGAGAAGGGAGAATGGAGAATGGAAAATAGGAAATTCGTAATTGATAATTGGTAATTGATAATGAAATCTAAAATTCGCTGGGGGATACTTAGCACCGCAAAGATCGGAGTAGTAAAAGTTATTCCTGCTATGAAGCAGGGAAAATACTGTGAAATTGCCGCAATAGCCTCCCGGGATTTGAATGAGGCCAAAAAAGCGGCCAATTTGCTTGACATTCCAAAAGCTTATGGTTCATATGATGACCTATTGTCAGACTCTGAGATTGATGCGGTCTATATTCCTTTACCTAACCATATGCATGTGGACTGGGCAATCAAGGCCATGGAGGCCGGTAAACATGTGCTGCTGGAAAAACCTGTTGGGCTCTCCAGTAAGGAAGCCCTAAGACTGATTGAGGCTTCAAAAGGTAAACCGGGATTAAAAATCATGGAGGCTTTTATGTACCGGCATCACCCCCAATGGCAAAAAGCCAAAAAACTGGTGGAAGAGGGGTATATCGGAAAGCTTAAAACCATTCAGACTTTTTTCTCATATTATAATACAGATCCTAATAATATTCGGCATAACCCCGATTTTGGAGGAGGAGGCCTGATGGATATTGGTTGTTATTGCATTTCCTTATCACGGTTTATTTTCGGCGAGGAGCCCAAACGGGTGTACGGACTTGTTGAGTTCGATCCGAAATTTAAAACGGACCGAATGGCCTCGGGAATACTTGATTTTTCAAGTGGTACTTCAACATTTACCTGTTCAACGCAAATAGTACCATTTCAAAGGGTTAATATTTTTGGTGATACGGGCGGTATAGAAATAGAAATCCCATTTAATGCCCCACCGGATAAACCAACGAAATTGTGGCTTCATACCTCTGATAAGACGGAGGAAATTACCTTTGAAGTCTGTGATCAGTATACGATTCAGGGTGATCTTTTCTCTAAAGCAATACTTGACAATACAGAAGTTCCTACCCCGCTTGAAGATGCACTTAATAATATGCTGGTGATTGAGGCGGTGTTTAAGAGTTCTGGAAGTGGGCTTTGGGTAAGTATCTAGGTTTTTATGCTTTTAATAAAGTCAGACTCAATTGTGTGCCATGGCAGTGCTAAAAAGTTTTGAAATGAAAAGCAAAAGCGATATTAAGCGTCAACCATGTCAAGGCTTGACAATTCTTTGCCAATTTCCCTAATTCCTGTTAAAATCTTTTCGACTTGCTTTGGTGATGGTTTTCTATGGCCATTTACATACATTGAAAGGACGGAGGGGTTAATGCCAACTCTTTCACTTAATGCTTTTGCATTTATTATACTATAATATTGAAAGAATTGCGGGATATCAACTTGAATTGACACCTCATCTTCAGTTACGATCTTTAACCCTCGATGTTCGTTGTGTAAATTTAAGGCATCAACAATATTTTCCTTCAGTTCTGTAAAGGTATTGCCAGTTGTACCTACCGGATAAGTTTCGAAATCTTGAGCGAATGCTGAAAAGCCTGTTGAGGTCTTTTCAACTGTGAAAACGATCTTGCCTGCCATGTCTGTGCCAAAATTTGTGGCTGATTGTATGCTTTACACTTTGTTTGTATAAGCATGAGTTCAATCCCTGATCACCGGGATGCCGTGTCTACTTTCACCAGTAAGTAGAACCTGTGATTATTTTTAATAGCAGAGTTTATTTTAGTCCTGCTTGTTTTTTAAACTTCTCAGCTAAACCTTTAGACATTTCATCCGATCCATGATCAGGAAATGTGATAATATTGTCAGGTTTATCCGGATGTGATAATATTTTGTGACTGCCTTTACCTTCTCGAATAACGATCCAACCCGCTTTCTTTAACAACCGTAGTAGTTCTGAACATTTCATCTATTGGTTAATTAAATGAATCAGGTTAATGACTATTAATCAAATGTAAAGAATTGTTAACATTATTGCAAATGATTATTTGTAATAATTGGCTTCCAAATATTACTTTTCGATAAATGCCCATTTGGTTTAGGTATTAAGCATGGTCTGTGAAATCTATCAAACATTCAGTATAATATGCTGGTGGCTGAGGCTTTATATAAGTAATTCCCAAATTACTTAGGAGTTTCTTTTAAAATAAATAACATGGGCTCCTCAAATTGCAAAACCACAAATACAGAACCTCTCATCAAATCCCCCCTTTATCCTCCCCAGTAAATCTCCCATTCTGAACCTTCACCTCCACGCGTATCACAGAAAAATAATGGAAAAAGAAGACTCCAAGCCCGAGAATAGCCGCCCAAAAAAGCTTTAAATCGATTGATTTTAGCTCTGCCCCATCGATCACGCCATTGCTCATGTCTGACCAGGCAACCAGAAGGAGAAAAATATAAGCAATCTGCCCTCTTCGGTTAAGAATGGCAATAGTCCGGTTTGTATTAGTACTGCAATTAAATTCATCAGCATACCAATTGGTAGAAATTAAGTCTTTAGGTTTAAAACTGAGGATTTCTGCCAGTTTGTTGATCATATCAATATCCGGCTGATCAGCATTGTATTCGATTTTAGAATAGGTACCCTGCGACATGTTAAGATCTTTTGCCATGGCTTCCTGGGTGTAGCCTCTGTAATTGCGCATCATGCGGAGATTTTCTCCAAAGTGGAAATTTTTCATAGTTTGGGGTTTTGGGGTAGATGATAGATGTTTAATTTTTAATTTTTAATTCACATAAGCACAGCGTTTTGTATATTAAAAATAATTAAACAGATATCCTTCTGCAATACCCAATCCTATAGCTGATCCCTCCTTAAAATTCAAAAATCAATGCAATGAGCCCGAAAACGAGGTTTTTCCCTGTCTTTAAATAAATCCCCAAAGCAGAAATAAATCCACAACAAGGCCTGATAATTATTGTGAGCCCTGAATACTTGCTTTTGCAGATCTATTGGGCTTGCTGGTCATGAAATTTCTTTGATCGAAAATTATCTTCTCAGCAATTCCGGACTATTTTTTTATTTCTCCATTTTGATGAATTATTACTGCAATGAATAACATTTTCAGAGCTTTCAGTGCAATTTTATATCAGCAAATTCTCAAATCGTGAACAAACTGGATCACCTCATCAAGTCAATCGACCGGCTCGTGGAGCTGAATGAGGAAATGCTGCAGGAAATTCGGGGCTGCGGAACTGCTGATTTTCATCCTACAGAAAAGCTGAGAAAATCAAAACTTGATATTGAAACCCTTGGACAGCTCATCAATTCAAACCAAGTCAGGGAAATACTCAATTTCAGCAAGAGCACCTTATCCCGGAATATTAAATCAGAGATATTTACCCCTATCCGTATTGGAAAACAAAACTGGTTTGACCTTTCCCAGATTGAGGCTCTAAGGAATTATTTCCTGAAGTAAAGAGGATTCCCTCTGGCAAATATTTAACCTAACATAAGTTCGATATTAAACTATCTAAAGATTAAGATTTAACCACATAGATTGAATTTATTATGCTTTAAAGGAAACATAGATTGAAGCGAAGCTTCAAGGCTATCTGTGTCTAAAATGTAGGTTAGAAGCTATAAAATACTATGTTTCCCTGCCGGCAGGCAGGTATGCGGTTTTTTAAATATTAAGTCGAGCTCAGGTTAACCTAATCTTTCCGATAAACTGTCTTGTTCGAGAAAAGTCTCCTTTATTCGAGTCGCGTTCGGGAAATCGATCCAATCCTTCGGGAAAACTGCCCTTCTGTTCGAGTCGTGTTCGAGTGGCGTTCGGGTCATGCTCGAGTCCGGTTCGAGTCCGGTTCGGGTGGTGTTCGTCTCAGGCTCTTGAAATGCCTGTCTCAAGTTTGACACAAGTTCGACATTAGTATGGCTGGCAAAGCCCGGGATGTAAACGAATAGCAAAAATCTGCCGAACACAATACTGCTCTGGGATTAGTCAGTCAATATTCAGATACATAAATCGGGATAACAAACTAAGGACTTATTCCTACACATGTCACTCAAATATCGCTCAGATGTCACTTACTAGTCAATTCGGGTCATTTTTTGGGGAATCTGGAATTCACATCTACGTTTGACCCGGATATCAGCTATACCGGTAGATGCAAATCCTAATTAATTAATTTTTAAACATTTAAAATTTAAACATTATGGGAAGAATAAAACAAGGAGCCAATGGTGGCTTCTCCGGCAAGGCCGGGAGTGTGATTGGAAGCAGTTGGAAAGGGGTCGAATACATCAAAGGGCGACCAAAGAAAAGCAACAAACCTTCTACTCAAGGCCAGATTGAACAGCGGGCAAAGTTTTCAGTGGCTGTAAAATTCTTAAAGCCTATCAAAGATCTGCTGAATGTTACTTGTAACAGTCTCCGCGAAGGAAGGGCAATGGGTTTTAATATGGCACTCAAACAGGTGCTGGCTCAGGCAATTTTGGGAGATTATCCGGACTATGCCGTCGATTATGCAGCTGTCAAACTTGCCTACGGTCCACTTGCGATAGCAAAAGGGTCTGCTTCGGCAGAGGGTGGAGGCATTTTGAAGGTAAGCTGGACTCCACAGACCAATAAATACAATGCATTTGCGGATGATGTAATCACGGTTTTGATCTATGAACCTGAAACCAATATTTACATCCATGGTCTGGACAATGTTCTGCGATCTGAAGGAGAAATGCTGATTACAATGGAAGAGAATATGATTGGTCAGAATCTGGTTATCTATTACTTTTTCACTGATAGAGGTGAGAAGAAGATCTCCGAAAGCTATTTCGCGGGTGAAGTCGTGATTGTTTAACAAAAGAACTGCGGCGGGTAAAACCGCCGCAGTATTTAAAATCAAAATTAAAAATCATGGAATATTTAAAATCAATATTTTCTGCAGGTCAGATCCTGAGAAAAGAATACCTGGGCATTGGGCTTGTTTTACTCCTGTTTGCCATTTTCCCACAGTTAGTCCGCAGCTTTGATGAAAGTGCCGCTCCAATAGACCCGGGTGCATTAAGCGCAATTTTAATGGCCGTATTGGCGATGCTAATTTTCAAGCTGAGCACCTGGTGGCTTATCAAGACTATCTGGCCATTGTTTGCCACTTATTCTGAATTTCATTTTGAAACCAATTTTAAATCCTTACAGTCATGGCAAAAAGTAATCATCTTTCTTGGCTTTTACTGCTCACTTTTATTTGCATTCATTTTGATATTGATAGCTATTCTATAAAGGAGAGCCTGTATCCAGAAATCATCCTGCCTGCTGGCCAGGCAAGAATCCAGAATAATTTAGGGCAAGGCCTTGGAGGATATTCCCTGAACAAAATATTCAAAGAGGATCATTCTGATATCATCGCAAGAGTTAAACAGGTTTATGATTCACAGATCGGGGTACGGGAATCTGGATTAAATCGCGGACCGGAAGTGGAGAAGTATCTACACTATGTAAACCTTACGAAAGGTAATCCCTGGTGTGCAGCATTCGTGTGCTGGGTCTTCGGGAAAGCGGGGGTTGCTAATCCGCAGACGGGGTGGTCACCATCTTTATTTACTGCTTCAAGAGTAATTTGGAGTAGAGAATCAGGAACCAAGAACCAGGAACCAAGACGCCCACCAAGCGTATTAGAAACCGATAGTGCCTATCCAACCAGACAGATAACAGGTAACAATTGGCTAAGGGCTGAAAGCGGAAAGATAAAAGCGGAAAGCCCTGTATCTGAACAAAGAGCATGGAGCAAGGAACAAGGACACGTACCATATACCTATCCGACCAGACAGACAACAGGTAACAGACAACAGATAACCCCTACTACCGGCGACGTCTTCGGCATCTATTTCCCTGAGAAAAAAAGGATTGCTCATGTGGGATTTATCGATTCATGGGATGGAACCTGGCTGATCACCGTTGAGGGCAACACTAATACATCCGGCCACCCTGAAGGCGATGGGGTCTACCGCAAACGGCGCCCCGTCAGGAGCATTTACCGGGTGGCGCGCTATATCAATTATTAAAAAAGAAAGATCATGGGATGGAACCTGGCTGATTACCGTAGAGGGCAACACAAATATATCCGGCAACCCTGAAGGCGATGGGGTCTACCGCAAACGGCGCCCTGTCAGGAGTATTTACCGGGTGGCACGCTATATCAATTATTAAAAAAGAAAGATCATGGGAACACTAATAAAAGGAATAAGCGGTCACATTTCCGGCAAGGTCGGAAATGGATAGGTGTCTGATACGGCATATGCAGGCGAGACAATAATCAGATAAGCATTAAAAAACTAATTGTATCCTTATGAAAAACTTCATTTTACTGGCGGGCATGATATTAATCATGTCTGTCCAGTACGCATGCCGCACAACTAAATTTTCAAACCGCCAGCTGAATCAGCTCACACGGCTTGAACAAACAGATACGCTGATCCGGGAGCAGGAAACTATACATTTCTCCCATGCCCGCTTTGTCAGGGACTCTATCGGGCAGGTTTATCAGATTACGATTTTCCCGAGGGACAGTTTTCAATTTTCTGTGGAAAGGGGTTTTATTGGCAAGGCAGCTAAGGTAGAGATTATAGGTTCAATCAGGCAGCTAAACCGGGTAAGTGATAGCACTGTGCTTATGGTTTCCGAAGGTAAAGAGACAAGATCTAAGATGATCAGAAAGCTGGCGTCCAGGCAGATCAACAATTCTAAATCTGTTGAAAAGGACAGGTTTAATGGTTGGCAGGTTTGGGTGGTTGTGGGGGCAGTATTATTGCTTGGCTGGGTGTATCAGAGGTTTAGGAAATAGGGGCAATTTGAAAATGGTCTAACTCTGAGATGCCATTAGGATGATGTTACGATTTGGTTCAGTTCCGATATTACAATGGATTGCTGGGTGATGAAGAGAGGTAACGGGTCAAGTCCAATGTCATTATTTAAGAGTGCGGCTAGGCTCTTTGGATTAAAATTGCTTGTGGGGTATTGGAGAGGTTCACAATTCGTAGTTCTGACAAAGTTAGTTGGGATTCAGGAGAAACAGCCTTCGTGCGAACCGATTTTATTGTATGACTACGTTTGAAGGATTGTGGGGTTTCTCGCCCTCGCGAGATCCGATTTTATCGGATGACAATGGTTGCTAAGGGTAAGGAGGTTCCTGCTTTCGCAGGAATGACAAGTGTGGCTTAGAGGCAGGAGATTCCAGCCTTCGCTGGAATCGAAATGCGGAACCGTATGATAAATGATGTAGACCTTTTACTCATTTTTTGACTTTATGTATTTCGGGGATTGCAGTTTTGGAGAATGAGGGAATATTATGTTTACATGCTTACAAATACTTATCATAATGTTTTGTACATCGGTTTTACTAACAATATCCGCAGAAGAGTATACGAGCATAAACGGAAGCTCGTTTATGGATTCACGAGTAAGTATAATTGTACTAAACTGGTGTGGTTTGAAAAGTTTACTGACGTGAACTTAGCCATCGCCAGAGAAAAACAATTAAAGACCTGGCAACGATCATGGAAAAATAATCTGATTGAAAAACATAACCCAGATTGGCATGATCTTGCCGCGGATTGGTTCATCAAAAGAAGTAAGTAACCTGAGACGATTCCAGCGAAGGCTGGAATCTCCCTATACCTCCCACTAAAATTTGTCATTCCAGCGAAAGCTGGAACCCACCTCCCGATTTATCATCCCTCGAAGGCTGGAACCTCCCAATCCTTAAATAATAACATGGGGTCAAGGCAAATGTCATTAAGTTAAGGGCAGGAGGTTCTGGCCTTCGCCAGAATGACAATGCAATTTTTCTAATAATGGAGGAGATCCTGAATTCGTCAGGATCGTAATCCTTAACTTAATGACATTGGGGTCAAGCCCGCTAAGGGCAGCCTCATTTTGTAAGCATTGATTGTCATTATCTCGAAAGCCACGACCCCATTCTTTAAACACTTATTGTAATTATATCGAAGACCCCGACCTTCTCACCATCCCCCAAACACCTTACGTCAAATCCCATTCCTTCCGATTTTCCCTCGATAATAGCTGATTCGCCTCTCTGTCGTGTACAAACCGCTCCCTTCTATCATTCCATTCCAGCTTTCTACCTGATTTATAGGATATTAGTCCGAGGTGCATAGGCAATGTAAGTTTACGGGCATATTCCAGATTAGACTCGGGTTGTGTACGTGATTTAACTGCATTCACAAAATTCTGCTGATGACCCGGTGAACGTTCAATTGTGACCGGAACATGAGCCAGATCAGACACAAGCTCTCCTCCTATCCGAACCTCATGGGTATTATAATCGCAAATCAAAGTACCCTTATCTCCCTCAAAATAAGCTCCAATATTAGAACGGGTGGCAGCTCCCGGAACATTTGGAACCATGCTCGTCCAGTAAACATTTAAATCTTCATACTCATAATCCACATCAATCCAACGCTGAACATTGGAAATACCGGTATTTTGCTCACCTCTGGCGTGGATGCTTTTTAAGCCCTGAGGCTGGAGTGCCCAATAAGCAACATCAGCGATATGCGACCAGAAATCACCGAAGACACCATGTCCATAGTCAGAAAAATAACGCCAATTAAAATGACAGCGTTGAGGATCATATTCAGATACAGGAGCCGGGCCAAGCCACATATCCCAATCCAAATTCTTTGGAACCGGCTGGTAGGCTGCCGGACCAAAATCGGGTGGAACACCGGTTTTCCATAAACGAATGGTATGAATTTTACCCAGGATTCCCGAGCGAACAAGTTCCACCACACGATGATAATTATCGCCTGCATGAATCTGCGTACCCAATTGGAAAATCCGGTCGTAACGCTTTAAGTTCTTAAGCATTTCTTCGCCTCCTTTAACATCATACGAAAGGGGCTTTTCACCATACACATCTTTACCGGCCTTAAATGCCAACGTTGCAATCTGACTATGCCAATGATCCGGAGTAGCACAGCTTATGGCATCAATATCCTTACGATCCAATATATGTCTGAAATCTTTGTAAGCCTGAGCTTTATGTCCGGGACGAAGGGTGTCCAGGGTTTTCATCGTGGAATCTAAATGAAGCTGATCCACGTCACACAAAGCCACAATTTCAACTTCCGGAATTGCCGAAAACCACTTCATATGCGCATTGCCCATTCCACCCAGACCAATATGGGCAACGCGTAAGCGGTCACTTGCAGCTACTTTACGCAGCATTCCAGGTAACATCAACATTCCCATACCGGCAATGCCTGTCTTCCTGATAAAATCCCTACGGGTTGAATTTAATTTCATATACTTAATGAGATGTGAGATATGAGATGTGAGATGTGAGATACCAAGTTTAATAGTTGTTACTCATCTTTAATAATACATTCCACAGTTAGCATACCCAGTAATTCTAATTATTTCGCACTCAAATCCTTGATCCTGATATTTCTGAACTTCAGCGGATTTCCATGCCCAAGAAAACCGATATGCCCACTGTCTCGTAATAAGCCCGGATGTTTCAGCCCGTCGGCTGCACCATTTTTTCTGGCATCCGTAATATCCGCATCAAGTATTTCGGTACCGTTTAAGATGACCTTGATCTTTGGTCCCTGAACAATTACCTCCTGATAATTCCATTCGCCCACAGGTTTCAGATAGCCTCTTTTTGCAGGTAAAGTACCATAGATAGAACCGTGATACTGATAAACTTTCAAATCCTTATAAACAGGAGCATCATTATCCAGTATTTGCAATTCCATTCCTTCATAAGCTGCATCGCCGGTTATAGGAGAGCGGATGCCCAAACCATTGTTCGCACCAGGAGTTAGTTGAAACTCAAAACGCAATACAAAATCACTGAATTCTTCTCTGGAGAATAAGTTATTACCCAGAGCACTTTTGCCAGGTTTCGGAATAACAGCCATATTACCATCTTCGGTGATATAATCCCTGGTATTACCTATCCAGCTGTGCATATTCGTTCCATCAAACAATACCTTAAAACCATCCTTCTTTTCCTGAGCACTCAGCTGGAATGGTTTTACGCGTGGAAGTTCCTTGATGTAAATATTCCGGTAGGCAATAGGTGAGCCATGTGCCTGTAATTCTATTTGTTCTTCAGCAAATATGGGTATACTTCTGTCCCAGTAATTTTCAAGAATCACATTATCAGTTACGAGTACATCGTTAAGGTATACAGTAACACGATCGGCTTTCATAATAATATGGAAGGTATTCCACTCATCCAATTTTTTGTCAGCTACCGTGAGCGGCTTACTTTCATGCTCCTTATTATTGTACAAACCACCTGAACCAACCTGTGCCCCAACTTTTAAATTCGCATTATCCCAAATTTGTACCTGAGGAGTACCTCTCAGGTAAATACCTGCATCACCGTCCAGAGTGCCATTATTAATAATTTTCCAATCGACCAGCATTTCAAAATCACCATATTTCTTTATTGTGGTAATATTATTTCCATGCCCTGTAAATTGAAGCTCGCCATTCACCACTTTCCAGCTATCCCGCATTTCTGCATCAGCCTTCTTTTGTGCTTCAGCTAAGGTTTTAGCGTCCATTTTCGATCTCTTTATCGGGTCTGCAACCAAACCCTTCCAACCTTTCAGGTCTTTCCCGTTAAAGAGAGGTACGAAGCCCTCTTTTTGCAGCATTTCTGCCTTATTTTCTACCCGCTTTGGGTCTTCTTTAAATGATACCAGCACAGGCAGAATCAGTGCCAGCAAAATGAGAGACCTGAGTTTATTTGAAAGATTCATTTTTTATAGTTTGTTTTCTAAATTGAAATTAAGAATTAAATCAGCCAATTTATCTGAAGAATTAAATTAATCTGAGTTCGATACAATTTATTTAACGTGAGTTTGATATATAAATATTTAAAGATCAATATCTAACCACATAGATTGAATATATTATGCTTTAAAGGAAAAATAGATTGTAAATCATATTGTGTGTAACAAAGCTTAAAGAAATCTGTGTCTAAAATAAATCTGGCAGCTTTAAAATGCTATATTTCTCTGCCGGCAGGCAGGTATGCGGTTTTTTATATTTTGTCGAGTTCACGTTATTTAAGAATTTGGTTTGAGTTGCTAATTTGTAGTTTCAAATTGGTTTATATCATTTTGAAATATACTGCAGTGTACTTTTTAAAGGCAGTCCCGCTTTTCGCTCATACTACACAGGCCTTAACCACAGGCCGGTATCCGCTCCAATCGGGTTTAAGAACTTCAGAATTACCAATTAAAACTGATCTATCCATCAATTGTATCTAATAAGGGAAGGCGAATTTAAGGGCGCATTTGCTAATTTGCTCATCACTGTTGTCCGGTTAAAATAAAATGTTTAAAAATATCCTTTTAAAAAGTATCGTGAACGATTTTATTTCCTGATTTCAAAAAGCAAGCCCGGCTGTTAGCGCACTCGCTCAATAGGCCCCGCTTTTAAGCGGGGTATACAAGGGGGATATTCAAGGCTTCAGCCCAAAATAATCCGTTTATACCGGAACACCCGCATCGGGCTTCAGCCCGATTAAATGTTGTCGGCGCTGAAGCACCGGTTTACGTTATTTTCTAACCTGCTATATGTGGGGCTGAAGCCCGAATTAATCACGCCGATTACAACCCGCCTAAAGGC
>NZ_JAUYSS010000060.1 GCF_030695525.1 Daejeonella sp. | reverse complement strand
CAGCTATTGCTGTTCAGGGCTGTATTTTCCAAATTCCTGTCTGAAAAATAGATAGCCTTACAACCCAGGTTTTTTGCAAGCTGAACATCTGTTTCCCTGTCGCCTATGGTATAGGAATTATGCAGGTCAATCAGGTTGGATATCAAATAGTTAGTTAGCAGTCCGGTATTTGGTTTACGGTTTGGACTCTTATCCTCCGGAAAGGAATCATCAATAAATATCTCTGCAAACTTTATACCTTCGTTCTCCAGAATTTTCAGCATTTTCTGCTGTGGCTTTTGAAAATTCTCCTCAGGAAAGCTGCTTGTACCTCTTCCGTCCTGGTTCGTAACCATCACTAATTCATAGCCATAATCCTGAAGCTTTTTCAGGGAGGAGATTGAATAGGGCAGAAATTCCAGTTTTTCCAGGCTGTCAACCTGCAAATCGACTGGAGGTTCGACGATCATGGTTCCATCGCGGTCTATAAACAATACCTTTTTCATATTTTGTCAGATTCCTGAAAGGTTTTTAGTGCGTTTAATAATTCAATATTCTCTTGTGGGGTACCGATTGTGATCCGTAAACATTCTTCACAAAGTTCAACTTTTGAACGGTCGCGTACAATGATCCCCAAACTTACGAGGTGATTGTAAATACCTTTTGCATTTCTTGCTTTTACAAGAAGGAAATTCGCATCTGAGGGGTATATTTTCAATACAGATGGGATTTGAACGAGCTCAATTTTTAATTTCTCACGTTCTGCAACAGTTTCCTTAATCCAGTTATTTACCTGATCTACATTTTGTAATGCCTCAAGAGCCAGTTCCTGTGATGCTTCATTAATATTATAGGGTGGCTTTACCTTATTGAAAATTTCGATGATCTCCTCACTTGCAAATGCCATTCCAACTCTCAATCCGGCTAGTCCCCAGGCTTTCGATAAGGTTTGAAGTACGACCAGATTCGAATATTCGGTCAATTCCTGTATAAAAGTTTTTTGTCTGCTGTAATTAATGTAGGCTTCATCAATAACAACCAGGCCATTAAAGTTGGTCAGTATGGTTTCAATATCCTGCCTGTCAATTGAGTTTCCTGTTGGGTTATTAGGGGAGCAGATAAATATGATCCTGGTATGCTCATCAATAGCTTCTGCGATAGCCTCCATATTCAATTGATAATCAGGCATAAGTGGCACTTTTCGCAATCTGACATCATTGATATTTGCTGAAACCTCGTACATGCCATAGGTAGGGGGAAGGGTAATTACATTATCCACACCCGGATTGCAGAATGCCCTGAAAAGAATGTCAATTGCTTCATCACTGCCATTACCCAAGAATAT
This sequence comes from Daejeonella sp., assembly GCF_030695525.1. Lineage (GTDB taxonomy): Bacteria > Bacteroidota > Bacteroidia > Sphingobacteriales > Sphingobacteriaceae > Daejeonella. The sequence goes on along the minus strand of NZ_JAUYSS010000060.1, from coordinate 2,577 downwards.
ATTTTTAGCAGGGACTCCTTTTATTTCTGCAAGCCGATTTTTGATCTTCCATTGCAATGGGTCGGGATAGCGATTGTAGTTGCGGTTTAATGGGGAGCCATAGCTGTTTTCATTGGCATCCAGAAATACCGAGGCTTCACCCTTGAACTCATCCCTTGCAGATGAATAGGGTACTAGCTCCTTTATATTTTTACGAAGTATATTATCTATGTTGAACATCGTATTTCTATTTTAATGCCTGGATTATTTATTCCCGGCTGTCTTTCAAACGTACAGTCACCGCATTTTTATGGGCCTGTAAACCCTCCAGCGATGCGAGTATCTCTACAGCAGGACCAAGGTTTTTTATTCCTGATTTACTGATGTGCTGGAAAGTAATCTTTTTTACAAATGAATCTACTGAAACTCCTGAATATGCTTTTGCATATGAACTGGTAGGCAGGGTATGGTTTGTGCCTGAAGCATAATCACCTGCACTTTCAGGTGTTAGATGTCCAAGAAATACCGAACCTGCATTTACTATATCATCTGTGATATTTTCCCACTGGTCTGTCGCCAGTATCAGGTGCTCGGGTGCGTAGGTATTGCTGAATTGCATGGCTTCTTTAAGATCAGAACAAAGAACAGCATAAGAATTGGCCATGGCTTTGGCAGCGATCTCAGCTCTTGGGAGTAAGACAAGCTGTTTTTCAAGTTCCAGTATAGTTTCCTCAATGATTTTTGCAGAACTGCAAACAAGCACTGCCTGACTGTCGATTCCATGTTCTGCCTGTGCCAGAAGATCTGCAGCAACATATTCCGCATTTGCCGTATCATCAGCTATGACCAAAACTTCAGAAGGACCTGCTGGCATATCTATGGCAGTCTGGCTCTCAGATTGTATGATCGTTTTGGCTTTGGTTACATATTGGTTACCCGGACCAAAAATTTTATCAACTTTCAGGATACTCTCCGTGCCATACGCCATCGCAGCTATTGCCTGAGCGCCTCCGGCAAGATTGATCCGGTCAATATCAAGCAATTCGGCACAATAGGCCAGATAAGCATTTACCTTTCCGTCTTTCTGCGGCGGCGAACAAACAATAATTTCTTTACATCCGGCAATTCTTGCAGGTATGCCCAGCATCAGAAAGGTACTGGGCAAAACCGCTGTTCCTCCTGGTATATATAGTCCAACTTTTTCAATTGCCCTGAATTCCCGCCAGCAAAACACACCTTTTGATGTTTCAGTTTTTTCTTCTGTTCGGAGCTGACTTGCGTGAAACTTCCAGATATTATCGTATGCGAGTTTTAGTGCCTGTTTTGCTTGTTCGGAAGCACCTGAAGCAATAGTTATGATCTCCTCTTTCTCTAAAAAGAGTTTGTTGAGTTTAATACCATCAAATTTTTCAGCAAAGGCTTTCAAGGCATTGTCGCCATTAAGCTTAACTTCATCAATGATTTCTGTTACGGCTGCCCGGATATGATTATTGGAATCTATATTACGTTTGCAAAGATCTTCAACAGCTTTGGCGTTCAGATCCTTTAAATTATAGACTTTCAACATGGCTGTCCTGTTATAAGATGATCTTTTCGATAGGCATCACAACAATGCCCTGGGCACCTGCGCTTTTCAACAGACTAATTTTTTCCCAGAAATCACGTTCAGGGATTACTGTATGAACAGCTACCCATCCGCTTTCTGCCAATGGTACTACTGTCGGACTTTTTACTCCCGGCAGGAGTTCCAAAATGCGATCCAGGTTTTTAGACTCTGCATTCAGAACCACATATTTGGTTTCTTTCGCACGGAGTACCGATTGGATTCTTTGAATCAGTTCAACCACAAGAGGTTCAGCTTCTAGTCCATTCCTTCCGATCAATACCGCTTCCGACTTCATCACTTCAGCAAATGGCTTTAGTCCGTTGCTTTTAAGTGTACCACCTGTCGATACAATATCAAATATGGCATCACTTAGTCCAAGACCCGGAGCAATTTCAACTGAGCCGGATATCGTCCGGATATCAGCATTGATACTATTCTTATCAAGGAAGTTCTTTAGAATCACCGGATAGGAAGTTGCAATTGATTTTCCATTCAGGTCGGCAACGTTTTGTATGGTACTATGAGTTTGAACTGCCAGTTTCAGGGTACACTTGCCAAATCCAAGCTTTTGGAGGAAGCTGACTTCAACCCCGGTTTCACTGATTACGTTTTCGCCTACTATTCCAAGGTCGGCAATGCCATCCTGCACATATTCAGGAATATCATCATCCCGAAGGAACAATATTTCAAGCGGGAAATTCGAAACATTGGATATTAAGGAACTTTTATAATTTTCGAAGCTTAAGCCGCAATTTTTGAGCAGTTCGACCGATTTTTCGTTTAATCTACCAGATTTCTGGATAGCTATTTTAAGAGTTTTCAAATTGTAAGTTTTAATCAGACCAAAAAATTATTAAGAAAGAGTTTCACGTAGAAACGTATATTATTTTACATCGCCGCAAAGCGATGGTGGAAATGTACGTGATGTGTGAAAACTATATTCATAATATTTGGCCCAAACAGCTTGGGAGGCGAGCAAATATAAGGATTGG
>NZ_JAUYSS010000045.1 GCF_030695525.1 Daejeonella sp. | reverse complement strand
AGGAAAAGTAGAGAGAAAATTATGAGATTTGATTTTTAATCTTACGATTTCAATTTCCCCGGACACTAGTGATTATCAACTCTTCATTCTCAACTGTCAACCCGATAGCTATCGTGTGTCAATTATCAATTATCAACTGACTAACCACATTCTCACACATCTCATGAGTAAGTAAGGCATCCTGCATACTGAATTGAGGGTTTGTTCCTTTCTCGAGTACCTGAAGAAAATCCTGAATAATATTTTCAAAACCTCGTTTCGACAAGGTCGATTCCCAGTCGTTAATCCCGCTTGAAATTTCGGTCTTTTGACGCATGGTACTTAGATTAGTCATATTAACAACGGTTTTCTTCACCTCGCTACTGAACACTTCTACTTTCTCCTCAAGAGTGCCCGAATCCCTGTTCATAATTCCAATTGCCGTGGCCCCATTCTCAGCAATCAGTTGAAGCACAGCATGAATCAATAATCCATCCCTTTTCATACCACTCACCAAAATTTCCTTAATTGGCACAGCAAAAAGGTAGCGCATGGTATCAATAACATGGATAAAATCATCGAAAACGAAGGTTCTTATATCACCCGGCAGAGAATGCCGATTCTTTTGAAGAATGATCATATTGGGGTTTTCAATCCGCTTCAGTTCCTGATATGCCGGAGCATACCTCCTGTTAAAGCCCGCCATCAAATTCAATCCCCTTTTTTCTGCGAGATCAAGGAGCCTTTTTGAAGAAGCATAATCATAAGTGATAGGCTTATCCACATATACATGAATATTATGCATAAGTAGCTGCACAATGATACTCTCATGTGATTCGGTAGCGGTATGTACAAAAGCTCCATTAATTCCGCTCCTAAGGATAGATTCAAGGCTGGAATGAAGATTTGAGATTCTGTATTGCCTTCCGATCCTTGCAAGACTTTCCTGATTACGGGTAAAAAGATGAATTTCAAGGTCTTTACTGCATAATATCGGCAGATATGCCTTTTGAGCTATATCTCCCAGTCCGATGATACCAATTTTTAACATGCAGGAAATTATCTTATCAATGATACAAAGAATAATGAAATTTCTGAAAGCAGGGAAACAAAAACGGATATTAATATTGCTAAAAGCTCTACCTTTATGAGAATACATAATAAAATTAAGAGTAAATGGAAATAACCAAAGATCTTAGGCTAGCAGTTCTCATAGATGCTGACAATGTCCCCTATGCGAATGTGAAACCCATGTTTCAGGAAATTGCAAAATATGGCACTCCAACATTTAAAAGAATTTACGCCGACTGGACAAAACCAACTGTATCAGGCTGGAAAAAGGTTTTACTGGAGAATGCCATCACCCCAATTCAGCAATACAGCTATTCAACGGGCAAAAATGCGAGCGACAGTGCGATGATCATTGATGCGATGGATATTTTATATTCGGGAAAGGTGGATGGATTTTGTATTGTTTCAAGCGACAGTGATTTTACCAGGCTTGCTACCCGCTTAAGGGAAGCTGGTATGATGGTTATTGGAATTGGAGAAAAGAAAACCTTGATACCTTTTATCACAGCATGTGATAAATTTATCTATATCGAGATCCTGAGTGCAGAAGAAAGCATAACAGAGGATCATGCATCAGATGAAACACCTTTGGCGAAACAATCAAAAAAAATCGTAAAGAAAAAAAATGCCCCACTGAGCAATATTGATAAAGAGCTAATCAAACTAATCAGCGACAGTATTTCTGATCTCGAAGATGAGAATGGATGGGCTTACCTGGGGAACCTTGGGAATTTACTACTGAAAAAGAAACCTGATTTCGACTCCAGAAATTATAATTATCCCAAGCTGCTTCCCCTGATCAAAAACCTGAATAAATTTGAATTTGATGAAAGGGTATCCGGTAAAGGGAATATCAAACACGTTTATATAAGGTTGAAAGGCGCAAATTGATAAATTAGCAAATGAGTAATGTGCAAATTAGTAAATTAGCAAATGAGCAAATTACCAGTAGTCAATTGTCAACTGTCAACTGTCAACTCAATTAATTTTTTCACCGACATTTTTACGACATTCACCGAGAAGAGCAGTAAACTCGCCTAATATGTATTTTACATCCGATCATAAGACCTTAGTTTTGAATCAAATAATATAGCCATGCAGAATTTTAACAGCTCAAATCAAAAATCAGGCAAAGCCTTAGTCGGCTTAGTTTTACTTGGACTGGGGTTCATACTTTTATTGCGCACTTTAGACATTTTCTTTATTCCATCATGGATTTTCAGCTGGCCTGTATTTCTGATACTGATAGGTGTTTTCATAGGATCTCGTCAGGGATATGATCGTCCCTCAGCGTTTATGCCTATTGCGATCGGTGCATTATTCCTGAGCAATAAGATTATTCCCGATATGGAACTTAGCAGATTTTTCTGGCCCTTTCTAATTATCGGACTTGGAACCTGGTTGGTATTTGGCCGAAAGAAGGGCTCTCATGCTGAAAATTTTATGAGTTGGGATAAAAGAGTAGACCCTGAAAATTCTGAAACAAACTTTACCGGCGAATCTCATGAGAGACCTGCTTCCGGCCCATTAACTGAAGACAAAATTGAATCCGTCTCCATTTTTGGGGGAGTAAAAAAGAATATAGTCTCTAAAGACTTCCAGGGCGGGGAAATAGTAAATTTCTTTGGAGGCTGTGAGATCAATTTGATGCAGGCTGACATCAAAGGCAGGGTAAAAATAGAAGTAGTACAGGTATTTGGAGGCACTAAAATTATTGTCCCTGCAAACTGGACCATACATTCAGAGATGGTCGCAGTTTTCGGGGGGATTGAAGACAAACGTCCTCCTCAGCTTAATGCAATACCGGATAAGATCCTTATAATAGAGGGTACATCCATATTTGGAGGAATAGATATTAAGAGCTTTTAGACTAGCAGAAGGATTTTCTGTTAAAAAAACATCTATTAACCTATAAATTATATACCTATGAACTGGTATGTCGCTAAACTTATTTTTGAACTGAGTCATCAAAAAGCACTATTGATCGGCCAAAATCAACAAACAGGTGTCACAACAACAATCTAATAGAAACCCCCATAACGGGGTTTTGTCAAGAAACAAGATCCTGCTGGTCATTGTCCAATGTATTGTTGCGAGTATTTTATCCCAATCGGCAATACTTTTATGGTTTGGATTCAGTTTTCAAACTTCATTATTGGACAGTACTGTCAGTATTTTACTGCTTGCAATCGCCTGCTATCTGATCGGAAACAATCTGAAATATTACCGGCCGGAGAAAAACAGGTATCTGCTCATGCTGATGTATTGCTCGATTCTTGCATCCCTTTGGCTGCTGGTCAATAATTGGGTACTTGACAGCATCATTTTAAATGACCCGCATTATAATGAGTTTTTATACAATTCATTACCTGTTCGATTTTTCATCGGACTCCTCATTATAGGTCTGATGGCCATGGTTAGTGTGGTATGGTATACACAGGAAGATCAGAAAGAGACAGAAAAAAGAAAACTTGAAGCTGAAACCCTGGCCAGAGATGCAGAACTCTATAACCTGAGACAGCAATTACAACCACACTTTCTATTTAACAGTCTAAACTCTATTACTGCATTAATCGGTAGCAGGCCTGAAGAAGCCAGAAAAATGATCCATCAATTATCAGATTTTCTTCGGGGAACGCTAAAAAAGGAAGATCAGCAGCCGGTTTCACTTATTGATGAACTGGAACATTTGCAATTATATCTTGACATAGAAAAAGTCAGATTTGGGCATCGTCTATCTACTGAAATATCATATAACGAGGCTTGCAAATCGAAATTACTTCCACCAATGCTGCTTCAGCCTATTGTAGAAAATGCAATAAAATTTGGTCTTTATGACACAACAGGTGTAGTTACCATCAGTATTTTTGCCGAATGCCTTGACAATGAGCTGCAAATCACCGTTCAAAACCCTTATGACCCGGATACTACACGTCCTAAACATGGAACCGGGTTCGGACTTAGCGGAGTGAAACGGAGATTGCATTTATTATTTGGAAGGACCGACCTATTGGAAACAACATCATATAGCCATATATTTACAACTATTGTAAAAATCCCTCAGGTATAAATATGCGAGTAGTTTTAATTGACGACGAGCCTCTGGCACGTTCTGTAGTGATTGAGTATCTTCAATCCTGGCCGGATCTTGAGATTGTTCAGGAATGCAGTGATGGTTTTGAAGGAGTAAAAGCAATTGCACAACATGAACCGGACCTTATTTTTCTGGATATTCAGATGCCTAAGATTAACGGATTTGAGATGCTCGAACTTATTGAACAGCCCCCTTCTGTAATATTTACAACTGCTTTTGATGAATATGCCATTAAGGCCTTTGAGGAGCATGCCGTTGATTATCTCCTGAAACCTTTTACCAAGGAACGCTTCAATAAAGCCGTTCAAAAATGGATGGATCAGCGGCAGGTAGCTGAGCCAAAGCAAAACACAAAACAACTCCTCGACAATATTCAAAACTCCAGCCTTAGAAATGAGCGTGTAGTAGTTAAAACTGGAACCAAGATCAAGATCATCCCGGTTAATGATATTCTTTTCCTGGCTGCGGATGATGATTATGTAAAAATTCATACGCCCGAGGGCTCATTTCTAAAAAACAAAACCATGGCCTATTTCGAAAAGCTATTGGGAGAAGAAGATTTCGTCAGGGTACACCGCTCTTATATTGTCAGGATTAATGAAATTACCAGAATTGACCCCTATGAAAAAGAGTCCCATCTCGCAATTCTGAAATCAGGGGAAAAGATTCCGGTTAGTAAAACGGGATACCCGAAATTGAGGCAGGTTTTGGGACTTTAATATAGTTGACAATTGATAGTTGACAATTACGAGATTACAGGCAACCTACAACAGATTTTCTTCAAACAGCAGCTTTCAAACTGTCAATTGTCCACTGTCAATTAATCAAAAGTACCTTCCAGGCCTTACTCACCTCCTTGGATTCAAGCAATTTTCTTGCATACTGATGGAGTTCCCTTTCCCTCGTTTTTGAATCACCGATTGTAGCATCAAGAATATTCCTAAGCTCCGGATCTTTCCTGTATGCATCAATTTCTTCATCAGATGGCAGGCTTTCTACATTGCCAAGTTGCCCCAGATTATTTCCGGTCAAAATTTCTGAGTTTCGGATAGAGGCAGGCAGGGAATCTACTCCAATACCGATTGTACGAACCGGTTTTGTGACCTCAAATAAATTGTCAATACCAACCCTGCAATACCAATCCCCTCCCAATCTAGCAACAAGATCAATTTTGGCCTGATCAATCTTACCGGATTCATCCAGAATATCTTCCTTAATGTGTATTCGTTTGATCTCCGCCAGAACCAGGTTACCGGCACCTGCATTTTCACCCAAAGGAATCACCTGCCTGATCAAACACTCCATTTGCACAGGAGACTCTGCAACACGGGGTGGCTTTACCAGTTCAGAAGGAAGCTGTGTAAATCCTGCTTTAACAAACTCATTTACACCTTTTGGGTACTCCACACTGGCCAGAGAAGTTTGCTGTACCATATCATAATTCACGATATTGATCACACATTCAGGCACTTCAAGAATATTTTCAAGACTATGTTTTGTGGTATTATCCCTTACCCGGCGTGAAGGTGAAAACACGCATATCGGGGGATTAATGCTGAAAATATTAAAGAAACTGAAGGGACTTAAATTAACATTCCCTAGTTGGTCAATCGTCGAAACAAAACAAATCGGCCTTGGTGCGACTGCATATTGCAGATAATTCTGAAGTTCAGCCGGCTTTAGATCGGCGGTGTTTATTGTCAGCATATATTTAACTACTAGTATGTCTTTGCGAGGAGGCCCGACGATCAGTATGGGGATTGCTTCTCTACACTCGCAATGACACCATGACTGTCATTGCGAGGAGGCCCGCCTGACCGGACGAGCAGGTACGACGAAGCAATCTTATGATATCCGCTCCTGACAGCTATGGTACGGTGACAACACCGACCACAGGGTAATGGTACGGTGACAACACCGACCACAGGGAAATCTATACTCACTATGAACTTTTCTTCTTTAATTTCAAAATAGACCAGTCTGTATTTGCTTTTCTGATTGTATTGGTTAAACGTCCTAATCCGGTAATTTCCATTTCAACAATATCCCCCGGCTGCAACCATTGCGTTTTATAGTCCGGGTCATTTAGCAAACCAGTACCATTCAATTCAAGAAAACATCCGGTTCCAACAGTTCCTGATCCGATTACATCCCCGGGCAGAATATCTACCCCATAAGAACAACGTTCAATGATCTCGGCAAAAGTCCAGTCCATATCCCCCATCGACCCCGAAGATACTTCTATCCCGTTTACCCAGCATTTCATCTCCAGCGCATAAGCATTCCCTGTATGCCCGGGTTTTGCAGGCGTTTTATATTGCTCCAATTCATCGGGAGTAACCAGCCAGGGGCCAATTACTGTCGAAAAATCCTTGCCCTTGGCAGGACCCAGATTGAGCAGCATCTCTTCCATCTGTAAGGTGCGGGCACTCAAATCGTTCATAATCATATATCCGGCGATATAAGAATCGGCTTCAGATGCACGGATATTCCGCCCCTTTTTGCCAATAACAATGGCTGCCTCCAGTTCAAAATCAAGTTTTTCAAAATGATCAGGCATACATTCAACATCACCCATTCCCTGGATAGAATTATGATTTGTAAAATAAAAAATTGGATACTGATCAAATTCAGGAATCATCTCAACCCGCCTGTTCTTTCTTGCAGAGGCAACATGCTGTCTGAAAGCATAAGCATCACGACAGGAACTGGGATGTGGTACCGGAGCCAATACTTCAAAAAATATTTCTTCCTTTGCTTTCTGTTTACCCGATTTAATTTCTTCATTTACCTTTTTGGCCCGCTCCATTAATTCCTCACCCCCACTCAAAAACTCATTCATATTGTCGGGGATAAGTTTATCGCAGGAATTCAGATTGTAAATATGTCCGTTAATGAACAAGCCAAGGTGTTCACGATCTTCAGTTTTATAGGTAATTAATTTCATGAAAGATATAATTAGGTTAGCAGCTATTCAAAACTAATGAATTTTGCTTAGCCTTTATTAATTCACCAAAAAAACAAGGAAAGATGCCATCATAAACATATTTCAGTTTCCAATAAAGAAACGCTTACTTTGTATTACCAATTATTTATACAATAAATTCTAATCTATGCCTGTTTATCATACATTAGGATCTATTCCTCATAAGCGTCATACTGCCTTCCGCAAACCAAATGGTGTGTTGTATGCTGAGGAATTGGTCTCTACTGAGGGATTTTCCAGTCTGTATTCCCTGGTTTATCATTGCCATCCTCCAACAATAGTAAAGGAACTGGGTGAACCTTATTCAGTTGAACCGAAGATTGCAAGAGCAAAACATCTTCGCCATACCAGCCTGGTTGGCTTTAAGATCAAACCCGAAGATGATTATCTGCAGAGCCGTAAGCCGGTGCTGGTGAACAGCGACCTTCATATTTCGCTTGCAGCTCCCCGCCATTCAATGACGGACTATTATTATAAGAATAGCCAGGCTGATGAGGTTATTTTCATCCACGAGGGCAGCGGAACATTGAAAACCGGTTTCGGAAAAATACCATTTCAATATGGAGACTATCTTGTGGTTCCCCGGGGTACGATTTACCAGATGGAATTCAATACTGAAGACAACAGGCTGTTTATAATCGAAAGTTTTAGTCCGATACGTACTCCAAAACGCTACCGAAATGAATGGGGACAGCTAATGGAACATTCCCCTTTTTGTGAGCGTGATATCAAACGCCCGGCCGGTCTTGAAACTCATGACGAAGCTGGAGATTTTAAAATACTGATTAAAAAACAAGGCCTGATCTATCCCTATACTTATGGTACACATCCTTTTGACTTTATAGGTTGGGATGGTTTTCATTATCCATGGGCATTTTCAATTCACGATTTTGAACCAATTACCGGAAGAATTCATCAACCGCCACCTGTTCATCAGACTTTCGAGGGACATAATTTCGTGATCTGCTCATTTTGTCCGCGAAAATATGATTATCACCCCGATGCAATTCCTGCTCCGTACAATCATAGTAATGTTGACAGTGACGAAGTGCTCTATTATGTGGATGGCGATTTTATGAGTCGTAAAAGTGTTGTTAAGGGACAGATAACCCTTCATCCCGGAGGAATTCCTCATGGTCCGCATCCGGGCACGGTTGAAAAATCAATTGGAAAAGAAAGAACTGAAGAATTGGCAGTAATGATCGATCCTTTTAAACCTTTAATGCTCACAGATTACGCACTAAGTATTGAGGATGAAGATTATCATAAAAGCTGGCAGGAGAATGTAGAGTAAGTTCAATTGGATGATTTGAAGATTTGAAGATTTGAAGATTTCAAAATTAGGTAAACAATAATTAATACCAGAAAAATGAAAACAGGAACTATAGCAGCAGATATACAGACAACAGATTTTCTTCCCCTGAAAGGAACTGATTATATAGAATTATATGTTGGAAATGCTAAACAGGCGGCACATTTTTATAAGACAGCCTTCGGTTTTCAAAGTCTGGCCTATGCCGGCCCGGAAACTGGTGTAAAAGATCGTGCATCTTACGTTCTTGTTCAAAACAAGATCAGACTGGTTCTGACCACTCCATTATTCCCCGATCATCCCATTTCTGAACAACTGACCCGCCATGGTGATGGGGTTAAAATTATTGCCCTATGGGTTGATGATGCCTATGATGCACACTATCAAACCACATCCCGGGGGGCTGAAACTTACCTTGATCCTCAAACGCTGGAAGATGATTACGGACAAGTTAGAATGAGCGGTATTTATACCTATGGCGAGACTGTACACATGTTTGTTGAACGAAAAAACTACAATGGCCTGTTCATGCCCGGATATGAAAAATGGGAAAGCACTTATAATCCGGAACCGACCGGACTGCTTTATGTGGACCATTGTGTAGGCAATGTGGGATGGAATCAGATGGATAAATGGGTAAAATTCTATGAGGATGTAATGGGCTTCAAAAATATCCTGACTTTTGATGATAAGCAGATCTCCACAGAATATTCAGCTTTAATGAGCAAAGTGATGAGTAACGGAAATGGCTATGTGAAATTTCCGATCAATGAACCTGCAGAAGGTAAAAAACGTTCACAGGTTGAAGAATATCTGGATTTTTATGGTGATGAAGGAGTTCAGCATATTGCTATTGCAACCAATGACATCGTAGACACCGTAAGCAAATTAGAGGACCGGGGGGTAGAGTTTTTAAAGGTCCCTGCAATTTACTATGATGATCTGGAAGCAAGGGTAGGTAAAATAGAAGAAGATATTGAGCCGCTTAAAAACTTAGGAATTCTGGTCGACCGGGATGAAGAAGGCTATTTACTCCAGATTTTTACGAAACCTGTTGAGGATCGGCCCACCTTATTTTTTGAGATCATTCAGCGCAAAGGAGCGAAATCATTCGGAGCCGGAAATTTCAAAGCACTTTTCGAAGCTTTGGAGAGAGAACAGGAAGCGAGGGGGAACCTTTAAGGGATTTGATGATTTGAAGATGGGATGATTTGAAGATGGGGGCAATCTAAGATTTGTCTATTGATTGTTTTTAATTACCTAATCCACCTAATCGACAACTCTCCATCATTTGCTAATTTTCAAATTTGCTAATTTGCTAATTCCTCACATGGACAAATTGACAAATTGTCTCAGATCATTTCCATAAAACCCTCAAAATAATATCTTTGTTAAAAATAAAACAATCTTGAAGAAACGTATCGCAATTTTCGCATCCGGGTCAGGGTCAAATGCTCAAAAGATTATGGAGCATTTCAAAAAACACATAGATGCTGAAGTTGTTATTGTTCTGACCAACAATCCTGAAGCTTACGTATTGCAGCGTGCCGATAATTTTGAGATTCCATCGCATATATTCGATAAGCATGAATTCTACAAAACAAACAATGTAGTTGATATTTTAAAAAACCTGCAAATAGACCTGATTGTTTTGGCAGGTTTTATGTGGCTCATTCCAGAGAACCTTTTAAAAGCATTTCCGAATAAGATTATCAATATTCACCCTGCACTGCTTCCTAAATATGGCGGAAAAGGCATGTACGGTGAGCGCGTACACCGGGCAATTCTTGAAGCCCATGAGGAAGAATCGGGTATTACCATACACTTTGTTAATGAACATTTTGATGAAGGTGAAATTATTCATCAGTCACGTTTCAGAATTGAACCAGGTGATGATCTGGAAATGGTCAAGTTCAAGGGTCAGCAACTGGAGCATTTACACTATCCGAAAGTGGTGGAGCAATTGTTAAAAAAGATGAAGTCTTAGTATACTTTCTTCAGTAATTATTCATACTCAGCTTAGATTTTTCAGCAAAATTTTCACATCAAACCAATCAAAAAAACTATCTTTGCGGCTTCAAGTATTAAATATCCATGAGCCATCCTGTCAAGATCAAAAACGCTTTAATTTCAGTCTACTATAAAGATAATTTAGAACCGCTAATTCGCCAGTTACATGAACAGGGGGTCGTTTTTTATTCGACCGGGGGTACCGAAAAATTCATTTCTGAACTTGGTATAAATGTGATTGCGGTTGAAGATCTGACTGGATACCCATCAATCTTGGGCGGACGGGTGAAAACCTTGCATCCAAAAGTTTTCGGAGGCATCCTGAACCGTCGGGAAAATAAAGAAGATAAGGCTCAGATTGGTCAATATGAAATTCCGGAAATTGATCTTGTTATTGTAGACCTCTACCCTTTTGAGGAGACCGTCAGTTCAGGAGCTTCAGATGATGATATCATCGAGAAAATTGATATTGGAGGAATATCCCTGATACGTGCTGCAGCCAAGAATTTTAATGATGTGGTTATTATTGCTTCTAAAGATGATTATAAAACTTTAGGTGATATTTTAGCTGAAAACGGAGGCTATACCACACTTAGTCACCGTAAGGCTTTTGCACGTCAGGCATTTAACGTTTCATCGCACTATGATACTGCGATTTTTAAATATTTTAATCAGGAAGATCCTTTAAAAGTTTTTAAATACAGTGAACAAAAGTCCAGTACGCTTCGATATGGCGAAAATCCACATCAGAATGGTGTTTTCTATGGAGATTTGGATAAAATGTTCAACAAGCTAAATGGTAAAGAACTCTCTTATAATAATCTAGTTGATGTAGACGCTGCAGTTGCCCTGATTGATGAGTTTGATGAACCTACTTTTGCAATACTTAAGCATACCAATGCCTGTGGAATTGCAAGTAAGGAATCTATACTTGAGTCATGGAAAGCAGCACTAGCCTGTGATCCCGTTTCTGCTTTTGGTGGAGTTTTGATCTGCAATAGGGAAATTGATGAAGAAACAGCTACTGAAATCAACAATCTGTTTTTTGAAGTGCTTATTGCCCCTTCATTTGCAGAGCACGCGAAACAAATATTAACTACGAAGAAGAATCGAATCCTACTTAAAAGAAATGATGTTAAACTTCCTTCTAAACAATTTAAAACATTGTTGAACGGAGTAATTGAACAGGATAAAGATATGCTGATGGAAACCACAGCAGAGATGAAACCTGTAACTGACCGTAAACCAACAGAACAACAATTAAAAGACCTGGTGTTTGCTAATAAGATTGTAAAACATACCAAATCAAATACGATTGTACTTGCCAGAAATGCTTGTCTGATTGCAAGTGGTGTTGGCCAGACCTCCCGTGTTGATGCACTTCAGCAAGCAATTGTGAAGGCAAAGGCCTTTCATTTTGATCTAGAAGGAAGTGTCATGGCTTCTGATGCCTTTTTCCCTTTCCCTGACTGTGTTGAAATTGCTGCTGACGCAGGAGTTGTGATGATTTTACAGCCCGGAGGATCAATTAAAGATCAGGAATCCATTGATATGGCGAATGCCAAGGGAGTGGGCATGGTTACAACAGGCATCAGACACTTTAAACATTAATAAAACGCTTTCGATAAAATCATATGGTTTTATACTACCATGATTGATAAAAGAGTTTAACTTAGTAAATACATTTTCAACACGATAAGAAATAAAATGGGATTATTTAATTGGTTTACACAAGAGATTGCAATTGACCTGGGTACAGCAAATACTCTGATAATACATAACGATAAAGTTGTAGTTGATGAGCCTTCAATTGTGGCTTTTGACCGTACTACAAATAAAGTTATTGCTATCGGGCGACAGGCTATGCAGATGGAGGGTAAAACCCATGATAATATCCGTACAGTTCGACCATTAAAAGACGGAGTAATTGCCGACTTTAATGCCGCAGAATATATGATCAGGGGGATGATTAAAATGATTAACAATGGCAAAGGCTGGTTTTTCCCATCCCTTCGAATGGTAATTTGTATTCCCTCAGGCATTACTGAAGTTGAAAAACGCGCGGTTCGCGATTCTGCCGAGATTGCGGGGGCTAAAGAAGTTTACCTGATCCATGAGCCGATGGCAGCAGCGGTGGGTATTGGTATTGATGTGGAAGAACCGATGGGAAATATGATCATCGATATTGGTGGCGGAACTACCGAGATTGCGGTTATTGCACTTTCCGGAATTGTTTGCGACCAGTCTATCCGTGTAGCCGGGGATAATTTTGACAGTGATATTGTTCAATACATCCGGAGACAGCATAATATCATGATCGGTGACCGTACAGCAGAGAAGATTAAAATTGAAGTAGGTGCCGCACTACCTGAACTTAGCGATCCACCTGCAGACTATGCAGTACAGGGTCGTGATCTGATGACCGGTGTTCCTAAACAAATTACAGTTTCATATACTGAAATCGCTCATTGCCTTGACAAATCGATTTCGAAAATCGAGGAAGCGATATTGAAAGCATTAGAGATCACTCCACCTGAACTTTCTGCAGATATTTATCAGACTGGTATTTATTTAACAGGCGGCGGTGCATTATTGCGTGGATTGGATAAGCGTATTGGTGCAAAAACCAAACTTCCAGTTCACGTAGCTGAAGATCCTTTGCGTGCAGTAGTCAGGGGAACCGGTATCGCTCTGAAGAATATCGGGAATTTTAAATTTTTAATGCAATAAGTGGTAAGTAATATGTTATAAATTGTAAGTTATAGGTTTAGTTTATTTCTACAATTACTAATACAATACATATTAATGTTAACCTTTCCATTAAAATGACCCCAAATTTTAGCTATTTAGTTTGAAGTATGAATGAATTTCCATTTAAAACTTACGACTTAATACTTATAACTTATAACTTGGAGTATGCGTAACCTCTGGCTTTTCATCAGTAAGTACAACGCATTTTTTTTGCTGGTAATCTTCTTCACTATTTCCTTAATCCTGCTGGTCAATAATAATTCATACCAGCGTGCCAGTGTGTGGAATTCATCTAATCAGTTAGCAGGTGCTGCATATGAACGGGTAAATGAGTTTAGCAGCTACCTTGTTCTGGGGAAGACCAACGATAGCCTGGCGGCAGAGAATGCCCGACTCAGAAACCTGCTCAAATCATCCTTTTATAGTGACAGTATCAGCCAGAAAACAGTTCAGGATAGCCTACTTAAACAACAATACACCTATACCGTTGCCAGGGTAATCAATAATTCGGTACACCAAAAGAATAATTATTTAACAATCAACAGGGGCAGCAGGCATGGGATAAAGAAAGGAATGGGTGTTATTGCGTCCAGCGGCGTTGTTGGCATTATTTTAAATGTTTCCGCGAATTTTTCAACTGTGCGTTCCCTGCTGCACACTGAAACAAAAATCAGTGCAAGTGTAGAAGGAAATATTGGCTCTCTGGTCTGGGGAGAAGGGAATTATGATTCGCGATTTGCCCTTCTGAAAGATATCCAAAGCCATTTGACTATTAAAAAAGGGGCAAGGGTAATCACTTCGGAGTTCTCGCTTTTCCCGCCGGGCACCAATGTTGGTTATGTAACCGAGTCGGATACAAGGGATGGAAATAGTGCCCTGAACATTCAGGTAAAACTGGATACCGATTTTGCAAAATTACAATACGTTTATGTAATCATTAATCTGCTTTCAGAAGAACAGTTGAATTTGGAAGCCCAAAATAAAGTTGAATAATGGGACGGGCACTGATCATAAATAGTATCCGTTTTATTGTGCTCATTGCAGCTCAGGTATTTCTGTTTAAAAATCTTGGTTATTATAATCTGAGTATTCCTTATCTCTATATCCTGTTTATTCTCCTCCTCCCATTCGGAATACCAAATACACTGCTATTTATGCTGGCCTTCTTTGCAGGCATTACTGTTGATGTGTTTTACGATACTCTTGGTC
The DNA here is from genome assembly GCF_030695525.1 of Daejeonella sp. GTDB lineage: Bacteria > Bacteroidota > Bacteroidia > Sphingobacteriales > Sphingobacteriaceae > Daejeonella. The sequence continues at coordinate 33,714 of NZ_JAUYSS010000045.1, read as the reverse complement.
TGAATGCAATTGCCTGTACGGTAATGGCATTTGTCAGAATTGTATTTATTTCTGTAACCGTACAGCGCGATGGTTTTGATAATGAACCTGAACCCAGTCTGGGGATAATGGGATTCAGATGGTTTGTCTTTTACGCAATTATCCTAACCTTTTTTCATCATCTGATCTTATTCAGTTTTGAAACCTTTAAATTTTCGGAACTGGGTTTCACCCTGCTTCGCGTTATTCTGAGTACTTTTTTTACCGTGTTCCTGATTCTGATCACTGAATTTGCCTTTTTCCGTAAGAAGGTTAGGTAATTTATTTGAATTTCTTGATTCCTTATCGGTAAAATAAGGGGAATATTGACTAAAGCCGGATTTCATGATGCTGCAGAATTAGAATTTTTACCTGAAGTTAATCTGCAGGAACAAGTATAAATAATTAGAAAGGGCTTATGCCTCCAGTATAAATTCTTTCTTACTTTTACGGTTTAATATAAACAGCTAAAAAGAAAATTTTCCGGGTATTTGGTTTATTGAAATTATGCTATTGAGAAGGAAAAAATCTTTATTTGATCAGAATTAATGAATAGTTTTTTTGCGAGAAAGTTTGTGGTTCAGGGAATTTTTATTTCCATAACCATTATACTGCTCATGCGTCTGTTTTATATTCAGGTAATCAGCGATGAGTACATTCTCTCTGCAGAGAACAATGTGATCAGAAGATTACCTATTTATCCCGCACGTGGGGTTATCCTTGACAGAAATAAAAATATATTGGTACAAAATGAGCCGGTCTATGATCTGATGGTTATTCCCAGGGAAGTGAAGCCATTCGATACGATTGAATTCTGCAATCTTATCGGGATTGATAAAACAGGATTTGACAGAAGATTTAAAAGAGCCAGTTCCTATTCACCATACAAAGCCTCTATTTTTGAAAAACAGCTTTCTGTACAGGTATACGCCTCGTTTCAGGAGAAGCTTAGCAATTTTTCCGGATTTTTTGTGCAAAACAGAACTGTAAGAAGGTACCCCGATAGTATTGCTGCCCATTTTCTCGGTTATATCGGGGAGGTCAATCAAAAGGTTATAGAAAACTCCAAAGGCTTTTACACACAAGGAGACTATCACGGAATTACAGGTGTAGAACGATCTTATGAAGAATTATTAAGAGGTCAGCGGGGAGTACAAAACCTAATGGTAGATGCGTTAAACCGTCCGAAAGGGAACTATGCAGACGGAAAATATGATACGGTTGCAGTTGCGGGTGAACATATGATTTCCTCGCTTGATAAGGATTTGCAAAAACTGGGAGAGCAATTGATGAAGAACAAGATCGGCAGTATTGTTGCCATCGAACCTTCCACAGGCGAGATATTATCATTCGTCAGCAGCCCGGGTTATGATCCAAACCTGATGGTTGGCCGTCAGCGTGGCAATAATTATATGGCTTTGCTCAATGATACGTACAAACCAATGTTTGTTCGCCCGATACAGGCAGAATATCCTCCCGGCTCAATTTTTAAGGTTGTCAATGCCCTTGTCGCCCAGCAGTTCGGATCAATTAATGAGAATACTTATTTCTTTTGCCCGGGTGGCTACCGTTATGGACGCCAGGGTTTTATGGGCTGCACGCATGTTCATGGTTCAATTGGGCTAAAAGGTTCAATTACAGAATCATGCAATACCTACTATGGCTATACTTATGCCAGAATGATTGACCAGGCAGGTATGCGACCTGTAAATGCCTATAAAAAATGGCGTACAGCCGTTTCAGCATTTGGCATCGGGACTGCCCTGGGAATTGACTTGCCAGGAGAACGCAATGGACTCCTGCCTGAGGCCGAATACTATACCAAACGCTTCAAGAACGACAAATGGGGTTCTCCATTTACGATATCCTTGTCTATTGGTCAGGGAGAATTGGGAATAACCCCGCTACAAATGGCAAATGTGATGGCTATTGTAGCTAACCGCGGCTTTTTTTATAAGCCACACCTGATTAAGGCAATCGGGGATAAAAATGTAATCAAAGAAGAATACCTGAAAAAGAACAGTGCCGGCATCGATCCCCAATATTTTGATGTGATTATAGATGGGATGAGTGCCGTGGTAAACCAGCCAAGCGGTACAGCCTGGTATTCAAGAATTCCGGAAATTGAAATGTGCGGTAAAACAGGTACAGTTCAAAATCCGCATGGAAAGGATCACTCTGTTTTTGTTGCATTTGCACCCCGGGAGAATCCTAAAATAGCCATTGCTGTAGTTGTTGAGAATGCTGGGTTCGGATCAACCTGGTCGGCACCAATTGCGAGCCTGATGGTTGAAAAATACATTAATAAAAAAATCAACAGACCAAAAGCCTATATGGATCGGCTAATGGACGCAAACCTGCTGCCGGGTTCAGCCAAAGTGATCAGGAAACCTGATAAAGACAGTACCAACAATAAAACGGTTTTAACAGAAGCAAAGGTGAAATCAAATGAATAATCAACGCAGCCTCTTTTTTAATGTAGACTGGTTTATCATATTAACCTATGTGACCTTGTGCATTATTGGTTGGTTCAACATCCATGCAGCTGTTTATGACCCAATGAATCCAAGTATAATTGATCTGGATACCAATTATGGCAAACAACTGATCTTCATTATTTCAGCATTCATAATTGGCTTTGCTATCCTGCTGTTTGACAACAAGTTTTTCAATACCTTTTCTCCGGTCTTCTATGGCATTACCATTTTGCTTCTTATCCTAGTTCTGATCATCGGTCGTAATGTGGGAGGAAATCAGGCCTGGATCCCTATCGGCAGTTTCAGGCTTCAACCATCAGAATTTGCCAAATTTGCCACCTGTTTATTACTGGCAAGATATCTAAGCTCTGGTACAATTAAGGTGCAGGATATCAGAACACAGATAACTGCGGCATTCATTATTCTATTGCCTACAGCACTTATTTTGTTGCAGCCTGATGCCGGTTCCGCATTGACCTTCAGTTCCCTGATTCTGGTATTATATCGGGAGGGGCTTTCAGGCTATTTTCTCATCATCGAAGGGCTCTCTATCCTACTCTTTATACTGACGGTTTTATACAATAAATACATTGTACTTGTTGGTGTTATTGCACTGGCAGGTATCCTGATTTATTTTTATCGCAAAAGCAGGAAATCCTTAACCATCATTGGTTCAGGATTTCTTTTTTCTGTTTTATTTATATTTTCTGTTGATTTTGCCTATAACAAGATCCTGAAACCCCATCAAAAGAACCGGATTGATGTCATCCTGGGAAAGGTAAATGACCCACGTGGAATAGGATATAATTTAAATCAATCCAAAATTGCTATCGGCTCAGGTGGCTTATGGGGTAAGGGATATCTTCAGGGTACACAAACCAAATATAACTTCGTTCCTGAACAAAGTACCGACTTCATTTTCTGTACGGTTGGTGAAGAATGGGGCTTTGCAGGTTGTTTCCTTGTGATCTGCTTATACCTCTTCCTGTTAATTAGAATTGTAAATATTGCAGAACGACAGCGATCCTCTTTTGCGAGAATCTATGGTTATGGAGTAGCTTCGATCTTGTTCTTCCACATTTTCATAAATATTGGGATGACCATTGGATTAATTCCGGTGATTGGCATCCCTCTCCCCTTCTTAAGTTATGGCGGGTCTTCCCTGTGGAGTTTTACGATCCTGCTATTTATACTGCTTAAATTTGATTCTAACCGAATGGGAATTATTTAGAAAAGCGTTTGTTCAAAATTTCATAGAATTTATCGGCAACGATCTGTTTTTCAGCCCAATTATTCTTCGAAGAATAGTTTTGCTTCAGAAAATTATCAGCAGACTCAAAACTTTCAAAGCGATTCAAAATTTCTATAGCTTCACTATAGGCAAGACTGTAGCCATTGAAAAGATCCCTTACAAATAATAATTTATCATTCAGATTAATCAGACTTTTAAGGTCTTTTACCTGGCGGTGGACAAACTGGCTGGAAACCGTACCTTGAGAAGATTGAGAGGCAAGTATCTCATTAATTGTGCGGGGCTTTTCTTCAGCTTCAGACCCTGCGGTACTGGTGGCCGGTTCTTCCAAATTATTTTCTTCAAAGATTTTAAACTCCGGACTTAATTCTGTCTTGGAAAACTCTTCTTTAACCGGTTCAGGCTCTATTGATTCCTCAATTTTCATTTCAAAATCACTTCCAGTCTGAGCTTTCAACTGCGTTTTCTGCTCGATTACCTCTATTTCTTCGACTGTGAGCGGCCGATCAAATAAATCCTGCGCAGCCTTCTCTTCAAAGTCGAATGATTGTATAGATTCATCCTTAATCTCAAATTTCCATTCAGGAATAGTATTCACTGATTCTTCTTCAATTATAAGGTTTTCAGCAGGTTTCTCCTGTATTCGTGTCTCCGGGCTTATGGTCACAGGAGGAATAGAAGGCTCTGGTTCCAGGCTATGCGGTTTCGAGTTCTGATTAAGCTTCCGAAGAATTGTAATATGATCACATAAAAAATCTGCATTGGCAGCAAAAAGCTCAAGTTCAAGTTCATTCAGATTTTCGGGATCCTGGGATAGATAATCATATTGCTCATTCAATTCTGCAATAATTCCGGCAACTTTCTTAAAGATTTCTTTCTTATTCATTCTAGTTCGAATATGGGGGCTGTGTAGGTTGAATCAGCCCGAAAATAGCAACAAGGCAAAAAGCCACACCCAAATATAAGCACATTTATCAAATGTATTGACTAAATAGTGATCAGTGCTTAGCTTTTCTATACTCTTAAATCCATTAAAAATCGGATATTAGTACCCAGAAAAAAGAGGAAGGATCGAGCAGAATGTTATTCAGCGAACACAACTTTAAACGAAGGAAAGAGCTTAGCGGAAGTATCGAAGTCATCTGCGGATCAATGTTTTCAGGCAAAACAGAAGAACTGATCAGAAGACTTCGAAGAGCCCAGATTGCTAAACTGAACGTCGAAATATTTAAACCCAAAACAGATACCCGGTATGATGAAAACTCAGTGGTTTCACATGACCTGAACTCCATCCAATCTACCCCGGTTGAAAATGCAGCGTCGATCCTGCTCTTGAGTTCAAATACAGAAGTTGTTGGAATAGATGAAGCGCAGTTCTTTGATGATCAATTGCCGGACGTATGCAATACGCTGGCTAACAGAGGGATACGGGTGATTATTGCTGGGTTGGATATGGACTTTCAGGGTAAACCTTTTGGACCAATGCCCGAACTTATGTCCATTGCAGAAGTAGTCAATAAGGTTCATGCCGTTTGTTTACAATGTGGCGGACCTGCAAGTTATTCATACCGTACTGTTCCAAACGAATCGAAGATTTTACTGGGTGAAAAAGAAAGTTATGAACCCCGTTGCAGGATTTGCTACAATTCCTAATCCTTTTTTCTCCTGAGCTATTTCCTTCATTAATAATTCTCACATCCCAAAAGCTTCTTCCCGGAAGATTAGATATTATAAATCAGACTTATGAAGGCTTATTTCTTAACAGATTTTTTGAGGCTATTTTGTAACCAGTAATTTCAAGGTCTTTTCTTTGCCTTCAAATTGCATCTTGTAAAGGTAAATACCGGACTGAAGATCAGAAAGATCAACATTAATTCGGTAAGTGCCCCTTGCAAGGTTATCTCTGATTAACTCCCTTACCGCTTGCCCGGCTGCATTATATAAGATCAAATTGGTCAGACCGGGCCGGGTCAGGCTAAAATCAATAACAGTTTGATCGAGTCCAGGATTAGGAAAATTTTGACTGAGCACAAATCCGTCTTCAATATCCGTATTTTCGTATTTAATTAATTCATCATACTTTTTTTGAGCTGCTACAGCGCTGGCTTGCAGATCACTCAGGGAATCTCCTCCAATTAATGCAAAAGCTACTTTAACAATTCCATTTATCGGGATAGTAAATGGCCCATAACCACTCACCAGTAATATATCGTAACCATCAGCAGAATTTTCACCCAAACCTGCGGATTTAACTCCGGCAGAGAGTGTTTGATATTTTTCTGCTAAACTAAACTCCGAATCAGCAAAAATTGGATCTGCGGAAACCTGATTGGCCAGGGGATAGTAAACAGCCTGCCCGGTCCTGCTGAGCAGCTTAACACCTGCAAAATAGGTACCACCATGCCTGCCATATACATAAGCCATTCTGTTGATAGGATCATACTTTGTCACATCGCGGCCAATCGGATCAATATCCCAATCAGTAAATAAGCCTGCATAGACACCGCTTAAAGCGGATAGTCCGTCATTACGGATCTCATATTCCGAAATAATATACTTATCGTCAGGCCCGGTTGAATAGGCGGTCTGGCTATGCTTGACATACAGATTCAAAGGATTTGGATTTCCTGAATCATCAAATTCTGAACGACCCAGGAATGCGGCCTGGGTATCGTCATCATTAAATACCCTCAGCTTTTTAACGAAATGTTCATCCGATGTTCCAAAACCCGACCTGGTGTTATTTGAAACCCGGGAAGCAGAGTTTCCGATCATCAAAGATGCCTCAACCAGTAAAGGATCAGATTTATAAATAAATCCCAAACCATCATCTCCACTGCTATTGGCATAGCCGATACGGCCATTACTGCTTATAGTAGAACTTACCTGATTCACAGTAATATTCATAAAATCACGGGCAACTCGTACCTGAAATTGTTCTGTACTCTTATAATTGCTACCTGAGGCATAATGTATGCTGAAATTGACAGTTTCATTATCTGGTGTACCAGCCCTGACATATACCCGAAAAGGACCAATCAAAGTCTTTATTTCCATAGTGCCGATGTTGTTAAGTATATATTGCGGATTAATTATCTGAATATTCGGATTGCTGGTCTGCAGGTTGATCGCAAGTCCGGAGGCCGGTGATAAAAAATTCTTAATATCCAAAAAAATAGCTAGGGTATCACCGGCAGGTATTGATCCATCACCTTTATCGTTAAGTGTAATCTTCTGATATTTAATGGATGGTAATGTCTCGGTTAAGGCTCTGAACACATTTAAGCGTCCATGTCCCAGCTGACCTGAAAAGCCAGGATTAAGCTGATCAATATTATCTGAGCTAACTTTCAATTGCTCAGCTACCTGGAACATATCAAAAGCCGGGAATCTCGCCCTGACCAATGCTGCTGCACTTGATACCATTGGAGTTGAAAAAGAAGTTCCTGCAACCCATCCATATTTATTGGCATTTTTGGTAGAATAAACCAATCCGGGGGCCGAGAGTGAGATATGGCCGCCATAACTGGAAAAATCATTCTTCTTATCATTCAGATCCACTGCTGATACAGCTAGCACACCTTTATAAGCTGCCGGGTATTCGGGTGCAGAACTATTTGAATTCCCTGCACAAGCAATAATCAGGCTCCCCTTAGCTATGGCATAGTTCACAATATCCTGGCCAAATGAAGAAGCCATTGGCCCGCTGAAGGAACAATTAATAATATGAGCACCGTTATCAGCGGCATATTTAATCCCTTCGTAGCCCTTATAAATAAGTGAGGCATTATTATCGGCACATGCCTTAACAATCATTAATTTTGCATTATAAGCGATACTGGCTATTCCAAGTCCATTATCAGAAACAGCCGAAGCAATGCCGCTAACACTAACCCCATGATCTGTGGAATCACTTGTAACATCGGGATCGTAATCGACCTTCGGGTTTAAACCACTAAGCCCGACAAGGTCTATCCCTGGAAGCATAATATTTGCTTTCAGATCAACATGATCCATATCAGTCCCTGTATCAACAATAGCAATGATGGTATTGGAAGAATTTCTGATCAGATCCCAGGATTCCTCTGCCTTCACCTGTTTAAGCTGGCTTTGAAAACCCAGGTAAAGCGGATCATTGGGTGTATAGGAAACATAATGAACGTAGCTTGGCTCAGCATAATCAATATTGGGATTTCTTAACAATTCATTAATTACTTTCTCAATTCCTTGCTTTGAGCTGAACCTCAATTCATAAATCCTGTCAATCCCAATGGTATCTTTGATAGCCATTCGCTGAATAGCCTCAACACTGCTTGCTTTTAGTGAGTTTTTGAAAAGCTGATTTAGATTAAGATCTGATTCCTTAATATTAAGGTTCCTTAAGCTTGAAGCAGAACTTGCTGAACGTATCTGAGCTGCAGTACTCCCCTTTCTGAACTTAACAATAATCACATCCGGTAAATAGTCTTTTTGACTTATTCCCTGAGGCAACTTAAATGACGTCCTTCTATCAATTACAGAACCATTCTGTCCATACGCTGTAAAAGCGATGAAACACCAAAACATCAATAACAGTCTCTTCATAGATAGGGTTTACCAAAAATAGCAAAATCAGTAAAGAATGAACCTAAGGGTATCAATTATTATGTTCAGTTATATGTGAGACCCAACAAATGGAGTAAAGTATCAACATATATGAAACTTTCCCCTGTACAATTACGTAAACTAAAGCAGAATATTTAAATATTTTAGAATATGCCTAACACACAATTAAAAAAAGTCCTTTGTATCAATGATAATGAAGTTACATTGTGGATTCAAAAGCAGATTCTGAATAAATCGAAATTTTCGGAAGAGGTTATCACCGCGACAAATGGTTCTGAAGGCCTCGAATACTTTTATAAACTGATTAATGAAAATTCAAGTATTCAGAATGACTTTCCAGGCCTGATTCTGCTTGATTTGCATATGCCGGTTATGGACGGATGGGCGTTTCTTGACAGATTTTCCTCAGAAATATATCCATATTGTAAGAACACCAAGATCGTCATTACTTCCTATTCGGTTGATGAAATAGATTCAGAGCGGGCTAAGAAATATCCATTCGTTGTTGACTTCCTTACAACCTTACTAACTGTTGATTATCTTGAAAGTCTGCCCAGGTCAGTATTATCGGATGAGTTGGTTTAAGCTATCAAATCTGTAATTGTTTAGTCTGAAAAATATCTTTTCCATTAACCTGAAACAATTAACACAACCTGATTTGCAAATACATTATCGAAAATAAATTATTGTTTGATTAATACGATAATTATTTTCTATTAACGTAAATGATTGTAAAATTATAATTAGGGAAACATTTGCGTCTATTTTTCGTAAAACAATGTTTTTAGTAAACACTTAGGTATTGTTTCATGAAATTGCAATCGCAAAATGATACAAATTTTACGAAGATTATTATTTTTTCTTTTAATCTCATTTGGAGGGTATTCAAAACTATTCGGTCAGTGTGAACCGAACAATATTGAATTTAAGGGAGTAGATAAAATCTACAATACGGCATGTGGAGATGTAAGTTATCAGGATATTCGTGCTACTACACCATCGGGTTACGGCCTTACTTATTTTTGGGAGGTATCTTTTAAAGGAGAGAATTATACAGTTGTCAGAAATGGAATTAGCCCAATTGTAACTGCGGAATTAGCTAAAAGTGATATTACCAATCATATTATAGTCCCAAATTCCAATGCCTCCGGTGATTATAGAATCCGAAGAGTGGTTAGTAGCACTTCCGGATGTTCAAATTCTTCGGAACCTGTGTATTTATATTATGCACAAAACGCTGCCAGTTTATCGGGAGGAACAATTAGCGGAACCACGGTAACTTGTATTTCTACCAGCGGTACTTTGAGCTTAAGTGGTCATACAGGCCCTATTTTGAGATGGGAGCGTGCTCCGGTTAGCACCGGAATATGGGAGATTATAGATAATACCACAAGTGCCTATACCTACACAAATCTTTCCGAATCATATTGTTACAGAGCACTGGTAGATAATATCTGTGATAAAAATGGAACAGATCTATATTCAAGTGTCCTATGTGTAACCGCAAATTCCACACCGATTGTTACCACGGCTCCTCAAAGTCAATCTGTTTGTATAGGTTCATCCTTAAATTTGAGTGTTACAGCTTCAAGTGTCCTGGCGCCTTCTTATCAATGGAGAAGGAACGGAATTAATATTAATGGTGCGACCCTGGCTTCCTTAAACATCCCTACTGTAGATGATACTGATGCCGGATCATATGATGTAGTAGTAAACAATGATTGCGGATCTGCTACTTCAGCAGCTGCAGTAATTACGATCAGTCCTTTGCCTACAGCAACCGTGCCAGGCAATTCTACTTTATGTGCAGGCGCTTCAACAGCCGAAACATCCTTTAGCAGCAGTCCGACCGGAGCCACGTATAACTGGACAAACTCGAATACGGGAATTGGTTTGGCAGCCAGCGGAACTGGAAATGTACCAGCCTTTACTGCCCTGAATTCAGGAAGTACAACTATCAGCTCAACGATAACTGTTACTCCTGTATTGAATGGATGTGCGGGGCCTTCATCCTCGTATATAATTACTGTCAAACCACTGCCTGTAGCTATTGTTCCAGGTAGTTTTAGTGTATGTTCAGGCGCCACCGTTTCATCATCCAGCTTTAGCAGCCTTCCGGCAGGAGCAACATACACCTGGACCAATTCAAATACTTCTATAGGACTAGCTGCATCAGGCAACAATAATGTACCCAGTTTTACGGCTGTTAATAATACCGCTTCACCTGTTTCTGCAACAATATCTATAACACCGACTTTAAATGGATGTACAGGAACTCCCAGCACTTATACTATCACAGTAAATCCGCTTCCGGTTATAACTTCCGCTACCCCACAAAACGAAAGCAACTGTGACTTGAGTGACGGTAAAATTACCATTGTGGCAAGCGGCGAAGCACCACTTCAATATTCAATTGATGGAGGAGCGACGTTCAGTAACGGAAATTTATTTGAGAATTTAGAGGCAGGCAGTTATACTGTTGCGGTAAGAAGTGGGTATGGCTGTATAGTATTAGGGCAAACTGTAACTGTAGCAAGTCCGGGAGCACCCGCCCCACCTGTTATCAATGACTTTCTTTACCCAGTTTGTGAAAGTTCAAACCTGGTACTGAGTGTACAGAATGCAGATGAGTCACTGGTATATACCTGGACAGGGCCATCCCAGTTTTCAGCGACAGGCCCTATAGTTACTATACCAAATGTCACTCCTTCCAATGCAGGTAGCTATGCAGTAACTGCAACCAGCGGTGCATGTGTAGGTACCGCGCAAGTTTTTGAAGTAGCAGTTTCCCCTCTACCAACCGTTACCGTTCCCCCAAATTTGACTTTCTGTGAAGGATCCACAATTCCCGAAGGTGTTTTTTTAAGTACTCCGGCCGGGGCAACATATACCTGGACTAACTCGAATACGGCGATAGGTCTGGTTTCATCCGGGATGAACAACATACCATCATTTACGGCTACTAATAATACAAATGCACCAATAACAGCAACAATAACCGTAATACCAACTTTAAACAACTGCCCCGGTCCTGCGGCATCTTTTACAATTACTGTTAATCCCAGGCCTGCTGTAATCTTGCCTGCAGATTTCGCGGTTTGTAGTGGAGTTTCTGTACCAATTAGTAACTTCAGCAATAATATTTCAGGAGCTACCTATAGCTGGACAAACTCGAATTCCTCTATTGGCCTGGCATCAAACGGAAATGGCAATTTACCTGCATTCTCCGCAGTTAATAACAGCAATTCCCCCATTTCTTCAACCATTACTGTAACTCCTTATTTTGATGGTTGTGCCGGAACATCCTCAAGTTTTACAATCACAGTCAACCCTTTGCCCAATGTTAATGTACCGGCCAATTCTATAGTATGTTCAGGAACAAGTACTCCCGCCTCCAGTTTCAGCAGCGGTCTGCCGGGAACTACTTTTAACTGGACAAATTCAAACACTTCAATTGGTCTGTCTGCCAGTGGAAGTGGAACTGTGCCGGCATTCATAGCTACCAATGCCAGCTCAGAAATTATTACAGCAAACATCACTGTGACTCCTATTCTAAATGGGTGTGCCGGCCCAAGTTCGGTTTATTCGATAACAGTGAGACCATTACCCGTCATTACTGTTCCTGCCAATATCATTGCATGTTCGGGAACCACTATCCCGGCTTCGATATTTAGCAGCATCCCGGCTGGCAGTACTTATACATGGACCAATTCAAATACCGCTATCGGACTCGCGGGAAGCGGGATTGGGAACATTTCAGCTTTTACCGCAATAAACAACACCCAATCTCCTATTACTTCCACCATTACTGTTACACCTACAAACAATGTCTGTACCGGACCCGTTTCAAGCTTTACCATTACAGTCAATCCATTGCCTGTAATGGCTCAACCGGCAGATTTGATAGTTTGTGCGGGAGTAACGATAGCTGCAAGTAATTTTTCCAGTAATGTTTCAGGTACAACATATAGTTGGACAAATTCAAACCCAGATATCGGACTTGCAGCCATTGGGAACGGAAATATCCCAAGCTTTGCAGCAATAAACTCTACCATATCAGCTATTTCAGCTACAATTACAGTAATTCCTATTTCAAATGGTTGCCCTGGTCAGCCGATAATCTTTACCATAACGGTTAATCCCCTACCGGTGATTTTATCGGCAATAGCAACCCCCGAATCACAATGTAATATCGATGATGGAACAATTACAATAACGGCCAGTGGTCTTCAGCCCTTAGAATACTCGATCAATGGCGGAAACACATTTGTTCAGAATAATGGGAACTTCACAAACCTGGCAGCAGGAAGCTACTCAATAGTCGTCCGCAATTCAAGCGGCTGCATCATTACAGGGCCAGTCCTATCTGTAACCAGTCCCAGCGCACCTCCACAACCTGAGATTAATGCCTATGTAAGTCCTGTCTGCGAGGGAGAACCTTTAATTCTCTCCATTATGAACCCAAACCCAATGGCAACCTACACCTGGACTGGTCCATCGGGATTTACTGCAAGCGGTGCATCAATAATCCGCTCAAATTCAGATCCTTCCATGTCCGGAACCTATGCTGTAACTGCTACTGTTAACTCGTGTGTCAGCGCTTCTAAGACCTTTAATATTCAGGTTGACCCGAAGCCAACATTAATTGCTCCCATGAATCAAAATTATTGCAAAGGCAATGTTGTTCCTGAGCATATTTTTAACAGTACTCCACCGGGAGCCACCATTAGCTGGACAAATTCAAATCCCGCAATCGGTCTTCCAGCTAGCGGAACCGGGAATATTGCTTCATTTACAGCAGCCAATAATACAAATACTGCCATCACAGCAAGTATTAGTGTAACTCCAAGTCTGAACGGGTGTCCCGGTCAGACATATACGTATACAATTACAGTTAATCCATTACCATTAGTTACCGGTCCCGGAAATTCTGTTGTGTGTGCAGGAGAAACTATTTCGGCAGGAAATTTAATAAGCAATATACCTGGAACAAGTTATAGCTGGACCAATTCAAATACCGCTATTGGACTTCCGGCGAGTGGAACAGGAAATATTCCGAGTTTCATCGCAACAAATTCATCCGGCACTACTATTTCAGCTACAATTACCATAATACCATCAATGAATGGATGTGTGGGCAACACAATAAGTTACACAATCATAGTTCAGCCCTTGCCGGTAATTACAGCAGCTTTAGCCACAAATGAAACAGCTTGTAATCTAAGTAACGGAATAATCACAATTACAGCAGTTGGGACACAACCCCTTGAATACTCTATTAATGGAGGAATTACCTTTGTACAAAACGGAGGTAATTTCACAGGTGTAAGAGCAGGAAGTTATTCTGTTGTGGTAAAAAATGCCAATGGATGTCTATTTATAGGACCCACATTGTCGGTATCAAGTCCGGGGGCTCCCCCTCAACCGGATATAAATCCCTATGTGAGTCCGGTTTGCCAGGGCGAACCATTAATTCTTTCCATTCTCAATCCTGATCCTCTTTTCACCTATACATGGACTGGGCCAATGGGTTTTACCGAAACCGGTCAATCTGTAACCCGTTCAAATTCAAACCTTTCCATGTCAGGAACTTATGCTGTAACGGCTACCCTTAACTCCTGTGTCAGCGTATCAAAAATCTTTGAACTGAAAATAAACCAACTGCCCCTATTAGTAGTACCAGAGAATCAAATTTATTGTAAAGGGCTTACGGTGCCGCAAAGTATTTTTAACAGTACTCCACCCGGTGCCACAATAAGCTGGACAAATTCAAATCCAGCAATCGGATTAGCCGCCAGCGGAAGTGGCAATGTACCCGCTTTTACTGCTGTAAATAATACCACAGAACCTATCACTGCTACAATCACTGTGATTCTAAGTTTAAACGGATGTATTGGGCTACCCAATACCTATACGATAACTATCAACCCTGAACCCATTGTAACTGTACCATTAAGCTTTACCATATGTTCCGGAACACTGGTTTCTGCTACTTCATTTGGAGCAAATATTGCAGGTGTAACTTATAAATGGACTAATTCAAATCCATCAATCGGACTAGCAGCCAGCGGAAATGGGAATGTTCCTTCATTTACGGCTATTAATAACACCAGTTCAGCAATTCAGGCATTGATTACTGTATTTCCAACATTAAACGGTTGCGCCGCACCTTCTTCAAGTTATATTATTACCATAAAGCCACTTCCTAAGCTTAGCAATTCATCTTTGACCCAAATGTTATGTACCCAATCCAGTTCAAAAGTGGTCGAACTTACTTCCAATATTCCCGGAACTACTTTCACCTGGACGGCGAGCGCCCCGGCTTCAGTTTCAGGATACGCCACGAGCGGCACAAATATTATCCCTGTTCAATTTCTTACCAACAGCAGCTCAACACCAGAGTTTGTAACCTATACGATTATTCCAGGTAATAATGGTTGTACCGGGCCTGAAAGTAAATACACCATTATTGTAAACCCGCTTCCCACGGCAACACTTAGTGGAGGAAAAATGGCCTGTTTTGGTGCGATTAGTACATTGAGTGTCAAACTGACGGGAAAAGCTCCCTGGACAATAAGCTACACTGATGGATTTAACTCAAACACAATTAGTGGAATTGGAAGTAGTAATTATACATTCAACGTCAGTTCTGATACCACCAGAACTTATAGAATTACCTCAGTAAGTGATGCAAATTCATGTTCGAATTCAGGTAGTGGAGGTGCTATAATTATTCAGCCTCTGGCAGCCATAAAAGCCAGTGCATCAATTATTAATGTCAACTGCTATGGTTCGAACACAGGATCTATTCAGATTGAAACTGTTTCAGGGGGCTTCGGAACCTATGAATACAGTATAAATCGAGGAATCAGCTGGCAAAGCGGTAAAATATTTAACGGCCTTTTAGCAGGAAGCTACCAATTATATGTAAGGGATGCCGGAAGTCCGGAATGTATTACTGTAATATCTCCTGACTATACTATTTCACAGCCTGCAGCACCTCTGGGCTTAAGCTTCATCCGGACTGATGTTTCATGTTTTGCAGGAAACAACGGGTCACTTAAAGTTACAGCAAGCGGAGGAACCGCTCCATACATCTATCGCTGGCAAGGTGGACAGATCACAAAAGACTTAAATGGGCTCATTGCAGGTTCTTACTCCATCACAATTACAGACTCAAAAGGATGTGAATACACTGAATCTATACCCATCAGGCAACCTGCCGCACCTCTCAAGATTAATTTTACTAAGATTGATGCAAGCTGCTTTGGAGCAAGGGATGGCAGTATAGACGTAAGTGTTTCAGGAGGAACCTCACCATATACTTATAAATGGTCTAATAATGAAAGTACAAAAAATCTGCAGAACCTAGCACCAAATATCAATTATTCTCTTTCGGTGATTGATGCGAGCGGATGTTCTGAAACAATTAGTATTCCGATATCTGAACCTGAAATCCTTAAGGCAGCACTCACTGTAAAAAACACGGTTTGTAAAACTTCAATTGATGGGATGATTTCAGCGACAATCACTGGCGGTACAAAACCATATGATCTGACCTGGAAAGGTAGCCCCATTAAAAATGATATCTTGGATAATCTTGCACCCGGAATCTATGAGCTTTTTATAAAAGATGCCAGAGGATGCACCCTGATGGTTTCAGCTGAAGTGCTGCGCGGAAGTTGTCCTCCGATCGCGATAGATGATAGTTTCAAAACCGATGAAGAAATACCTGTTTCTGGCAGTGTTGCACTGAATGATTATGACCGTCAGGGAGAAAATATTAGTTTTTCACTTACATCAGCTGCAAAAAATGGGACAATTACTTTTAGTCCTGATGGAAAATTCAACTATACCCCCAATGTTGGATTCTGGGGACTGGAAATCATAACCTACCGGGTGTGCAATACTTCGGGAATGTGTGCCACTGCCTCATTAATTATTGAAGTTATCCCTTTTACAATTGTTAGTCTGGCACCAGCAATAAGCCATGTTTCGGAAGGCAAGAAAACAGCTGTTACTGCCAGACTTATGAGACCATTCAGGGATGATGTAACTATCAGGATCAATTATCAGGGCAGGGCAAAGAATGACCTTGATTATATACTTCTCGATCAATATCTCGATATCAAAATCCCACGCGGGAAAACCTTTACTACTCAAAAGGTTACATTGGCTGCTTTAACAGATGATGAACAGGAAGGTGATGAAGATGTTATTCTTAGTATCTTATCAACATCCGACCCTTTGGTAAGAATTGGTAACGGTGCTACGGTGATCATTAATGATATCTATCCACCCTCACCTACTATTCCAATAACCACAAAAAATGACCCTCCTTTAAACCCGGATATCATCCCCGATCCTTTGGTATCCCCTAATAATGATGGATTGGGTAACGAATTTTTTAGAGTAGAGAACATAGTATCTTTCCCGGATAACGAGGTTTTGATCTTCAATCGCTGGGGGAATGAAGTCTTTCGAATGAATGGATATAATGAAAGTGACCGGGTATTTTCGGGGTTCGCCAATACCGGATTACTTTCAAATATCAACTCACCGCTGAGTGATGGTGTTTATTACTACCTGATCACTACACACCGGACATTAAGGGGGCAGAGAGTTTCAGCACTAAATAAAGGTTACCTGATCCTGAAGCGATAAATCTGATTTATATTAGCTTAAATCTCAGCTGTTTATCATCTTCCCAGAAACAAATTGCTTTCCCATTGTCCAGAGTGTAAACTTTCGGAGAAACACCGGAGCCAAGCACGGTAACCTTTTTTGTATTCAAATTCATTACACTCACAATTTTTTTATCCTGCCAGGCGATATATGTTTCTTTATTATTTTGAGCCATACTAACATCCCGGCCTGAATCAAGTTTGATTTCCGCCTGATTTTCCGACCAGTAATAAACATCTCCGTTTCTTCTCCAGGCCGCTGAAACCATTCCCGAAGAATTAACCGCTAAACTACCTCCATCCATTGGACAGGCATTTAACTTCCATGTTCCTGTTCCTGATTTTTGAGCGGCAGAAAAGGATTTCCCCTTATCATTGGAAACTGTATAATAAATATCCCTTGAACCCATTAACCAGTTACGGAATCCAATGACAATTTTTCGATTGGCTACGACAATATTTGGCTTACAGCATTCGCAAACATGCTTATCCGGTGATTTATAAACCAGGGAATTAGCGTTCCATTTAACAGATTTACCATTGATTGAAGAAAAATATACATTATTTGTCTTCCCCTCCCTGATGTCAAGCCACGTAGCGTAAAAATTATCCTCTTTATCGGCAGCGATTGCCATTAACCCTTCGGGAGCCGAAGCTTTTTTGTCATTAATTTCTGTCACCAGTATCCATTTTCCTATTGAATGGTTTAATCTGTAAGAATGGATATTTCCTCCCTTATCCATCGCACTAATCATGGAAAAATTTTTAGAAGAGGCAATTTGGGGGCCTCTGGTATTCCCTAAATGCATACCGGGAAGTTCAGCCACCAGTACTGCAGAAGAAAAACTAATTCCATTATTGGTTGAAGTTAAACAATAGATCTTTTCACCGTTCCCGTATGTGACGCGAATAACTCCTTTAGTATCAATTGAAAGATTTGGTTGCTGCCCCTGAATTGTTGTTTCAGGAAGGAGTGAATAACATGGAATCGAAATACTAAAAAATACAAATAAAAAAAACACTTTCATATCCTGAGTTCATTCTTAATGAATCACAAGATATGGAAGTGTTCAGTATAAACCTGAAAGGTTTATAAAACTATTATAATTGCACTATAATATTTACATCAGAATCAAGCCTGTTCCGGGTTAAAGCCAATTGATTTTCGAGATCTGTTACATTATTCTGAAGATCCAGAATAAGTCCTTCACGGCGTTGAACTTCCTGAGTACTAAGATTTACCCTGCTGGTATTCAGATTTGTTTTTACTCCTAAAAGTTTCTCCATTGCATACTTTAAAAGTGCTTCACTATAAGACATAGTCTCATAGGTTTGTTCATAGTTAGTATAAACAGTCTCACGTGATTGGATGTATTTTGAAGACCAGCGATCTGAATAATTAGTTGTACAATTCCCAATGATATCACCATGGTTTAAATGTGCCTGAACTGCATTTTCGGAGATATTGATAGTTACCGAATTGCCCGAATCATTACCGGCTGGATTATGGCAGATGCTAACTTTCTTTTGATTTTTCGGATGTTTACGCTGTGCCCAATTATTAATTCCCCAGTCAATATCGATATCCCTTTTGCCATTCATCACTTTACTATTTCCCTTACCTCTTTTAATCTCCCAATTTCCGCCATCAGTATTTCCTTTGTTTTTGCCGGACTTGCCCTTATCGTCATTATACTTCTCATTCTTTCCCTGCTCTCTCTTATCACCACGATCATCATTATCCTGTCTTTGGTTTTTATCATCCCGGTAGTCCTTATCCTTTTTGTCATCCTTTCCCTGGTTTTTATCAGACTGGTTCTTTCCCTTGTCTTTTCCATTTGCATCGTTTTCTTTACCTTCTGATTTTCCCTGTCCGTTATTACCCTTTTGCGGATCTGCCAGGGCCAATAGTGTTATGACAATAAATGGAAGGATGCTGATCCTTAAAATGTTATTTCTTTTCATAATATCTTTTATTTAGCGGTTTCAAATTCTTTGTCAACTGTTTCTAAGGAAGCCTCAAGTTTTGCATTTTTATCTTCAAGCTCTTTGGTAGCTTGTTCAAGATCCTTTGAAACAGAATCCATTACAAATACTTCTGACTCATCAGATTTTGTAGCGTTATTAGTACAAGAGCCCATTGAGAAAAGCCCGAAGGCCAATAAAGGAACAGCTGCATAGTTAATTAATCTTTTCATATTGATTTTCATTTAGTTACGATCTATACAACATAAATCAAGCCAGTTTATCTCCAAATACAAAATGGAGTGGCACGGCAATTGGTTTACAATGAATATCTAGTAAACACCTAAAAAAATATATCATGAAAAAATTAATGATCATTGGCTGTATAGGCCTTGCAATAGGATTGACAGCCTGTAAGAAGAACAATGAAGACGGGATGACCAGAATGAATGTTAAGATCACTGATAGCCCCGGTGCTTATGAAGCAATATATTTAAGTGTTAAGGAAATTCAGATTCTTACATCTGATGGAACAAGCACGCTTGCGGTTGGTCCTACCCCTTTCAATATTCTTAATTTCAGAATGGGTAAGGATACCCTTATTGCTTCTCAGGATATCCCTTCAGGAAAGATACAGGAAATTAGACTTGTATTAAACACCACAGGAAATCAGGTTAAGATTAATGGAGTGACTTATCCTCTGACCACACCAAGCGGACAGAGTTCAGGTGTGAAATTAAAGGTACAGGAAACTCTTGAAGCAGGCATTGCATATACCCTTTTGCTTGACTTTGATGCAGCAAAATCTGTTGTTCAGACAGGAAATGACAAATACATCTTAAAACCTGTAATCAGAGCTATTCCTAATTCAGTTTCAGGAGCCATTACAGGTATAATTACACCTTCAGCTTCTAATCCTAAGATCTATGCAATTGCAGGAACTGATACTCTGGGGACTATTAGTGATGCGACCGGTAAATTTTGGTTCCCTGGTGTAGCTGCCGGAACTTATAAAGTTGAAATTCAACCTGTAAGTCCGTACATAAATAAAACTATTGAGAATGTTGCTGTAGTTACAGGCTCCGTAAAAGATCTGGGAACGATCACAATTTCCCAATAAATTCCTTCTAAATATTAAAAAAAGGGGTACAATTTCGTACCCCTTTTTTGCTTTTCAAATCCTTTCGGCTGTATATCCTGCCTTTTTCACAGAAGCAATAATTTCAGCTTCATGAAGATCTCCCTCAACAGTTAGTGTTTTATCACTTGAATCCAGATCCACCTTCCAGTTATTCTCACCGGCAGTCTCGTTCAATGCCGGACCAACCTGAGCCAGACATCCTGTACATTTGATATTCGTTTTAAATTTAATTGTTTCCATTATTTCTGATTTTTTGATATTATTTATTTAATTAGACCTGAGTTTTAAAGCTTTTAATCTGAGGCTGTTACTAACTACAGAAACTGAACTGAGTGCCATTGCTGCCCCTGCGATCATTGGATCAAGTAAAAAACCATTGTAGCTGTACAAAACACCTGCCGCAAGCGGAATCCCGATAATATTATAAATAAAGGCCCAGAACAGGTTTTGACGAATAGTTTGAACGGTCCTTTTTGAAAGTTTCAATGCCATGGGAATAGACTGCAGGTTAGAGGTGATTAGAGTAATCTTGGCAACATCCATGGCGATGTCTGAACCCTTTCCCATCGCAATACTAACATCAGCCTGTGCCAGGGCATGAGAATCGTTGATCCCATCTCCCACCATAGCAACAACCTTTCCCTCAGACTGTAGCTGCTTAATGAAATCGGCTTTATCAGATGGCAAAACCTCAGCCCTGTAACTTTTAATTCCCACTTCTTTTGCTACAGCAGAAGCTGTCTGTTCATTATCTCCGGTAAGCATATGAACTTCAATACCCAAATCATGCAGTTGACGGATAGCCTCAGTCGAGGAATCCTTAATTTTATCGGCAACAGAAATAATTGACAATACCTTTTTCTGATCTGCAAAGTAAATTACTGTATTAGCTTCATGTTGCCTTTTCTGTACATATTCAAACTGATCTGTATTTAAAGATATATTTTGTTCTTCCAGAAACTGATGATTCCCGACGAAAAACCCGATTCCATTATGAATACCTTTTACTCCCCGCGCTGTGATACTATCAAATGATTCTAGTTGAACACCTGAAATTCCGTCCTCTGTTAACTTCTTAACTATCGCATCAGCCAGTGGATGCTCAGAATTTATTTCCAGACTGTAAAGAACCTTAAAATATTGCTCTTTATCACTAATTTCAGGTGACCAGTTCATTGCGGTAACTACAGGCCGGCCCTCTGTGATAGTACCTGTTTTATCAAGAATGACCGCATTGACTTTATATCCCAATTCAAGGCTTTCAGCATCCTTTATAAGAATATTATTTTCAGCACCCTTACCAACTCCCACCATGATTGCTGTTGGAGTTGCAAGTCCCAAAGCACAGGGACAGGCAATGACCAGTACAGTTACCGAAGTAAGTAAAGCATGAGAAAATGCTTGCTCCCCTCCAATTAACATCCAGACTGCAAATGTCAGGATTGAAATACCAATTACAACCGGAACAAATATTCCTGCTATCTTATCCACTAGCTTTTGCACCGGAGCTTTACTTCCCTGCGCCAATTGCACCATTTTTACGATATGTGCAAGCAGGGTATCGGCACCAACCTTTTCGGCTCTAAAATGAATACTACCTTTCTGATTGATTGTGCCTGCGAATAATTTTTCGCCCGCTTCCTTCAAAACTGCGATAGGTTCACCACTGATCATGCTTTCGTCCAAATAAGATGATCCTGAAACGGCAGTGCCATCAACAGAAACCCTTTCTCCCGGTCTAAGGACTATGATCTGACCTGGAGCGACCTGCGAAACAGGAATCTCTTCTTCCTTATCATCGTTAAGAATCCGAACTGTTTTAGGCTGTAATCCCATTAATTTTTTAATGGCTGTGGTCGTGTTTGACTTAGCCTTTTCTTCCAGTAATTTTCCGAAGGAAATAAAGGCTATAATCACAGCAGCAGCTTCATAATAAACATGCGGATGTATTCCCCTGCTGTGCCAGTATTCAGGGTTGAAGGTGTTAAATGCGCTAAAAACAAAAGCTATTCCGGTGCTCAAAGCCACTAAAGTGTCCATATTCACCATCCCGTGCCTTGCCTGCTTCCAGGCGTTGATGAAGAAGTTTCTGCCAAACCAAAACAGGACGGGAGCAGTCAGTATCATAGATATCCAGGTTCCATAAGGCATGTCCATGAAAAACATCCCAATTACAAATACAGGGAAGGCAAGTATTGAAGCCCATATTGTCCGGTTTTTTAGTTCCAGGTAATTTGTAAGCTGAAAGCTCTCCTGTAGTTCTGCAGAATTCTCTGTGTCGATAATTATATCATATCCAATAGATTGAATACTCTTTTGCAGTGCCGGCGGATTTGTTTTCAGAGAATCATACTCTGCCCATGCAGTATTATTCGCAAAGTTTACCCCTGCATCAATAACTCCTGTCGTAGATTTAAGTATTGACTCAACACTGATTGCACATCCGGCGCAGGTCATGCCAGTTACCGGGAACACAGCCCTGATAGTCGTTGTGGAAGTCTCCTTTGATTGAGATTTTGGTTCTTCGTTCATAATCTTGATTTACAATACAAAATTATGATATAGAAGCGCTTAAGGCTTTACAGAATTACAGGTAAGAGTTATACAACTTTGTGTTTGTATCAGTTAAACATTATCAATTGATCTCCTCTGCACATCAGAGGCCCTGTTATTCTTAAACTGGGTAGGGGTTTGGCCAGTAACCTTTTTGAACTGGGCCGATAGATGAGCAATACTGCTGTATCCCAGTTTGTTGGCAATTTCACCAAGGTTCAATTCATCATAAAATAAGAGTTCCTTAACCCGCTCTATTTTCTGGCGAATAATGTATTGTTCAATGGTAATACCCTCGACAGAAGAAAATAATGAGCTTAAATAACTATATTCATGAAATACCTTATCAGAAATAAGACCCGACCAGTTTATTTTTTGCTCCAGAAACTCTGAATGAAATATTTTTTCAATAATGAGATTTTTGATCTGTTCAATGACCCTGCTCTTACCTTTATCCAGCAACTCAAACCCAAGGGAATTTAAATGTTTATTCAGTTCAAGAAGCTTTTGTTCATCCAACTTATCCTCCTTAAGCCTTACCATACCCATCTGGACATCTATGGGATGCAATTCAAGTTTGAACAGCACATTTTGAACTGCCGTGATGCACCTGTTACATACCATATTTTTGATATATAATTCCATTTAAAGACTACGTTTTAATAACTGAGCATTAATAGCCACAATTATCGTACTAATACTCATCAAAACAGCCCCTGCTGCCGGGCTAAGCAAAAAACCCGGATATAAAACTCCAGCAGCCAAAGGAATTGCAACTATGTTATAACCTACTGCCCAAAATAGATTCTGAATCATCTTTTTATAAGTTGCCCTGCCGAACCTGATAATTTTTACTATATCCCGGGGATCACTGTTAACCAGTAAAATATCTGCTGTTTCAGCAGCAACATCCGTCCCTGAACCAACTGCAATACCCACATTGGCCTGTGCAAGCGCAGGAGCGTCATTCACACCATCACCAGTCATTGCCACGATCTCACCCTTCTGCTGAAACTCTAAGACCTTTTGCTGCTTCTGATCCGGTAATACATTTGCCAGAAAGCCGTCCATTCCTAATGAATCGGAAACTGATTTAGCCACATGTTCGTTATCACCGGTTAGAAGATAAGATTTGATCCCCATTGATTTAAGCTCTTCAATGGCGGCTTTGGATGATGGTCGGATTGTATCTGAAAGAGTGATTATCCCGGCAGTTTTTCCATCAATATTTAAAAAATTAACAGTTTCTGAAGACTGGTTAATTTCTTCAGGGATTTCAGGAACCGGCATATTTTCCTTCCTGAAATAATTCGGACCTACGGCTATTACTTCTTTTCCTTTCACTTTTCCTTTAATACCGATACCCGGAAGATATTCAAATTCAGTTGATGGCCATAGTTCGAGCTTTTTAAGATCTAATGATTTCTTTACACCTTGAGCGATATAATGCTCAGAATTTTGCTGTAAGGCTGCAGCATATTGAAGAATATCATTTTCTGAATAGATTTTATCAATAACAATGATACGTTGAATACCATGGGAGCCTTCTGTTAAAGTTCCTGTTTTATCAAAAATTACGAGACTTAGATTCCTTGAATTTTCAAATGCTGTTCTGTTTCTAATCAAAAGGCCATTAACCGCTGCCTGAGACGTTGAAATAGCAACAACCAAAGGAATTGCAACCCCGAGGGCATGAGGACATGATGTAACCATGACGGTTACCATCCTTTCCAATGCGAAGGCCATATCCCCATCCTTACTAAACCATACGATAAATGTAATTATACCGATACTCAGAGATACATATGTCAGCCATTTGGCAACTTTATTAGCCAGATTTTGTGTTCTCGATTTGATAGCCTGAGCACCCTGAACCATATTAATTACCTTATTAAGATAACTTTGCTCACCGGTTCCGGTAACGAGTACTTTTATAGATCCATCGCCGTTGATCGAACCACCTATAACCAGATCTTCTTTTTGCTTCCTGACCGGCAAACTTTCTCCGGTAAGCATACTTTCATTAACAAAAGAATGTCCACTAATGATCTTCCCATCGGCAGGAATTTTTTCACCGGGTTTGATGAGAATAATATCTTGATTGCGTAGTTCTTTCAATGGTAGATCAACAACTACTCCCTTGCGCTCTACATGAACATCTGAAGGAAGCAATGCAACCAATGATTCAAGAGCCCGGGATGCGGCATGCTGGGAACGCATCTCAAAATAATGTCCCAGCAACATAATATCTATCAGGGTAGCAAGCTCCCAAAAGAAATCCATACCCTTCAAGCCAAAAATAACGGAAGTACTGTAAACGAATGCAACAAGTATTGCAACTCCAATCAAGGTCATCATGCCTGGATTTGATTGCTTTATTTCACGTAGCATCCCTATCAGGAAGGGCTTGCCTCCATAAATAAATAAGATTAAGCTAAGCCCTAACAATACAAACTTGTCACCCGGGAATGCAATATGAAATCCAAACCAATGCTGGATCATTTCTGACAATAGAAGAACGGGGATAGTAAGAATGAGACTTATCCAGAATCTTTTTAAAAAATCCGAAGTTTGATGGCCTGCATGCTCATCAACCACATGAGAATTTGGATGTTCATTCATCAAACCTGCATGATTATTACCATGCTCCCCATGGGGATGTATATGTCCGTGCTGATGATGATCCATATCTATAAATTTATTATAAATTATTAATAATCAAATAATTAGTCTTGCATCTTACTCATATCATGACCCAGCATTGGATCTGTCCCCTTTTTCAAAATAAATTCACTGGATAATAAATATGCCCCGCTTACAACCACCTCTTTCACATTTTCAAGCCCTGAAAGGATAATGATCCGATCCGTATCTTCCTCACCCGTGAGTACCATCCTTGGAGAGTAGGTATTTTTTGCCGTTTTGATCCATACATGTGCGCCCTTCTCATCGCGTACCACTGCATCCAATGGCAAACTCATAGCATCTGATATTTCTGCCAGGGGTAGAAACACAGTTGCCTGCATCCCTGCCTGTAAATTTCCCGGGTTATTAATCGGAGCCCTTACTTTTAGTACCTGGGAGGATGGATCCATCTGCGGGGAAATAAAATCGATAGTCAGCGTCTGCTCTTTTTCGCTAATGCCATTGATCGAAGCCTGAACCTTAGTACCCAGTTTGATAATTCCCATTTCATTCGGATACACGTCCATTTCAAGCCAGAGCTGACTGAAATTTTCAAGCTTTAATATCTGACTGCCTTCCGATAAATACTGTCCTTCCGAAACATTCAGCTCAGTCACAACTCCGGACGCTGATGAATAGACGGTGAGCAATGGCGCTGCTTTTCCTGAAGCGGTCAGTACCCGGATCTGAGCATCTGAATAGCCGAACAAGCGTAGTTTATTTTTCGCAGCCTCCCGCATTGATTGATAGATCTTCTCTTCAGGAAATACCGCGACCTGCTTAAGTTGTAATAAATAATCCTGCTGCAGGGTCTGGAGTTCTTCACTATAGATCTGAAAAATCGCCTGGCCTTTTTTAACAGACCGCCCCATTTCTTTCACAAACAATTTTTCAATCCTTCCGGCATACCGACTGGAAATTACTTGAGTCTGTTCCGGATTTACAATCAAACGGCCATTTAATACTTTTGAAGTACTGAAGTCAGTACGATTGATCATCATGGTATGAATATTAGCCAACTGAATCTGGCTATCGCTAAGTGACAGCTCATTTTTACCACCCGCAGAATTTACCGGAACCAGATCCATCTTGCAGATCGGGCAAGTACCGGGGCCATTTTTAACGATCTGAGGATGCATCGGGCAGGTATATTTTTCTGCTTCTGCATGCTTTTCATGCCCCTCACTACATCCGGAGAAAATGAATCCTGAATAAAGAATGATCAGCCCTAAAATTATTTTTGTTCTCATTATAAACGCTTTGCTTTTATAAAACCTTCGCTATCTATGAGGAACCAGGCATTAATTGCCAATTCTGTGTCAGGTTCCAGACTTTCCCCTATATCAATCCATTGGTCCGCCCGATGCTTCAGCTTCACAAAAACCGGTATAAATCCTTTATCCTTTTTGATAAATACCACATATTGTGTTCCAACCTGAACAAGGGCTGTAGCGGGCAGCCAGTTCCCTTCTATTGCGGCGTCCCTGCTTACTGAGATCAACTGACCCACCTTCCAGCTTTTAGTACTGTTTGGCATATTGGCTCTGATCAGGGAATAATTGATTCCGTTACTAAAATAAGGCTGAATCAGGCTCACAGCAACTTCTGAACGCTGATCCGCAAGATCTATGGACTGAACAAGTACTCTTTTACCCGGTTTAAACTCCTGCAATTGATCCGGTCGGGCAAAGAACTCGGCCCAGACCTGATCTGTATTGATCAGATCGAATAACTTCTGACCGGCATTGATATATTGTCCTTCCCTGATTTGCAAAGATCCACCTGCAGGAATATCCGGTATTTCCGGCAGAGTAGCGGATGATGCAGTAGCATTCATAGAACTCATTCCGCCTGCGCTTCCTGAGCTGATTCTTGTTCCACCAGCCTGGTTTACCATACCTGAAGAAGTTGGGGTGTTTAAACCCAATTCAGCAACATAACCTGAATATGGACTGTAAACAGCGATTCTATCTTCTAACCTGCCTGTGCTTAGGACCCTGTTTATCTGGGTCAGACTTAAACCAAGAAGTAACAATTTCCTTTTGGCAGATTCAAGAAGTGCAGGTTCATTATTGTTTTTCAGAAAGAGCAATTCCTGCTGGGCATTTGCCAGATCAGGGCTATAAATCTCCATAATCTTTTGTCCTTTGCTAACCCGCTCATAATTATATTTCACATATAGCTTTTCAATACGGCCACTCACCCTTGCCGATACCGACCGCCAGTTATTCGTATTATAGTTTATGATCCCTTTCAGGACGATTTCAGATTTTTTAAGCCCCTTCTCTACCCTGATTGTTTTGATTCCGGATATAACCAACTCATTACTTGGTTTCACTAAGGAATTTAAACTTGTATCCGCAGCACCATGTGAATCAGCAGTATGCAGAGGAACCAGATCCATTTTACAGATAGGGCAAGTACCCGGGCCATCTTTCACTATCTGCGGATGCATTGGGCAAGTGTATTTCTGCACCTGACTGCCAGAACTAAGCTTTTTATCTTGATTACAGCTTAAAAGGAATGATCCGATAATCAGAAAATATGCGATTTTAACGTTCAATATTCTTCTCATACTCCACAATCATTTGATAATATTTCTGTAACTGATCCAGATAATTCATCTGCGACATATTGATCGATTCCCACCCATCTATCACCGTATTTAAATCGGTTTTATTTTCCTGATAGGATAACATCGAAACCTTGAGATACTTTTCCAATGAAGGCAAAATCTTGGTCTCATAATTAAATAACTGCTGCTGCATATTAACCAGATCGTTTTCCATAGACTTACTCATCCCTAAAATTTCTGTAAGCATAGCCGCTTTCTCCTGCCGCATGGCTTCCCGCTCAAAATTCATGGATTTGATCTCTGATTTATACATTTTGGAGGACCAGGGAGCAATCGGAATGGAAAGCATTCCCATCACCGTAAACTGCCTTGGCATCATTGCAGAATAATTTGACATATGATCAAACCGAATTTTAAAATCGGGCTTTGACTCCTGCCGCATCAGATCAATATTCCTTTCCATCGCATGTATATCATGTTCCATATGCAAAATATCGCTCCTTGTTCCAGCCAGATAAGCAGTGTCGAGATCTGCTTTAGGACTGAACTTAACCTGATACCCGGTTTCAATTTCAAACTCGGCATTCGCTGCTCTGTTCATCAATGCATTCAAAGCAATCTTTTTTGAACGAATCTCTGCCTCTGTCATCAGAATCATATTCTCAGATTCATAGACCCTTCCCTCAGCTTTAAAAACCTGATTTAATCCCCCCTGATTAAAGGGATAACGTATCTCTGCAAGCTTTTTCATCGTCTGCATGATCTGCTGATTCTCCTTCTGGAAGACAATACGCTTTTGAGCTACCAAAAGTCCGAAATAGAGATACTTTGCACTGGCTCTTAACTGGTTAAAACGTTCATTTCTACCCAATTCATAGGTAAGTGACTGCGTTTTGAGGTATTCCTTTTTTGCCCTGACCTTTGCGGGATTGGGAATATCCTGTTCAGCAGTGATCATGAATGCCCCACGTTCATCATCGCCAACCTTACCCTGTGCGGGGTAAGGACTCATAAAAGTTCCTGCCCCAACCATTGGAGCCATCCATGAGCCGGCGCCTTCCACTTTAGAATCCTTGCTTTGAATCCGGCTTGCATAGGACTTCAGAGAAGGATTATTGGCACTAATCTCCGCTAATATTTCCTCCAGATTCATAATCTGCTGTCCGTAGACCGTGTATGAAGTCAGGAAAGCAAACAACAAAACTATTTTCTTAATGCTGAACATCATGTACCTCCAGTTTTCCAAATTTTCGCAATTCATACTCTTTTGTCATCAGAAAGATCAATGGTGTAACCAATAAAATATGGGTGGATGAAGTGAGTACCCCTCCAATCATTGGCAGCACAATAGGCTGCATCACATCGCTTCCCACCCCACCCGACCATAAAACAGGTGTCAAACCAAATAATGCGACACAAACCGTCATGATCTTGGGTCGTAAACGTTTGGCAGCACCATTGATCACGTATTCCCTTAAATCTTCTTTGGTAATTGTTTCACTGGAATTGCCTTTCAAAGCAACCAGCTGTCTCATTGCATCATTCAAATAGATTACCATCACCACACCAGTTTCGACGGCGATCCCGAAAAGGGCAATAAATCCAACCGCTACGGCAACTGAAAGATTCACACCCCAGAAATAAACCAGGAAAGCACCCCCGATAAGGGCGAAAGGAATAGTCACGAGACTTAAAAATGCCTCTCTGATTGATTTAAAAGCCAGATACAGGGCCAGAAAGATAATAAAGATTACTACAGGCAGAATATAGATCAGGGTTTGCTGTCCCCGGATCAGATTTTCGTATTGCCCGCTCCATTCTACAAAATATCCATTTGGGAGTTTCAAATCCTTATTCAACTTATCAATAGCCTCCTGAACAGTATGCCCCAGATCGCGATCACGAACATTGAACATCACTGCACCCCGCAGGATTGCATTTTCAGAACTGATCATCGGCGGGCCATCCACAAACCGGATAGTTGTAACCGCTGATAATGGGATCGTTCCCGCATCAGGGGAAGTTAGTGGAATTCGTTTCAAGCGGTCTATACTGTTCCGGTATTCCTGACCTAGGCGCAAATGAATGTTAAAACGTTGCCGGCCTTCTACCGTAGAAGCAAAAGGAGCGCCCCCAATCGCTGATTCAACAGTGGCATTGATATCATCCACTGTTAGCCCGTAACGATCCAACTGATCGCGTCTGATTTCAATTTCCAGGTATTTACCCCCAGTAACCGGCTCAACATACAGATCTTTCACTCCTTCAATATTTTTCAGCAGGGTATGCACATCTTCAGAAATATGGCTGATCTGTCTCAGATCCTGCCCATAAACCTTGACCCCAACATCAGTACGAATGCCGGTTGAAAGCATATTGATTCGGTTGATGATGGGCTGTGTCCAGCCATTCACAACACCCGGAATCTGAAGTTTGGCATCAAGCTCATTAATGATATCCTTTTTACTGATTCCGGGCCTCCACTCGCTTTTTGGTTTCAGCGAAATGATTGTTTCAATCATGCTGATTGGTGAATTATCAGTTGCTGAACTTGCACGGCCTGCCTTGCCCAATACATGGTTGACCTCCGGCACAGACTTGATAATCTTATCCTGAACCTGTAAAATTCGCTTGATCTCCGAATTGGAAACATCAGGTAAGGTCACAGGCATAAACAAAACAGATTGCTCATCCAAAGGTGGCATGAATTCGCGCCCCAGACTCATCATCATCGGTATAGAGATAAGCAATGCAAGGATATTAACTCCAATAGTAGTTTTTCTGTTTCTGATGCAGGCACGAATCATCGGAAGGTAAACCTTCTCTAATCCTCTGTTGATCGGGTTCTCATTCTCCTGACGGAAACGACCCTTCATGAAAAATGAAATGATTACGGGAGCCAGTGTAAGTACCAGTACCGCATCGATGATAAGAATAAAGGTTTTGGTATAGGCCAGCGGATGGAATAATTTACCTTCCTGCCCTGTCAGTAAAAATACCGGCAGAAAAGATGTGATAATAATAATGGTTGAATAAAATACACCTCTTGACACCTGTTTACAGGCCTTTTCGATGATGCTCAGTCTTTCTTCAGTAGAAAGTTTAACATAATCATCATTCTTTTTAAGTTTCGATTTATTCCACATCTGCATTTCCTCCTGTTCTTTGTTCATTTAATTCAGCCTGCCTTACTGCAAGATTTTTATAAGAGTTCTCTGCCATGATGATTCCATTATCGACAATAACACCAATAGCCAGTGCGATACCGGTTAATGACATGATGTTGGATGAAATATCAAATGCATTCAATAATATAAAGCTGGCAGCTATGGTTATTGGGATCTGGATGATGATACTTATCGCGCTTCTCCAGTGAAACAGGAAAACGATCACGATCAGTGATACCACAATCATCTCTTCAATGAGGGTAGTTTTGATAGAAGATATTGATTCTGCGATCAATTCACCACGGTCATAAACAATATTAAACTTCATCCCCTGGGGTAAACCCCTGGCTACTTCCGTCATTTTTGTTTTCACCTGGCGGATCACCTCATCGGCATTCTCGCCATATCGCAATACCACAATCCCTCCTACCACTTCACCCTCACCATTATAATCGAATATGCCGAGGCGACTTTCTCCGGCCATCTGAACCGTGCCAATATCCCTGATCTTCACAGGAATAGAATTTTGAGTTCGTAAGGCCAGGTTTTCGATCTCCTCAATCGATTTAAGGTACCCACTGGTTTTAATGATATATCCGATCCCACTCATCTCAAACTTCCTTCCTCCGGCCTCATTATTATTACTCTTAACCGCCTGCATCACATCCTGGATGCTCAGTTTATAATAGCTCAGGCGATTCGGATCAATACTGATTTGATACTGCTTCTGGAAACCTCCAAATGAAGCGATCTCACTCACCCCAGCTACATTCTGAAGTGCAAATTTGATGTACCAATCCTGAACTGCCCTTTGCTCTCCGAGATCCATTCCAGGGGCATCCAGAGTGTACCATAATACATGGCCGACCCCGGTGCCATCGGGTCCAAGAGTCGGACTAACACCTTCGGGCAAAACATTCCCGATTGAATTGAGACGCTCCAATACCCGGGAACGTGCCCAGTAGACATCTACATCATCTTCAAAAATGATATAGATAAAACTCATTCCGAACATGGAATTTGCGCGCACATAGTTTACCTTGGGCAATCCCTGAAGATTGGTAACCAGAGGATAAGTGATCTGATCTTCAATGATCTGAGGACTGCGACCCATCCATTCGGTGAACACAATGACCTGATTTTCAGAAAGATCAGGAATGGCATCAATCTTACTCGTTTTGACCGAATAGACTCCCCATCCAAAAAATCCTACTGCAAAAAGCAGGACAATGAACCGGTTCCTCAATGAAAAGGCTATGATCTTTTCAACCATTGCGATTAGTGCTTATGATCGTGACTGCTACTATCAGTCATCATGCTACCCGATTCGAGATCCGAATCTTTAACCAGATCCATTTTGCAGATGGAACAGGTCCCCGGCTTATCACTCTTAATTTCAGGGTGCATTGGACAGGTATATCCTTCTCCAGCAGTTTGAGTTGCTATTGAATCAGTTGCTGCTTCTGCAGGTTTTTCTGTACTGTTACAGGCTGAACTAAATAATAAACCCAAAATTGCGATTGAATAAATTAATTTTTTCATAACGATAATATTTATTGTTAAAATTTAAATTACTGGATGAAATAGTTTATTGAATGAATAATATTCCGATGAGTCCATCAGAATAAAAAGCATGCGAAATCAGTCCGAATGGAAATCAGACGAGGAGGAAATAAAAATCAGATACGGAAATTACAGTTTCGAATGAAAACAGCTGTTTTCAGTGTTCGTGGAGGAGCATTACTCTCCGGAATCAGATCCGTAGGAGCAGTTAATAAAATTTGAGTAAAATCAGGATAAGTAACTGGTGCTAAAGCAAAAACTAAGGGATGAAAGTTGTTAAGCGGAGTTTTTTGAGATTCTTTTAGTTTAAATTCCTGCTTTTGGTCTTTACAACAATCTTCAGAAAAGCCCTTCTTCATGCCACAATTACTGCAATCAGCTGCTTTTTCTGAATTGTCATTTGAAAGCCCCCATTCCATCAGCTCTCCCATACAATAATGGAAATGCACAGTCGCCCCGGATGAAACACTCAGGTAGAAGACAGCTAAAACGGTGATTAAAAGCTTTTTCATGTTATTACATACAAAGATTGGGATAATATTTTGATATATTTTATATAATTTTTTGAAATGTTTATAGAATTTGGTGCGGGGAGATTCAGACTTACGAATTTACCTATGCTCCATACAAGGTAAATTCGTAAGTCGCTTATGTTATGAAATCAAAACCGCTCTGTCCATAGAGTTTCCAGTGATTACGAAAATTAATTTTTCAGTACAACATTCATTAGCAGTTGTACAGTTTTCCATCGATTACCATGATTGTCTTTTTCCCGATAATATCCAGCGTCCACTTAATATGTTCAAGATTTGAACAGGATTATTTGTATTCCTCAGGAATTGATTAGTATGAAAATGGGAAAGGTTTGATTGATATTGTTCTAATATAGTTAAGAGGAGTCGGGAGACTCCTCACCATTGGACAATCCGTAGAGACGCTGCTGGAAAACTGTACAACAGCGATTTAGTGGTGTACAAAAAATCAAATTTGATAACCGCAGGAAACTTTCCGGACTTTGAGAAGTTCCAA
>NZ_JAUYSS010000042.1 GCF_030695525.1 Daejeonella sp. | reverse complement strand
AAGGCCATAAGCTGGACTGATTCAGTTAGAATCAATTTCTCCGACTTCGTTGCAATGGAACAGAAACAGCAAAGTGCAAAAAATAACCCAATACATTCACTGTCTAACTTGTTTTACGCTCGTAATTAGCCAAACTTTAGTGATCTGCTGAAGCAGATCAGACCAAAAAGCCACCCCCAATTAAATCATTTCCTTCATAGAAAACTGCCGACTGACCCGGTGCAATTCCTGAAACTGAATGATGGAAATTAATCCTGATCATATCACCTTCTTGTGTCAAAGTGCTCATAGCACCGGAATCCTTGTAACGGATCTTGCTAATGGCTTCCATAGGCTCAGGTATGCTTGCATATTTTACAAGATTGATATTTCTAACCAGAGCTTCCGATTTCTCAAGCTCTTCGATCGTGCCGAGCATGACAGTATTGCTTTCGGGTAGTATTCGTGTTACAAACATAGGGTGGCCAAAGGCTACACCCAGTCCTTTACGCTGTCCGATAGTATAATAAGCATAACCCAGATGCTTCCCTGCGATGCTGCCATCGCTAAGCATGAAGTTGCCGGGACCGATACGTTCATCGAGATCCTGAACCTTATTCCTAAGAAAAGCACGGTAATCATTGTCTGGAACAAAGCAAATCTCATAGCTTTCGGATTTGTTGGCCAGTTCCAGCTGTCCCATATCCTTAGCCATCTGCCTGATTTCAGATTTTGCAAAGCTTCCCAGAGGAAACTGAGTACGGGCCAGGTTTTCCTGAGATACACCCCAAAGCACATAAGACTGATCTTTATGTTCATCTTTTCCTTTAGAAATTACATATCGGCCATTCTCCTGTAAATGGATATTGGCGTAATGTCCGGTTGCAATGAACTCACAATCCAGCTTATCAGCACGTTTTAACAGAGCCTCCCATTTGATATGGGTATTACATAATACACAGGGGTTAGGAGTCCTGCCTGCAATATATTCATCTACGAAATTGTCGATCACAAAATCACCGAACTCAGAACGGATATCCAGAATGTAATGTGGAAAGCCATAGGCAACCGCAAGAGCCCGGGCATCATTGATACTATCCAGACTGCAGCAACCCGTTTCTTTTGAGGAGCCACCGGATGAAGCATAATCCCAGGTCTTCATGGTCAGGCCGATTACTTCATAACCCTGTTCATGCAACATAACTGCAGCAACAGAACTATCTACTCCACCACTCATTGCAACCAATACTCTTCCTCTTTTGCTCATTGTACTATTCTGACCACTGTCGGGTCTATTGAAATTATTTGCAAAGATAGGGCTTTAAGCGAAAAGTATAATATAAGGATAGTCAGTGTGAGGTAAATTATGAGATTCTGAATTTCCGGTTTACAGGGAGTTCGTTTAGGTCCTTCCGCTAGCTACCTGTAATTCGAAATGGGATTAAAATCCAAAGCAGCTTTTAAAGCGGCATTGATTTTGTTATATGAAATTGTGGCATTGAAGCCCGGATAAAAATACTGCGGTGAATCCATGTTTCAGCTCAGCTAAAGACCAAAATTCTATTTAAACACTATTAATGTTTTTTAAACTATAAATTAATAATTATGACACTTGTAAAGGTTATTGAAGTAATTGCTTCTTCTGAAATTAGTATTGATGATGCAGTCCGCCAGGCGGTAAAAGAAGCATCAAAAACTATCCGAAATATTGACTCGGTGTATGTGAAGGATATTAAAGCCCATGTAAAAGATGGTAATGTAACCACCTTTGGCTGTGTTTGTAAAATATCCTTCAGGCTGGATTAAATATCTGTTAATTGGAACAGTATAATTAGAACAAGTATTCAATATGTAATTAAAACATAGAAATGTAGTTCTATAGAATTATGCTGCTCTTAATCAAATCAACATTACCAGCCCCAACATGGCTGGTAATGTTATTAAGGATTTATTGATTATTTTGAGCATGGCTATAGAATATCTATAATGTGCAACTCTGGCTGCTTTATCATGTCTGACTGAACTCGCTACATCATTATTTAATGTAGACAGTCTTAATATTTACGAATTCCCGGATACCATACAATCCAAGCTCCCGGCCATAACCTGATTCTTTAATCCCTCCAAAAGGTAATCTTGGATCTGATCTAACTAAGGCATTGACAAAGCATGAACCTGCTGCCAGGTGACGGGAGGCTATTTCCTCTCCACGACTTAAATTTCTTGTGAATACTGCAGCACCCAAACCAAATGGGTTGTCATTCGCAATTTGAATGGCCTCTACTTCATTGGCTGCCGAAATAATTGCTGCCACCGGTCCGAAAAGTTCTTCCTCATAGGCGGGCATACCTTTTTTTACTTCAGTGAGTATGGTAGGAGGGTAAAAGGAATGAGCTCCTGCCGGTATTTCTCCGCCTAAAATACATTTAGCACCCAGTGTGATGCTCTTTAGTACTTGCTGATGCAGTTCATCCCTGAGATCGGGTCTTGCCTGAGGGCCGATATCCGTATTTTTATCCATCGGATCGCCCATAACTTTTGCAGCCATTTTTTGTCTGAAAAGTTCAGTAAATTCTTTTTCAATGGACTTTAATACAATAAACCGTTTGGCTGCAATGCAGCTTTGTCCGCTATTTATAAGTCTGCTGGTTACGCAGGCTTCAGCAGCAAGCTCGAGGTCAGCATCTTCAAGAATAAGGTAGGCATCGCTTCCACCAAGTTCCAGAACTGATTTTTTGAGTAAGGAAGCTGCTTTAGCTGCCACTTTTTTACCCACTTCAGTACTTCCAGTAAGGGTAATCGCATGAATCAAAGGGTTTTCAATCACCTGATCTACTTCATTGCCCGGGATGAGCAGTGTGCTGAAGAGATTTTGAGGAAAGCCTGCCTCAATAATTATATTTTCAATCTCAATTGCACAACCAAAAACATTGGAAGCATGTTTCAATAATGCAGCATTACCAGCCATCAGGGCCGGGGCAAGAAAACGAAAAACCTGCCAGAATGGAAAATTCCAGGGCATGATTGCCAATACAATTCCCAATGGCTGGTAACTTATATAACTTTTTGAGGCTTCGGTATCAACAGGTTCATCATTTAAGAATTGTTCTGCATTTTTAGCATAGTATTCACAAACATCTGCGCATTTCTCAATTTCTGCACGACCGCCTTGCAGGGGTTTACCCATTTCAAGAGCCATAAGTGTCGCGAGTTCTTCCTTTCTGCTGCGCAAGATACCAGCCACAATATGTAAGTGATAACTGCGTACAGACATGGGTGTTTCTTTCCATTTTCCCCAGGACTGATGTGTGCCGTCAATGATTTTGCTGACTTCCGCAGAAGTATGCGCTTGATATGTTTGAATTATTTGTCCGTTTACCGGATTAATCGATTTTATGCTCATATATAAAATTATGGGAGGATAGTTTGCCCACAAAAATTAATCCCTATATCAGGTTTGGTATTTATTTTTTATTCAGTTTTTTGATAAGATCAGTTTCTTCCTTCCGGTAAGGTCTTCCATCCGGCCAGAAAATGTCGTGAAACCACAGGTCAGGCTGTGCTCCATCCTGAATGGGTTTGTCCCAGGCATAAATCGTATTGGTTTTGCCGGATACGAGACCCCAGTTAATTGCACCAATATTTTCTTTTTGTAGCATGGGCATCGTATTGACGAAAGTGTTATTATTGGTCCTTGCCATAAATTCTGTACAGATCAGAGGTCTGCCATGTGTTTTCAACAATTGTATGACCCTTTTATGCCATTCTGGTGCCTCATAATTATGATAGGTTATGATGTCGGAATTCAGCACCTGGAATGCATTCAGTTTTTCAAAATCCCATCTCCAGAGCCCAACAGATATGGGCTGGTCGGGATTGACCTGCCTTGCCCATTCAAAAACTTTCGTTAAAAGCGGCAGGGAAGTGTCCAGTTTACCCGAATTTCCCGGCTCATTGTATAAATCCCATAGAAGAATACGCTTATCCTTTGCGAAATGACGCATGACATCCTTCACATAAGTTTCGAGTGCAGGGAAGTTCTCAGTCTCCTTATAATTCGGATCGCCGGGATCCTGCACCCAGCCAGAATTATGAATTCCCGGTTTTGGTGCGGGTTGTTTCCCAATGACTCCTATTTTATTCCAGCAATCGTCAAAAAATACAAAAATGGTTTTCATTTTATGTTTATCGGCAATTCTCAGGTATTGATCAATCCTGCTTTTAAAGCCCACAGGGTCTTGTTTATAGGCCAGACTGTGTAAATATACACGCATGGTATTAAAGCCGATCCCTTCGGCCCAAGCAAGTTCACGATCGATAGTTTGGGGATCAAAACTGGAAGCCTGCCACATCTCCAATTGGTTGATTGCGGTGCTGGGAATAAAATTAGCCCCATTGATCCATGGATTCTCTTTTTGCCAGATATTAGCCTTTTCTAAACTCCACTTACCAGCAATTTGTGCATAGGACTGAATAGTTATTGCCAATAAAAAAGCAACAACAAGGGCAGATCTGATTTTCATATTTTAAACTTCCATTTATTCTGATTCTGAATTATTAAACAAGTTTGCCGACCAATTGATTGAACTTCTATCGTTAACCTAAGCATGAATTTAATTAATTTGATGAATTAATCGTGTGCAATAGGTTAAAAATATTAGCTAATTTTTTGCTGATAAGTTTAAGCATCTAAATATAGTATTCATATACCAATCGCTTTCCCAATTCGTTTGTTATATCAATGTTTGCAGATATTCAAGCTGGAAGCGGACTAAACTCTTTGTTTTATTCTATTCAATATTATATAACTTGAAGAGCCCGATTTCAGATTGCAGCGAGCAAAGTAACATTTCCGTATTTCGAAGGTTGGGGGGATTGAAGTAAGGAATTTTTTCGGTTTTTATGATTTTATCAATTCATCCATGGAAATGTTTAGTATAATCAATACACAATTTCCATTATAATGAGCAATATTTAAAATTGGAGGTGTCTGCATATTCTTCTGAATTTAAAACGCAAATTTTAATTATAGTTCAATTATATATTGAAAAATATAATATAATTAATTTTTAATTAAAAGATTAATCATTTTTTGTAAATTATCACTCCATCCTATGGCTTTTTGAATAAGTTGAATAGCTATACATTTTACTAGGCACTCCCTTTGCGTTATAAAGGTCGATGGAGATCTTTATAAAAAATATGGTTTGCACCCGCTGCAAGATGTTAGTTAAGCTCGAGCTTGAAAAACTCGGAATTTATTGTCATGAAATTGAACTGGGAAGGGTTAAAACAATTAACACTCCAAGCATTGAGCAGCTCCATGATTTCAAGATAGCATTAGAAAGTTCCGGACTTGAATTAATTGATAACAAAAAGATCATACTAGTAGAAAAAATTAAGCATACCATTATTGAATTGGTATATAATTTTGACGCACCGCTTAAAACGAATTTTTCGGATTATTTAAGTAATAAGCTGGATTTTGATTACACCTATCTCGCAAATATATTTTCTGAAACTACTGGTTCTACTATTGAACAATTTATTATTAGAATCAGAATCGATCGTGTAAAAGAAATGATTTTGTACAATGAGTTAACCCTAACTCAAATTTCCTGGAAACTGCACTTCAGCAGTGTGGCGCATCTCTCGTCACAGTTCAAAAAAGTAACAGGAATCACCCCCTCTCAATACAAAAATATGACTGTAAGCAGCCCTATGCTGCATCAGAATGTGTGAATTGTGTAACTAATTTACAGAATTATATAACAGCCATATTTGCCTGCTGACGTAGGTTTGTATTGTCCTATGGTCTGTTAAATTCATGCTATAGGACTATACAAAATCTATAAAAAACCTATTATGAACAAAAAAATTACTGTTTTTAGTAATAGTCCTCAACTGCGTCAAAGTAAAGGCTATTATACAATCAGCAAATCCATAGCTTTTATGGCTTTACTTTTTGTGGCCTTTCTTGCAGGATGTAAGAAGGATGATTTTACAGGGGAGGTGATCGGAGTATGTCCGACGGTTACAACCGATCCAATGGATAAAGCTGTTGATGTGCCGCTAAATAAGGTAATAACCGCAACTTTTAATACTATAATGAAGGCCTCGACTATTAACAATTCAACATTTGTTATAAAACAGGGCACCACTGTGATTACAGGAAAAATTGCACCTACAGCAGATGCAGCTGTTTTTACATTTGATCCGGATGTGGATCTTTTGCCATTTACTACCTATACCGGAACGATAAGTAAGGCGGTTACAGATACTTTACGTACGGCTATGGTTGAAGATTATGTCTGGTCCTTTACGACCATTCCGGTACTTTCGGTATCAGCAGATCCGGTAGCAGGTGGAACAGCTACAGGAGGCGGGGCTTTTGCTCAAAACTCTGTGGTTACAGTAAATGCAGTCCCGGCGGCAGGATATACCTTCCTTAACTGGACAGAGTCTGATAATGGTCCGGCTATTTCTACCAGTGCCAGTTATCAGTTCACTATGAATGGGAACCGAACACTCATCGCTAATTTTGACGTGATTCCACCTAATCGATTTGCTGTGATATTATCTGCCCTCCCAAGCGCAGGTGGAACAACAATCGGCGCAGGCTCGTATGATCAAGGCACAAGTGTCACCGTATCAGCAAGGGTAAACCCGGGTTATACATTTGTTGACTGGACTGAAAATGGTGTAAGGGTATCTACAAGCTCAAACATTCAGTTCACATTAAATGCTAACAGAAACTTTGTTGCTAATTTCAGGGCAATTCCAGCAGCTCAATTTGCAGTTCTTTTAACATCAAGTCCTGCTGCAGGCGGAACAACAGATGGTGAAGGTCCATATCCTTCCGGTACTTCAGTTACAGTAAGCGCTGTGGCAAATACTGGATATAACTTTACAAACTGGACGGATCTGGCAAGTGGAGCAGTATTATCCACCAGTCCGAATTATACATTCGCTTTAACTGCAAATAGAAACCTGGTCGCTAATTTCGCAATAAATACCTATATACTGACTGTGATTTCAGCTAATGGTACAGTTGCAAAAGCGCCGGATCAGCCTACTTATAATCATGGAACTAATGTTGTATTAACTGCAACACCAGCCGCAGGATACATTTTCTCTTCATGGTCAGGAGATGCTACCGGCACAACCAATCCTATTACTGTTAATATGACGAGTAATAAAACGGTCACTGCAAATTTCACTGCTATACCAGCAAATCAATATACTCTTACAGTGAATGCTGTGAATGGTTCGGTTGCAAAAGTTGCTGATCAGCCTACTTACACTAGTGGAAGCAACGTAGTGCTTACTGCTACACCGGCTGCAGGTTATGCTTTCTCATCCTGGAGCGGAGATGCCACAGGTTCAGTTAATCCTCTGACTGTGAACATGAATGCCAATAAAAACATCACTGCTAACTTCACAGCACTTCCGGGAGTTGGACCAACAGCAGTTAATCTTGGAACAGCCGGAGATTTTGCAATCCTGACTAAATCAGGGATCTCAACAACCGGTATTACATCCATTACTGGAGATATTGGTGTCAGTCCGGCAGCAGCAACGGCAATGACAGGCTTTGGTTTGATTATGGATACTAATGGTCAGTCGTCACACACCCCAATAGTTATCGGGAAAGCTTACGCATCTGATTATGCAGCTCCAACACCTGCTAAAATGACTACGGCTGTAAGTGATATGGAAACTGCATTTACTACCGCAAACGGCCTGACTACCCCGGCTCCGATTGTAGATCTTTATGCTGGTAATATCAGCGGAAGGATACTTACTGCGGGACTTTACAAATGGAGTACTGGTGTATTAGTAACCAGTGCCGGTGTAACTCTTACAGGTGGTCCAAATGATACCTGGGTATTCCAGATTGCACAAAACCTGACGATAAATAATAATGCGAAAATTACATTATTAGGTGGAGCACAAGCCAAGAATATCTTCTGGGTGGTATCAGGACAGGCTACTATTGGCTCAAACGCTGATGTTAGTGGAAATATCCTGAGTAAGACTCTTATTTCTATGAATACTGGTTCAAAGATTACTGGCAGGTTATTGGCACAAACTGCTGTGACATTGAATGCTAGTACAGTACTTAAGCCATAAAAATTCAATAAATCCCCCCGTCTCTGACTGGGGGATTTTATAAAGGATATATTTTACACAACATATTAAAGCAAAATCTCATGTCAACTATAAATAAAATAA
Organism: Daejeonella sp.; assembly: GCF_030695525.1. Taxonomy (GTDB): domain Bacteria; phylum Bacteroidota; class Bacteroidia; order Sphingobacteriales; family Sphingobacteriaceae; genus Daejeonella. The sequence goes on along the minus strand of NZ_JAUYSS010000042.1, from coordinate 44,732 downwards.
TGCAGCGATTGACCATCTTACTCTTGATGATCATCTTTGCCCAAAGCAAGGCCGAGGCTCAGAATCTGCAGCCAACCTGGTGGTTCGGACTGTCGGGAGCGGCCAACTTCAATTTTTACGATGGAACAACCCAAAGAATGAATAATTCATTGTTTGTTCCAACAGCCTTTCATAAAGGTGAGGGAATCAGACCATTTGGTTCCATTTTGATGGAATACCGCCCCGGACCAGTTTGGGGTTTTATGTTAAACCTGGGATATGACGGACGCGGTGGTAAATTCGATAATGTGATTGCACCATGTGATTGCCCGGCTACCCTTAAAACAAACCTTAGCTATTGGACAATTGAACCGAACTTACGTTTAGGTTCACCCACTTCAAATTTTTACTTTTTTGCAGGTCCTCGTGTAGCCTTCAATTTTGATAAAGAATTCTGGTACACTCAGGAGAAACAACCTGATACGGATGGTGAATTTAGTGCCATACGTAAAACACTTTTGTCAGGTCAGATTGGAGTTGGATATGATTTCCAGCTATCTCCAGTCAGCAATGAAAATAAAGTGGCTTTATCACCTTTTGTTTCTTACCATCCCTATTTCGGACAGGATACCCGTACGATTGAAAGCTGGTCGGTTTCCACACTTAGGGCAGGTGTAGCACTTAAATTCGGAAAAGGTAAAGCTGCTGCAATTATAGAGGAAGCAGCACAGGTTATGGCACCTGTTCGTGATGTTAACTTTAGCGTTCGTGCACCTAAATATGTGCCATTGAAGCGTCAGGTAAGTGAAACCCTTCCATTGCGTAACTATGTATTTTTTGATGAAGGATCAAGCCAGATACCAAATCGCTATGTGATGCTGAGTAAAGATCAGGCCAATTCATTCAGGGAGGTACAATTACAAAGTGTTCAAACTGAAAGTATGACCGGACGTTCTGCAAGGCAGTTGAATGTATATCATAATATTTTGAATATCACGGGCGACCGAATGCGGTCAAATCCGGGAACCCGTATTTCCTTGAGCGGAGCATCAATGAAAGGTGCGAGGGAAGGCAAAGAATTCGCAGAAGCGATCAAATACTATCTTGTGGATAGGTTTGGTATTGATGGGAACCGGATTACGACTGATGGTCGTACCAAGCCTTTAATTCCTTCGGAACAACCGGGTGGTAGCAAAGAGCTAACCCTGCTACGTGAGGGAGACCGTCGTGTGGATATAGTGAGTTCTTCCCCTGAACTGATGCTTGAAGTTGGTGGTGGGATGATGAAGCCAGTTACCATTGATGCAATCCAGGTTGATCCAATGGATAGCCATGTGGTATTCCAGGTAGGAGGAGCCAGAGAAGTTCTGAAAAGCTGGTCAATGGATATTTCAAACGATCAGGGTAGTACCCAGCGATTTGGCCCTTACACCAGAGAAGTGGTGAATATTCCGGGTAAGGATATATTAGGTAATCGTGCAGAAGGTAATTATAAAGTAGTGATGAGCGGTGAGACCCAAAATGGTCTAACGATCAGAAAAGAAAGTACGGTCCGTCTGGAGCGTCAAACGGAGACCTTAGAAAAAGCATATCGCTTTAGTATTTTATTCGATTTTGACAAGACAAAGTCGGTTGATTCTTATGAAAAATTCATTGTCGAAACGGTTGTGCCTCTGATTTCAGATGGTTCAAGAGTTATTATTCATGGCCATACCGACATCATTGGATCTGAAGAATATAACAACACCTTGTCAGAAAGCAGAGCGATGCAGACTCAGAAAATCATTGAGCGAGCTGTGAACGCTGCAGGCAAGAGAAATGTAAGATATGATACCATTGGTTATGGTGAAGATCCAAGTCAATCGCCATTTGAGAATAACTTACCTGAAGAACGTTTTTACAACAGAACAGTAATAATTGATATTGTTCCTAATTAAAGGGTAAAAAATCTGTAAATTTTGTTTAAGGACGGGAGCAATCCCGTCCTTTTTTTGTTAAAAATTCAAAATTACCTCATCACTGAGCATCAATTTCAAATAGGAGATTGTAAATAAAAAATAATAGACTGAGATAGAGCCTGTTCTTGATTTCAAGAATTCATCAGGGATTTTTATCCTTATATCTTACTATCTTAAAGATTTGGTAATAAGCATGGAGCATCTCATAGCATGAAGGAGTCTGATAATTTCTCTGATTTAATTAAAGCCAAATATTTCTTGAATACCTGGGTCGATTACCTAAATTGATAATAAAAAAGTATAGAAAATGGAAAATCATTATTATAATGCCGGGGATTTGGGCAAATTTGCTGATATCGCTGAATATCAGAAAGAGCTGTCCGATAAGTTCTTTTCATATTATGGAGAGGTTTTTAAAGACAGCCATTTAACAGCAAAGGAAAAATCATTGATTGCATTAGCTGTTGCTCATGCTGTTCAGTGCCCTTATTGCATTGATGCTTACAGTAGTGATGCGTTTGAAAAGGGCTATAGTGAGGCACAGATGATGGAAGCGGTCCATGTGGCTTCCGCAATTAAAGGTGGTGCGGTTCTTGTTCATAGTGTACAGATGATGAACAAGGTCAAAGAAATTGGAATGTAATATGTTATGATTAAATCATTAAAAGTTTTACATCATCCTTTAGCAGATTCGGAAAATCAGCTGGAAGTACTTGAAAATTCCATAGGGAGTTTTCATCCGACCTTTAATGAGAAACTAGGGCTTTGCGGTATGCGTCCACTTCAGACTTCGGGCATTGATATCATGCAGCTGAATCTGGGGAAAATGTGCAATCAAACCTGCAAGCACTGTCATGTAGATGCAGGACCTGACAGAAAGGAAATGATGAGCCGCAGTACGATGCAATTATGCCTGGATATACTTAAAAACTCTGATATTGAGGTCGTTGATCTTACCGGAGGGGCTCCAGAACTAAATCCTGATTTCCGATGGTTTGTAGAACAAATAAAGCAATTAGGTAAGCATATTATCGTGAGATGTAATCTGACGATCATTCTTGCTAATAAACGATTCCATGATCTGCCGGAGTTCTTTAAACGGCATCAGGTTGAAGTAGTATCATCACTGCCCGGATTTACCCGGGATCGAACAGACAGGCAGCGTGGGGATGGGGTTTTTGAAGACTCCATCACGGCCCTTCAAATGCTTAATAATGTAGGATACGGACAGGAGGGAAGTGGGTTAGTACTGAATTTGGTTTACAATCCGGCAGGAGCTTTTCTCCCTCCATCACAAGTTGCGCTTGAAAAAGAATACAAATTAGAACTCGCATCAAGATATGGTATCGTTTTTAACCAGCTTTTCGCGATTACAAATATGCCGATAAGCCGTTATCTTGATTATTTATTGAGTTCCGGAAACTACCAAAGGTATATGTATAAACTGATTTCCGCATTTAATCCTGCCTCAGTTCAGAATCTCATGTGCCGTAATACGCTTTCAGTAGGTTGGGATGGATATTTGTATGATTGCGATTTTAATCAGATGCTTGACCTTAAAGTAAGCGCTCAAAATAGTCAGCATATCTCAGATTTTGATTATGAGATACTAAAATACAGAAATATTGTCGTAAAACAACATTGCTTTGGATGTACCGCCGGCGAAGGATCCAGCTGTGGAGGAAGCCTTACAATTTAAATGACCATGCTCAATACCACCGCTTTAGTGATTTTTGTCAGAAACCCAATTTCAGGGCAGGTAAAAAAACGTCTGGCAAAGGATATTGGCGATGAACGGGCTCTTGCAATTTATCTTCAATTGCTTCAGCATACCCTTGAAATTACCAGAGGCTTAAGTTTCAGAAAGTTTATTTATTATGCTGATGAAGTAAGTGATTATGACCTTTGGAGCGTTCCAGGCTATACTAAAAGAAAACAAAATGGAAATGATCTTGGAGAGCGGATGCTAAATTCTTTCAAAGAGCTTTTTGATCAGGGTTTTACCCGGATTATCATCATTGGCAGTGATTGTTTACAGTTAAAAACAGAAACTCTTGAGGAAGCGGTTGCTTTACTGGAATCTAATGCAGCTGTTATTGGTCCTGCAAGTGACGGAGGTTATTATCTGCTTGGATTAACTAAATTTTACCCTGATTTGTTTATCAACAAGCCCTGGAGTACTGACAAGGTTTTTGCAAAAACAATCGATGATTTCATTAATCAGGGTATTTCTTATGCCTTACTTGAAGAGCTCAGTGATATTGATGATAGTACAGACCTGGAAGAGAATGGAATTTCAATTTAGATAGAGTCAGAGTGTTCTTATGTAGGGCTGCCCGTTCCTATGAAATACAACTCTGGGTAAAATAAACCTTGCCGAAGGAGGTAGCTTCCGGCTATTGGTAATTTGAAATAGAACGCGCTTTCTTGCCGGAACTACTCCGGAGGAAAGGGCTGAACCATCCTATAACACACAGGTATTGCTTTCAAAAATAAAATTCTTATGACTCCAGAGCCTTATCTGACGAATTATAACCGTATTATTTTATCCTTCCTTATAAGCCAATTCAGGTTATTTAGATAATTTAGCTGAATGCCCAAAAAGAAATCCCTGTTTGAAGAAAAAGATAGTTTTCATCCCCGAAACAGGCACAGGCTTAGATATAATTTCCCGGAACTGATCAAGGCATGCCCTGAACTTGCAGAATATGTTTCTACAAACCAATTTCAGGATCTTTCTATTGATTTTACTGATCCAAATGCAGTTAAAGCATTGAATAAAGCTCTGCTCAAGCAATTTTATAATATTGCTTTATGGGATATTCCGGATGGGTTCCTATGCCCGCCGATACCCGGAAGAGCTGATTATATTCACTATGCTGCAGATTTGTTGATTGGAGAAGATGAAAAGCTTCCCAAAGGCAAACATATCAAAGTTCTGGATATAGGGGTTGGAGCAAATTGTATTTACCCTCTGATCGGCCATTATGAATATGGCTGGACTTTTGTAGGCTCAGAGATCGATCAGCTTGCCAGCCGTTCTGCAACAAACATTATTGAAGCCAACGGACTGTCAAAATTCATAAGTATCCGTAGGCAACGTTCTTCAGATCAAATATTTACCGATATAATTCATTCGGGAGAAAAATTCAGTTTAATTATCTGTAATCCTCCTTTTCATTCGTCAATGAAAGAAGCCGCAGAAGGGACCGCGCGAAAATGGAAAAATCTTGGTAAGGATAAAAAGGATGGAATCGACCTGAATTTTGGTGGTAAAAATGCAGAATTATGGTGCGAAGGCGGGGAGGAAGGTTTTCTTTTGCGGATGATTGAAGAGAGTGCCCGTTTTGCCCAATCGGTTCAATGGTTTACATCCCTGGTTTCTAAAAAAGAAACTTTGGCAGCCTGTTATAAAGTACTTGAAACTTTGGAAGTAAAAGAGGTAAGAACGATTGATATGAAACAGGGGCAGAAGTCAAGCAGGATGCTGGCATGGACTTTTATTTAAGTATAAATCATATTATTTGTCGTTCAATCCATTATTAGATCGGCATTACAATGTCAAGACTTGATAATTCTTTACCTATTTCTTTAATCCCTGTTAGAATTTTTGAGACCTGTTTTGCTGAAGGCTTTCTATGCCCATTTACATACAAAGAGAGAACAGTTGGATTAATGCCGATCCTTTCACTTAAAGCTTTGGCATTGATCACGTTATAATACTCAAAGAATTGGGGTATATCGACCTGAATTGTAACATCATCTTCGGTAACTGTTTTAAGCCCTGGTATTCATTATGTAAATTTAAAGCCTCAATAATGTTTGATTTTAATTCTGTAAAATTTTTTCCGGTTGTGCCCACAGGATAAGTTTCGAAATCTAGGGCGAATGCTGAAAAACCGGTTGAAGTCTTTTCAACGATGAATACGATCTTTGCTGCCATAATTTTGCCGATGCCTGGCTAATTGTATGCTTTACATCTTGTAAATGCATATGTTTGAATCCCAATCGCCGGGATATGCGTCTACTTTTCACAGTAAGCAGAGACTGTTTATTTAATATTACTATTTTATCAAAGCATATTTAAGCCCGGCTTGTTTTTTAATTTTCTCAGCTAAGCCTTTACCCATTTCATCTGATCCGTGATCAGGAAATGTAATAATTATGCCAGGCTTATCCGGGTGTGATAAAATCTTATGGCTTCCTTTACCTTCCCTAATAATGATCCACCCTGCTTTCTTTAGTAATCTCAGTAATTCTGAACATTTCATATTCTCGAATTTGTTGAAAGCATTGGATTTGGATCATTACGTAAATGTAAACAATCGTTTACATAAATGCAAAGCATTGTTTACAATGCTTAATTGATTTAGGTTTTGTTACAGATTTGTTGTTGATTGAACAAATAGTCTTATTCGTCTCTCTGATTTAATTTAACTGAATGCGAGTATCGGTACAATGAATCTGCGAATAATAGTTTAGACGATTTTGTAGGATGAATAATTAACAAAGGCAATTTGAGAAGCCTATAAATAATTGGCGAAGCAAGCAGCAAAATCCATCCAGACCTAAAAGTAAAATATACCTATATTCCATGGCCTGATTTAATGATATAAGAAGTAAAATATTTGATCATTAAAGTCCATTTATCTGCTTTGGATTGACCTGTCAAAATTTAATTACTATCTTTATTCAAACGACTAAACTATGGATTTTGCATTAAAATATAGGATAGTTGAGAGGATTATTCAGAGTAATGATGATGCCTTACTTAATGAAATTAAATCATTAGTTGGTTTTTCAGAAAAAGATTATTGGCCCGGGCTCCCGGCTGAAGTAAAGCATGCAATACAAAATGCTAAAGATGAGATTGATCGTGGAGAAGGTATCTCTCATTCCAGTATCATGTCTGATGTTAAAGATCGTTATTTGAAAAAGTAATGTCTAAGTCTATTGTCTGGTCTCCAACGGCCAGTATTACTTATTTCCGGATTCTTGAATATCTGACAGGATTTGTCAAAGCTTAATCTATAAAGAACATCTGTAATTTGGAGGCTGATTCATACGATTAAGGGCAAGGTTCGTAGCCTGCTACGATTTTTTATCGGAAATCCGGTGGTGGGGAGGTAGAATGTGGTGATGCATATTATCCAATTTTACCTTACCAAAAAAATATTAAATAGATTAAAACGAGAGTTAGTAATATTTTTAAAAACAAAAGCTAAACCTTGATTTAGTGATTATGTTTGCTTGTATATAATTGAAATAGAAATGAAATTTTTAGTTTGTTTATTGCTTGTCTCCTTTCAATCTATGGCCCAGGATCAGAAATTACTTGTTCAGAGCCATGCTGAAAAATTGAAAAATGCGAAAGAATATACTTTGAAGGTTGCGGAATTAATGCCTGAATCTATGTATGATTTCAAGCCTGTTGTTGATGAAATGAGCTTTAAGGAGCAGATTATTCACATAGGGAAAAACCTTTACTGGTTATCATCTACATTTATAATTGAAGCTCCGGACTTAAATGCAAAGCAATCAGTTATTGCCAAAAATATGACTAAGGGTCAGGCAATTGATTTTATTTCAGGAGCCTATGAATTTGCCGGTCAAGCAATTATGAATGTAAGGTCAGAATCATTGTCTAAAGAATTTCCGTTTTCAGGCAGAAAGTTAAATAAGGTTCAATTTCTGAATTTAATTCAGGATCATCAAACACATCATAGAGCTCAATTAATTGTTTACTTACGTTTAAATATGTTGAGTCCGCCAAATTATATTGGTTGGTAAGATGAATTTTCTGACTTAAATTATCGATGAGCAATTATTAAAATCAGCTTCGTAGAAACAGCAGAGGGTTTGGTACAGGATCTTTCCCCGTCTTGCCATGCCCAATCAATCTTTAAACAGAATACAGAATTATCTTTAAATTCGTACTATTGAATATCTCTGCATAATTTATTGATATTCATTTCATTAGGCTTAATTTGTTTCTCTTACTACCTCAATGCCGCAACCTCAGCATTAGTAACAGCATCCGAATTATTTCCCCAGCTTTTTCGGATATAGGTCAATACCTCGGCTACCTGTTCATTATTCAGAAAACTGCCATGTGCAGGCATGGTTTCGCTGTATGGAATGCCTTTGACTGTAATTGGTCTCGATAAACCATTCAATACAATTTTGATCAGTCTGCTTTTATCACCATTTACCCATTCTGAACCTTCAAGAGGGGGGAAGCGGGCTCCATCTCCTTTGCCATCCTTTTGGTGGCAAGTGCCGCAGTACATGGTATAAACAGCCGATGCAACCACAGGCTTACCCAGTTCAAGATTATCTTTTACAGGATCAGGATCTTTGATATTGCTCGCAGTTTTCTTACGGATCGCCATTTTAGCTAATTGGGCAGTTCCGAATTTGCTTTTATCGCCTTTAAACATCACCCTCCAGATCTTTCCTTTTTCTGTTTCACTGATATACAAAGAACCATCAGGTCCTTCGGCAATTCCCATCGGGCGATACCCGGCTGCATTGGCAGTCACGACAGGATCTGTTTGAATAAAACCATCAGCAAAAACTTCCCATGGTCCGGTAACCACACCTTTTACCATTGGAATAAAGGCCACAAAATAACCAGCCTGTGGGTATGGTTGTCGGATTGTAGAACCATGAAGAACAACAAATGCCCCATTTTTGTATCGTGCAGGAAGCTGATTTCCTTTATAGAATAGGAGATCATTCGGGGCAAAATGTCCGGGGAAACCTACCAGGGGTTTAGCTAATTTTGCTCCATTCCCTTCTTTGATTTTATCACCACCGTATTCAGGATTTAATAATTTCTTTCCTTTGATCTGATCGTAATAATAATAAGGCCATCCGCCATCAATTCCCTGATCTACCTTAAATAACTCATCGGCAGGCAATACAGCACTTTCCCATGGAGAAAAAAGTTTTGGCCAGAGCATGTGCAAATAATCCCTGCCATGTACTACTGCAAACAGAGAATTAGTGCTTTTATCCCAATCCATACCGATCACACTCCGCATTCCGTTGGCATATCTCAAACCCTGAGATTGAACCTGATTCAGTTTATTTTCATTAAATTTCCAGATACCACCATGGTCGATCAGATGGGGGCAGCCTTCACCAGGAATAACAGCATCCGGTTTTCCCTCACCTTTGGAACCCGGAGTTCCGTCTGCACAGACATCAGATCCTGCTCCCCAGCCTACAAACATGTATCCTTTACCGTCAAAAGCAATGGATTTTCCCTGATGGATATGAGCCGGGGGATTATCAATCACGATTGTGTCGATTTTGTTTTCTGGCAATAGTTGTCCGGGAATCAGTTTCTGTCGGAAAACCATCAGGTTTGAGCTGAAATACAGGTATCCATTATGGATTTTCATTGCAGTTCCGAATGGACCGCTTTCATATTTTGAGAAATGGGTAATGATATCTGCCTTACCATCATTGTCAGTATCGCGTAAAGCCACATTGCCATATCCCTCAGTACGGGCATGAAACCGTGTTTTGACATAAATATCACCGTTGCTGTTTACCGAGAGGTGCCTTGCACTTCCTTTTATACTATCAACCACTGCTAAAGCCTCGAAGCCATCAGGCAAAAAGAGTCCGGCATTATTTGGGTCAGCCGGAGGTAAGGCTGGCTTAGAGTAATGTGTAAAGCCATAGATTGTTAAAATGACTGCAAATACTGCAGCACAAAACAGAGATTTCTTTCGATTGATGAAAATTTTCAACACGATTTTAAGATATATATGAAATTATTTAGTACCTGATCGTCTAACTACTGCAACTTCCTGAGGGCTAATTGCATCCGAATTATTACCCCAATTTTTGCGGATATAGGTCAATACCTCGGCTACCTGATCATCATTCAGGAAGCTGCGATGTGCAGGCATGGCTTCACTGTATGGTAATCCTTTTACAGTTATTGGACCAGAAAGCCCGTTAAGAACTATATTGATTAGCCTGGTCTTATCTCCGTTCACCCACTCAGATTCATTTAATGGAGGAAATCTACCACCATCACCTTTCCCGTCACGCTGATGGCAGGCACCACAATACATGGTGTATACAGCTGAAGCCACTACAGGTTTACCACGGTCAAGGTCATCCTTTATCGGATCCGGATCTTTAATATTACTTGCTGTTTTCTTCCGGGCAACCATTTTTGCCAGTTGAGCAGCTCCGAACTTTGTTTTATCTCCTTTAAACATGACCCTCCAGATTTTTCCTTTTTCTGTCTCACTGATATACAATGAACCATCAGGCCCTTCGGTTATTCCCATCGGGCGGTAACCTGCAGTATTTGCTGTTAAAACCGGATCATTTTGTATAAAACCGTCTGCAAAGACCTCCCATGGACCTGTTACTACTCCGTTTACCATTGGAACGAAAGCTACAAAATATCCGGCCTGAGGATAAGGCTGGCGGATGGTTGAGCCATGTAAAACTACAAATGCGCCTTTCTTATAACGTTCAGGAAGCTGGTTTCCCTTATAAAATAATATATCATTGGGTGCAAAGTGGCCCGGGAAGCCCATTACCGGCTGGGTGAGTTTAGCTCCGTTACCTTCTTTAATCTTATCACCACCATATTCTGGATTTAATAATTTCTTCCCTTTCATGTGGTCATAATAATAGTATGGCCAGCCACCATCCATATCCTTATGCACCTTAAATAATTCATCAGAAGGAAGCATAGCACTTTCCCATGGAGAGAACATCCCTGGCCAAAGCATTCTGAAGAAGTCTCTTCCATGTATAACAGCATAAAGTGAATTACTGGTTTTGTCCCAATCCATACCTACAATACTTCTTAACCCTGTGGCATATCTAAGACCTTCGGATTGGGTTTGGTTCAATTTACTCTCACTAAACTTCCAGATACCAGCATGATCGATGAGATGAGGGCAACCCTCTCCGGGAATCTCTGCATCCGGTCTGCCTACTCCCAAAGAACCGGGACGCTTGTCGGAACAAACATCAGAATCAGCACCCCAGCCCACATACATATAACCTTTTCCATCAAAAGCTATCGGTTTACTTTGGTGTGAGTGAACAGGTGGACTGTCAATTACAATCGTATCCACCTTACTATCAGGAACCAATTGGCCGGGTTTAAGCTTCTGACGATAGACGATCAGTGTAGAACTATAATATAAGTAGCCATTATGGATTTTCATCGCAGTTCCATACTGCCCGCTTTCATATTTGTTGAAATGAGTGATAATATCTGCCTTGCCATCACCATCTGTATCTCTCAAAGCCACATTACCGAAACCTTCAGTAACTGCATGATGACGGGTTTTGACATAAATATCACCATTGCTGTTTACGGCAAGATGCCTTGCATTACCTTTCAGGCTATCGACCACCGCCAGCGCTTCAAATCCGTCGGGGAGAACCAATCCTGCATTATTCGGATCACCCGGAGGCAATTTAGGCGTTTGGTAAAGTGTAAATCCATATGCAGCAAAAAACACAGCTAACAATACAAAAATATAGAGTTTTGACATTTTTAGTCTGCGAAATGATTGAAGTATTTTAGTCATTTTAAAGGGTTTTTATTGTTTTTGCTGAATAGGGAAATAAATCATACCCTACAAGTCTATTGAAAAGAAATTGTAATGGGTGTTTCTATCCTATATTTTACAGAAAAGGCAGTTTGGTTTTTGTTGGTTGGTTTTTGTTGGTTGGTTAGTAAATTATCCGAATTTTAAAATGCTTAGTAATAGCCAATATCCTTTAGTATAAAATTTCATTGAACTCCAATTTAGTCTTTGTTCTTGGATCTTGATACTTAGATATTAGTAAGTGACTTACGAATTTAACTTTCATGATGCTTAGGTAAATTCGTAAGTCTGAAACCTAAATTTAATATGAACAAGGATTTAGTCTTGATACTTGGTTCTTGGTTCTTGGCTCTTGATTCTTGATACCTGGTTCTTGATACTACTTAATAAAATTCTCATACAAACTATTCACCCCAGCCCTCAAAACATCATTTATCCCTTTTGTATAAGTAGGATTACAACCATTGGTTATCACTACAATTCCAAATTTCTCTTTGGGATGGAAAAACATCGCGCTGTATAATCCATAAGCTGAACCGGTATGCCCAACCATCATTTTTCCTGGTATGAAATCATCGAGGTTTGTCAGGGCGAGGGCATATCCTTCTTCATCAGCAACTTTAGTCTGCATTAGTTTTGCACTCTTTTTCGACATAATTCTTTTGCCTTTATATTTACCCATGTTCATGTGCATGCTCATGTATTTTGCCAGATCACTGGCCGAGATTTTCATTCCTCCTGTTGGTGAGAAAATCGGGGTTGTATAGCCCATTACATAATTTCTGATTTCCTCACGTCTTGGATTATAGGCTGCCGGGGAGGGTTTAAATGTCTTCGTTGCGGCATCATATTCATGCAGGGTCGCAAAGCGATTAGCATCCAGCGAGTCTACATTGTAACCCCCATAAAGTCCGAGTGGATTTAAAATATGATTTTTAACATAATTGTCGAAGCGTTCACCACTAAGCTTTTCAATAACCGTACCCACCATATTATAATTCAAATTACAATACCTGTATCCAGCACCTGGGGCGTAGTCGCTATAGCATTTAGCCCAATCCGGGTTTTTGGAAGGATTAATAGCATCAAGCGTAAAATAACCCTGACTATCATTTATACTTGATGTATGCGATAGGATCATTCTCAATGTGATTACCTTATCCGGAAATTTCGGATTCCTGATTTTGAAGCCTACAAGATCGCTGAAATCATCATCAAGTGTAAGCTTCCCGGCTTCCCTCAACTGCATGATGGAAGTTGCTGAGAATGACTTGGATATGGATGCAATCCGGAAGATATCTGTATCCGAAAGTGGGGCTTTTGTCCCGATATCTTTCAAACCCAAAGAATTGCTATAAATGATATTGCCTTTTTTTACTACGGCAACAGAAAGTCCTACCACATCTAGCTTTTTCATGATTTCACGCAAATCCGCTTCAGCTTTTTCATTTTGAGCGAAAACAGCTATTGAACAGGTGAGTAGGAAAATGAAGGATAAAATTTTTTGGGAAATTGCTTTGATCATTTTTTATTTTTTTATAAATCTATAAATATTTTTTTTGCAGGCTTAGGACAAAGTTTTAATCTTAACAATACATTTATAAAAGTGTTTAATAAGATTGCTTTTGCCATCTTAAATTATTGAAGGCATTTCAAACTGATATATTATGTAATTATGAGTCCAAATATAGATACCATAGTCATCTTTGTTTTTTCGGCATTCGTATTATGCATAGGCCTTGTGTTTGCAAGGACAGGAATTAATTTAAAATCGTTTTTTGCAGGTGGAGAGTCTGTCCCATGGTTTATTGGAGGATTATCGCTCTTCATGAGTTTTTTCTCTGCAGGAACATTCGTAGCCTGGGGTTCAATAGCATATAAATACGGATGGGTTGCAATTACAATCCAGTGGACTATGTGTATTGGGGCTCTGATCAGCGGGATGTATCTTGCTCCCTTATGGAAATCTACGGGTAACCTTACCGCGGCAGAATTTATCAAAGAGCGCCTTGGTCTACAGGTACAAAAGACTTATATCTATATTTTTATGCTGGTTTCTTTATTCATTAAAGGAACCGTATTGTATCCGGTTGCAAAGCTTGTCAGCGCTTCTTTGGGTTATCCATTAATGCCTTCCACTATCGTGCTGGGCTTATTTATGATCGCTTATACTGCTGTTGGCGGACTCTGGGCAGTTATGGTGACTGATATCCTTCAGTTTGTGATATTAATGGCCGCTGTACTAATTATTCTTCCACTTTCATTTGATGCAGCAGGAGGCCTCGCAAAATTTCAGGCGAATGCACAGGAAGGTTTTTTTGAACTGATTAATGGGGAATTTACCCTGGGATTTATTATAGCATTTACACTTTATCATATTTTCTATATAGGTGGTAATTGGACATTCGTACAAAGATATACCAGTGTTAAAGATAGCCAATCAGCGAGAAAAGTAGCTTATCTGTTTGCGGGTTTGTATCTGATCAGCCCGGTGCTATGGATGCTGCCGCCAATGATTTACAAGACCATTAATCCCTCTCTGATTGGTCTGGATACAGAAAATGCTTATTTGATGATCTGTCAATTGGTGCTCCCTCCCGGATTATTAGGCTTAATGCTCACCGGAATGTATTTTTCAACTTCTGCATCCGCAAATACAACCTTAAATGTTGTTTCAGCGGTATTTACAAATGATATTTACAAAGGCAGGATTAATCCGGCGGCAAGCGATCGAAAACTAATGCGGGTTGCCCGATTGTCATCCTGGACAATTGGTCTCGGAATGATCGCCATTGCGCTCATGGTGCCTTATATCGGTGGCTTGGTGAATGTGACCATCAGCGTAGGAGCAATTACCGGAGGTCCCATTTTAGCTCCACCAATCTGGGCATTGTTCTCCAAAAGGCTAAGCGGAAAAGCCACATTGATCATCACTTATGTCAGTTTGGGAATTAATCTGATCTTTAAAATTATTTTACCCTTCCTAATTGAGTTCAAGCTTAGCCGGGCAGAGGAAATGCTGGTTGGGGTGGGTGTACCGCTGCTGATGCTTATAGGCAATGAAATCAGGGCTTATTATGCCAATTATCTCAGTCCGCAGTACCTGGAATTTGAAGCTCAAAAAAGCTCAAGAAAGACTCAACAGGCAAATTTAACAAAGGAAGAAATCAGTGAATCATTACAGCAAAATAAATTTGGTCTGAAAATCACTGCTTTTGCACTCGCATTTACAGCATTTCTCTTATTGATTCTGGGCTTAATTACCGGAGATAATTTTGGTCTTTTGGCTTCGATAGCGGCACTGATTTTTGTTCTCGCAATCATCCCATGGAGGGCCTCAAGAAGAATTGTATTCTATTCTAAAGACTAGTATGTTTATAAATGTTAAAATAATTTATGATTAAAAGTGAATTTTCCTCCACCGGTCGTTCAGTTTTTGAGCTCCGAATGAATGCTGATCTGGTTTTCATTGGAGGTGGTATTGCAGGAACCTGCGGAGCTATTGCTGCTGCAAGGGAGGGTTTAAAAGTTATTCTGGTGCAGGACAGACCGGTACTTGGTGGAAACGCATCCAGTGAAGTGAGATTGTGGATTTTAGGAGCGACTTCCAGTATGGGAAATAATAATCGCTGGTCGAGGGAAGGTGGGGTATTGAGTGAAATTCTGATCGACAATATGTACCGTAACCCGGATGGAAATGCAATTATACTGGATACTATTTTGCTGGAAAAGGTGAAAAATGAGCAGAATTTAACACTCCTCTTAAATACTGCGGTTTATGAAGTTGTAAAATCGGCTGATGATGTGATCAGTGAGGTTATAGGTTTTTGCAGCCAGAATTCGACACGCTATATTTTATCAGCACCTTATTTCTGTGATGCATCCGGTGATGGGATAGTGGCTTTTCAGGCAGGTGCCGCTTTCAGGATGGGAGCGGAGTCTAAAGATGAATTTGACGAGGGTTTTGCACCAGATAAAGAGTACGGAGAACTATTAGGGCATTCCATTTACTTCTTTACAAAGAATGCCGGCAGGCCAATTACATTTACTGCGCCTTCGTACGCTTTAAAAGACGTTTCTTCGATTGTTAAATACCGCTCATATGACATCAGTGATCATGGCTGCAAACTCTGGTGGCTTGAATACGGGGGCAGACTCGATACCATTCATCAGACCGAAGAAATTAAATGGGAATTATGGAAAGTGATCTATGGAATTTGGGATCATGTTAAAAACTCAGGGAAATATCCTGAAGCCGAAAACCTGACACTGGAATGGGTTGGACACATTCCGGGTAAGCGGGAGAGCCGGCGCTTTGAAGGCGATTATATTCTGTCTCAAAAGGATGTTGTGGAACAGCGGGAGCATCAGGATGCAGTCTCTTATGGAGGCTGGTCATTGGACCTGCATCCCGCCGACGGGGTTTTCAGTGATCGGCCGGGCTGTAATCAATGGCATTCTAAGGGGGTTTATCAGATCCCGCTTCGCTGCATGTACAGTAAAAATATTAAAAATCTTTGGTTAGCAGGCAGGATTATCAGTGCAAGTCATGTCGCATTCGGTTCTGCCAGGGTTATGGCTACTGTATCTTATTCGGCACAAGTGTTAGGCTTAGCTACCCAATACTGCCTGAGAAATGGAATCACTCCTTCAAACCTCGCCAATTCTGAAAAAGTTCAGGAATTGAGGCAGGAACTGATGCAAAGGGGGCATTTTATTCCCGGATTGGAGCCGGAAAGGACAAATTTAGCGCATAAAGCAGTTCTCAGCGCCAGTTCTGAATTTATACTTACAGAATTAAAAGCTGATGGAACCTGGCAGAAACTTGAATATTCTACTGCTCAGTTATTGCCAGTTTCTCCTGGAGATCAGATAAAGATCTGTTTTGAGATTGATGCAGAGGAGAGCACAAGTTTAAGGCTGCAATTACGGGTTAGTGCCAAACAAATCAATTATACCCCCGAAATAATCCTTGAGAGCCGTGAAATTTCTGTTGCCGCGGGAATGAGCACATTAAGTATTGATTTTGATCATATAATCGGGGAGGAACAGTATGTTTTTCTCTGTATTATAAAAAATGAGCTTGTTTCAGTTCAAACCAGCAAGATGTTCCTTAGCGGAACCATGATGTTAATGAACCGCTATAATAAAGCTGTAGCTACCAGTGGGGTACAGTTGCCGCCTGATGGGATCGGAATCGATTCCTTTGAATTCTGGCTTCCATCAAGGCGACCTGCAGCCCAAAATCTGGCATTTAAACTGTCTGCTGCGCTCAAGCCTTTCAGCGTTTCTAACCTGATTAATGGATTCTGCCGTCCGACAAATGCTGCTAATGCCTGGGTAGCCGATCTTATTGATGCAAATCCTTATGTTACCTTAAGCTGGAATAAAACAGTTCAGATCAGGCGGATTGTGTTATTTTTCGATTCAGATTTTGACCATCCACTTGAGTCGACCCTGAGGGTTCATCCTGAGCGTGTGGTGCCTCATACAGTCAGAAACTACAAAATATTGGATGCTGAAGGTAAGCTGATCTTTGAAAAAGCAGGAAATTATCAGAATGTTAATGAGGTAATATTGGATGAGGTTTTAAGTACTTCATCCATTCGAATTTACCTGGAACATCCTTCAGACAATGTTCCTGCGGCATTATTTGAGGTTCAGGTCTTTGCACCCTGTTAGAAATGAATGGACTTAGAGAATAATTCTGTTTGTCTGAACCGTGATTCAGGTGATTTGTTTGATTACCATGATAGTACGATTCATTACAATCACGTTAATCATTTCAATCACAGTTCAGACGTCATAATCACTTACATCCCGCCACTTTCCAGATTTTCCCATCAGTTTTAGTAAACAGATAAAATTGTTTATTAGCTCCTAAACCAAAACGAAGGTCAGCCCTGCGGCTGGCGGTGATGTCTCTGAAGGTAGACGGAACTCCGTTAAATAATAAGTCAAATTCCAGAATCTGAGCTGACTTGCCTGATTTAATATCTTCATTATTAATGTAAAAAACTCTCCCGGTGGTTATATCACCAAAAATATATTTGTTCTTTAGCTGTTCAATATTGCCTTCATAAACATAACCTCCGGATATTGCATTCCCTTCATCGTGATCAAATTGAGCTAGGGGATAAACAAATTTAAAGTTCGGTTCATCAGGCTGTAAGGCATAAACCTTATTCATTTTACCTTTATTATTCAGGAAAAATGTCCCTTCCCGCTGTGGCCAGCCATAATCAGCTCCCGCCTCGATCAGGTTGAGTTCTTCAACACTGTTTAAGCCAATATCGGAAATCAGCATTTTCCCATCAGGTGTCCAGGCTACTCTGTTTGGATTTCGGAAACCTCTAGCAAATACCTCTCCAAGAGTTTTATCATCATTGTCGCTGGCAAATGGATTAATAGAAGGAATGCCATACTTCCCGTTCATGCTATTGTTTCCCTGAGGGTCTATTCGTAAAACCGAAGCCCTGATTTGAGTGTTTGTATTGCATAGGAAAGAAAACCCGGCTTCAGCCGAACCTCCGTCACCCATTGTAAGGTATAACAAGCCATAATCTGGATCTTTGGGCCGGGAGAGCGGATTAAAGACAATTTCCTGCATACTATGAATTACTGTCGGCATGTCAATTCGCAAAAGTTCTCTGCTTTTACCCTCAAACTTTCCTGATTTTGGCTCATTTATTTTCCATTCTGTGAGAACACATTGTATGAGAACAGGAATTGAGTCAGCATATGCGAAATCTGAAGGAGCCGAGCGGGCCTTTTCAGAATGTATCGTATAGAATAGACCATTCTTATAGAATTTGGGATGGAATGCAAAACTTCCAAAACCAGTAGCATAGCCGGGTACTGAAATAAAGGCGGGTCTTTGTTTGCTAATGTCCATAACTTCAAACAATTCCCTGCCTTTTAACTCATATAATTTACCTCTCAGATCTTCAATAAAGCTGCGTTCCTTTTTGCCGGGTAAAATCCGCATTTGATTTATTCTGGCCAATGGTATTTTATCGGCAGTTGGATTTGCTGTTAATACTTCCTCCAGTTCAAGAGTTAATCCTGATTTTTTAATCTTTTCGGGGATTGGATCATTCAATACAGGCCCGAATTTTTCAGTCGATGTTTCGATTTTTACCTTAAATGTATTGATATAAGCTAATACCGACAGCATCTGATCATTACTAAGGGCTTCGAACGAAGGCATTGGGACTTTATACTCCTGCAGCAATTTAATCCCACGGGGGTTTCCACCTTCAATAACACTCTGTGAATTGCGAATAAAGCGTAGGAGCGCAGGCTTTGTTAGCTCAGTAGTAACCCCGGATAAATCCGGACCAATACCTCGCTGTGTAAAGCTATGGCATGAACTGCAGTTCTGGGTAAATAAAGATTTTCCTTCCTCAATTGTTTTTTTATCCACCGGATAATCATTGATTGTTTGTGCTCCTGTATTGAGGATCATGGCCTGTGCAAAACAGAAGACCAGGAATATTTTTAAATAAGCCATTTTGATTATTTAATTACCAGTGGATTAGCATAATCATCCCACATCCTGTTGATGAAACCGGGTACAGGTTCACCATCGTATACAATAAAACGGTATCGGGCTATATATTCTTTATCTGGCCGTATTTCAAAGTCGCCGGCTTGCGATGGTGCATAACAAAAGAAAGGCTCTGTAGGATGGATACGCATAGGTTGCGGAGAACGGAAATTATCCGGATGGGATAAAATACTGATACCACTAAGTTTTCCGCTAATATTACCGCTGATATGAACCCATTTTGAGGTAGTAGCATGCCCATTGCTTCTGTCTTTTCCTTCTGAAGTCAAAAAATAGGCATTATCCTTACCATTCCACTCTCCATTGCCTCTAAAGCCAATTCCTCCATATAAATACTCCGGAAGTTTTAACACTGAAGAAGTAGAAAGACGCTGTTTGAGTTCCAGATCAAAGACATAATAAGGCTTTTCATCGCCCTCTGAATTGTAAACTTTAATTTGCCATTCTTCATCCAAAACCTTTTTATTTGGATTTAATGATAGATCATAATAAGCATTCCCTGATTCCAAAGAGGCAAATACTGCTCCAGCCTGGGTATTCTTGATTCCCTCAAACAGAACAGTACCGGTTTTATCGGCCATATTCCAGAAATCCGGCTGCCGACCATCAAATTCTGTTTTGGTCCATGCAGCCCAAATTCCATGATGATGTTTATGGTTTAATGGATAATCATCAGCAACTGAAAGACCGGAAGGGGAGAGCACCGGAAAAATATATCCTCCGCGTCGGAATACAGGTTCAATTTCTGCGGGCAAATCTTTTTTACCGGTTTGCAGCCCGATTACCTGTTTGCCATTTACAGTAAATTTTGCTTCAGCTTCTGTTAATAAAACTTCTGCTTTGCTTCCTGAAACTGATTCTCTGATCGTTTTAAAGGTTTTAACTTCCCCCGGATTAAGACTCATAATCGCACAGGCATAGCCATCTTTCAGAAATTGTACAGGATACTTGTTTTTGTCCTTATCGATTAGATATATGTCCTCTTTGTCGCCTGCAGCCTTTAATTTGAACTTTACAATACTATTTTTTCTTACAATATGATCATTCACAATCCGAATGGTCTTAGACCCCTGGGCAGATGTTTCCAATACTACCCCCAGTGTCAAACAAAAAATCAGTAATATCCTCATATATATTATGTTTATCTCCAGAAAATGTATTTGCATTCTCCATTGTCAATTACCTAATCATCTTCCTCCACATAATTCAAATCCTTACTAAATGTCTCATCTAAATACCGAAGCGCAATTACAGCAATTACAAATGACAGTAAACCAACTCCGGCTGCCGCGTAAATAATGCCTAAGCTCGCTTTAAACTGAATAAAGAGTGCCGTCAGGGGTATTACAGAGCCCCTGACAAAATTAGGAACCGAAGTAGCAACCGTTGCCCGGAGGTTAGTACCAAACATCTCAGCAGCAACCGTCACGAATAGCGTCCAGTAGCCGTTAGCAAAACCTAAAAGTGCGCAAATGGCATAGAAAACCACAATATCCTGTGTCGGGAATAAAAGGTAAACCGATACCATTGCAGCGGAAATCAGCATAAATGTCAAAATGATTTTCTTTCTGCTTTGATAATACTGGCTTAAAAATCCACTTGCCAAATCACCGATTACCTGACCTGTGAATGCAAACATGACTGCTTTTCCTGCATTTACTGGTTCTGTGATGCCAAGGGCTTTACCAAATTCCGGAGAGAATGTAATCAGGATCCCAACAACAAACCAGATAGGCAATCCGATCAGGATACATTTAAGATATTTAAGAAATCTTTTTTTATTGTTAAACAGCATTAGAACATTGCCCCGTTCTATATTCTTATCCTTGATTTTTACAAAAATCCCTGATTCAAATACCCTCATCCTCAGTACTAATAATAATAAACCAAGTCCGCCACCGATGAAGTATGAAGTCCGCCAATCGAAAAGATCAGCCATGAAATAAGCCAGAACAGCCCCTAAGACTCCCATTGTTGCTACGAGCGTAGTCCCGTATCCCCGTATTTTGCGGGGGAGTATTTCAGCCACAAGCGTAATGCCCGCTCCCAACTCACCAGCCAAACCCACACCTGCAATAAATCTTAAAACAGCATATTGCTCAAAAGAGGTGACAAAGCCATTCGCAATATTAGCCAGAGAGTAAATTAAGATCGAGCCAAAGAGGACAGAAAGACGCCCCTTTTTATCCCCCAATATCCCCCAGAATATACCGCCGATCAGGAGTCCGGCCATTTGTAAATTCAATAAAATGATGCCGTCGTCCAATAATGCTTCCTGAGAAATACCAAGTGACAATAAACTTGGAACACGCACCACGCTGAACAGAAACAGATCATACATATCCACCAGATAGCCCAGGGCTGCAACCATTACCGGTATTTGTACCAGTTGTTTAAGTATATATTTAAAATCAACAGGATCAGTAGAGTCCTGATCAGTAGCTTGATTGTCAATAGGATTTTGCTTCATTTCTAAGGGTTTATAGATCTTTTTATTTATAAACGGGAGAGAGTTAAACCACCATCGACCATAATGACCTGTCCGGTGGAGTAGGGAAAATAACCTGTAGCCAATGCAAGCACAGCTTTAGCCACATCAGAAGTCTCACCCCAGCGCTTTTGAACACATAAGCCATCTGCAATTAATTTATCATACTTTTCGGTAACCCCGGCTGTCATGTCTGTATGGATTATTCCCGGCCTTACCTCATATACCGGTATATTAAATTCGCCCAGACGGGAAGCAAAAAGCTGTGTTGCCATGCTTAGGCCCGCTTTTGCAACGCAATATTCTCCACGGTTAATTGAAGCAACTGTTGCAGAGATGGATGAAACATTGATTATACAAGCTTTAAAATTTTTATCCTCCTGTTGTTGAGCAATCATCCAGTTTGCTGCTGCCTGGGTCAAAAAATAGGGCCCCTGAAGATTTGTTGAAAGTAAATACTCAAAGCTTTCCTCTGATGCTTCCAAAATGTCCTTACGTTCTTTTGGTGCTACCCCTGCATTATTAACCAAAACATTCAGATAGCCATAATGCGCCTTGATTTTTTCAATCATCGCAGTCCGGTCTGTTTTGGAAGCGATATCGCCACGGCAATAAAGTACTCTTCCGCCATGAGTTTCAAGTTCCCGAATCACTTCTTGTACTGCTTCCTCCGGACGGACACCATTAATGGCCAGGTCAAAACCAGCCTTCGCCAGTTCCAGTGCAATGCCAAAACCAATCCCACGCGTTCCCCCGGTTATAAATGCTATTTTCTTTGTCTGCATTCCTAAATGGCTAATAAATCCTATTAAAATATTATTAATCTATTCTTTAAACTTTCTCACATCTCATATCTCACATCTCCCATCTAATAAACTTAAAGCTCTGGAATATCCACCCAGCACCTTTTCTCCCAGCTTTCAATACCTTTTTCAGCTAATTGAACTCCTTTTGCACCTTCCCGTAAATCCCATGGGAAGGGTTCATCTTTTACCACATGTCGTAAGAACAGCTCCCATTGCACTTTGAATGCGTTTTCAATAACCTCCTGCTCTGGGACTTTAGACCAGCCCTCAAAAAACTTAATAGGTTGTTCGATATCCGGATTCCATACCGGCTTTGGTGTGTTTCCATAATGCTGGGTATAACATTCACGTAAGCCTGCCACCGCCGAGCCTTTCGTTCCATCAACCTGCAGGGTCAGCAAATCATCGCGGCGAACACGAACCGTCCAGGATGAATTAAAATGTGCGATTACGCCTCCTTCTAATTCAAATGTGGCATAGGCTGAATCATCTGCGGTACATTTATAAGCTTTGCCTTGTTCATCAATACGCTCGGGGATATGGGTTGCACCCAGGCATGATACTGCCTTTACTTTTCCAAAAACATGATCCAGCACGTAACGCCAGTGACATAACATATCTACAATGATACCCCCATCATCTTCCTTGCGATAATTCCATGAAGGTCTTTGGGCAGGGATGGAGTGCCCTTCAAAAACCCAGTAACCAAATTCACCCCGAACAGACAGGATTTCCCCGAAAAAGCCATTTTGAATCAGTCTTTTCAGCTTCATAATACCCGGAAGCCATAACTTATCCTGCACAACCCCGTTTTTTAATCCTGCAGCCTTGCAAAGTTCGTATAACTCAAGTGCTGTTTTGGTATCAATGGCTATCGGCTTTTCGCAATAAACATGTTTCCCCGCCTGTACTGCTTTCCTTACACCTTCAGCTCTTCTGCCAGTAGTTTGTGAATCAAAATAGATGATGTTATGCGGGTCGGCAAGGGCTTCATCTACATTGGTAGTCATTTTTTTAACCCCCGAAAGCTGACTTAATTTCTCTAATTTATGGATATCACGACCTACAAGTATCGGATCAGGCATAATTATTTCGTCTGAATTAACTTTTATGCCTCCCTGTTTAATTATTTCTGCAATCGACCTTAACAAATGTTGATTGGTTCCCATGCGTCCGGTGACGCCATTCATGATGATTCCTATATTATGTACCTTCATTATGTTCTGTTCTTAAGAATTTTTTAAATATGCTTCTGTAATTTTTTTCAGGAAAACTGCCTGATCTTCCTGCCAATACAAGTTAGAAAAGATTTCCACCTCATTAAATCCCTTGAAACCGGCTGCCTCAACCCAGCCCCGTATTTCCCTGATATTGATACAGCCTTCACCCATTAAACCACGGTCATTCAGCATATCGAGCGAAGGGCTTTTCCAGTCGCAGATATGAAAGGCTGAAAGATTATTGTTTTGACCGCAGCGTTTAATTTCCTGCTCCAGATCAGGATTCCACCATAAATGGTACACATCCACTGCAATACCAAGCCAGGGAGAGTTTAGTTCTTCAGCCATATCATTTGCCTGAGAAAGGGTATTGATCGCCGAGCGACTGTCGGCATACATCGGGTGGAGGGGTTCGATGGCCAGTTTTATTCCTGCAGCTTCAGCATAAGGTAAAACAGCCGCAATTCCGTCCCTTATTTGCTTGCGCGATTCAGTTAAAGGCTGTCCGGGCACTGCACCGCAGACTAACACGATCAGCGGGGCTCCCAGAGCTTCAGCTTCATCAATTGCTTTACGATTATCATCGATTGCTTCCTGCCGACCTGATGCTGAATTATGCGGAAAGAATCCTCCTCTGCAGAGTGATACAATTTCCAGATTGGAGTCCCGAAGCATTTGCCCCGTTTGTTTTATATCCCTTCCATTCAGCGCATCCCGCCAGACCGTAATCCCACCAATTCCTGCCTCAGAAAAGTTCTTTGCAGCCTGCTCAATAGTCCAGGGTTTGGTGGTAATGGTATGAACACATAAGCGTGAAAGATCACTCAATTGTTCCGGCTTCATTTTAAAGCTCCAAAAAATGATAAATAGGATTCATTATTTATTACCCGCTGAAGATATAATGCAGCTTCACGGGCATGATAATCTCCCCACATACTGGATTCACCATTTGGTATTTTGCTGCCTGACGGGACATGGTCCCATCCGTTTGGACGGTGATAAATGGAATGTAAGATCAAACCCTGATGATCTGAACTTGTGCTCAGGTAAGGTTCATCAAATAAAGTATTCAATACCGTTAAACCGGCCTGCCAATAACGCTCGCCAGATTCTTTATCGCCTTTGCTGATCAGATATTTACCCAGGCGAAGTAATCCCTGTGCTCCAATCGCCGCTGCGGAACTATCTACAGGTTCAAAATCATTATGTGGTTCCGCCGGGCGATTTAAATAATCACCCAGTTTATGAAGATCAGGCGCACCGGTATCCCAATAGGGGATACCATCAGATGGAGTATGTTCAATATAAAAATCGCAGGTTGCTTTTGCTGCCTTTAGCATAAAGCCTTCTATTTCTTTACGCCCACCAAGGAGGTCAAGTTCAGTATCCGACAGCTTTTCGAAGCACTCAAGCTCTTCGGCAAAACCGCACATTGCCCAGGCTAATCCGCGTGTCCAGGTGCTGAAGCCGGTATAACCCTGCTGCGAGTTTGGGCAGCGAAAGTTCCCATCCTTGGTGTTAAAAACACTCTCATGAGCAGCTCTGCCCCATAGATCATACATATCACGGCCTTCACCATAAAAAACTGAATAATCTGCCGTGGCTTTAAGATGTAAGATAGCCCGTTCCAGTAAATTGATCTTTACATCGCCCTCAGCCTGAAATACATGACCCAGAAGATGGCTCACTAATAAGGCACGGCAGGAGCGGATCGTATCCACGAATAAGGAATGCGGTCCGTTAAAGGAATGAATAAACCCACCATTTTTGATATTTGTCCAGCGACTTGCCTGTACCGCACCTGAAATTTTAAGGGCTAACTGATAAAACTCCTTCTCCCACTTGTTAAATTCTGTTTTGCCTTCGTTCATTAAGCGCAGGAGATTGCCGTAGGTGCTCACATTATTAAATCCATGATCATGCACACCAATATGGCTGATATGCGGGGCCATTACCGCCAAAGTGTTCTTACGACCGATCTCCAGAAATTCTTTATCGCCTGTTGCATCAAACTGTAAAATGGCGGAACCGAATTGAAAGCCCTGGGTCCACTCCGTCCAGCCCCGGGTACTGTATTTACCTTTCACGGTAAAAACAGGGGAACCTTTTGAAACATCATAATTCTTATCCAGATCCTGAATCTTTTGACCCGACAGGTTCCAGAATTGTTTTAGCTTATTTTGAAGGTCAGAAGCCTTCAGGGTTTTATTTATACTTATCATAAGGTATCTTTATCGCCTGTAAAGCGATTATGCTAAATAGGGTTAATGATTTGATTCTTAGCTATTCAAACGTTTGAATAAATGTATATTTTTAATTTTCAATTTTCAAATCATTTTAATGCATTTTAAAAGGAATGGCAAAAAGAACTACGCTTAGGGATATTGCTGAAGAATTAAACCTGACGATTTCGGGTGTTTCAAAAGCCCTGAGCGGGCATCCCGGTATCAGTGCCAGTACTAAACAGCGGGTTGAGGAAGCGGTTGTAAGATTAAATTACAGACCAAATAAAATTGCTTCTTCTCTGCAATCCGGCCAAACCAAAATTATAGGTGTCATTATTCCGAGTGCAGATAAGAGCTTTTTTGGTTCCATTGTATTCGGCATGGAAAATATCATTAACCAAAATGGCTATAGTATTTTATTATATCAGTCGCATGAACTGCCCGAAAATGAGATCAAAGGCATAGACACGTTTATACAATCGAGCGTTGACGGGATTATTGCGACGATGGGGAAGCAGACCATAAACTATCAGCATTACCTTGAAGTTAAGAAGCGCAATATTCCGCTGGTCTTATTTGATACTGTTAACGAAAATATTCCTGTGCCAACTGTAACGATAGATAATTACAAAGGCGGTTTTATTGCCACTGAGCACCTTATTCAAAACGGATATAAGCGGATTGCCTATATCTCAGGCTTAAAGCATGTTCCAATTTTTAATGAGCGCTTGCGCGGATATCTGGACGCTTTGAGAAAGTATAATATCCCGGTTGAAGAAGAACTGATCATTTATGGTAAAAACACCATTAAATCCGGGACAGAATGTATGGAAAAGCTATTAGAGCTTCAATCAGTCCCGGATGCGGTAGTTGCCGTTGAAGATTTCACCGCTCTGGGAGCAATAAAAGCCTTAAAAGCTCAAAAATACCGGATTCCTGAAGATGTAGGGGTAGTTGGATTTTCGAACGAAGGATTTAGCGAGCATATTTCCCCAAGTTTAACTACGATAAACCAAAAGACAGTCGAGATGGGAGAGGAGGCCGCCCGATTACTGTTTGCAATGAGTAATAAGGCAAATCCTTATGATGGAGAACCTGATAAGATTGTTCTTGAGCCTTTATTGATTGTCAGGGAATCGTCGGTTAAAATTAAATGATTGCCTGAGTGTGGATTCCAGACCACTTCCCAAAGATGACCAATAGTATCCTGAAATTTAGCCGTATTACCACCATAAAATTATCCTGAGCTGATTTAACAATTAAGGCAGGGTATTTTGTGCCTTCGCCATCATTAAATCAAATCTTCTTTTGTTATCAGTCTGGCTCAGTATTTATATCTGAAAATATGTCATTTCTGAAAAGTCAAAAATTCAGAAATCAGATATTTAAATTAACAAAATGTCAGTTTAAAGGTCATAAACAGGGTTTTGCATACAATTTGTACAGGATGAATCACCGTTATGGTAAAAGTTAATTTATTTATGGTTGAACCTTTAATTAGAAACAATTATGAAAAAACTAATCTTAATCATGGCGCTGAACGTTGCAACATTGTCAGGCAGCGCACAAGTAGTAAAAGTAGCTCTTAAACCTACTGAAAATGGCAATACACCTACCGTGGTGTTGGATTCTATTAAGAAATCATTCCCTGAACCCATTAGCCAGACCCTTACTAAAATTACTGCTCAGAATTATGGAAAACAGTGGAATGTAGAGATCAGTCCTGCTTCTGAAGAACAGGATCCCTTGTATTATGAGGTGGATATCATCAATAGTGAGGGCAGGTATAAAGCAATTTACAATAGCAAGGGAAACCTGATGCGCATAAAACAGACCCTCAAAAAGGACTCTTTACCTGAAGCAGTGAACCAGACGATCCAATCGAAATATAATGGCTGGTCGCTTGTTGACAAGGAGGAGCGAATTGATAATAATGGCAGAAGGGTGGATACAGAATACAAAGTGCTATTGAAGAAAGGAATGATCAAAAAAGCAGTCTACCTTGATGAGAACGGGAAAGTAAAACTGGCCCTGCCAACAGTTTAACAAAGTGAAATTTTAAAATTATTAAATCATAACAATTATGACGCTGGTTAAATTTAACAACAACAATGGAAGCAGATCATTATTGCCAGGCTTTAATGATGTTTTCGAATCAATTTTTAATGACACCTTTTTCAGTGAAAGGGTTTCCGGCTCGCTGCCTGCTGTGAACACAAGTGAGAGTGCCGACTTCTACCATGTAGAAATGGCTGCTCCCGGATTAAAAAAGGAGTGTTTTAAAATTAATGTAGAGGGGCAAATTCTGAATATTTCCTATCAGGATAATGAAGAACACAGTTCAGAAGGTAAACGCTATACCCGTCGTGAATATAGCTTTACATCCTTTGTCAGGTCCTTTAATCTTCCGGAGCAGGCCGATCTTAATATGATCGAAGCATGCTATGAAAACGGAATACTTAAACTCGATATCGGTAAACGTGAGGAAGCTAAAAGTACATCACGTTTAATTGAGTTGAAATAATTTATCTCCTGTCTACTCAAAAGGCCGCTCAGGATTCCGGAGCGGCCTTTATTATTATAAGGGTTCATTTATTGTCTTTTAACAATTAGTGATAAAACTAATCAGCCTGGTGTAAATTTATCTGGCGACCAATATCATTTACCTCAGGATCTTCATCAAAAATTGGAAGGTCAGTTTCATAATCGAGTTTCAACCATACGCCTTCTGTATCCTTTTGAATGTGGATATATTCTTTGCCTTCTTTGAAAACAGTAAACGTATGATCTTCTTCCGGAAATACGGAATAGGTTGCTGATCCTATAAAAATATCAAATGGTTCTTCCATACACAAAGATAAGAGATGCATGTTAAAACTTTCAAAACTTTGGTAAAACAAGATTAACCATTTAAAGGTTACTCATGAGCTTTAAATTTTAAACGTAAATAATACGATCCTTGCAAAAACGTATAGAACACAAAAGCCCAATATTTTCATATCGGGCTTTTGTACTCGGAGCCCCGAACTAATCGGGGTACTCGCTTTAGAGTGAACCCCAATTTTTATCGGACATGCTTAACCTTCCACCATCAGCAATCAATTTTTCGATATAAATTTTGCTTTTCATGGATTTTATTTCAAGCTCTCTTTGATTGGCTTCTATCCTGGAATTGAAATTTTCGAAATACACTAAAACCCATGGACCTTTATTTCTAGTTGCAGTTACTTGGCCATTATTATGCCTGAGCAATCTTTTCGGAATATTTTCTGTATGCCCAATATAGTATCTGCCGCTTTTTTGAGATTGTAAGATATAGGTGGAAAACATGAAAAATAATTTTCAGGAATCTAGGAAAGAATTATGGAAGGAATCAAATCTGCTTATTAAACGGTAGGTATATTAAAAACAAAAGCCCTTTGTTTCCAAAGAGCTTTTGTACTCGGAGCGGGAATCGAACCCGCACTCGCTTTAGGGCGAACAGGATTTTAAGTCCTGCGTGTCTACCAGTTCCACCATCCGAGCAGATGGCTATAATTTGCTCTAACAATCCAATTGGCGTGTCTACCTCCCGATAGCTATCGGGATCCACCATCCGAGCAGATGGTTATTACTATTTCAAACAAAAATTCCCTCTGTTAGGAGGGAGTTTCATATTGGAGCGAAAGACGAGATTCGAACTCGCGACCCCGACCTTGGCAAGGTCGTGCTCTACCAACTGAGCTACTTTCGCGTTTGGGTGAGTGTTCCGGAGGAATACTGCGGCACAAATATAGGCAGAAAAGCAATTTTGGCAAGTATTTTTTAATTTTTTTAAATAATTATTCTAAACTCTTGTTTATCAGCAGTTCTGAGATCAAGTCCTGTTCATAACCTTTACTCATTGCATATCTGCTCAACAAATAGCGGCGCTTAAAAGGGTCTTTCTCTGATAGAAGATTCGATTTCTTCTCAAGGATCTGCCTTAAACTCATTAAATAATCGCCTTCATCAATGCTTTTAAGTGCTTTCTGGATCATCTTATCAGGAACCTGTTTTAATTTTAAACCCTGTTTGATCTTCAATTTGCCCCAGCCCTTGATTCTGAACTTACCCATTGTATAGGCTATCGAAAAACGCTCTTCATTCAGGAAATTCTGATCAATAAGCTCAGAAATGATCTCCTCTACATCTTTTTGATGCAAACCCCATTCGTAAAGTTTGTTCCTGACCTCATACTGCGACCTTTCCTGGTAGGCGCAATAGCTTTCAGCTTTCAGTTTAGCCTGTTCTCTGCTGAATATTTTTGGCTTAATGTTCTCGTTTTTCAAAGCACTGAAATATCGCAAATATTTGAGAGGAATCTTTAAAAATTATTGAAATTAGCAGAATGAACCATATCCTATATTCAACAGAAGATCTCACAGGTATCCTCAAAGCGGAGTCTTTTATTCAGAATAAGGATATTTTGATCAGGACCATACTTAGCGATAGTAGGAAGCTTAGCGATATCAATCATGCGCTCTTTTTTGCGCTGAAAGCGAGGAGGGACGGGCATAGCTTTATTGCTGCCGTTTATGAAGCCGGAGTAAGGAGTTTTGTAATTTCTGATTCCGAATTTGATACCGGAGCTTATCCTGATGCAAACTTCTACAAGGTTGGTGATACGCTAATGGCATTGCAGGATCTGGCAGCTGCTCATCGTTCAAAATTCAATTATCCGGTCATCGGTATCACCGGCAGCAATGGTAAGACCATCGTCAAAGAATGGCTCTATCAGCTTCTGGTGCCTGAAAGCAATATAGTCAGGAGCCCTAAAAGCTATAATTCACAGATCGGGGTACCCGTTTCGGTATGGGAAATGAATGAAGAGAATGATCTGGCGATATTTGAAGCGGGGGTATCCAAAGCGGGTGAGATGGAAAATCTGGCAAAGATAATTCGTCCGACGATTGGAATACTAACCAATATCGGGGAGGCCCATAGTACCGGTTTTGAGAGCCTCAATGAAAAGATCAGCGAAAAACTGAAGCTGTTTGAAGGTGTGGATCTGTTTATTTACTCAGATAAGTATCTGGATCAGTATGATGGTGAAATACCCGGTAAGAATAAATTCACCTGGAACTATCGTGGACAGGCAAATTTAGAGGTTTTTGATGATGAGGTGCTTGAGGAAAGATTCCAGTTTCTGAGGGCGCGTTTCAATGGAAAGGATGTTCAGGCAATGATTCCATTTACGGATCAGGCCTCTATTGAGAACGCGATAATCTGCTGGGCTAGTTTACTGGCAATGGGTTATGAGCCTGAAGAGGCTGATAAGCGGCTTGAGAAGCTCATTCCGGTAGGAATGCGGCTTGAACTTAAGAATGGCATTAATAACTGTTCTGTAATCGACGATTCCTACAGTCTCGACCTTTCCTCATTGGCTATTGCCCTTGATTTTTTAAAACAGCAAAAGCAGCATCAGCGGCGCACATTGATACTTTCTGATATACCCGGGACTGATTCCGAAGTGGTTTATGAACAGGTCAGGAATCTGCTGGAGAATAAGTCAGTCGACAGATTATTAGCAGTAGGTGAGCAAATCAGCAAGTATGTTGTTGATTATCCTTTTGAGACCGAATGTTTCGCCAGCACAACGGATTTCCTGGAACATTTCAGTTCAATAAAGTTTTATAATGAGACTATACTTTTAAAAGGGGCTAGGTCTTTCGAATTTGAGCAAATCAGCCAGCTTTTAACTCAGAAGGTTCATGAAACTGTACTGGAGATTAATTTGAATGCACTGGAACATAATCTGAATCATTATAAGCTGGAATTAGGGGCCGGGACAAAAATTATGGCCATGGTGAAGGCATTTTCTTATGGCAGCGGCAGTTTTGAAATAGCCAATCTTCTGGAATTCAATAAAGTTGATTACCTGGCTGTTGCCTATGCGGATGAAGGCGTCGCATTACGGAATGCCGGATGCAGTTTGCCGATTATGGTGATGAGTCCGGATGCGATGGCTTTCGAAACCATCATTCAGCATAAACTGGAACCAGAAATATTCAGTGTCCGGGTTTTAAACCAGTTGATGGAGGTGTTGAACCGGAAGAATATGGAGAATTATCCAATCCATCTTAAACTGGATACCGGTATGCACCGGTTAGGGTTTATGGAGGAAGAACTGGATGAGCTGCTTGAAATTCTTGTCAATACAAAGGGAGTACGTATACAGAGCGTGTTTTCTCATCTGGTGGCTAGTGAGGATCCGGAGCATGATGAATTTACCAGGTACCAGATCGATCTCTTTTTAAAGCTTTCTGAACGGATCAGCCAAAACCTGAATTATCCATTCATGAAACATATTTCCAATACTTCTGGGATCAGCCGTTGGCCAGATTCCCGTTTTGATATGGTTCGCCTTGGCATCGGACTTTATGGAATAGATTCTTCTTATGATTCAAAATCTCCCTTACAAACCGTAACTTCGCTGAAAACCAGTATTTCACAGATTAAAACTATTCCTGCGGGCGATACAATCGGTTATGGCAGGGAAGGGAAGATGCCTGAAGGAGGAAAAATTGCAACGGTGAAGATTGGGTATGCCGATGGCTACCGAAGGGGATTGGGCAATGGAAAGGGGAAAATGATTGTCAGGGGTAAGGAAGTCCCGACAATTGGAAAGATTTGTATGGATATGTGTATGCTGGATATTAGCGGAATTGAAGCAGTTGAAGGGGATGAGGTGATTGTGTTCAATGATCAGATCCGGGTGGAAGATATTGCCAGACAGCTTGATACAATACCCTATGAAGTACTGACAGGAATTTCTCAGCGGGTGAAACGAATTTATTATTATGAATAGGATAGTCAGAGCTTTATTTAATTACCTTATTAGAGGCGCCCTGGTAATTCTGCCAATTGCCGCAGCTTTATTCTTTATTTACTGGGCGGTTTCCAAGTTGGATTCTGCACTTAATTTAAGTGATGTAATCTGGGTTGATCAGGCCGGAAAGCCAATCTATATTCCGGGTTTAGGAATTCTGACTGTAGTGGTATTTCTAATTGTGGTTGGAATTGTGGTAACAAATTTTGTAACTGACCCGATCAAAAAGTGGTTTGGGTCATGGTTCAAAAGATTGCCGGTATTTAATGTGATCTATACCTCATTCAAAGATCTTACTGAGGCCTTTGTAGGTGATGATAAAAAGTTCAACGAGCCTGTTGTGGTTGAAGTTAATGAGACAGGATTAAAGAAAATTGGCTTCCTGACTCAGAAAGACCTTACTAAAATTGGATATCCGGGCGAGGTAGCGGTCTACTTTCCTTTATCTTATTCTTTTGCCGGACAATTATGTATTGTACACTCTGATCGTGTCAAACCGCTTAAAATGAGTGCCAGTGAAGCGATGAAACTCATTGTATCAGGAGGAGTAAGCCATATTCCATAAAACCCTTAATATTTCCTGAGTGCGATATAAGCAAGGGTAAAAAATGCGCTTATAATTGATCTGACAAGACTCTTGAGCCACGATAATATGATTTTGGAAACCAATACCTATTTGTTATAGGCTGGCACAGCCCTTTCCTCCGGTTAGTTCCGGCATGAAATCGCGTTCCCCTCTGGTCGGTGTTCTCACCGTACCAAGCACGATTTTATCCAGTGGTCGGTGATAACACCAACCAGAGGGAATAGTGTAAGGTCAATGTGTTTCTACAGGACTTTACACTATCTGCTATTTATAAATTATTTGTCTTTACTAATTGCAATTCGGTATAAAGACCAGCCCATGAACAGGAAGAATATAAAACCTAATATCTGATATCCTCCGGTTCCAAGCAATCCGCTCAGGTGCGCTTCCATATTCAAGCTTTCCACGGGACCACCGGTTGATTCAAATGCCATGAGGAAGGCATAAATAACCCCCATAAGGGCACCACCAGCAACAAGTCCGGTAGCAAACAGGTTTCCTTTACCTAGTTCTTCCTCCTCTGATTTTTTACCATCCTTCTTTGTTCTCATCTCTACCAGGCCCTTAATGGCACCACCGGCAAAAATGGGCAGGGTAGTGGATAGTGGCAAATATGCTCCAACAGCAAAGGAGAGTGATTTAACCCCGCATAATTCGATTGTGATTGCCAGAAAAACTCCAACGAGTACAAACTGCCAATCGAGGTTAAATGAGAGCAATCCTTTAATCAAAGTGGCCATCAGAGTTCCCTGAGGTGCCGGGTAGGTTTCAGTTCCTATTGCATGTGTTATACCTTGTGCGGTCATTTCAGCTGTTGGTCTGTCTAACACTGAGAGTGTCAGGCCTATTACTACAGCGGATACTATGGAGCCTACGAAGAGAGCTAGTTGTTGATATCTGGGCGTTGCACCAACAATATATCCGGTTTTTAGATCCTGTGATGTTGCCCCGGCATTAGCTGCAGCAATACAGATCATGCTTCCTACAACCAATGCCATAGGTTCATATAAATTTCCTGTCCAGCCAATGCTGATGAAAATAAGGCAGGTTCCCATTAAAGTGGCAATGGTCATTCCGGATACCGGATTGGAGGAGGTTCCGATCAATCCAACAATCCGGCTGGATACGGTCACAAAGAAAAACCCAAAAACGATTACCAGAATACCGATCAGCAATTTGTTTAATACAGAATCACCGGGGATTTGCGGTAATAAAGCCATCAGTAAAATAAGTCCAAGACTTCCAAAAATTACTACTTTAAAAGAGAGGTCATCATCAGTACGTTTGATAATCTGCTTTTCTGTATTCGACTTATTCATCGATGCCAGACTTGATTTGAACGATGAAACAATTGTAGGAATGGTTTTAAGCAGGGTAATGAACCCACCGGCAGCTACTGCACCTGCACCGATTTGTTTTACATAGGCCTGGTAAATAGCGGTAGCTGTATTTGCAAAAGCCATGTTTAAAGGATCCCATCCTCCCGGTCCTCCGGGACTGTATACATCTTTTAGGTAACCAAGCTTAACTAATTGATAAGCAATTGTTTCTGCGGGTACTAATGTTGCGAGCAAAGGAATAAGTCCCAACCATGCAAGTACACCACCTGCTACCAGAACTCCGGCAATCTTTGGGCCGATAATATATCCTACACCCATATATTCAGGAGTAATTTCGCCATTGACCGTTGCTGAAGGAAAGAATTTGTTCGCCTGGCTTGTTGCCCAGGTAGGAGCCTCTGCAATCAAATGAAATATCTTCTGAAG
Organism: Daejeonella sp.; assembly: GCF_030695525.1. Lineage (GTDB taxonomy): Bacteria > Bacteroidota > Bacteroidia > Sphingobacteriales > Sphingobacteriaceae > Daejeonella. The sequence continues at coordinate 9,682 of NZ_JAUYSS010000042.1, read as the reverse complement.
AATGGCATAGGCAAATGCAAAAGCAAGTCCGTAATAAGCCGTTTTGGCAAAGTTACCTCCTTTTTCCCCTGCAATCAATACTGAAGCACATGCAGTTCCCTCCGGATAAGGCAAACTTTGGTGTTCTTCAACTATAAGTGATCTCCTGAGTGGAATCATCATCAGGGTTCCCAGAATTCCACCCAAAGCAGCAAGAAAGAAAATTGGCCTGTAGGAGAAAAAGGATTCACTGTTACTTCCTGCAGATAGAAACAGAAATCCGGGCAGGGTGAACACAACACCTGCAGCAATTGATTCCCCGGCAGAACCTGTAGTTTGGATGATGTTATTTTCAAGTATGGTTGTTTTGAAAAATTTTCGCCCAATAGAGATAGCCAATACAGCAATTGGTATAGAGGCGGATACGGTTAATCCCGCTTTTAATGCAAGATAAACTGTTGCTGCTCCAAAGATTATTCCGAATATTGCCCCCAGTAATACTGATTTTACTGTAAATTCTGCTACATGACTTCCTGAGCTGATATAGGACTTAAACTCTTTCTTTTCTGTAGTGTCTGACATATTTTTTAATGGTTTTTCTTAATTAAAGATACTTCTTTTAGTGATATTTGAAATAAAGTAGTCCGGTTGAAAATTAAATTATTCTCCGGACAAATTTAAGTTCAGGGTCAGAAAGGAATAACAGGAAATAAAATGAAAAAAGCCGTTTTTTTAGATCGGGATGGGGTTTTAAATAAAGAACTCGGCGATTATGTATGCAAGTTTGAGGACTTTAAAGTATTAGAGCATAATTTTCCGGCTTTGAAGGAATTACAATCACGGGGATATTTATTGATTGTAATAACTAACCAGGGCGGATTGGCCAAGGGCTGGTATTCTGAAGAAACTCTTGATCGTATGCACAATCACTTACGAAAAACATATGCTGATCAGGGGATTCATTTAGCAGATATCTATTACTGCAGGCATCATCCCGAATACAATGGTAAATGTCTTTGCCGAAAGCCCGGATCTATCATGCTTGAGAAGGCTGTTGCCCGTTTCGGTATTGATGCGGGCTCCTCCTATTTTATTGGCGATAGGGAACGGGATGTGCTCGCCGGAGAGGCTGCAGGGGTAAAGGGGATATTGATTGATAGTGATCAGCCGATTGGGGAGATTTTGAATATGATTGCTTAATTATAAGGATTTTCCTAAAATCTCCCCAATCGGCAGTTGAGAGTTGAGAATTGAGAATGGAGAGTTTCATATTGTCTTTAATTGAGCATTGAGAATTTCCAATTAATACCCAATTCTCCACTCTCCACTCTCAATTCTCAACTATTTTTTGAACTATCCTGGTAGCGTGCACCCTCGAGTTCTCAATAAACCAAACATGCGTATTCATACCCCCGCAGATGACGCCTGCAAGGTAGATGCCTTTCTGATTGGTTTCCATCGTTTCGGGATTATGTTCAGGCACCTGTTCTTCATCATCTGAGATAATGATTCCTAATTTCCTTAGAAAACTAAGATCAGGCTGGTAGCCTGTCATGGCTAGAACAAAATCATTTTTAATCGTGATTTCTCCATCAGGGCCAAGGATATCAACTTCATTTTCCCTGACTTCGGCTAAGTTTGAATTGAAATATGCTTTAATACTGCCTTCTTTGATCCGGTTAACGATATCCGGTCTGACCCAATATTTTACACGCTGGCCGATTTCAGACTCCCGGATTACCATGCTAACCTGAGCACCTTTCCGAAAGGTTTCGAGTGCTGCATCTACCGAAGAATTGTTGGCTCCAACTACAAGTACATGCTGTTTGGCATAAAAATGAGGGTCTTTATAATAGTGTTTTACTTTCGGAAGGTCTTCTCCGGGGATATTCAGCAGATTGGGAATATCATAAAATCCTGTGGAGATAATGATATTTGTTGCTGCATATTGTGATTTACTGCTTTCAATATGATAGGTACTACCTTCTTTTCTGACAGATTTCACCTCTTCAAAAAGCCTGAGATTTAGGTTGTAGTGCTCAGTTACCCTTCTGTAGTATTCCAGGGCCTCAGACCGGGTAGGTTTGATGTTATTGCTTACAAAGGGTATATCACCGATTTCCAGTTTATCGGAAGTAGAAAAGAAAGTCATATTCGCAGGATAGTTGTATAGCGAATTAACCAGACAGCCTTTTTCGAGTATGATGTAGCTTAGTCCGGCTTTTTTTGCCTCAATTCCACATGCAAGACCGATTGGCCCCCCACCAATAATCAGAATATCGTATTTATTGTCCAATCCCATATTTGTTTTGCATTCAATAATTTTAAAACCAGAAGTCTGAAATTACAAAAAGCATAGAGTTCTATCCTCTATGCTTTTAGCTTTAGACTTTTAGCTTTATGCTTTTAGCTTATTTCCCTGCTGCCTTTGCATGATCAGCAAGAAATGTTGCGAGTCCGCTATCCGTCAAAGGATGTTTTGATAAGGCAATCATCGCAGCCAATGGTCCGGTGATCACATCAGCACCAATCTTAGCACAATTGATAATATGCATCGGATGACGGACTGAAGCGGCCAGAATCTGAGTTTCGAAGCCATAATTATCATAAATCAGACGTATATCTTCAATCAGCGTTAAGCCATCGGTAGAAACATCATCCAAACGGCCAATGAAAGGGGAGACATAAGTTGCCCCAACTTTTGCTGCCAGAAGTGCTTGTCCGGAAGAAAACACAAGTGTGCAATTTGTTTTAATACCTTTAGAACTAAAGTATTTAATCGCTTTTATGCCTTCTGTGATCATTGGGACTTTAACCACAATTTTAGGATCAAGTGCGGCAAGAATTTCACCTTCCTTCACCATGTTTTCAAAATCAGTGGCTATTACCTCAGCACTGACATCTCCCTCAACAAGGGCGCAGATTGCTTTGTAGTGGTTGATTACATTTTGATCACCTGTGATGCCTTCTTTAGCCATCAGGCTTGGGTTTGTGGTTACTCCGTCTAATATTCCCAAAGCCTGTGCTTCTTTAATCTGGGCGAGATTTGCGGTGTCGATGAAGAATTTCATGTTAATTTAATTAGCAAATTAGTGAATTAGCAAATTAGCAAATTATGCTTTCTTGCTTGTGGAAATTATTTTATTAATGATTTTTTGTATTTCAGTTAACTGTTCGCTCAATCCGGTAAGTTCCTCATGATCATATAATTCTTTACATAATGCGAGCCAATATTCGGTTTCGTCTACTTCCTTGACTGCAATTTTGAATTTATGGATAAAATCAGCCTTGCTTTCTGCATTTTGAGCTTCCCTGACATTTGCACCATTAGAAGTAGAGCTTTTGAAAAGTTGATTTGCCAGTGGGAAATTTTTATTTGTTTGAAGTGTCTGGCAATATTTGGCAGCACTGACAGCGAAAGCAAATGTTTTTAAAACGATTGGGTTTTCATCAGCTTTAAGCCTGCTCATGGTTGGAAGCAATTTGCTAATTAGCTCATTTGCTAATTATCTCAATTTAGGAAAAAAAAATGGGCAAGCACCTTTTATCGCACCGCTACAACCTTCTACCCTTGCTGCGTTCCCACCCTGGGGGAGTTCAAAGGGAGCTGGTCGTAAAAGACTTGCCCGGCACAAAAGTAGAAAAAAAAAGCAAATTCAGGCCATAGGACTTAAAATGATATCTGAAATATGAAAGTGTTAACGGAATAGTAGTAAAATTACCATTATGGTAATTATGGTCAGTAATAATAGGATTTTTTGATTGAATCATAAAAATAGTTGTAAATTAAATAAAAACGACGTATTTTGATTAATTTAGGCGGCTTATAAATTAAAATCAATAGATGACAAATACTGACAACCAAACAATGGGTTTATATGATCCTTCTATGGAGCACGATGCCTGTGGAGTTGGTTTTATTGCAAATATTAAGGGAAAAAAATCGCATAAGATTGTAAGTGATGCCCTTACTATTTTAGAGAACATGGAACACCGCGGTGCTTGCGGTTGTGATCCGGATTCGGGTGATGGTGCAGGGATTTTAATTCAAATCCCACATGAATTTTTTAAACAGGAAGCCCTGAAATTAAATATTCGCCTTGAAAAGGCCGGCACTTATGGTGTAGGAATGCTTTTCTTTCCAAAGAAGGCTACGATAAAGGAAGAATGCCGCAAAGCGATTGGGAAGGCAGCTGATAAGCTCGGCCTTAAAATTCTAGGTTACCGGAAAGTGCCGATTAATGGTGGAATTATAGGGGAAGCTGCATTTTCTTCAGAACCGGATATTGAGCAGGTATTTATTGCAAAACCCACTTCCCTGCATACACCTGCAGATTTTGAGCGAAAGCTATATGTTCTTAAAAATTATGCTACCAAACTGGTAAGGGAAACAGTAACCGGAGCAGAGCAGCAATTTTATATTGTATCGCTTTCTCAGAATGTGATCATGTATAAGGGTGAGTTTACCAGCAGTCAGGTGAGGATTTATTTCCCTGATCTGAATAATAGCCTGCTTAGTTCTGCCTTTGGAATGATCCATTCGCGATTTTCTACAAATACTTTCCCATCCTGGCGTTTGGCACAACCATTCCGGTTTATTGCGCACAATGGGGAGATCAATACTTTAAAGGGAAACTTAAACTGGTTCTATTCCGGCATCCGCTCATTTGCATCACCTTTTTTCAGTAAGGATGAGATGGATATGCTTTTACCGGTAATTGATAATAATCAATCCGATTCGGCATGTCTTGATAATGTTGTTGAATTATTGTTCCATTGTGGCCGTTCATTGCCACATGTAATGATGATGCTCATCCCTGAAGCCTGGGATGGAAACGATCAGATGGACCCTGCAACAAAAGCATTTTATGAATATCATGCTACCCTGATTGAACCCTGGGACGGGCCTGCAGCTATTGCCTTTACCGATGGGCATATGATCGGAGCAACCCTCGACAGGAATGGTCTTCGTCCGCAACGTTTCGTGATTACCGATGATAATCAGATTATTGTGGCCTCAGAAGCAGGTGTTTTACCTGTTGATGAATCGAAAGTGGTTAAGAAAGGGCGCTTGCAGCCAGGAAAAATGCTGGTGGTGGATACCATTAAAGGAACCATCATTCAGGATGATGAAATCAAAAAGGCTATTACTACACAGCAGCCTTATGGTACTTGGTTAGAAAACTATAAAATCAGTCTTGAAGACCTGGCAGAGCCAAGAGTTGTCTTTACGCAGTTGTCAAATGAATCAACATTCAAATACCAGCAAGTATTTGGTTATTCCCGTGAAGATATCGATACTCTCATCAAGCCTATGGCTCTTACCGGAAAGGAAGCAATAGGTTCAATGGGAACAGATACGCCACTTGCTATTTTTTCTGACCGGCCCCAGCATCTGGCTAATTATTTTAAACAATTGTTTGCGCAGGTTACCAACCCGCCGATAGATCCGATCAGGGAGCGTCTGGTGATGAGTCTTGCCGGATTCATGGGTAATAATGGCAATATCCTTGATGAGGATGAAATGCATTGCCATTGTGTGGCATTGCCTCATCCTGTATTGAGTAATACTGAACTGGAGAAGATCAGAAGTATTGATACCGGTTCTTTTCAGGCTAAAACCCTTCAAACCTATTTTAAGGCTGATGGTCAGCAGGGATCCTTGCAGCGCGGATTAGAGCGACTTTGCAGGTACGCTGAAGATGCTGTTCATGACGGATTTGAGGTTTTGATCTTATCAGACCGTGCAATTGATTCTGAGCATGCTCCGATTCCTTCCTTACTTGCAGTATCAGCTGTGCATCATCATCTCATCAAGAAAGGTCTTCGGGGTGCGGTAGGTATTATGGTCGAAGCAGGGGATGTTTGGGAAGTTCATCATTTTGCATGCCTCATTGCGTTTGGCGCTACAGCGGTTAATCCATATCTCGCATTAGCCACAATACATAAACTAAAAACAGATGAAAGAATAGATACTTCACTGGATATTAAATATTTATATAAAAATTATATTAAATCAGTTAATGATGGTTTGCTGAAGATATTCTCTAAAATGGGAATATCTACTCTGCAATCTTACCATGGTGCCCAGATCTTTGAGATTGTAGGTTTAAATAAGGATGTAATCGATAATTATTTCACCGGTTCAGTTTCCCGTATTGGGGGAATGGGATTGGATGATATTGCTGAAGAAGCTTTACGCAAACATTTCTCAGGGTTTAAGCGTAGGGGTATAGAAACAAAATTATTGCCCGAAGGTGGTGTTTACCAGTGGAAAAGAAAGGGTGAAGCGCATTTGTTTAATCCGGAGACGGTTCATTTGCTGCAGCATGCCACCCGGACGAATAATTATGATGTTTATAAAAAATACGCATCCCACATTAATAAACAAACAGATACTTTATATACTATCCGAGGGCTTCTTGATTTTGCCCATCATCGCCAGCCGGTGCCATTGAGTGAAGTTGAGCCTGTTGAGGTAATACTGAAGCGTTTTGCAACCGGTGCGATGTCATTTGGGTCTATTTCTCATGAGGCACACAGCACACTTGCGATTGCGATGAACAGGATTGGAGCTAAAAGTAATACCGGCGAAGGTGGTGAAGATGAATTAAGATATGTGCCATTAGCAGATGGAGGTTCCATGCGCTCCGCAATCAAACAGATTGCATCAGGCAGATTTGGGGTTACAGCCAATTACCTGACCAATGCTGATGAATTACAGATCAAAATGGCACAGGGTGCGAAGCCTGGAGAAGGTGGGCAATTGCCTGGTGATAAGGTAGATGAATGGATTGCAAAAGTGCGTCATGCTACACCGGGTGTAGGATTAATTTCGCCTCCACCACATCATGATATTTATTCAATCGAGGATTTAGCTCAATTGATCTTTGACCTGAAAAATGCGAACAGGGCTGCCCGTATTAGTGTTAAACTGGTTTCAAAAGCGGGTGTAGGTACCATTGCTGCTGGCGTTGCAAAAGCCCATGCAGACGTGATTTTAATTGCAGGACATGATGGCGGAACCGGAGCTTCACCGCTGACTTCAATTAAACATGCAGGTTTGCCATGGGAGCTCGGACTAGCTGAGGCTCAGCAAACCCTCGTAAAAAATAAATTGAGAAGCAGGGTAGTGCTTCAAACTGACGGTCAGTTAAAAACAGGTAAAGACATTGCGATTGCAACGCTTCTGGGAGCAGAGGAATGGGGTGTTGCAACAGCTGCATTGGTTGCAGGAGGTTGTATCATGATGCGTAAATGTCACCTGAATACCTGCCCAGTAGGTGTTGCTACTCAGGATCCTGAATTAAGAAAACTGTTTTCAGGTAAACCTGAACATATTGTGAATTTGTTCAGGTTCATTGCTGAGGAATTACGTGAGATCATGGCAGAGCTGGGATTCAGGACTATAAATGATATGGTGGGAAGGGTTCAGTTCCTCAAAATGCGTGATGATGTGGATCACTGGAAAGTGAAAAATATTGATCTTTCAGGGATTTTGTATCCGATGGACAATCCGTCGGGCATGACCTTGTACAACAGTGAGAAGCAGGATCATAATTTGGATAATGTACTAGACTGGGAATTGGTTAAAAAAGCTGTAAAGGCTATTGAATCAAAGGAACCTGTATTTGCTTCATTTAACATCAAAAATACTGACCGTACCACCGGTACTATTCTTTCGAATGAGATCACAAAGAAGTATCAGTCTGCCGGACTTCCGCAGAATACGATAAATTATACATTCACGGGTTCTGCCGGACAGAGTTTCGGGGCCTTTTGTACCCGGGGAATATTCTTTGAACTCTGTGGTGAAGCGAATGATTATGTTGGAAAAGGTCTTTCGGGTGCCCAATTGGTCATTTATCCTTCCAGAAAAAGTAAAGTGCTATCTCAGGAGAATATCATCATTGGTAACGTAGCATTATATGGAGCTACTTCGGGTGAACTGTTTGTCAGAGGACAGGCAGGAGAGCGATTTGCTGTAAGAAACTCCGGAGCTATAGCTGTTGTAGAAGGTGTTGGAGATCATGGCTGTGAATATATGACTGGTGGAAGAGCCTTAATCTTAGGCAAAACAGGCCGGAATTTCGCTGCCGGTATGAGCGGAGGAATAGCCTGGGTTTATGATTCGGATAACTCTTTTGTAGAAAATTGCAATACAGAAATGGTAGATCTTGATCCCTTATCGCCAAAAGATGAGGAAGAAATTCTCAGTCTTCTGAATAAGCATGTTCAGCTAACCCAAAGTCAGGTAGCAAAATACATTCTTGATGATTGGGCGCAGCAATCGTCATCATTCATCAAGGTATTTCCAAAAGAGTACAAAAAGGTATTAATAGAAAAAGAATTACAGCAATCAGCGGGATAATGGGAAAAGTAACAGGATTTAAAGAGTATGACAGGGAGCTTCCTAAGAAAATTGCCCCTGCAGAACGAGTAGAAAATTACAATGAATTTGTGCAGGAATATCCTCCACAGAAGTTAAATGAACAGGCAGCAAGATGTATGAATTGCGGGGTACCGTTTTGTCATTCTGGCTGTCCACTGGGAAATGTTATCCCTGAATTTAATGATGCAGTTTATCAGGGAAAATGGGAAGAAGCGTATCTGATTCTTAATTCCACAAATAATTTTCCTGAGTTTACCGGGCGGATTTGTCCGGCTCCCTGCGAAGCAGCCTGTGTTCTGGGTATAAATAAGCCACCGGTTGCTATTGAAGAGATTGAAAGGCATATTATTGAGATTGCTTATTCTAAGGGATATGTGAAGCCTAGTACCCCTATTTTACGTACAGGCAAGAATGTTGCTGTAATTGGCTCAGGGCCTGCGGGTTTGGCGGCTGCAGCTCAGTTGAACAAAGCTGGTCATAATGTCACTGTATATGAGCGGGATGATCGTCCCGGAGGCTTGCTTCGCTATGGAATTCCTGATTTTAAATTGGAGAAGTCAGTAATTGACCGTCGTTTAGAGATAATGGAGCAGGAAGGTATCAAATTTATTTGTAATGTAGAGGTTGGGAAGGATGGAGATATGAAGGCCTTTATTGATCAGCATGATGCAGTAGTTGCAGCCGGTGGTTCAACCATTCCCCGTAACCTGAACATCCCAGGCAGAGATTTAAAGGGTATTCATTTTGCAATGGATTTTCTGAAACAACAAAATAAGACAGTAGGTAATATTTCGTTCACTGGCGAACGTATTCTCGCAACTGATAAGGATGTAGTGGTGATTGGTGGGGGTGATACAGGATCTGATTGTGTAGGAACCTCTAACAGGCAGCATGCCAACACCGTAAAACAGTTTGAACTGATGGTTCAGCCGCCTGCTGATCGTACAGAGAATATGCCATGGCCTACCTATCCTATGCTTCTGAAAACAACCAGTTCGCATGAAGAAGGTTGTGAGCGGTTCTGGGGTATTAATACGAAATCTTTTTTAGGTAATGAAAATGGAGAACTCAGGGCGATTCTGGTGTCTGATGTGAGCTGGGAGCTTGATGCATTGGGTCGTCCGGTAAAATTTAATGAGGTAAGCGGTTCTGAACGTGAAATCCCGTGCCAGTTAATTCTTTTAGCTATGGGATTCCTTCATCCTCAGTATCCGGGACTGGTGGAAAATGCGGGTCTTGAACTTGATGGAAGGGGTAACGTAAAAGCTGATGAAGGAATTTATCAGACTAATGTCCAAAAGGTATTCGCTG
>NZ_JAUYSS010000036.1 GCF_030695525.1 Daejeonella sp. | reverse complement strand
ATAGCACTAAGAACACGCATATCAGCTCCACCGGCATTCCTCATACTCATGTCGTGAAATATCCTTTTCCAAAGACCATCAATATCCCTTGGATCTTTACCTATTATGAGCCTGGCATAGTCTTTCAAGGCTCCTAATTCTCCATTTGAAAACGGATATGTCTCTCCCGTTCCAATTACACCCTTATCGGTATGTAATCGAACCCAGCAAAATTCAGCACCTCCTGAACCTCCAGATCCACCACCAATCTTAATCTTATCACTAAACCTGACACTTTCAATTTTGGTAATTTTAACAGGCCCTATGGTATTCTGAGAGTTATTATAAGTACCAAAACCAGTAGCTGAAAATGCATTCCCTGATCCTAAAATTCCAAGAGCACTGGTGGCCGCAATTCCCTTCAAAATCGATCTCCTATCAATAGTAGAAGAATTTTCAAATTTTTCGCTCATATCAATTATTTAGGCTTTGCGTTTTCCTTGATATACTTTTCTATTAGATTTGGAGTCTGGTCTTCCAAATCACTGATGTAATGGAATCCCTCAGCCCACTCGATACCATAAGGTTTACCAAGTGTCTTGTTCGAAAGCTGACTGAAATTTGTACGTTTTGAATCAATATCAAACACAAAGTGCTTAACCCAGTTATGGTCTGCTTCTTTGTCAGTATTACCTAAAATTGGCAATACCTTACCTTCTGCAGCCAATCTTGCTTTCAATTTGCTTCCATAACCCTGTCCGGCAGGCCCCTTAGTCACATTCAGCATATTAACTTCTGTCTTCTTGTCGATATACTTGGTGATATCCACAATCCTATTGATTCTTTGCTGATCCCTCGAAAAATAATAGCGAACTCTCGGACTATGACGTGTAAGCCCTGAATCGAAATGTTCCGGGTAATCAGCAGCGCCACCCGCCATCCAGCGTGCAGCCTCTACTGCTCTTGAAGTGGTATAGTGATCCGGATTTTCTTCATAGTGCTCCCAAGGATCCCAGCAAACTATAGTATCCACTTTTAATAATCTGAATAAATAAATTAATCTGCATTTAATTTCCTGATTCTGGACACTATCCATCTGATGATGCGGATAATTGAAAAAATAAGCCTTTTTCATTCCATAGGCTTTTGCGACATTTTCGGCATCAATCCTATTACCAATAGTATCTCCTTTATCGTCATTAGTCATAGTCAACAAATAACCTGTATAGCCTTCATCCATCAGTTTTGCCACCACACCTCCGGCAAATAGTGGAATATCATCTGAATGAGCTTGAATTGCCAATAAAACTTTTCCCTGATGTGGTTTACCACTCACAGGTCGTTCTACAATTACATCAACTTCATTTTTGAATTCTAAAACATTTTTTTTGTCTGACTTATCGAGATTCAGAGCTTCTCCATCTTTATTATCTTCCTTTGTAATTGCATTAGCCAACAAAGATGAGCCAACCAATGCCCCAGACAAAAGTCCATTTTTTAAAAAATCTTTCCTTTTCATTTGAATAATTTATTTAGTTCTGTTTTTTAATTTAATTCTACAATTGTCTCTACAATGGCTTCACCATTGGTAAATAACTGAGGGTTAATTTCGGCTCCTAATCCCGGCTTTTCAGGAGCAGCGACATATCCGTTAACAGGTACTGGCACATCCTTAATAAAATGCGGAAATTGATGCGTATATTTCCAGTAATTACTTTCCATGTAACAAAAATTTGGAACGGCAGTGCATAAATGAATAGATGCTAGCCAAAGTAAAGGCCCCCCGGCAGTATGTGGCGATGTGGGAATATTATACGCATCTGCTAAATCAGACATCTTTTTACCTTCACTTGGCCCACCACACCAACATAGATCGTACATCAGGATGTCCATTGCTCTTGCCTTGATGAAATCTATAATTTCGTACCTGGTTGCAATAGTCTCACTATGGGCTATAGGAATAGAACTTTCAGCTGCAAGAATGGAATAGGCCTGATGAGCGTTAGTGGGTAATTGAATATCCTCGAAATGGATGACATTGTAAGGCTCTAAAGCCTTCAAGATTCGCTGTGAACTGGTTAAATTCCATCTTCCACCTGCATCTATCAGAATCTCCATTTTATTACCGGCCACAGCTCTTATTTGTTTTACCCAGGTTAAGCCCTTTTCAAGATCTACTGAGCTTATGTACTGACCATGACCCGTTCTACCACCCCCCTCCATGAAGCTAAACTCATTAAATGGATAAATTTTCATTCCAGTTATTCCCCGGTCTAATAAAAATTTAACTATCTTTTCAGTATCCTGACCCATCTTCATATCATTGATAGCCCAGTAGTCAGTGGTAGTATTATAGACTTTGACACTAGGTCTGGTTTTTCCACCAAGTAATTGATACATCGGCAAACCAGTTGATTTTCCCAGAATGTCAAGTTGAGCCATATTAATGGCGCTTAAAATTCTCATATCCGAGCCCCCCGCATTTCTCATGCTCATATACTGGTAAATACTTTGCCAGATACCATCGATATCCCGCGGGTCTTTACCCAACAAAAATCGCCTCGAAAGATCCTTTAATGCACCCAGCTCTCCATTTATTCCAGGATAAGTCTCCCCAATACCAACAATTCCTGCATCCGTATGAATCCTGACCCAACAAAACTCAGCCCTTCCTGATCCCCCTGACCCTCCCCCAACGTTTACCTTATCAGTAAATCTTATGCCTTCTACTTTTGTAATTTTCATTGATTTGCTCTGGACGCTTAGGCTATTAAAATCATGCATGGTATCCTCAAAAGCATAGGAATCCTGGCCAGCACCAAGTACTCCCATCATTCCAGCACCAGATGCTAAACCAATACGATTTAGTAATTGTCTTCTATTAAATAAATCAGGGTTCTTATCCATTAGCATTCTATAGGGCTAAATTTTGTTAATAATGTATTATTTGATTAATGTAATTTATTGACCTATATAATTGGTTAACATTATATAAATCCAATTTTAGATTTTAACATTTGTTCAGTAAGAAATTGGAATAAAATCATATAAAAACGTGTGAGTTCGCCAACGACTCCCCCACACGTACATGAATAAATTATTCTTGTACCCCATAAAATCCATCACTGAACCAATAAGTTTATCCATCTATATCTACTTATAGGTTTCAGTAGGTCTGGTAATTTCGGTTCCACCGGTAGTCCTGCCACTCCATAAAAAATCACTGGAATTAGAATCATTCCATTCCGGTGTAGGAAGGAAATAATTCTTATTATTCGGATCGAGATTTTCTTTCATCACATCATCATTCAGTTCAATTCCCAATCCCGGTGCGGTAAGAGGCACATTTGCAAAACCCTTATCAAAGATTTGTCTACCATCAGTGGTTTTAACTAATTTTTCCCACCAAGGGTTATCCAATGAACCATTATTCGGCATTTCTAGAGACAGCATATTATTTGTTGCGGCTGCACAATGCACATTTGCCATAAATGATACCGGAGTTCCGGCAAAATGCATAATCATTGGAACACCTTTAGATTCAGCATAATCACCGATTAATTTGGTTTCCAGCAAGCCACCGGATGTAGCCAAATCAGGTTGAACAATATCAACCGCATGGGCATCGATTAACTTTATGAATTGCTCTTTTAAATAAATATCCTCACCTGTTAATGTTGGAGTTTCAATGGCATCTGTAACCGCTTTCCATTGAGCAATATAATCCATAGGGAAAAAATCTTCAAGGAATGCTAAACGATACGGATCCAATGCTTTACCAACGCGAATGGCATTGTTTACATCATAATTACCTAAGCCATCAGAACCTAAAGGCAAATCGTATCCAACAATATCACGAACCATTGAAACATATTTGGCAAGTTCTTCCAAGCCCTTTTCAGTAATCTGAGTTTGAGTAAAGGGTTGTTTAGTCCTCATCTCACCTTGCTGAACCGGTGAATAGCTATTTCGATATTCGGGATTCCACCAAAACTTGTCATTCACAGTTGTTCCAGGAATATCAGAAATCCAGGATAGAGATGGGTACATTTTAAACCAGGTTATCCCAAGAACTTCCTTTCGAAATTTCATTTCTGCTTTAAACTTTTCCACATCCATGTGACGTCCATTATGTCTTGGCACATAAGCATACATTCGGATTTTATCACGGTATCTTCCACCCAGCAACTGCCAGCAAGGGACGCCATATGCTTTTCCTGTCAGATCCCAAAGTGCCATTTCAACTGCACATACACCTCCACCACCTCTAGCATGATGGCCGAACTGCTTGATTAACCTGAAAAGCATTTCAACATTACAAGGGTTTTTTCCCAGAATTCGGCTTTTCAATATCAAGGCATAGCGCCAGTCTGCACCATCCCGTACCTCTCCCAAACCATAAATGCCCTGATTTGTATCAATACGAATAACCGGTCTACGATTTCTAACCACGCAATAGCGCATATCCGTAATTTTCAATTCAGAAGGATTTGAAGAACGCTGAACTTTTGATGTAGATTGAGCTACTGTATCCTCAATAGTCATACCCATAAAGCCGGCCATTGAGATCCCTCCAATTGCAGCTTTTTTCAAAAAATCCCGACGCGTGTCTGAAGTTGAAGGATCAGCAATTTCTGCCTTTGATGCCTCAACAACCTGTGCCTCCTCTTGCTTACTCTTTTCAGCAATTTCTTGTAGTATACTTTTCATTAATTTATAGATTATAGTTTACGGTTTAGAAAAAGATTGCTTAAAAGGCTCGTTAGTAAATAGTTCAAATAGAAATTATTACTAACGAGCTATTAATATTATTTGTCCCAAAATATGCGGGTTGCCATATTATCGGCACCTTGTCTCGAAACTGCAACAGCAACATTTGCAGGATTTACTGAGTATTCCCTGGCAGGATAATGTAATCTGCGAATGAAGCCACCTGCAACAACAGGATCAGCATTTGGATAGGTATTAGGTTGCAAAACAGGGAAACCGCTTCTCCGGAAATTAGCCCAGGCTTCTGAACCTACTAAGAAGGATGAAATCCAATATTGGGTATTAATCTGTTGAAGGGCGCTAGCCGGATTAAAGGGATTCAGTGTCAAATAAGCATCCTGATCTGCTGTAGAAATTACGGCACTGGCATCATACTGAGTCATTTGAGTCATATGAGCTTTTACCCCCGCATCATAAAAAGTTTTGACATTTCCGGTAATAAAGCCCCTTTGTGCAGCCTCAGCAAGCAAGAGCTGAGTTTGAGAATGAGTTATCAAGAATCCGGGTGCGTCAACTTTTCCAACAGTCCTTCTATTCACTTGGGAATATCTCCAGGCTGCACCAATTTTGCCCGGAAAGGCAGGTGCAGTGGCAATAGTGTTCTCATTGTAGCCTACAGGCATACCTTCCTGATCTGCCGGATTAGTATTCTCAGCACCTGCAGTAGCCAATGGATTCGCAGGTATGGCATACTTTACAGCCATTACCCTTAATCTTGGATCCTGAGTTGTTTTCAGATAATCCACGAATGGTTTTGCCAGATAAAAATTGGCCCGCTCAGAACCATGGAAGGTATTCGTATTAGCATTGGTAATGACTGCATTATAGGCTACAAGAGCATTATCTGCATTACTTTGCATTACACCGCCACGTGCAGGATCTACTGCCAATATTACAAACTGTCTCGCTTTATTAGCATCAACTTTTGTATAACGCATAGCAATCCTTAATAAAAGTGAGTTACCAAAGCGTTTCCATTTTGTAATATCCCCCTTATACAAAACGTCATTTG
>NZ_JAUYSS010000034.1 GCF_030695525.1 Daejeonella sp. | reverse complement strand
GGAGCAATGGAAATTCAGGAAATTAATAATGAATATTACCCTCAGCCCATGTATCGTGCAAATATGATGATGAAATCGGATGCTATGGCTACAACTGAAGCAGCGATGCCTGATATTGACTTTAAGAAGATCAAGCTCAATTACCAGATGAGGGCGGTGTTTGAAATAAAATAGAAATTTAATTGAGAGTGGAGAATTGAGAGTGGAGAATGAAAATCGTAATCATTTTAAGTTTGTACTATAAATTAAAGAGGATGTCATACTGATCCGCCCTTCGCGAAGAGGGATGACATGGATTTGGTAATGAACTATTAATTTGACAATTTAGTACTACCTCACTGACAACAGACAACCGACAACTGACAACAAAAAATGCATGTACAAAAGGAGCCCAGAGGTATTGTCCCCTCAAAGAAAAAAATACTTTACCCGATCAGGGCTGGGCTTCGTGATTATCTTATAAAATACGACCGTGAGGTAAAACTACCTGTTCAATACACCGATTTACTTCGGTTCAATCTGAAAACACCTCTCCGGGATAAGGAAGGACGTGACACACTCTGGTATACTGTATATTATGATGAAAGTGAGATGAAGGAATTATTCCCTAATCTCACTTATATCTATGCATTAATGAATACTGATGGCGATACCGCTGTAATGGAACACCTCTCAGTAGCGCGTATCGATTATTGTACTTTTGCCAATACAAGGCCTTTCAGGGTGCGGATCATCAACCGCCTGAATGATAACTATGATCATTTCTACATCAAAGTTGGGGATGCCTCCCGGGTCTATGGCCTTGAGCTTGAACATGTATTATCTCCTAACCGGATTATTTATATGACGGATGGGAATACGCTTATTGAAGAACATATTCCCGGTCTTCCGGGTGATGAATTTATCAAGCGAAGCCTAAACACATCAAAATTCAATCAGATCCGTATTTGTAAGGAATTCGTTAAATTTAATGAGCGGTGTTTTGTGAGGTTGCTCGGAGATATGCGTTCTTATAATTTCGTCGTCGATATTACTCCGGATATTGAAGGCAATCAATACCGTTTCAGAGCAATTGATTTTGATCAGCAATCATATGAAGGAAGGTTAAAAATGTACCTTCCGCATTATTTTAAAGAAAATCTGGCTCTTGTTCAACTTGGCATGCAGCATATGGATCTCACTACCATGAAGCAATACCAGGAAGAAGAAAGAAGTCTGATCGCTAACCGTTTCCGTTCAGGGTACTATCGTCTGCAGGATCTTTTTGAAGTTATGAATATTGATTCTATCGCACCGGAAGAAAAAGTCATCCAGCTAGGCAAAGAACTTGCTTCCTATCATAAAAACCCCGCTTTCAAAAGTTGTGATACGATGGGAAAGCTGGTTTTTGAAAGTCTGCACCAGATTGTTGGGAAGAAAATGGGGTAGTTGGTTGTTAGTTGGTTAGTTGTTAGTTGTTAGCAATATATTACTAAAGTCAAACCAATTGTCAATTGTCAACCCGATAGCTATCGGATCTCAATTCTCAACCATTGCTGTCCGGTTAAATTCTGTACCGGGCATAATATCTCGATAAAGGTTTAACAGACTCACATTCTAGCTAATTTCAAAATAAGAGGCCCCCTCTCAACCTTTCCTCCCTCCATTGC
>NZ_JAUYSS010000024.1 GCF_030695525.1 Daejeonella sp. | reverse complement strand
TTGGCTCTTTTTATAAGCTGTATTTTGGTTGGATATCCCATATCTAGTCTTTTAACTAGATACTAAGGTCATAAAAAAAGACTTCAAATCCAATTATGAAGCCTTTTTTTTTTGTTATCTAGTAAATAGCCAAAGTCGAGGCTCCAGCTTTAGCTGGAGTTATTGAAATAGTTTGTTTTAGGGCCAGTCCGAACGGAGTTCATCCGGGCGGGCTTCAGCCCAATAATCTTCGATATTGAGAAACTCTTAAATTGGGCTTTAGCCCGATCGATATTCCTGGTTCTTAATTTACCATTTCCAAGGCATGGCGCTTAAGCACCAGCATATGTTCCTGCTTGGTCGCTTAAATTTTGGGCTGAAGCCCTCATGACAAATTACATTCACCCGGAGCTAAAGCACCGGGCTATTCGGATCCCTGGTTTTTTATTAATTTTGTTTTATGACATAAGCCTAGTATCCTGCATTAGCACGGAACATTAAGGCTCCTACAGTCAGGTTTGTACGCGGATCGATCAGAATTGCCCCTCCATTCAGCTTATTCTCCTGATATAAATCAAACGCAAGAGGTTCAGCAGTTTTAAGAACGATCCGTCCAATATCATTTAATTGAAAGGTATCCGTATCTATCTTTTCCAGAGTATTGATATTAACCTTATGAAGGATCTCGCGGATCTTACATTTAGTAACCTTACTGTTATGCTGAATCAGATACATAATAGACGAATCCAGCGGACGGGTATCCATCCAGCAAAGATCGGCCTCAATTTCTTGTGAAACCAATGGCTCATGAGAAGAATTTACCAAAATATCACCACGGCCAATATCAATATTATCCTTAAGGTGAAGGGTTACAGACATTCCCGAAGCTGCCTCCTCCTGTTCCGTAAAATTGGTTTCGATTTTACTGATCTCTGAATGGATTCCGGATGGAAGAACTGTAATCTTATCATTTACATGAAAACTTCCGCTTAAAATACGACCTGCATATCCGCGATAATCATGAAGCTCATCAGTCTGTGGCCTGATCACCCATTGTACAGGCATACGTGCCTGATGTGACAATACTGCTTCATTCACCTCAATGGTTTCGAGATGATCAAGCAGGCTTTTTCCATCATACCAGGACATATTATCAGATTTATTAACAATATTATCTCCCTTCAGAGCGCTTACCGGAATATAGGTTACCTCTTTCAGGTTAAGTTTAACTGCAATAGCAGCATAGGCCTTCCTGATTGAATTGAACACATCTTCACTGAAAGCTACCATATCCATCTTATTGATACAGACAACCACGTGTTTAAGTTCAAGAAGGGAAACCAGAAAAGAATGTCTGATTGTTTGTTCTACGACGCCATTTCGGGCATCCACCAGAATAATTGCCAGATCAGAATTGGATGCTCCGGTAACCATGTTACGGGTATACTGAATGTGTCCCGGAGTATCAGCAATAATAAACTTCCTTCTGTCAGTCTGAAAATATTTATAGGCAACATCAATGGTTATTCCCTGCTCGCGTTCAGCCTTTAAACCATCAGTTAAAATGGCCAGGTCAATTGTTCCATCGTCATTTTTACGGTTCGACTGCTGCAAAGCCTCAAGCTGATCGGCGAGTATTGACTCACTATCATAAAGAAGACGGCCAATCAATGTACTCTTTCCGTCGTCAACACTACCGGCTGTAAAAAATTTTAGTAAATCCATATTAAAAATAACCCCCCTTTTTACGGTCTTCCATGGCAGCCTCGGACACTTTATCATCCATTCTGGCGCCGCGTTCACTAATTTTTGAAAATTTGATCTCTTCAATGATATCATCGATCTGATCTGCATCCGATTCAACAGCAGCAGTACAGGTCATGTCCCCTACAGTTCTGAAACGCACATTCTTACGTTCTATATGATCCTCATGATCCATATTAAGGCATTCCGCAGCAGCCATTAACTGTCCATTACGGGTAATCACTTCACGTTCATGCGCAAAATAGATCGTAGGCAGTTCAATTTTTTCCCGACGTATATAATTCCACACATCCAGCTCAGTCCAGTTACTGATTGGGAACACCCTCACATTTTCTCCCTTATGAATCCTGCCATTATAAATGTTCCATAGTTCTGGCCGCTGACGTTTCGGATCCCATTGTCCGAATTCATCACGAACCGAAAATATTCTCTCTTTTGCACGTGCCTTTTCCTCATCCCTGCGGGCACCACCTATGCAGGCATCAAACTTATTTTCGGCAATAGTATCAAGCAAAGTAACCGTTTGCAAAGCATTTCTACTTGCATTTTTCCCTGTTTGTTCGATTACCTTTCCCTGATCAATCGAATCCTGAACATGGCCCACGATCAGTTTCTCCCCAATCCTGGAGATCATATTATCACGATAGCTAATGGTCTCCGGGAAGTTATGTCCTGTATCAATGTGCACCAGTGGAAATGGAAACTTTCCGGGTCTGAATGCTTTTTCAGCTAGTCTGACAAGTGTTATCGAGTCCTTTCCGCCAGAAAATAATAAAGCGGGTTTTTCAAACTGGCCGGCAACTTCTCGCAATATGTAAATTGCTTCGGCTTCCAGCTGGTCTAAATAAGTAGTGTCCTGTTTATTCATATTAAATTATAAAATCGCATCGTAACGCGTAAAAATTTGATTCATTTTTCAGGAAGAATGTAATCCACATTCCTTTTTATCCTGATCTTCCCACCACCAGCGACCGGCCCGGAAGTCTTCTCCTTCTTTAACAGCCCGGGTACAGGGCGCACATCCAATACTAGGGAAACCCTTGTCGTGCAATGGGTTATAAGGAATATTGTTTTCGCGGATGAATGTTTTAACCTGATCCAATGTCCAGTCGAAAATAGGATGGAATTTAAGGATCTGATTCGCATCATCCCACTCAATTGGATCCATGTGTTCCCTGTTCAGCGATTGTTCTGCACGTATACCGGTAATCCAGCAAGAATTTCCGGCAAGGGCCCGTTTCAAAGGTTCAATTTTCCTGATCGCACAACATTCCTTACGGTTTTCAACTGATTCATAAAAACTACTGGGGCCTTTTGAGCTAACCATTTTTTCTACCGCTGTTGTATCGGGATAATAGGCATGAATAGGCTTTCCATACATCTCAATTGTCCGGTTCCAGACATAATAGGTCTCCGGAAATAATCTTCCCGTTTCGATTGTAAATATTTTAATAGGGAGGTTATTCTTAAATATAATATGAGAAATCACCTGATCTTCCCATCCAAAGCTCGTTGAAAAAATCACTTCCCCCGGAAAAGCATTCACCAGATATTCCAGTGATTGTTCAATCCCTAAACCTTTAATCTCCTGAAGTATTTTTACCGAACTGTTCATTGTATTTTAATTTTTTGAATTGTCGAGTGCCTGTGTCAAATCTTCCAGGATATCATCAATGTCCTCCAAACCGACAGAGATCCTGATACTGCCCGGAAAAATTCCAATCTGTGCACGTTCTGCATCACTTAATTTAGAATGGGTAGTAGAGGCCGGATGGGTAGCTATTGAACGGGTATCCCCAAGATTAGGTGACAACATGATCATCTTCAATGCATCCATAAACCGTTTCCCGCGTTCAAAGCCTCCTTTAACAATAAAGGTAACAATACCACCACCCTGCTTCATCTGACGTTTAGCGAGTTCATATTGCGGGTGGGAAGGCAGATGTGGATATCTGACTACTTCCACTTCAGAATGCAGTTCCAAAGTCTCAGCTACTTTCAATGCATTACTGCAATGCCTGTCCATCCTTACCGGAAGCGTTTCAAGACTTTTCGAAATAGTCCATGCATTAAATGGTGACATAGCCGGACCTGTATGCCGGATAAAGAACATCAGCTCTTTCATCAGATCTTTACGGCCCACTACCACTCCCCCTAGTACTCTCCCCTGTCCGTCCATATATTTGGTTGCTGAGTGGCTAACCAGATCAGCACCATACTGAATGGGCTTTTGCAGATAAGGGGTTGCGAAACAATTATCAACGTTTAAGATGAAATTATGCTTTTGCTTTAATTTCCCCAACCATTCCAGATCAACCAGCTCAAGTCCTGGGTTAGATGGAGTTTCAAGAAAAACCATTTTTGTTTCAGGTCGGAGTGCAGGCTCAAAATCTTCTGGTTTTGAGGCATCCACATATGTTGTGGTAATTCCCCATCGAGGCAACAGTTGTGTGAATAACTGATGGGTAGATCCAAATATAGATCGAAAGGCAACAATATGATCTCCGCTGCGCAGCAAACCTGCAATCGATGCAAATACAGCCGCCATTCCTGATGAAAAAGCCAATCCCGCTTCAGCGCCTTCAAAATCCTTCACTTTGTCTATGAACTCGGTTGTATTTGGGTTAGAATAACGGGAATAGATATTTCCTTCTACTTCATCAGCAAACATAGCCCTTCCATGCTCTGCATCATCGAAAACAAAACTCGAGGTCAGATAAATCGGAACCGAATGTTCCCTGTTTGAGGTACGTGCTGCCTGAGTCCGTATGAGCTTGGATTTTTCTTTCATTATTCTGTATGATTTCGGCAAAAATACTTAATTAAATAAAATTAATGAGGGTACTGATCATTGTTTTAAGACTCACCAGAATAACAATTATACTTACGGCAATCATGATGGCCTTTACCGAAATTTTATTCGACAAACGGGCAGCAATAGGCGAGGCAATTGCACTGCCAATAACCAGACCCAACACAGCTTCCCAGTATACATTATTCAACATGGTGATGAATGCCAAAGAACTCATCAGTGCGATGAAGAATCTTGAAAGTTTTACTGTTCCCAAAGCATAACGGGCATTTCGTCCGCCTGCAATTAAAGATGATAAAACAATCGACCCCCAGCCACCGCCGCCAACCGCATCAATGAAACCACCTCCAAAACCAAGAAAACGAATATTTTTTATTTTAGACTTCCTTTTTTTTTGATTTATTTTGATTGCTTTAAGCAGAATCACAATTCCAAGAATTAAAGTATATAAAGAAACAATCGGCTTGGTTATATAGCTATAATGCTCAAGGGATGAAAGTAAAACCGCACCAAGCACTGCCCCTATTACTCCCGGTATGAGCAACATCCAGAATAAGCGCATATTCACATTTTTCATTCTGAAATGCATCCATCCGGCGATGCCATTGCTTAATATTTCTGAAACATGTACTGCCGTGCTTGCTGATGCCGGAGGGATTCCCATAGACAATGAGAAGGTAGTAGAAGTGACGCCATAGGACATTCCTATTGCTCCATCAATCATTGCAAAAATAAATCCGGCAATCAAAAAATAGTAAAAAGTTGGATGAATACCCTCTACATAAGTCCGGAATGCCGGATCATTAAACCAGAAAAGCCCAAAAATCAACAGAAGACTAAAAAAACCTGTCCCCCATAGCGCCCAGCGCATTCTTCGGCTGGCCACCTGCTCTGATGCAGGGGTAACCAGGATGGCAGTCGCTTTATTCAACTCCTTAACCTTATGTGCAAAATCGCCATTAAGGGTATTCCTTAATGCATTCATCTGCTGAAGGGAAAGATCCAGTTCATCCGGCAGGTTCTCCTGAAAAAGCTCTTTCAAACGTTTGGCAATGGTTGGCGACTTTCCATTTGTCGAAATCCCAATTTTAAGATCACCCTTTTTAACAATTGAACCCAGGTAAAAATCGCATAACTCAGGTTTGTCAGCTACATTAATAAGTAAATTCAGTCCACGAGCCATGGTTCTGATTTCTGCATTTATATGATTATCACCGGTAGCCAGAATGACCAGATCATGACCCAATAGATCGTTGGGTTCAAATCTCCTGTGAAACAGTTTTACTTCAGGATAAGCTGCAACAAAATCCAAAAGCGCTGGGAGAAATGTGTCAGAAACAATATTTATTTTTGCTTCAGGACTATTTAATAATACGGCCTGCAATTTTTCAAGTCCGATATTTCCACCCCCAACCAGTAAAACCTTAAGCTGATTCAGCTTAAGGAATACCGGAAAAAGTTGATTTCCCTCCTCTTTTACTTCAATGCTATTCTTGCTCTGAAAGCTCATAGAACGCCTTAATTGGCTGAAATTTGGAATGTAAGCCAACAACTTCGCCAAAGATAATTAATGCCGGAGAGTCAATTTTATGATCCTGAGCAGTTTCAAAAATCGTTGCAGCAGTAGCCACAACAACTTTCTCATTTTTCATAGATCCATTCTGAATCACCGCTGCGGGAAGCCGGCTTTTACCTTCAGCTACAAAAATTTCAGCGATCTCCTTTAATTTTTTCACGCCCATCAAAACGACAATTGTCGCATCTGTTTTCGCAGCAGTATAAAGATCTTTGGATATTTCTCCTGAACTGGTCGTTCCGGTTACCACCCAAAAACTTTCACTTGCACCACGATGGGTTACCGGTATTCCCTGAAGTGCCGGAACAGAGATACTGCTTGAAATTCCGGGTACGACTTCTGTTTGAATACTGTAAGATGCAGCCATTTCCAACTCCTCAAAACCACGTCCGAAAACGAATGGATCACCACCTTTGAGGCGAACCACATGACCATAGTTCAGAGCATAATCAATCATTAGTTTATTCACGGCATCCTGTGAATAGGAATGATCGCCGGAACGTTTCCCTACATAAACTTTAATCGCATTTTCTGGAGCAAAATCAAGTAATTCACTATTCACCAGTGCATCATACAGAACTACATCTGCAGATTTCAGAATACGTACTCCCTTGAGACTAATCAGTTCCGCATCACCCGGACCTGCCCCAACCAGGGTAATTCTTGGTTCCTTAACTATATTTTTTATCTGAGTTTGTATCATGGCTGAATCGCCTCCTTTGCTTTCTTAATTCGATTAATAAAATCAACTGTTGTACCCACATAGTGTTGAGCGAACTCAGCTGATGGCTCATTTTTATTTATTTGCAATACCAGATCGCTAAAGCTTCCATGTCCTTCAAGGATACTGCTCTCTTTGTATTGTTCATCAAAATCACGGATAATCCCGGTTTGAGTGCTGCTGTTGATGCCTTTATCAAGTAACATGGCCTTGGCACTGCTAATAAAGACACTATAAGCATGATAAATTGAATCAGAATATGCCTTTGCCTCATAAGATTCAACAGACCATTGCAGTTTCTCTTCTGCCTCAAGTAATAATGTTGAAACCAGATCGATCATTACTCCGGCACATTCTCCTACACCGATTGCTGTTTCAAATGTTTCTTCATGGCCCCAGTCAATAAATTCATCAGGTGTCAATGTACCAAGATCTGCAAGTGGCTTTAATAACTGATAAAAGTGATCTTTCCCATTTCGGTCATAATATTCGTTGAAAAGTTCATGTTCCTGCTTATTTTGTTTGTAATTATCAAGCACAATCCTGACAACATCTTTTGTTCTTTTCGATGGCACTTTAATTACCTTATCGGCTGCACGACCCAGTCCATCACCTAAAGTACCTCCCCCCAATAAAACCTGTGCAGCAGGAACTACTTTTCCGGCAGCCTTTAGTGAACTGCCATGAAAGCCAATTTGTGCAAGACCATGCTGACCACAACTGTTCATGCAACCGCTTATTTTTATTTTTATATCTTGATTATCAAGCAACTCATCATATTCATCATTGATAAGATCTTCCAGAACCCGTGCTAATTCGGTGCTGTTTGAAATTCCAAGATTACAGGTATCCGTACCTGGACAGGTGGTTACATCCCCCACACTATCAAATCCGGGCTTAACAAAATCCAGCTCCTTTAAACGTTCGAACAATAGTGGCAAAGCCTCTTTTCTGGCAAACTTTAAAAGCAAACCCTGATTGATTGTGATTCTTATTTCATCGGCTACAAGTCCGCTGATGGCCGAAATAAACTTTCTGGCTTTAGCTGTTGGAATGTCTCCGGTAGTAACCTTAATGTAAACACCATAAAATCCTTCCTGCTTTTGCTCAAACACATTTGTATCAAGCCAGCGCTGATATTGAAACTGATCAGTGAGCTGAACTTCCAGCAGAGAATTTACTTCAGGAATTTCCGGCAGGGCAATGGTATCACGATCAATGACAAATTTCTTAAAACGAATGGCTACCTTTTCTTCTTCAATAAGTCTTAAAACCTCCTCAAGGCCCAATTTCGCAACCAGGAATTTCATTCTTGCTTTATTCCTGTTGGTACGTTCCCCATGTCTGTCGAACACCCTCAGGGTAGCCTCAATGTATGGGATCAATTCATCTTCGGGAAGAAAATCGTTTATGGCATGAGCGATCGCTGGCTGTGCCCCAAGACCGCCGCCAAACAAGACTTTAAACCCACGAATCTCTTTACCTTCCTTAATCAGAACCTTTGGAATAAAACCCAGGTCATGAATATAAGTGAATGCAGAATCTGCTTCAGTGGCAGAAAATGCAATTTTGAATTTTCTGCCCATTTCCTGACAAATTGGGTTACGCAAAAAATACTTAAAGGTTGCATGAGCATAAGGTGAAACATCAAAAGGCTCATTAGGATCAATCCCGGCGGTTGAAGAAGCGGTAACATTTCTCACAGTATTTCCGCAGGCTTCTCTGAGTGTGATGTCATCCTGCTCCAGCTTTGCCCATAATTCAGGTGTACGATCCAGACTTACATAGTGTATCTGAATATCCTGACGCGTGGTTAAATGGAGATTGCTGCTCGCATACTCATCAGAAATATCAGCTATACGTAATATTTGTTTAAAGCTAACTTTTCCGAAAGGAAGCTTGATCCGAATCATCTGTACTCCGGGCTGACGCTGACCATAAATACCGCGGGCCAAACGAAGGCTGCGAAATTTTTCATCATGGATCTTTCCTTCACGAAATTCCCTGATCTTCTTTTCGAGTTCAATAATATCCTTTTGTACAATCGGATCTTCTAATTCTGTTCTGAAACTGTTCATTTATTTTCAAAAAAAAACCTCTTCTGGTGTTTGAAGAGGTTCATGCATATAATAAATTATTTTATGTCTTGTCTTCCTCAATGATTAATTATACCCATATAACAACAATTCATAATTGTTTCATTGAACATATGGAGTTCTAAATTTTTCATTGGCCAAATATAATACAAAGTATATAGAACTAGTAGACTTTTTTGAAAAAAAATTATTGGCTATAATTTTGAACCAAATCTTTCTCTCTTTTTATCACATCAGCTATACTTGTTTCGCTTAAAATCTTGACTGTAGCATCCCTCACATCCACAAAAACATCTCTTACCCCACAAGTTGCTTCATTGTCGCATTCATCGCATTTCTGGTAAAAATTCAAACTAACACAGGGAAGAAGCGCAACGGGTCCACCGGTAATACGTAATATCTGAACAACCGAAATCTCTGCAGGATCTTTTACAAGCCCATATCCACCTCCGGATCCTTTTTTACTGTATAAGAGCCCAGCATTTCTGAGGTCGAGAAGAATTTGCTCGAGAAACTTTTTAGGAATATGCTCTTCAGAGGCAATTTTGGAAATTTGAATAGGAATCCCTCCAAAATTTTTTCCCAAAACTACGAGGGCCTTTAAAGCATAACGGGTTTTTTTAGAAAGCATTAGTTAGTTGGTTAGTTGTTGGTTGGTTAGTTGGTTAGTAACTCCGTGTTCATTGTCTAAATTGATTCAAAACTACAACACGATAGCTATCGGGTTTCAACTGAACCAATACATAGTCCTTGTTCCTTGTTCTTAATTACTTAATCAAATTAAAATATCAAAATTTTCAATGAAGTAGAATTAGTCATGATTCTTTGTTCTTTGTTCAATTTCTGTTCAATCGTTATTTTTTACAATTCTACTAACTCTCAAAAGTAAAAATACAGAAATTATCGAAAGTAATACCACTACATAAACAAGAGCATCATAATGTTCGAGCGGACTAAATTTATTATTCTGAACAACAATCATCCCTCCCAGAGCAGCGGCTATTCCACCGGAAATCTGTTGAAGTGATGAGTTTACTCCCATAAATGCCCCCCGGTCTTTTTTTTGAGGCAAGGCAGAGGTGAGGGCAATAGAGGGCACCATCCGACTCATGAAGCCCACTTGCAACCCAAGGTTCATGACCAGAACAATCCAGAATGAAACTGGCCCCAGATTCGCGTAAATTATAATCACAACAATCAGGATTACCGATGCGATTGTAAACAATTGAAATTTATCAAAACGATCACTCAGTTTTCCAACAATCGGCATAATAGTAAGTGTGCATATTCCGGAGGCCATATAAATAAATGGAAGCTCCTGTGCCGTAATCTTCAAATTATTGATCACATAAGCGCTCCCCCATGGCATCATCATAAAACTTCCCAATGAAAGGAATGCAGTTGCCATAAAACCAATACGATATTTTCGCAAAGTCAGCGTCTGCCATAAATGAACTATCGCATTCTGATCACTTTTTTGCTCAAGATGCTCAGTTACCGGCTTCAATTTAATTAAAATAAAGAGCCAGACTATAATCGACAAGCCTACTATCATCAGAAATGGCGACTGCCAGCCCCAAATATTCGCGATATATAAACTTATTGGAATTCCTAAAACCTGACTTGCTCCAAAACCCATTTGCAGGAAGCCAAACACCCTGCCCCTTTTCTCAAGCGGAAATAAGTCTGAAACAATAGCCATAGAAATTGAGCCGATCACTCCCCCAAACAAACCGGTAAAAATCCTTGCAGCCAAAAGCATCGGATAGGTATGACTTAAACCACAAAAAAGTGTACCGACAATGAAGCCGATATAAAAGAATAATAGCAATTTCTTTCTGTCAAAACGATCCGCGAATCCCGCGGTCATTAGTCCTGAGAACCCGGCACTAAAGGCATATGCAGATACCGACAATCCAAATTGGGTGGTACTCAGGTTCATGGATTTCATCAGGAGATCGCCCAGCGGAGAGATTACAATAAAATCCAGGACAACTGTAAACTGAGTCAAAGTTAGAATCAGTATTACAAAAATTTCATACGATGAGAATTTAAGCTTTATGTCGGCAGCTTCTGTACTCATCCTGAAATTGTATAACTGAACATATCTCCTTTACCAATTGGTTTTGGCAATGCAAGATAATGGTTTATACATTTAATCAGGATGAAATATTAAAGCTAATTGTCTGAAAAGGACAACCTTATTAAGCCTACTACATAAAATCCC
The DNA here is from genome assembly GCF_030695525.1 of Daejeonella sp. GTDB lineage: Bacteria > Bacteroidota > Bacteroidia > Sphingobacteriales > Sphingobacteriaceae > Daejeonella. Next base: position 9,299 of record NZ_JAUYSS010000024.1, on the reverse strand, counting down.
AAAGCTGCTTCTTGTTCCTTATTTTTTGTAATCCTATATTTAATCACACATTAGAAAAAAACCATCACATGCGTAAATTTATTTGCCTTCTTATTCTAAGTTTTATCGGTACTTCGGCCTTTTCACAGGAAAGTGCTGCCAAAAAAGAAAATGTAATCTATTATGGAAAAGAATCTTTCCTAATTGAGGGCACCGGGGTTCCTGAATCCGAGAAAGAAAGTCCGTACGACCGTTTACCAGCCTCCTACAAGGATAAAGTCAGAAAACCAGTTTGGGATCTGTCGAAAAATTCCGCCGGAATCTCCATAAGATTTAATACCAACTCAAGTTCTGTAAAAGTTAAGTGGGCTTTACTTAATGATACAAAAATGAACCATATGGCCGAAACGGGCATCAAAGGCGTTGATCTGTATTGTAAAGTTAATGGGGTATGGACTTATGTTAATACAGGAAGACCAACAGCAAAAGAAAATGAAGCTTCCCTGATCAGTTCTTTAAGTCCGGGAGAAAGGGAGTTTAAGCTCTATTTACCACTTTATGATGGAACAACCAAAGTGGAAGTTGGCATAGAAAGCGGAAGTACAATGACCAAACCTGCTGCTGATAAAATGCTGCCGATTGTTTTTTATGGTACGAGTATTTTACAGGGCGGTTGCGCCTCAAGACCCGGCATGGTGTTTACAAGCATCATCTCCAGAAAGCTGAATGTAGATTGTATTAACTTCGGTTTTAGTGGCAATGGAAGAATGGATCCGCCAATGGCCGAGCTTATTTCAGGAATAAAGGCATCCTATTATGTGATTGACTGTCTTCCAAATATGACTGCCAAACAAGTCACGGATAGTGTTATACCATTAGCCAAAACAATCCGCGCTAAAAATCCAAAAACACCAATTGTATTTGTCGAAAATGTGGAATATACCAGAGCTATTTTTCAAACCAGTTTACTTAATAGTATGAATGAGAAGAATCAGGCATTGAAAACAGAATTCGATAAGCTGGTAAAAGGGGGCATGAAAGATCTTATTTACATCAGTGCTGCCGGTTCAATTGGTACAGATTATGAAGGTACTGTAGATGGAACCCACCTGACCGATCTGGGTTTTCTGCGTTATGCAGATTATCTGATTGAGAAATTCAAGGAAAATAAACTGGCTATCAGATGATTTAAGCTGATTGATAAGCATCTGCATTAAATAATAGAAGTATATAATTAAAAATATGGTCAGATTGGTTATTCTGATTTGGAAAGCAAGGCTGGTGCTCCTCGGCTCCTGTAGCCGGGCTCTGCGCTGTAGCTTTTGCCATGAAATTTTGTTGTAATTAGTGTAATTGATTCGGCAAATGGCTGCCGCTTCGATCCCGTTTAGATTGCAGGGACAGTAATTATTTTATTAGGATCAAAATTTTTATGAATGAAATATTCATTAATAGTTGCTGACAGAAGAACTTCCGCCCCAGGTAAACTAAACCGGGGCGGTAGCGATAGCTTTTTTGCGGACAGGGTTTTTGTCATGTACGATTTTTTGCCGCAAAAAACTAAAGCAGAGAACCGGAAGCAAAAACCAAAGAACCACAGCAGCACCTTTCCAAAAATTTAAGCAAGCAAAATATTTACGAAACCTTAAATCCTACCCCTTGAACCTCTCCTTCAAAAATTTGCCTGTGTAAGAGTTATTCTCTTTGATTAACTCTTCAGGAATTCCTTCAAAAACAACCGTACCACCCTTATCACCGCCTTCGGGACCGATATCAATCACCCAGTCGGCACATTTAATCACATCCATATTATGTTCAATAACAATAATAGTATTGCCCTGAACGATTAAAGCATCGAATGATTTCAATAGTTTTTTGATGTCGTGAAAATGGAGACCCGTTGTAGGTTCATCAAAAATGAACAGGGTTTTGCTGCTGTTGTTTCCTTTGACCAGGAAAGAAGCCAGTTTGATACGCTGCGCTTCTCCTCCTGAGAGGGTATTTGACGATTGACCGAGATGCACATAACCCAAACCCACATCTGCCAGAGGCTTGATCTTTGCAAGAATCTTTGGTTCATGCTCAAAAAACAGAAGCGCCTCATCTATGGTCATGTCCAATACTTCAAAAACATTCTTCTCTTTATAGGTCACATCCAGCACATGCTGCTTAAATCGCTTTCCATCACAGGCTTCACAAGGCAGGTAAATATCGGCCATGAACTGCATTTCGATTTTCACTTCACCTTCACCCTGACATACATCACAACGCCCACCTTCCACATTGAAAGAAAATGCAGAAGGCTTGAGTCCACCGGCTTTTGCAAGCCCTTGTGAAGCAAATAAATTCCTGATCTCATCCCATGCCTTCACATATGTTACCGGATTAGAGCGCGAAGAACGGCCTATTGGATTCTGATCTACAATTTCAACCTGTTCGATCTTATTAAAATCACCACCGATAGCATCATAGGCTCCTGTTTGTTCCCCGGAGTAATTACCTATCGCTTTTTGAACCGCAGGCTGCAATATTCGTTTAACAAGGGAGGTTTTTCCTGAACCTGATACGCCGGTAACAACGGTAAGTATATTCAAAGGAAATTTGACATCGACATCCCTGAGGTTATTTTCACGGGCGCCTTTAATTTCAATATAATCACTCCATTTCCGTCGTTGTGATGGTATGGAGATAGATTGTCTTCCGCTGAGATACTGCCCGGTCAGACTTTTCTCATCTCTCAATATTTCATCAAAACTTCCAGTAAATACCAGGTTACCGCCATGCGTTCCGGCTTCAGGACCGATATCAATGATATGATCGGCCGAATGCATAATCTCTTCCTCATGTTCAACCACCAGAACCGTATTTCCTACATCCCTTAAGGAGCGCAATACTTCGATCAGCCGATGAGTATCCCTTGGGTGAAGTCCGATACTCGGTTCATCGAGCACATAGACAGACCCAACCAGTGAACTGCCTAATGAAGTGGCCAGGTTAATACGCTGGGATTCCCCGCCAGATAAAGTATTCGACAAACGGTTAAGCGTGAGATAGCTCAATCCAACGTCGTTTAAAAATTTGATCCGGTTGGTAATTTCCATCAATAAACGCTTTGCAATCTTAAGCTGTGTGGCATCCAATTCCAGACCCTGAAAAAACTCAAGGGCTTTATCCAATGGCATCAGTACAAAATCGGTAATTGAATGTTCCGCAATTTTTACATAAGATGCATCCTGACGAAGACGGCTTCCATGACATTCCGGACAATTTGTCTTACCTCTGTATCTTGAAAGCATCACCCGGTACTGAATTTTAAAGGTTTGTGTTTCCAGCTCCTTGAAGAACTCATCAAGCCCGCTGAAATATTCATTCCCTGTCCATAGCAGGCGCTTTTGATCCGAATTTAATTGATTGTAGGAACGATGAATAGGAAAATCGAATTTGATCGCATTCTTAACAAGTTTATTTAGCCATTCCCCCATTTTTTCACCTCTCCAGGCTGCAATCGCACCATCATAAACAGATTTACTTTTGTCGGGAATTACCAGATCTTCATCAATTCCGATGATCTTACCGTAACCCTCGCAACGTTTACATGCCCCAAAAGGATTATTAAAGCTGAAAAAATTCGGACTGGGTTCTTCAAAGCGTAATCCATCCAGTTCAAAACGATCGCAAAAAAAGTGCAAATTACCTCTTACTTCCAGCAAACAATCCCCTCTGCCTTCAAAAAATGCAGTCTGAACAGAATCGGCCAAACGGCTCAATGTCTCCTCATCATCAGAAACCGAAACCCTGTCGATAACAATTTTTATATCGACATCGGTACCCGATTGAGAATTATCGCTTGTTTGATCATCCAAAAGCTCTTCAATTTTCGATAACTGATCATTTATCAGTACACGGGTGAAGCCTTTCTGTAACAATACTGCCAATTCTTCTTTAAGTGAACGGTTATTGTGCGCATGCAGCGGGCATAAAACAGATACTGAAGTCTCAGGCTCAAGGCCTGAAATATAATTGATCACATCAGTAACAGTGTCCCTTTTCACTTCTTTTCCTGAAACAGGAGAAATTGTTTTTCCTATTCTGGAAAACAATAATTTGAGATAATCATAAATCTCAGTTGAAGTACCAACAGTTGATCGGGGATTACTGGTAATTACCTTTTGCTCAATAGCAATTGCGGGCGCAATGCCTTTAATATAATCTACATCAGGTTTGCTCATTCGCCCCATAAACTGCCTCGCATAGGAAGAAAGGCTTTCGACATATCGTCGCTGACCTTCGGCATACAATGTATCGAAAGCCAGTGAAGATTTTCCTGAGCCTGACATCCCGGTAATGACAACCAATTTATTCTTAGGGATGGCCACATCAATATTCTTCAAATTATGAACCCGTGCCCCCTTGATAATAATATACTTTTTAGGATCTTTTTCCGCCTCTTTGTTCATTCTTAAACTCCAAACTGCTTTTTATTCGTATATCTATTTAAAATATCTAATTATTTGGATTGCAAAAATACAGCTATAAGAACTTATTATCTATGACAGATCGATTATTCTTTGATTTTGGCAAAATTTTTGCTTCATTTGAAATAACTAAGCAGTATATATTAACTTTTCATAGGAGACCTGTTATCGAATAAACTCTACTTCAATATCTTTTGGGAATTTACATTTAAGAGAATTTAAAGTATGAGTACTATAAATATTCAATCGATTAGCGATCAGGAGCTGGTAAATCAATATATCCATGGCCATGAGTCAAGTCTGGAAGAGCTCATTCGCAGGCATAAATCCAAAATTTACACCTCCATTTATTTACTCGTCAAAGATTCATATCTGGCAGAGGATATATTTCAGGATACTTTCATAAAGGTTATCAATACCCTGAAAGCAGGCAGGTATAATGAAGAAGGGAAATTTCTGCCCTGGGTGATCAGGATTGCCCATAACCTGGTGATTGATCATTTCAGAAAGATGAAGCGTGCTCCGGTGGTTACCACAGTTGAGGGCTTCGATATTTTTGAGGTTCTTAAGTTCTATGATGAAAGCACCGAGGACAAGCTCATCCGGGAACAAACTTATCAGGATCTCAGGGGACTGATTCACCATTTACCATCAGAACAAAAAGAGGTGCTGATTATGCGTCATTATGGGGATTTGAGTTTTAAGGAAATTTCAGATATCACAGGGGTAAGTATTAATACTGCTTTAGGCCGTATGCGGTATGCATTGAATAATTTGCGCAAAATGATGCTAACCAGGGAATTAACTTTGAAAAATAATTAAAATTATTTTCAGACCGACAAAACATTTCTGTTACAACTGCGTTTAATCCTAAAAAATAATTCGCTTATGATAGAAACATCTACCCCTGCAACAAATTCATTAACCAACACAAAAGCTGAAAGTAGTCTTTTCGCTGAAGATTTAGGAGAGGATGAACAATCATTCTACTCATCTATAAAACCAGGTTTAAATGCATTGACCAATAATCCAACTGAGAAAACAATCAGAAGTATTTTGGATTATTCACAATCGCTGTAAGAATTTGAACAAAAAAACCGGTCCTGGGGATCGGTTTTTTTTGCTTTATTATTAAAGCCAGATCAACCAATCCATCTATATTTGTTCTGTGCTAATAAAAGACAGATACAAAGCCTTTGTAGAATATTTTTCATCTCATCAGCCTGAGGCAGAAACTGAACTGCATTATGAAAATCCTTATCAGTTACTGGTAGCAGTCATTTTATCTGCCCAATGTACAGATAAACGGATAAACCAGGTAACACCCCGCTTATTTGAGCGGTATCCCAATCCTGAAAGTTTATCTGAAGCCACACCCGAGGAAGTATTTAACTACATTAGGAGTGTTAGTTATCCGAACAATAAATCCAAACATCTGGTGGGCATGGCCCAAAAACTGGTGTCGGAGTTCAATAGTATTGTCCCCTCAGATATTGAGGATCTCCAAAAGATGCCGGGTGTAGGCCGGAAAACTGCAAATGTGATTGCATCAGTGATATTCAATGCACCTGCAATGGCTGTAGATACCCATGTATTCAGGGTTTCCAATCGTATTGGTTTAACCAGAAATGCAAAAACTCCATTGGCAGTGGAGAAACAATTGGTAAACTATCTCCCAAAAGACAAAATCCATATTGCCCATCACTGGCTCATCCTGCACGGACGATATGTTTGTATTGCAAGAAATCCAAAATGCCAGAGTTGCCCCCTGACAGAAATTTGCAAGTATTATCAGCAAAGTCAGACAGAAAGCGCTTTATTAAAAGCAGAGAAAGCACAGTTGAAAAAGGCAAATGAGCTGAAAAAGAAAAGACTGGTGGATAAGACAGCCAAGGCCCTTAAAAAATTTAAAGCGATATAATATCTTACTATAATTTTTTGAGAGATTAAATCAATATCTTGATTTTTAAGAGAACCTAAAATAATATTTTGATAATATTTTTAGTATTTTAAAATATTTAATATAAATTTGGAGACATAAAACTAAAATAATGAGCAACGCAGATAAATTAAAAGCTTTACAGCTTACGCTTGATAAACTTGAAAAATCATACGGAAAGGGAACCGTCATGAAATTAGGAGACAATGCGGTAGAGGCAATAGAAGCAATTTCAACCGGTTCAATCAGCCTGGATATTGCCCTGGGTATCGGGGGATTACCGAAAGGCCGTGTGATAGAAATTTATGGCCCTGAATCTTCAGGTAAAACAACCCTGGCCATTCATGCCATTGCAGAGGCTCAGAAAAAAGGGGGGATAGCAGCGTTTATTGATGCTGAGCATGCTTTTGATAAATTTTATGCAAGTAAGTTAGGGGTGGATATCGAAAATCTTTTGATCTCCCAACCCGATAATGGCGAGCAGGCACTTGAGATTGCCGACAATCTGATTCGTTCAGGAGCCATAGATATTATCGTGATTGACTCTGTTGCGGCACTTGTTCCAAAAGCAGAGATTGAAGGTGAAATGGGTGATTCTAAAATGGGTTTGCATGCACGTTTAATGTCACAAGCTTTAAGGAAATTAACCGGTACGATCTCCAAAACAGGATGTTGCTGTATCTTCATTAACCAGTTAAGGGATAAGATAGGCGTTATGTTTGGAAGTCCGGAGACAACTACTGGTGGAAATGCCCTGAAGTTTTATGCTTCAGTACGTTTAGACATACGCAGAATTTCTCAAATAAAAGATACCGATGAGGTCTCAGGAAACAGGGTTAAAGTAAAAGTTGTAAAAAACAAACTTGCTCCTCCTTTCCGAATTGCAGAATTTGATGTCATGTTTGGGGAAGGAATCTCAAAAGCAGGTGAAATCATTGACCTTGGTGTTGATTTCGACATTATTAAAAAAGCAGGTTCATGGTTCAGCTATGGTGATACCAAGTTAGGCCAGGGCCGTGATGCGGTGAAGCAATTATTGCTTGACAATCCCGATCTGATGGACGAGCTTGAAGCAAAGATCAAGGCTACCGTAACCGCCGATCATCTCGAAGAAAAAAAATAATTAAAAAATCCCGCTTAAGTTAAGCGGGATTTTTTTTGCTAAAAAGTATTTGCTAATTCTGAAATCAGTAGTGTCCGGGGAAATTTTTTATTAAGGTTTAGCCCGGCAGCAGAATTGAAACTCTTGCCATATTTAGGAAGGAGGGTATTTTTCTTAATGATTGAGTTATTTTAATCTCGGGTATAGAAGTATCACTCAATAGGGCCCGCCTTCAGGCGGGTTGTAATCGGAGTGATTCAATTCGGGCTTCAGCCCCACATATAGCAGGTTAGAAAATAACGTAAACCGGTGCTTCAGCGCCGACAACATTAAATCGGGCTGAAGCCCGATGCGGGTGATCCGGTATAAACGGATTATTTTGGGCTGAAGCCCGGAACATCCCCCTTGTATACCCCGCTTAAAAGCGGGGCCTATTGAGCGAGTGCGCTAACAGCGGGGCTTGATTTTTAAAAGCAGGAAATAAAATCGTTCAGGATAATTTTAAAAGGATATTTTTAAACATTTTATTTTTACCGGACAACAATGATTCTGAAATCAATTCACTTTCAACTGCTGTTGCAACCACTTATCCATATTTTCCCTTTGCTCAGGATACATCCAGTGCCCGGTTTCTACTGCCAGAAATAATGATTTCGGCGCCGTGATCACATTGTATGATGCATACATTGAGGTCGGGGGACAAGTGACATCATTAAATCCCCAGCTATACATTCCCGGAACTTTTAATAGTCTTGCAAAGTTTACTACGTCATAATATCCTGTCGTTTTAATTTTATCAGGAGTGCTGCCGGTATTTACATTATCCTTATTGAACAAATGAGGCCATCCGCCGGCTCTGCCAATCATAAAACCTGTCAGATCACTAAGTGCAGGGTAATAGGCACCCAAAAATTTAACCCTTGAATCAAGGGCCGCAGTAATGATGGATAATGCCCCTCCCTGACTTCCACCGGTCACACCCAAAGTGCTGCCATCAAACTCAGGCAGGGAAGTTAAAAAATCATTCGCCCTGACACAGCCCATATACACCCGTTTAAAGTAGTAGCGGTCACGGTCTTCAAGATTAAAAGCCTGATAGCCCGACAAAGCACCTACGCCCAGATTAGCATAGACGTTTGGATCCATGTTAACCGGAACGCCATGAATACCAATTTCTAAGGTAATCACCCCTTTTTCTGCTGTTGCCACATCCCCGTTATATGGTCTTACCCCCGCTCCGGGAACCCGAAGCAATGCAGGATATTTTCCCGGCTTCTTTGGAACACATAGTATTCCGTACAATCTGCTACCCATACGGAAATTCTGAATATTTACATGGTAAACATTTACCTTTTCTGTAGAACGCTCAGGCAATAAAGTCATCCGGGCATCCATTGGTATTTTTGCAAGATCCGCTTTCGCATTATTCCAGAACTGCACAAAATCATCAGGGCTTACCGCAGCCGGCTTAATTTGTCCGGGATCAAATCCTACCGTAGCAAGGCTACTATACTTTTTACCATTTACTTCAGCAGTAACTACACAACGATAAAATCCCGGGGTTTTCATTGTTCCTGCCTCAATTGTTGTTAATCCATTCGAAAGCTGCATTGAATCGCGCTTCTCAGGGTTCATTTTTTCAGGCCCGAGCTCGTAAACAACTTTTACATTTTTTAAAGGATTTCCATATTGAAGTACAGAGACATTGAACTTAACCTTTTCCCCAACTTTGTAAACCCAGTTCGGATGATCAGGGCCAATAATAACTTTGACATTCTGCTCTACTGGCTGAGCTGCTGTAGCA
>NZ_JAUYSS010000022.1 GCF_030695525.1 Daejeonella sp. | reverse complement strand
TAGGCCAAGCCAAAGCATTAACTTTAATAGCATCAGGTGCAGCGGCGGCATTTTGCTACTTTTCTGCTGCAGGAAAAGTAGAGAGAAAATTATGAGATTTGATTTTTAATCTTACGATTTCAATTTCCCCGGACACTAGTGTTCAATAATCGTCAATTGGGAATGATCAACAATCCTGACTTTTAAATCTTCATGTATAAAATTCAAAGGATCATTAAACACTTATTTAGCTATTCAGGCAATTCTTCCTCTGCGATCATTTTAAAATCAATAGATATCTTCATCTGAAAACTTCTGCTATAATAATATGTGCCCAACTGACGGGAATATTCTATGGGTGCATCCCGCAGTTTCAGTTCATCCATTAATTTATAGACCATCGAAGTTGATAAATTCAGTCGCTGAGCCAACTGACTTGGGGTACCTGTACGCCGATGCTTGATCAGTTCATGAAGTCGGTTAATACGCTCAATTTGTTCCAGCAGCTTCATTTGGCAATAATTAAATTTTGAAATTCTATGGGCATTTGCTGAGACCATAACTGATAATACTCTCCCTGGTAAGCTATCAAGTCAGTATGTTTTCCCTCCTCAGCAACTTTACCATCCTTTAAAACAATGATCTTTCCGGCCTTTTGAATGCTGCTAAGGCGATGGGAAATCACAATTACAGTCTTCTTTTCAGAAAGCAAAAACTCTATGGCTTCCTGAACATATTTTTCAGATACCGGATCCAGAGAAGAGCTCGCCTCATCCATAATAAGGATTTCAGGATCCCGATAAAGGGCGCGTGCAATCGCAATTCTTTGTTTTTGTCCACCCGAAAGGCTTGCTCCATTTTCTCCAATTTGAGTTTGAAATCCATTGGGCAAGTCATCAATAAATTGAGTAATTCCAAGCATAGTACAAATACCTATAATTTTTTTTATATCCGGCTCATCATCTCCGATGGAAATATTAGTGCTAATATCAGTCGCAAAAAGATCTATCTTTTGTGGTACTACACTGATGATCTTGCGCAGCGAACTATTGCTAACATGTTTTATTTCATAATCACCAATAAATACATGACCACTACGAACCGGATATATGTTTTGCAGGATAGACATCAGGGTAGATTTTCCTGATCCGCTCTCACCGACTATTCCTGTCATTTTCTGATATGGTATCTCCAAATTTAATTTATCAAAAACCATGATCCGAGTACCATACCGAAAGGAAACATCAGCGAATCTGATATTTCCGAGGCTTGATCTTTCGAGTTCAAATTTATGATCCTCATTCTCCTGCTCCATATCCATAATTTCAAACAAACGATCAGACGCAATTATCGCATCCTGAACAGTTTTATTCATTCCAACAAAGGATGAAACAGGCCCGGTAAAATAGCCGATCAGGGTATAAAATGAGAGTAATTCACCCGGACTGATTTGCTTATCTAATACAAATCCGGCACCGACCCATAGCAATAGAATGGTAAATGAATGGGAAACCAATTCAGTAGAATATCCTGAAAAAACAGCATTCAAACCTGATTTATAAACCGTAGCCAGGAGTTTCATGAACCGTACTTCAGTTTTCTGATTCGCATAATCCTCCAGACCGAAACGCTTGATTGTCTCAACCGCATTCAAGCTCTCTACAAGTTGCGATTCCAGCTCAGCCGAATTCTCCATCAGCTTACGCTGAACCTTCTTATTGAGCCTGTTGGTAATCAGAAAAATGGCAGAATAAAGTGGGATGAGGATCAAAAGAAAGAGTGCAAGCTTCCAGTAATAGGTAAACATCATCGCTAAAGCAAATGCCAGCATAAAAAGGTTCACCAAAAGGTTGATAGAAACATCATTTATAAATAAACGAATCTTAACAGCATCCCCAATTCTTGAAGTAATTTCACCTACCCGCATGGTGTCGAAAAATCGCTGAGGTAATTTTAGAAGGTGCTTATAATAGCCAAGAATTAATCTGGCATCAATCATCTGTCCGGTTCTTAAAATAAAAATGCTTTTCAGGGTTCCTATAAATACCTGAAGCAAGAGAATGATGAACATACCCACACTCATGAGGTTGAGCAAATTCCTGTTTCCGTCGACCAGTACAAAATCTACAATCTTCTGTACAAATATTGCCATCGAAAGTCCTAGCAAGGTGTAAACAACTGCACCAAACAATACCTGAACAAGAATGGTACTATGAGGTAGTAATAGTGTACGGAATCGGCTGGAAAAGCTTAATTTTTGATTACCAGTAACAAAACTACTGTTTGGCACCATCAAAATAAGTACGCCTGTCCACTCTTCCCTGAAATCACTTAGCTTTTTTGAAAGCAATTTCCCGACTGAAGGATCCATGAAACTGATCTTATGCTTATTTATCTTATAAATAACCACAAAATGCTGTAGCTGACCATTGACAATGACATGGGCGATAACCGGAAGAGGAATTTTGAAAAGACTTTCAACTGTTCCTTTAACTCCCTTTGCCTCAAATCCGAGTCGAGTGGCAGCTTCAAGCATACCGGCAATATTTGTTCCCTTTTTATCTGTTCCGGCATGCTGCCGGATTCTCGCGACCGGAACATCAAGATTGTAAAACCTCGCAACTGAAGCAAGGCAGGCAGCCCCACAATCAGACAGATCACGTTGTTTTACATTGATATTCATGATTCAGGAGTTCTAACTCTTAGATTCGGGTTTAGCCAGTCATCAAGCTTATCAAAAAGTAAGTCAAACAAAGTGCGCTCGGCAACCATAAAGCGGGCAGTAATGCCCATTCCCTTTCTGAGGTATCCTTTGTACCCATTCTTAAGTTTCAAATGATCCCTGTCCAGCATACAACGTACCTTGAAAACCGTAGCTCCCTGATCCGAATAAATGATATCATCTGAAATGTCAGTCACTCTGCCCGATATCAAACCCCATTGATTGTAATTGTAAGCATCAACCTGAAAGTTTACCGACTGTCCTTTTCTGACCAGGCCGATATCGGATGATTTCACGTAACAAAGTGCAATCAATTGATCATCAGGTGAAATTTCAGCAATCTTTTGGTTAGCGAAGACATAAGAACCAGCCTGTATGCCTGCCAGGTTTTGAATTGAACCCCTGACAGTTGCCCGGAGTGTAAACAGTTTATTCTCCTCTTCTAGTTCTGCTTCGCGGGAAAGTAAATCACTCAGTTCCCTTCGGTAGCCTCCTGCTTCCATTTCCCATTGCGATCTCCATCGGTTTATAAGCAGGTTCTGCTCAGAAACAGCCTTATCAAATTCAAACCTTAGTTTTTCACTTTCTAATAAAGTTATTGCCCCATTTTCATACAAGATATTATACCTGTTAAAAATTCGTTCGGCCTGTTCTCTGCTCAGGAGACGGTCTTTGAACTCCTGACAGAACTGTAACCAGGAAGCTCTGTACTGCTCAGTTAAGAATACAGGCTGGGCCGAAGTCTTTTCCAAATGCTTGGTCTGGCTGATTATAAGTATTACATCCTCCAGGAGCTGTTTGAGTAGTTTTGACCGACTGCTTAAAATTTTCCTTTGTTGTAGGGGTAAAGAAGAATCAATAAGCAGTACTGTATCCCCCTTGGATATACTTTGGTTATCCTTCATCCTAACCTCAACAATCCTTCCACTAGCCGATGCAACAAGCTCTGTCCGCTCTCGGGACGACTTTATCACACCTCCACTATTAATACTGATTTGAATAGGTATAAAAGGCAATAAACTCAATATTATGATTGTCGCAGATAGAACGATAGTATATATAATCGAGGTACCGACGCAGTAATGGCACCTATTTCCAATGTGAATTAGGGCTGCATGATGATCATTCCAGGCTGATACTGACATTTAAGGAAATATTAAATTTAAGATCCCCGGTAATCAGGAAGAACTATTATTTTTGCAAATGCAGAGGGGATCAGCAGGATCTAAAGATTGCTCACAATTACCCTTATTCTTACTTCCATTACCGACATAAATGTACTCCAGAAGATTTTTAGCAAGAATTTAATGCAAATTTTATTAGTATGCGGTATATCCTGAGAGGTTAACGGCAATACTGTTTCGGTCAATTATTAGAATGGTCACTGCAAGGTGAAATTTCCGGAAATTATAGGTAGTCAGATACCTGCTAACTAGTCGATCTGTTCAAGTTGATCGAGAAGATCGTCAAGGCCATCATCATTTTTGATAGTTAAATTCCTTACCTGATTATAGAAAGAATCAAGACCATCAATATCGGGCGAATACCCGCCAAACTCTAATAGCCCTATTTTTGTGTTTAAATTATTAAAGAGTTCAAAGGAAATCGTACCTGCACTTTTTCCAATATAAATCTTAAAGTCACTGATTGATGTATAAAATGTATTACCATCAGCTTCCTCATTCCAATTCAGTTTTCCATCTTTAGTCAGTTTTCTGACCTTATTGTAAACAGACAAAGTTTTTTTTACTTCCATGAGATGAATATTAAAAACAATCAGATTATATTTCGCCGTTTCGTTTTCTTGAGAGCCATTCAAGGCTCAATAGCGCGAGTACCATAAAAAATAAAAATTTCAGATCTATAAGCTCACTATACCTGGGGTTATCGTAATATACGGCTTTCACCTGTTCATTTGCTCTGATCAGTTCAGGTATTTCTTCAAGCCGTTCGGGAGAAAGCATCTGACCACCATTCTGCTTTGAGATAGTGTATAATAATTGATGATTCGCTACACTCTGCTTATATTCAGCCTCTTGCCTGCCTATTATAAATTGTCCTTCTGCCTGATGTTTCACGTTCCCAAGCGCTGTTGTGGCAGTATAATTATATTCCCCTGCTGTTAATTCTCCGGCATCAAGCTGATATGAGTTTAAAGAACGTGAAAAGACGAACGAATAGCTTTTACCTTGTTTATTCTTCATTACTATATTAACATCCGAAGTATTTACCAGTTCATAGGCATCATTATATAACTCTGCATTCAAAATGACATGTTCATGCTCATCAAAAGTATTTTTTGAAGGGTAGACCCTGAATTTTCGCTTATCATCTGCGCTAACCAGGTATTGTACAGTTTTTGTAATTAATTCATCAACAGCCTCATGACTTGCATTTTCCTGAAAATCTTCCAGCCTCCAGCGCCAGATTCCCTCACCGGCAAGCACAGCAACCCTGCCTTGAATATCTTCACCAAACAATAATAAAGGCTTTTCGGTCGGCAATTTTCCAATTTGCTGCTTTATCAGCAAACTGGAAGGTCCTTTCAAGGCATAATTCCCGAAAGGTGATAGCAAGGGGCCGAAATTACTGATTTTTGACCTGCTGCCTTCACTAAGAGCAAATGCATAAAAATCTTTATTAAGGGTTGCGGTTGCTTCTTGCAGCATACCGTTTGAAGTAATAGCAATTACATTCTGTGATGATGAAAAAACAGGAATATTGCTCTGTGCACCCAAAACATAGAATTTCGGCTTGGCGTCTGCCAACTTGAGTACATCCCTGGCATTATTACTTATTGAAGGTAATTGATGCAAAATCAGCAAACCTGCTTCTTCAATTTCTGCAAGGTTAGCCTCCTGTCCCATTCGAACCTTTACTGAATAGTTTTTATTGATCTCAATGGATTGCCGGATTGCGCTGATATCAGGGTGGGGGGCATTTGCAATAATCAGGACATTCTTTCTCCCGTCTATTACCTCAACAAAGATGGTTTGAGTATTATTGATAAGGGATAATTCGTTGGAAAGAGCTGCAAGCCGGATGGTATAAGATTGAATCCCTTTTCTTTCAGCAGGCAAATTCAGTAAAACTGTTTGTCTGAATTCATTGGAATTTATCAATACCGGTTTTGATATGAGAATACTTGATTCTGAACTAACTGTCAGTAAAGAAGCACTCCCTTGCGATTGATATGCTTCTATACTTACCCCGATCTGAAACTCATTATTCAGATAAACAATATTGTTGTAATTCACATTTGAAATCAGAAGATCACGCCTGGCAATAGTATCCCCAAGGGCAATGGTATAAATCGGTGCCTTGATGTTCTTAATTTCATATTGTGGGTTTGGACCTCTGTTATAGATCCCGTCTGTGCCTATAATTACAGCACCAATATTCCGATTAGTGAATTGATCATCTATCAGTTTAAAAACAGATGAAATATCCGTCAGGGAGCCATCATACTTTAAGTTAAGTCCGCTATCAATTTCTTCGGCAAAATTAAACGTACGAAGCTCATAATCTGCTGAGAGATTTTTCTCGAGTCTTTTAAGCTGATCATTATAATTTTGCCAATTGAAATCCTTGGTTTTTGAGAGAAGGATTGAAGCTGAATTATCCTGTGCAAGAATGATCAGTGGTTTCTCAACTGTTCGATTAATTGTTTTAACAAGAGGAGAAAAAAGTAAAAATGCGATTAAAGCAATGGAAATGGTCCGGAGGGTGAAAAGAAAATATCTTAAGGTTATATTAAGATGCCCGGATGGTTTATATAAAAGAAAGGCGTAGGAAATACCTAATCCCAAACAGGCCAGGAGCCACAAATAGCTTACTGAAGTAAATTGAATTTGAAATAATAGCGGCATAGCTAATACAAATATGCCTTTTTAAATTTAAGCTTTCAATCTTTCAGCAGATATTAATCGATCTCGAAATTGGCATTGACCACAGCAATTATCTCCTTTCTAATAGAACTGACATCATTCACACCATAATCCGAAATCAGGTTTGAATTTTCAGGAGTGATTTGCAGCACCCCCATTCTTGCACTTTTAAGGGCTCCTAATTCGCGTCCGGTAGCTTCTGCTATACGTTCTCCCCGAATCATGGCATCCTTTGCGGCAGCTGCCTGTATTTCAATTTTTATATCACCGATTTTGGTATAATAATACTCCGGCTGGTTGACCTGAAAGTTAACCCCCCGTTCAACAAGTGAACTGACCTCAATAGACATGGCTTTAATCAATTGCACATCAGAAGTTGAAATATCTATCATTTGGGAAGCACTATATGACCTGATTCCTGTATTCTGTCCTTGCTGATTAAAAGAATGATTAGGGTAAGAGGTAATCGTTTGAACATTTACCTTATCACCGGCAAAACCTTTAGACTTGAAATATTCCATCAATATCGGTTTTTGAGCCTGAAGTAAACGATATGCTTCTACAGCCGTTGCAGCTTCAACATTCAGTGTCCCGCGTAAAACCCCCAGATCAGAAACAATAACCTGTTTGGCAGAGCCTGTTACAGTAATCGTTTGGTTCTCGCTTTTGATCTTTCGCCATGTACCAGAAAAAATAAAGGTTGAGACAATCAAAGAGAATCCTAAAATGGCAAATGGAATAATGAAACGATTGTTTATCATGAGCTTAATTTACGCAATTAATTATAAACAATACAGACAAATTCTGTACCAGCTTTAAGCTGAAAGCATAAAGGAAAAAGTAAGATGAAGCGTCTAAGCCCGACAACTATCGGTCCTCAGACCTCATACCTCCTATTTCAGACCCCACACCTCATACCGCATACCACCGACTTTCATTCTCAATTCTCAACTATCAACTATCAATTGCCTAAAGCATCCCCCCATCAACCGGTATCACCTGTCCAGTAATATATGAACTCATATCTGAACCCAGGAATACGCATAGATTGGCGACATCTTCCGTTTCACCTGCCCGCTTTAAAGGAATAGCCTGTGCCCAACCCTCCACTACTTTTGGATCGAGTACTTCGGTCATTTCGGTTCTGATAAAACCCGGAGCGACTACATTCGAACGGATATTTCTTGAACCAAGTTCTTTGGCAACTGATTTCGAAAATCCAATGATCCCGGCCTTGGATGCCGCATAATTGGCCTGCCCGGCATTTCCCTGCACTCCAACAACCGAGCTCATATTGATGAAAACACCCTTTCGGCTCTTCATCATAATTTTTGATGCTGCCTTGGTTACATTGAAGATAGATTTAAGGTTTACATTTAAAACTTCATCCCAGTTCTCTTCTGTCATACGCATTAATAAACCATCCTTGGTTATACCTGCATTGTTTACCACAACATCCAGACCACCAAAATCAGCAACAATATCGTTGATCAATTTCTCAGCCTGATCAAATTTTGATGCATCAGAACGATATCCTTTAACCTTTGTTCCAAAGCTTTGCAATTCCTGTTCCAAGGCCTCGCCTTTCTCAACAGATGATAGGTAGGTGAAAGCAACATCAGCACCATGCTCGGCGAATTTTTCAGCGATCTTACGGCCTATTCCTTTTGAGGCACCGGTAATTAAGGCAATTTTTCCTTCAAGTAATTTCATAATGGAGTTTAAACTGTGAAATTAGGAATTTCTTAAAAATAAATACAATTTCAACAAAAGGAGTTTAGCATTTCTGATACTCAGGAAATACCTAAGGCCGACAGATCTTCTGCAGATACAAATTTCATTGAAAGTGAGTTTACACAATGACGGGTGTTTTTTGGTGTTAATTTTTCACCTTTAAAAACATGCCCTAAATGTCCACCGCAATTCTGGCAAATGATCTCTTCGCGGTGCCCGTCTTTATCCAATATTTTTTTAACCGCACCTTCAATTTCATCATCAAAACTTGGCCATCCACAATGAGAATCAAATTTATCTTCAGAACGGTACAACAGAGAATTACATTGCCTGCAGCAGTAAACTCCCGACTTCTGATTTTCGAGATATTCTCCTGAATAAGGCCTCTCAGTGCCTTTATGAAGGATGATGTATTCTTCTTCGGGTGTTAATTTATTGTATTCCATTTAATACAAATATAAAGAGGCCTCATGAAAGAATCAAACTGCGTGGAGATATGACATGGAGTATACAATTTAAACTAGTTAATGCCAAATCATTATTGTTCAGTTAAAGCATTTGTTCTTCGACCCCAAAGGGTTCGGATGTTTATAGACTATAAACATTTGACCCCTTCAGGGTCACTAGAAAGATTCCAACCTGGATTACAATCAATAGGGTTTAAAACACTCTAAATCTTGTCATTACATTTCGTATCGGGCTTTTCGGTCTTTGAAGATGGGGCTTTCTTTTGAAAATTGGTCAAAACATTCAATGAAATACATAAAAACTTATTTTATTCAGAACTTAATTCTAATCGTATACAAGTTAGAACTAAATACTCTTGTTCTTAGGTATTTGATAACAGATCTCAACTTTTGCGACGCCCTTACCATAAAACCCAAGTTCTTTGGCAGCGGCCTGGGAAACATCAATGATAAAGGTTTTGGTATGAGGACCACGATCATTTACCCTAACTTCTACTGAACGCCCATTTTCCAGATTAGTTACTGTCACAAAGGTTCCGAATGGTAATTTAAGATGGGCAGCTGTCATTTTCCTGTTATTGAATATTTCGCCGTTTGCAGTCCGCCTGCCGTGAAATTTGCTGGCATAATAGGTGGCACGCCCAATGATATTACGCACTTTATGAGGGGGAATACTATCTGCATAAATGCTATCTTTCTCTATACTGTACTTCGTTATATCTGTCTGCTGAGCAAAAACTGAGGGAACTAAAATAAAGCTGAAGAGTATAAAAATTAGTGTTTTCACCTGCTTCAATTATTGGTTAATTACTGCAAAGGTCGCCATTTTGAGCCGAATGAGCAAACTCAGTTGCTTATCCCCACTCAAAATTGGCAATAAAACACAGCTTTTTAAATATTCTTTGGTTCCCATCTGTAGAAAATGTACTACACAATATTCATGCCTGATGAAGTAGTTATGAATAAAATCTATTTGATCCGGGACTGGACAGATATCTGGCTGAATTGTATTGAGTAGAAAATAAAGCCCTCAAACAAGCGGTCAGGCGCGATATTACACATGCAAGTGCTAATATTTTTTGTGGAAATGCTCATGTTCCTTAATCGTTGGATTCAGACGATGCTTTGCTTCGTTCACCCTCAGTTCTATCCTTCTGATTTTACCACTAATGGTTTTCGGCAAGGAATCAGGAAATTCTATTATTCTTGGCACCTTATAATTTGCTAATCGTTTTTCAGCAAATGAAAATATGTGATCTGCCAGGCTCCTACCTGGACTGACTCCTTCTCTCAGCATAATGAATGCCTTGACCACATACCCTCTTATTGGGTGAGGACTTGCTATTATAGCTGCCTCTACAATATCTTCATGTTCTATCAGGGCGCTTTCTACTTCAAAAGGGCCAATTCTATATCCGGATGCTTTGATTATATCATCATTTCTACCCACAAACCAAACATAGCCCTCTTCATCTTTATATGCTTTATCGCCAGTGTAGTACAAATTATGCCTGAATACCAATGAAGTTCTTTCCTGATCATTCAGGTATTCTATGAACAGTCCATTATTTTTCATGGTGTTTAAGCGCACACAAATTACACCCTCCTCCAGGGGTGGGACTTCATTACCCTCATCATCAAAAATTCCGATATCATATAGAAAAGTAGGCTTGCCCATTGAACCGGGTTTCAGGTCCTTTCCCGGCAAATTGCAAATCATGGCAGTGGTCTCCGTTTGTCCATAACCATCACGAATGGCAACGCCCGTAGCTTTTTCCCATTTATCGATCACATCGGGGTTCAATGGCTCGCCGGCGGCACAGCAAGACCTTAGGCTTAAATTATATTTACTGATATCTTCCTGAATCAACATTCGTATTACTGTAGGCGATCCGCAAAAAGTTGTAATCTTAAATTCTTCCATTGCCTTTAATTGTTCTTTAGCAATGAAACTGTCTGTTTGATTGGCAAATATCGTTGTACCGCAATTCCAGGGAGCAAAAAAGCTGGACCATGCAAATTTTGCCCAGCCTGGTGAAGAAATATTATAATGGATGTCCCCTCTTTTACATCCCAGCCAGGAAGAAGTAGTTAAATGTCCAAAAGGATAAGTAAAATGTGTATGAACAACAATTTTTGGTAAACCCGTTGTTCCGGAGGTAAAGAAATACAAAAAAGGATCATCAGATTTAGTTCTTACCGGACTGGCATCTGTTTCTTCCTCATGAATATCTTCAAAACTATTCCAATCCTCTTTTTGACCTCCCACAATGATCTTGAGTCCTATTTTTGCTCCAAGCTTTTTTTCGGCTTCATCAATCAGGTCTGCATGGCCAATGTGCGCGATAATAATTTGAGGTAAAAGGGTATTAAACCGATACAACAGATCGTGAACTGTCAGATTTGTGGCGGTTGGCATGATGATAAATCCACCTTTAATTGTTGCTAATAAACTGATCCAATTTTCAGGGATCAATGGCAAAACCGAGTAAATTATGTTACCCTGTTGTCCACCTTGTTTTCTGATATAATTAACTAATTGATTTGATAATTGATAGATAGCTTCAAATGAAAAAACTTCATTTGAGTTTTTATATTTCCATATCAAGGCATCAGAATTTCCATGCTCTAAAACATTCATCGGATAGAAAATGTCTTCTACCCAATTGAAGAAATCCGGTTTATCGAGTTGTAAGGATGAAAGCGAACTCAACTCTCCTTTTTCGATGTTTTTGATTACTTCTGAGTGGAAATTGAGGATATTCATTTTGGGTTTTTAGTGAAGCTAACGTTTTGCGGCTACCCGAAGGGTGGGACTTTCAGTATGAATGTTCATTCGGAGGACAAAACTTTCTGTTTTCAATTGTCTTTGCAACAACAATGCCGGCCTTTTTGGGTAGGTGCTGTTAGATGCTGCCGTTCTTTTCATTCGTCAATTGATTTTATTCGGTTTAACTGTCTTGATACAAAGTCCTGTTGCCACTTATTTTTGAAGTCAAACCACAGTTGTCTAAAGTTGCCTGAGTTGTCAATTACGAACTTAAATTCTCTAAATGGCTTTTTCTTGCTTAATGCGTCTAAGAGTCGGCTTTGCAGGTTATTGTCTGTTAACTGGTCAGTAAATTCACTCATGATTTCAAATGCTTCGCTCGAAGTCCATTTGTCTATTTCGTAGTAGTCCGTAAAGTTGTTTTCTAATTGTTCAAATTCTTCAGCCCACGCTTCTGTGTCAATGTCTGAAAAGTTGTTGTCGTCTGGAACGAAAATTATTTGTCTTGTTTTAATGTGAATAAAAGCACGAAAACCACAGTCAAGTCGCTCTGCAATTTCTTTAATGTTGCCTGTTATCGTGTTGTTCATTTTTATATGTTACCTATCAAATTTAGTGGTTTTTTGGTTCAGGTCAAGTTGATTTCTTATTTCAGGTTCAGGTCTAACTCCGGAAATATAATTAGTTAGAAAGCAGTTAGTTTCAAATAGTTGTGACCGCTATATCTTGAAGCCGCAGATAGCTGGTGTTTTTGCTCCTTGTCTATTGGATTATTATCATTTTTGGCTTTCTAGCGTATTTTTTCCAACATTGTAAGCGTAAACTGCTGCTGGTAGGTATTGAATTTGAATATTATTATATTCCTTTATCCCTGATTTGTCAATTGATGTCACAAGTGCTTGTTTAAGTTTATTCTCTTCACAAAACGATGCAAGGCTTTTCAATTCATTTGGAGCTTCAAAGTACCTGTTACTCCATTTTATTTCTACCGCCCAATCAGGTCTGTTAGTTTTTCTACTTATATTAACCAGATCAACTTCACCATTTTTCCATCTTGCATAATATGGTATAAAAGAGGTTCGTTGCATCCATTGACTAAATATCGCTGTCTCAACAATAGCTCCCATTCCGTCTGATTCCGCTGATAATGGAGCAAACAGTGCACTTCGCAAACTGGGATTAGTTAAAAAGATTTTAAAGAAGTTTTCTCGTTGAAATCGTCCAGCCTTTTGATCAACTCGTTTTACAATATGAACTAAAAATGCAGCTTCTAAATAAGCTAAATATTGTCTTAGAGTCGTTTTTTTAACGCCACTACTCTTGCTTAGTTCATCTATGCTACATTCCTGACCACTATTCCATGCTATTGTAGTAAACAGGGAATTTAGCTCCTGAACATCTTGAATTCCATATAATCCAGGCAAATCTCTAAGTAATACCTTGTCAATTATATCAGCCCTCATAAATCTACTCGGATTACTTTGTATTTCCTGGTTAAATATGACTTCCGGGTAACCGCCAAAGTTTACATAATTAATAAAGTGTTTGTTTAATTCTGTTATGTTAGTTGTGGATGAAAACAGTGAAATATTTCCTTTCCAATTAATAGTATCAGGCTTAATCAATACTCCTAAATTTTTAAGGTGAATAAACTCATGAAAAGTCAATGGCGGAAGCATAAAATCTGTAAATCGACCAGCCCCACTTTCATTACTTTTTAGTTTTAAAGCAGCAGCAGCAGAACCGCTGGCAATAAATTTTGTGTTATGATAAACATCAACTAATGTTTTTAAGTGGACTTCCCAATCTTTTAGATACTGTATTTCGTCAAAAAAGATGTACCAACCATTTGAGCTCATGTCTCCGGTTGCTTTTTTGGCCATTGTGAATAATTCGTCTAATGGAATGTTATTATATATAGGGGTTTCAATTGAAGCATACAAAATTTTTTGTGGCGAGACGCCTTCAGAAATTAATTGTTGAATAGTATGATAAAGCATTACTGTCTTTCCTACACGCCTTGGCCCCATTAAAACAGCTGCTCTATGTACTGTAGTGCTTTTTACCAATGGATAAAACAGATTGAAATATAGTCTGGGATTAAACGATTGATAATAACCATCCAAGCTACCTGTCGCCCACCAGGGATTTTCAAATTGAAGCCTTGCTATAATTTGTTCTTCTGAAAAAGGATTTAATGCCATAACAGGAATAAATATAGCAAATAAGGTTATTAAAAAAACCTTATTTGATTAAAATTTTGAATATAGGATACTTTTCAGTGTTAAAAAAAGACTTAGGTGTGTTGTCCGCTCGTGTGCGCTAGGTCTCGCGGGTGGGAGGAGAGGGTACACTAGCTGCAACGGTTTGCGGCTACCCGAAGGTGGCGATTTCGAAGCACTTCACTGTCAACCATGCACAAACTTTGATAGAAGCACAAAGCTTGATTTAACCACTGAACCGCCACTTTTGGGTAGGTGCTGTTTTCGGCTTTTATTATTCATCATTTGGTTTTTCGAAATGTGTAAACATGTTTTTTATAGGCAACTCATTATCTTCTCTGGGATATAAATCTGGGTTAAAATTCTTATCTTTAATCATTTGCATTTCAGCAGTAAGAATTTTTTCGTCCATGTAATTTAGGTTGAGATTTAGCCAGTTCGTTAATTCCTGAAAGTTATTAGCAGTATGCTCACCTTGCTTTTCAATCATATATGTTTCCAAGTCAATCGGATAATCATTCTTCACAGCTGAATTTATTGCCCAATGAGCCGTTTGGAGCAAATTGTGTCCGGAAAAATTGACTGGAAAATCCCAAATCTCTCCCCTTAGGCCATATTGTTTTCTGATTTTCTTGGAGTGTGACCAATACCTATTTTCTAATAGAATTAGTCGCTTTTGATACGTTTTTAATATTTCATCTTGGATATAATGCTTAGTTTGACTTTTCAAGTCGCTTAGAGTTGTCAATAATATGTTGGAGTCACTTGCTGCTTCAACTGCACCCAATTGAAACCCTTTTTCAGATATTATGAAACCTTTATCTGCTCCTATATCCGACACTATTGTTCGAAGTGCTAAAACATGAAGTTTATTGACTCTATGATTCCATTTTTTCGCTTCAACAACCCAAGTAATGTCTTGTCCTAGAAATTTGGTTTTTACAAAAATATCAATGTCATGAGAAGTTCTTGTGCCTTGAACTGTCACGTTAGTTTGAGCCCTTGCACCTATTGAATTGAAATGGTTGCAAATCGTTTCTTGAAAATGATACCAATCGGGTTGTATACTCACCTTTTTTCTTTCTTAATTGCCGCTAACTTATTTAGCCCGCTACAAAACCACTACAAGTCATCCAATAAGGATGGGTTTAGGTAGTTTAATCGCTTTACTAAATACCCCCATTCTAATCCCAATTCCCTAATCCAAATTAATAATTATACACCAAAGGTTCAATTTAAATTGCGCCAGAAAAAGACAAACATTATCTAAAAGGCATAAAAAAACCGGCCTCTCAGCCGGTATATATTTTACATAGTAGAACAGAGTCTTGGTTCCTGGTTCTTGATTCCTGGCTCTTACCTATCCCAATTTCGCCAATTCCTCAGCCATTGCTGCACCGATCTCTGCGGGAGATTCAACAACGCGGATCCCACATTCTCTCATGATCTTCATTTTTGCAGCTGCAGTATCATCGGCACCGCCTACAATTGCTCCGGCATGACCCATACGGCGTCCCGGAGGAGCTGTTTGTCCGGCGATAAAGCCTACAACCGGTTTGGTGCCATTTTCTTTGATCCAGTAAGCCGCTTCAGCTTCCATTCCACCACCAATTTCACCGATCATCACAATACCTTTAGTCTCGGGATCATTCATTAACAGCATTACTGCTTCCCTGGTTGGTGTACCAATGATCGGATCTCCACCGATACCAATAGCGGTAGTGATTCCTAATCCGGCTTTAACAACCTGATCAACAGCTTCATAGGTTAAGGTTCCTGATTTAGAAACGATACCTACACCACCTTTTTTGAAGATGAAGCCTGGCATGATACCAATCTTAGCTTCATCAGCAGTGATGATACCCGGGCAATTCGGACCGATCAATCGGCAATCCCTATCTGAAATATATTCTTTCACCATAATCATATCCTTTGTAGGGATACCTTCAGTGATACATACAATAACTTTTATACCTGCCTCAGCAGCTTCCATGATTGCATCAGCAGCAAAAGCCGGTGGCACAAAAATAATTGACACATCGGCGCCTGTTTTATCAACGGCATCCTTAACAGTATTGAAAACCGGGCGATCTAAATGACTTTGTCCTCCTTTTCCCGGAGTTACACCACCTACAACCTGTGTTCCATACTCTATCATCTGGGAAGCATGATATGTTCCCTCATTACCTGTAAAGCCCTGAACTATTACTTTTGAATCTTTATTAACCAGTACACTCATTGAATATTTTTTTGTACAGCAAAGCTAAGAGAATCGCTCAGAATGTCAAAAAGTAAAGGAAAAAGATTTAGAGCATGTTTGAAATTCATCTAATATTTTTACAATGCAAATTTTAACAGGATTTTATTGTTTTTTATCACGAGTGTTTTGGAAAAGCTTGAAATAGTATTTCATGAATTTAAGAGGTTCCAGCTTTCGCTGGAATGACAATCTGAAGGGGGGAAAAGGGAGAGTCCGGCCTTCGCCGGAATCTGAGTGTTATCATTAAAGGTGATTTTTGGAGTACTACGATCCTGACGAATTCAGGATCTCCTCAATACTAAAAAAAATCCATTGTCATTCTGGCGAAGGCCAGAACCTTCTGCACCTTAAATAATGAAATTGAGCGAAAGCTGAAACCTCATTTTACCGATTCTATAATTTTGATAAGACAGGAGGCATGCTTTTAAAAACGAGAATATATTCCAATTTTACGAGTGTAGCTAACGGCATTTAGCTAGAAGTTTAATTTTAACCGGACAACAATGGTTATTTATTCATAAGAAGACTTGATCACATCATCGGCAGTTTTGGGATTAATGGCTCTTTTATAAGCCTCCTGATCAAATTCATTTTCACTTTTGGCAATCACTACTG
The DNA here is from genome assembly GCF_030695525.1 of Daejeonella sp. Classification (GTDB taxonomy): domain Bacteria; phylum Bacteroidota; class Bacteroidia; order Sphingobacteriales; family Sphingobacteriaceae; genus Daejeonella. The sequence continues at coordinate 37,031 of NZ_JAUYSS010000022.1, read as the reverse complement.
AGGCAACTCCATTTCCGATCAGATTGGTGATAGCCCTGGCCTCAGACATAAAGCGATCAACTCCCAATAAAATGGCAATACTCTCAATAGGTACTACTTTTAAAGCTGTAAGGGTGGATGCCAATACAATAAACCCGCTTCCTGTTACGCCTGCTGCTCCTTTTGAAGTGACCATCAAAACTCCAATTATGGTTATCTGCTGGCCAAGACTCAGGTCAATATTAAAAACCTGTGATAAAAAGATAACTGACATCGAAAGATATATTGATGTCCCATCCAGATTAAATGAATAGCCTGTAGGAACAACAAGTCCGACAACAGATTTTGAACAGCCAAATTTTTCAAGTTTCACAATCATACTTGGAAGCACCGACTCGGAAGATGAGGTACCCACAACAATTACGATCTCCTGCCTGATAAATTTTAATAACTGCCATAAACTGAATTTGTACAGATAGCAGATCAGGTTCAGTACCACAAATATAAACAGTGCCATGGTCATATAAACAGCGATCATCAGCTTTCCAAGCGGATAAAGTGTTGATAATCCGTAAGTTCCGATAGTAAATGCCATACCCCCAAACGCCCCAAACGGAGCCAGCTTCATAATCATTTTCATGATATTGAATATCACCTGCGACAATTTTTCGAATGTGACAATCAGGGAGCTGCCTGTTGATCCCATACGGCTCAGGGCAAAACCAAAAAGCACAGCAAAGAACAAAATCTGAAGAATATCGCCTTTGGCAAATGACTCAAAAATATTTTTGGGAACGATATGCGCGATGAACTCCAGCCAGTTCATTTCGGAAGCAGAATCCTGATAAGTTTGAATCTTTGATGGATCAGCGTTTGTTGCACTTACATCAACACCTTTTCCAGGCTGAAATATATTAGCTACCAGCAATCCTATGATGATTGCCAGAGTAGTAATCAGTTCGAAATAGAGTAGTGCTTTGCCTCCTACCCTTCCCACTTTTTTCATATCCCCCATTTGGGCAATACCAAGTACAATGGTAAAAAATATGATCGGAGCGATCAGCATGCTGATCATATTGATGAAAGTCTGACTGATAAGTTTGGCAGTGGGTGCAAAAGCTGGAAAATTCATACCGACGAGAACGCCGATAACGATTGCCACAAGCACCTGAAATGTAAGATGGGAAACAACTCGCTTCATAAGATCGGGAACATAAACATTATACCGAAGGTAAATTTTTTTTCAGGATCAGAAACCTAAAAATTAAGGTTTTGCAATGCCTTCTGAACTAAATTGAAGCTCATACAACTTCCTGTAATAGCCATTTAATTTTAAAAGTTGCTGATGGGAACCCATTTCCTTGATTTCGCCATGATCCAGAACAATTATCCGGTCGGCATTTTGGATTGTTGAAAGACGATGCGCTATCACAATCGAAGTCCGGCCCTGCATCAGTTTATTGATTGCATGCTGAATCAGCTCCTCCGTTTCGGTATCTACCGAGGCCGTGGCTTCATCCAGTACCAGGATCTGAGGATCATATACCATTGCACGAATAAATGAAATCAGCTGTGCTTGTCCGGCGGATAATGTTGCTCCCCTTTCCATTACATCATAATCGAAGCCTCCCGGAAGCTTCATAATGAATTCATAAGCCCCCACCTCTTTTGCCGCCAGAATGAGCTTTTCCCTGCTAATCTCTTCATTACTCAGATTGATATTATTGGCAATGGAATCTGAGAAAAGAAATACATCCTGCAAAACAGTCGCAATATGTGACCTCAGATAACTTAACTTATAGTCGCGGATATCATTTCCATCAACAAGAATACTACCCTTGTTAATCTCGTAAAAACGATTTAAAATATTAATTATGGAAGATTTACCTGCTCCCGTTGCCCCAACAAGTGCCAGCGTTTCTCCCGGTTTAACATGAAAAGATATATCTTTCAATACCCAGTTCTCATCGTTATACGCAAACCAAACGTTTTTAAATTCAATCTCGCCTGTCAATTTTTCAGGATGCAAGGTGCCTTTGTCTACAGTTTGCTCATCAGTATCAAGAACATTGAAAATCCGCTCAGCACCAACCATACCCATTTGCAGTGTATTGAACTTATCAGCAAGTTCGCGAATCGGCCTGAATAGCATGTTGATATACATGATGAAAGAAACAACCACTCCCGGACTGATCTCATCAGCAAGAATAGATTTCGATCCATACCATACCAGAAGTCCGATAGAAACTGCAGAAATAATCTCAACTACCGGAAAGAAAATGGAATAATACCAGTTAGAACGGATATGGGCATCACGGTGCTTTGAGTTGATCAGCTTGAATTTCTTCATCTCCTGATCTTCCCGGGCAAAATATTGAATGATTCTGATTCCGGTAATATGTTCCTGCAAAAAGGTATTCAGATTAGCCACCTGTGTGCGCACATCCTGAAATGCCGATTTAATCGCTTCCTTAAAAACCAGCGAAGCCATGATCAGTAGAGGCATTGGAATCAATACCACCATGGTCAGTTCCCAGTCGACATAAAGCATCACTGCAATGATGGCAATAACCTGCAGAATATCCCCAACAATTACAATAAGTCCCTCAGAAAATATATCTGCAATGGTTTCGAGGTCTGAAACCGTTCTGGTAATCAACTGACCAAGAGGCGTACGGTCAAAATACTTAAGCCTAAGGCTGCTGATATGATTGAATACTTTAACCCGCAGATCCTTTATAACCGATTGCCCTAAAATATTGGTTAAAAAGGTGTGAAAATATTGAACTACTGTTTGAACTAACAACAAGCCAAGCATCAGGAGGCTCATGTCAATTAAACCCTTGTTATCATTCAAAAGTATATATCTGTCGAGGGTAAATTGAACAAGCCATGGACGAAGAGGAGCAAGAATGGCAAGCAAGACAGTTAAAACTATTGACCAGATAAATATATTACGGTAAGGAGTAACGTACCGGAATATCCTTCTCAACAAGCTGATATCTACTGCATTACCGCTAACCTTAGCCATTTTTATCTTTACTCAAATTTTTTAAAACAAAACCGGTATTTAAAATTCATCCGGAATATAGGGGTACTTCACTTCGGTGAGGAATAAGCCACAAGCCGGAACCGATTCGCCGGCACTTGAGCGATCCTTACTTTCAATAATACCATGAATATCCTCCACATTCATTTCCTTCTTCCCTATTCTAACCAGAGTGCCAACAATTGCCCGAACCATATTGCGAAGAAAGCGATCGGCAGAAATATGAAAAACTATGCCCTTATCTGTTGGAAGCCATTCCGCCCTGCTAATCATACAGTTATTGGTAAATGTTTGGGTATTTGATTTGCTAAAAGAGCTGAAATCACGATATTCCATCATCAATTCAGCAGCCTTATTCATCAACACCATATCAGGTTTATCACGCAAAAGCCAGGATAAATTATGAAGGAATGGGTCTTTCGCAAAATGTATGTGATACTCATACGAACGTAAGCTTGCATCAAAACGGGCATGAGCATCGGGTGCAACTTTGATGAACCTTTTGAGCACAATATCATAGGGAAGCATCGCATTTATACTAAGCAAAAACCTTGGATTTTCTACTTCAATATCAGCAGGGATATCCGCATGTGCAAAAAGCTGCCGGGCGTGTACGCCGGTATCGGTGCGTCCGCATCCAATAGTTTCAATTTCCTGCCTGCAAAGTGTTGACAAAGCCTTATTGATCAATTCCTGCACCGAAAGGGCATTCTGCTGAATCTGCCAGCCATGATAGGCCGTTCCATTGTATGCCAGTTCCAGGAAATATCTCTGTCTTGTGTTCAATCTCTAAAGCTAATATTGAAATGTCAAAGATACTCAACCGCTGCTTCAATACCTTGCCCGATTGAATAATCACAAGTGTAAAATATTTATATTTGTTTCAAATTATCAACCCATGCTACAACGAGTACAAACCATCTGGCTTTTTTTTGCTACCGCTGCTATTTTCAGTCTGTTTTTATTTCCATATCTGCAAGTCATAAATCCTGATGGCACTTCAAGGGCTGTAAAAGTAACCGGCATCTATGAAAGCGTAGCAGGCAATATTGTTCAAACGGAACCTTTCATGGGCTTAACCATAGTAACAGTCATACTTGGATTGATCCCTTTCCTGGCTATTTTTCTTTATAAAAACAGGAAAAAGCAAATGCTGCTCTGTTATATCTGCATCGCCGGTATTCTGGGTTTTAGTTTCTGGATGGTTCAAACCGCAAAACAGGTACTTGGAAATATCACTTTGCAAACAGAAAATTACGGACTTGGTGTCATACTCCCATCATTGAGTGTATTGTTCGTTATTCTGGCGCTCAGGGGCATCAGAAATGATGAGAAACTGATTAAATCGACGGAAAGGTTGAGGTAGTTGCGGGCCTTGCCCGAAATGACAGGGTCGTAGTCCCCTGTAATTGCGGATCAGGATCCGCAATTACAGGGGATAATTCGCGTCTCTGCGTCTTTGCGAGAGCCTTTTTTTGGGACAGACATATCACTCAATAGCCCGGTGCTTTAGCTCCGGGTAAGGATACGGTTTTTAGTGCGGGCTTCAGCCCAAAACCTAAGTGACCAGAACGGTACAAATACTGGTGCTTCAGCGCCAAAATGCCGATAAATATTCCACATCTACCATTCCCTAACCCGAATTTTTATTATGCCAAAACTTTCAACTAGCGTAGTCTATGGGCTGAAGCCCGCCCGGATGAACTCCGTTCGGACTGGCCCGACAACGAGCAATCTCATTAACCCCAGCTAAAGCTGGGGCCTATAGAGAACCATAATGATACATGATTAAATAAAATAATGAGCCTTGGGATAATCGTATCGTTCAATAGCCCGGTGCTTTAGCTCCGGGTAAGGATGCGGTTTTCAGGAGCAAACGTACTGGTATTAATACATGACACAACACGCGTCATACCGGACTTGATCCTGTGCGGGACGGGATTATTGCGCAGTCCATCCCCCATCTACAGGCATCGAAGTACCTGTAATCATTGAAGCGCTTTCAGACGCTAAAAACAAGGCAAGGGCAGCGATCTCTTCAGGACTGACAAAGTTCTTGACCGCATGTTTTTGCAATATATTATTCTGAATTACTTCGCTTTCGGTAATATCCTGCTGCTGAGCCAGATCTTTGATTTGCTTTTCTACCAATGGGGTTTTAACAAAACCCGGGCAAATGGCATTTACTGTAATTCCATAGCCTGAACCTTCCAGTGCCAGTGCTTTGGTCAAACCAACAACACCATGTTTGGATGCTACGTAGGCAGATTTGTTTTCTGATGCCACTAAACCATGGGCAGATGAGATATTAATGATCCTCCCCCATTTTTTGGCTTTCATACCCTTCCAAACAGCCTGAGACGTACAAAACGCAGCGGTAAGATTCACAGCAATGATATCGTTCCATTTATTCAATGGGAAATCTTCAACAGGCGATACGTACTGAATCCCGGCATTATTCACCAGAATATCTATATCCCCCAAGTGGGCAGTTGCCTCATTTACCATTGCTGAGATCTCATCAGAATCAAGCAGGTTTGCTGAGGAGAAAAAAGTGTTGATTCGATTTTGCTTTCCAATCTCAGCAGCAAGCTCAGCACCATCCTTTTCCAAACCATGAAAAACAAGGTTATATCCTGATTTTGCAAATGCGGTAGCAATAGCCAGGCCGATACCGCTGGTACTTCCGGTGATTAAAACATTCTTGACTTTCATATAATCCTCTTATATGGATATCTGAATTATTCCTTTATGCATTCATCCGCAAGGTAAAGAACAGACTCGTAATTCTTACCCACAGCTTCAGACATTGCAATCTCACAGGTCTTACCTGAAGAATAGTAGCCTTCATAAGTACCCTTTTTGACTTCCATTGCCTCTGGAGCAGTAGCCGAAGCAGTGAGTTCGGGATATATAAAACCACGGTCTCCTGCCATTCCGCAGCATCCCAAATGCACCGGAACATCCGCAGTATTACTAAAATGAGATGCCACTGCCACAAACTTCCTCTCAAGTCCCATTTTCTGTAATGAACAAACCGGATGAAGTACCACAGTTCCCTTCTTTTCAACAGGTCCGCAGGCCGGAATCACATAATCATGGAGGTAATCAATACTATCCAAAATGCTCAGACGATCATACTTTTCCTTATTGCTATCATTCAAAACCGGGCGACATTGTTGTAGTGTATGGGAGCAGGATGTTACATCCAGAATTACCGGCAACATACCTTCATTGGTAATTGTCCAAAGTTTTTCAATGGTCTCATTAACCTTATCCGTATAAGCGGGATTATATCCTTTTGAAGAAAAAAGTTGTCCGCAGCAAAGCGATTCAATTCCCTCAGGAATGATGACCTGAATTCCTGATTTGGATGATACGCTTAAGAAGGTATCCGGGATATTCTTTTTACCTATAGCCCCTCCCATTACCCTTGAAATACAGGTTGGGAAATAAACTACAGCCGGTCCATTATTGGTTTCAGAATTAACAAATTTATCATATTTTCCTAAAATAGAACCACTTACAATTAATTGATTGCTCCATAGTGGAAATGGAGGAATGATCTTTTTTATTCCCCTGGTCATAAGGTTCATCGAATTCTTGCCAAAGACCTTATTGATAAATGTACCTGCCTCGAGTGCAAAATTTACAATGTAAGTAACCAAACGGAAATTCCTGGAGACAAAAAGTGCTACCTGATTTGAAAAACCCGAATGGCTTTCCCTTCTTAATCGTTTAACCAGGTCGCCGGTATTTATATCCACCGGACAGCTCGTAGCACACAGGCCATCAACAGCACAGGTATCAAGTCCATCGTATTGAAATTGCTGAACAAGTTCGGCATGCGTACCGTGGTCACCTTTGGCTTTTAATAAGGCAAGCTCACGTCTGACAACTATCCTTTGCCTTGGCGTAAGGGTTACGTTTCGACTCGGACATTTATGCTCGCAATAGCCGCACTCAATACATCTGTCGACTTCCTGTTCCACACTTGGTAAGGATTTCAGATCGTGTAAATGTGCATTTTTATGTTCATTGATAATGACTCCCGGGTTCAGAAGGTTCTGAGGATCTACGACCTGCTTCAGGCTCTTCATGATCTGATAAGCTTCAGCGCCCCATTCAGTTTCGACAAATGGCGACATGTTTCTACCGGTGCCATGTTCAGCCTTCAGGGTACCATCATATTTATCGACCACCAGCTCAACAACTTCCCTTAAAAACTTATCGTAGCGTACAACTTCCTCTGCAGAATTAAAGGATTGTGTTACTACGAAGTGAATATTGCCATCCTTGGCATGGCCAAAAATGATCGCATTTTCATATTCATACTTTTGGAAGAGCACATGCAAATCGAGAATGGCATCGCCCAGTTTAGCTACCGGGAAGGCAATGTCTTCAAGAATTACGGTAGTCCCGCTGGCGCGGACAGCACCAACCGCAGGAAACATTCCTTTACGAAGCTTCCAGTAAAAGGCCTGAATATAGGGATCCTCAGTAAAGCTAATAGGTTCCAGCAGTAAAAATGAACTGGTATGAGGCAGAAGGCTGTCAATTTTAGCCTGTAATTCTTCCTTGCTGTTACTCTGATATTCAACCAATAGTGCTGCAGCCGTTTCTGGTAATGTTCTTAATAACTTAGGGGCACCCTTCAAATCCTCAATCGACCTTAATGATGCCCTATCCATTAATTCAACAGCTTCAGCTCCCGAAACTGTCAATGGGCCAATAGCCTGGCAGGCAGAGTATATTGTTTCAAAGTAGATGAATGCAGTAGACTTAAACGGATAATCGGGCACGGTCTCCATAACCGCCTCTGCGATGAAGCCAAGTGTACCCTCAGCACCAATAAGAAGGTGAGAAAGAATATCGAGAGGGTCAGAGTAATCAATAAACGCATTCAGGGAATATCCGACAGTATTTTTTGTGAGATATTTAGTTCTGATTCTTTGCGAAAGAACAGAATTCTCAGCTATCTGATTTTTTAAATTTAACAGGGTGGAATAGATTTCCGGACATTCTTCCTTAAAGCGAAGGTAGTCTGCCTTGATCTCAGTTGAAAAACTCCTGCCACAAGGCAGAATAAAACGAATGTGTTTTGTGGTATGGTAGGAGTTGAGACTAACTCCGCAGCACATCCCGCTCGAGTTATTCGACAAGATTCCACCAATCATTGCTGAGTCGATGCTGGATGGATCAGGTCCGATTTTTCGCCTGTGCTTTTTAAGGTAGGTATTAACCATCGAACCCGTAATTCCGGGCTGTACCCGTACCAGGCCTCCATTGTCTTCAATAAGTAAATGATTCCAGTACTGGCTCAAATCTACGAGAATACCATCACTTATTGATTGACCGGATAAGCTTGTACCACCTGTCCGAAATGTCATCGGAATTTTGTTTCGGTGAGAAAATTCAAGCAATGAGATAATTTCCTTTTCACTAACAGGCTGCACAACTGCTTTTGGCCTCAGATAGTAAAAACCCGCATCAGATGCATATGCCACCAGGTCGATTAAGCGGCATTTTATTCGTTCTTTTGGCAGAATAGCTTCCAAAAGCTTACCAATATCCATATTTTTCGTTTAGACCTCTAAGTTGAAGAATTTCTAATGGAATACAAATCCCTAAGAAAAGCTATTATTTTAAATAGTACTCAAAACCCGCTGAGATACCTCAATCGCATGATCAATATCAGCCTCAGTATGGGCAGTGCTGATATACCATAAGCCTCTGCCGATTATTCTGATCCGCTCATCATGCATTGCAGAAATGAATTTGCCCAGCTTTGCTTTATCGTAAGTCAGGGTATCGCGATAATCTTTTACTTTCTTAAGATCAGTAAAACCGATATTGAACATCGGGCCCGGACCCTGAACAAGTAAATTTTGATTATTTCCTGTAGCTGCCTCTCTGAGGCCATTGATTAGCTTGTTCCCAAGTCTGAACATTCTCTCGTACGGATTTTCCTGCTCAAGTACCTCAATCGTTGCCAGAGCGGCTGCGATTGTTGGATTACTTGAGTTCATTGTTCCTGCATGAATTACTTTTCCCTCTTCGATTAGCCCCATCCATTCTCTTTTTCCGACAATAGCACTTATCGGGTATCCGCTACCCATTGCTTTCGCGAAAATTGACATGTCCGGAGTAATACCGAAATATTGCTGAGAACCACCAAGGCTCATTCTGAAACCGGTGATTACCTCATCAAAGATAAGTGCAATACCATATTGATCACATAAACTGCGCAAACCGGCATGAAAGCCTTCCTCAGGCATAATACATCCATTATTACACATAATTGGCTCAGTAATTATCGCTGCAATCTCCCCATGGCGCTCTGCAAGAGTTTTCTTCACCAGTTCGATATCATTCCAGGGAAGTATGATGAACTCATCCTTAGAATGCTCTGGTATTCCTGCCGACCAGGGATAAACATTCGGGTTCTCTCTGCTTCCAAGTGCTTCGGAAGATGGAGTAGAGATTCCCCAGGCCACATTATCCAGCCATCCATGATAATGTCCTTCAAAGCGGAGAAATTTTTGCTTCCCTGTTTTGGCTCTGGCAACCCTGAATGCAGTTTGTACTGCTTCAGAACCATCGAGACAAAAACGCATTAATTCTGCAGAAGGAATCAGCTTATTAATTTTTTCAGCAAGTTCAATTTCCTTGATATGCTGACCCGCATAAAGCTGTCCAAGCTCAGAATATTCATTTACCGACTTTAATACATGAGGGTTAGAGTGACCCAGAATCAGTGGACCCTGACTTAAGGTAAAATCCAGATAATCATTCCCATCCACATCAAATAAGTGGCTTCCTTTACCATGGGTATAAAATATCGCATGCGGATGATTGTATTTTCTGAATTCTGAAGAAACGCCCCCGGCAAGTACTTTCTTTGCCCTTCCAAGTAATTCGGCCGATTTGGAATAGTCTAAACTTTTCATGTAGCTTTTAATGTTAATTTACAGAATATGAATACACTGATTCACATTACCTAATAATATATGTTTCTGTGTTATTTAATATCTTCTTTTAAAAATCGAATGAGCTGTTCTTCCCTTTTGTGATTCATCTCTTCCGAAAACTTCTCATCCCAGGAATAAAAACCTTCTCCATTTTTCTGGCCAAAATGTCGCTGGGCAACCAGCTCCTTCAATTTTTCAGATGACTGATCAGCATTACTCAGATCTTTGAAAAGGTAATCAGAGATAGAAGCGAAAACATCAAGTCCACCCATATCTGCAGAGAGCAGCGGGCCACTTACTGGTAACCTTCTACCGATACTGTAGGTCACCGCAGCATCAATATCCTCCTTACTTGCGATGCCTTGCTCCAGGAGATATTGAGCCTCTCTGAAAAGGGCAAACTGAAGACGGTTACCCACCAAACCGGGTACTTCCTTTTTCACTTCAATCGGCTTTTTATTCATGAACTTTAACATCTCTATCGCCCGATTGAAGGTTTTATCATCCGTAAATTCTGATCTTAATACTTCCACTAGAGGTATAAGATGAGCAGGATTCCAAAAATGTGTGGCTAATGTCCTCTCGGGATGCTTTAATTTCGATGCGATACGACTTGGGCTTAGTCCGGAAGTATTTGTTGCCAGAATAACCTCCTTGCTGCACATTTCGTCAAGTTTTCTAAAAAGATCGTTTTTGAGCTCCAAAACTTCAGGGATACACTCAATTATAAAAGTTGCCCCATTAACAGTCTCAGAAAGTGAATCTGTTCCGGCAATCCTATCGAAAATATGACTTTGCTGATCCCTGGTAATCAGATCATTTTCAAGCAGTGTATTTAATTTGGCTGTGACGGCCGCCAGTCCCTTCTTAATATCGTTTTCATCAACACCATATATCTTCACCTGCATGCCCAGCCAGGCAGCATTAAGAGCAATAGAATGTCCCATGGTACCAAAGCCTATTATAGCCAGTTTTTCCATCTCATTTGAACCCGGCACAATCACTTAATTATTGGAAGATCAACGTTCCGAAAAACTGGGGAAGATGAAAATTCGGTCTGGGATTATCCACAAAATTCCAGGTAATATAATTGGGGTTTGATGTCTGACTACCTGTTTTATAAAAATTGGCCTTCCAAATGACACCAGGTGCCGGACGGCTAACATTTGAGAACTTGGCTAACATTGATAATGGGATTCTGTATTCAATAGTCCAGGTAACCGGTTCCGTAATCTCAGGATCAACTTTTGAAGGCAAAGAATGTGCTATTTCAATTTCTTTAATTTCACTTGCCTGAAGTTTTACGTAAGGAGTCGCAGGATAAGGATGCTTAATATAAAAAATCAAAGGTGTACCTCCGGCATTAATTTCCAGATTGAAATAACTTAATGGTAAGTTTGAATCAGGAGCAAAGAAGAATTCAACACAGGAATCACCTGAAACATTTCCATTATATTCCTGAACCAGACTCCGAACAAAACGGTCTTTTACACGAAAAATCACATATACATTATCATTATCGTACATCATTTTAGCTTCAACGGTCGGTTTAAAAGGCGGAATTTGTCCCATATAGTTTTCGATTTTTATCGTTTCTATATTCTTCCACTGCGCCTTATTCCAATCCCCATTAATCTTTAGGGGACTCTTTAATTTAGAGACCTTATAGCTTTTATCTGCAGGATTCTTAAAAGAGTTACCAACTGTTGATGACTTAGGTCTCTCAGGAGATAGAATATCTCCGCCCTTCATTAAGAAAGGCAGAGATATAAATAACAAATAGGTGATAAATTTCATGCTCTTTTTTATCTATCGTCGTCCAGCGCGATATCTGGATACTTCATTTGGAGTAATAGCATTTGAATTATTTCCAAAGCTGGATCTGACATAAGTTAAAATCTGTGCAATTTCTGTATCCTTCAGATAACTATGAGGAGGCATAGCTTCATTGTATCCTACCCCTTTAACTGTAATTGGACCTGAAAGACCATTAAGTACCAATTCAATTAATCTTCTCCTGTCACCATTTACCCATTCAGATTCAGCAACGGGCGGGAATCGTGTTCCATCACCTTTACCATTCTGCTGATGGCATGATGCACAATAGGTATTATATAATTTTGCACCGGCAACCAATTGACCTTTCATCAAATTATCCTTATCGAAGTCAGGATTCTTCACGTTTGGAGAAGTTAATTTACGGGCTGCCATTCCGGCAAGCTGACTGGTGCCAAAATTTTTCTTATCACCTTTAAACATCACTCTCCAGATTTTTCCCTTTTCACTATCATTCATATAAAGGGAGCCATCAGGACCTTGTGCAAGGCCCATCGGACGGTATTTAGCGTCAGAAGTATAAACGATTGTATCTACAACACCAAATCCGTCTGCAAATAATTCCCACTCGCTTGAAAACTTTCCATTAATATATGGAACAAAGGCAACACAATAACCTCCCTGAGGATAAGGTGCGCGGATAGTTGAACCATGAAATGCAACAAATGCTCCATTTTTATAACGTTCAGGAAATTGATTTCCAGTATAGAAAAGTAAATCGTTTGGCGCGAAATGACCTGGAAATCCAATGATAGGCATATTATATTTGGCCGCATCACCTTCTTTTTTACCATCACCACCGTATTCAGGGTTTAATAATTTCTTACCCTGCATGAAGTCATAGTAATAGTATGGCCATCCTGAATCAGAACCTTCAGGCACTTTCAAAAACTCTTCAGCAGGCAATAAAGCACTGTGCCATGACGTATAGAGATCAGACCATGTTCTGGATAAATCATCACGTCCATGCTGCATTGCATATAAGGAATTTTCCAATTTATTCCATTCCATACCTACAATACTGCGAATACCTGTGGCATACATAGTACCGTCACTTTGTTTCTGGTTTAATTTACTCTCACTGAATTTCCAAACACCTCCATGCTCCTTCAATTCAGCGCAAGGTGTTTGACCCAAAGAACCCGGCTGTCTGTCGGCAATCTGGCAAACATCACTTGGTGAACCAAAAGGAACGTACATGTTTCCTTTATTATCAAAAGCAATGGGCTTAGCGATATGAGAATATTTTCCTCTTTTATAGTTATCAACAACAATAGTTTCTGTTTTACCCTGAGGCACTAATTTTCCACGAGTCAGTTTAGTTCTTAATACCTCACCCGCAGTACTGAAATACAGATAACCCTTGTGAATTCGCATAGCTGTTCCGTAGTTTCCCGTATCAGGATAACTTCCGAAATATTCAATGATATCTGCCTTACCATCATTATTATTATCTCTTAAGGCTACGCTTCCACGCTGTTGGGCATCAGGCACTCTTAATTTAACATAAATATCTCCATTCTTATTGACTGCAAGATGCCTGGCACGGCCGATGGAATCAGCCACGACTACTGCTTCAAAATCACCGGGAAGTGCAAGACCGCCATTATCAGGATCGCCCTGTGGAAGGCCTCCATTACCTCCTGAATTAATAAAACTGATTGTGACCAGAAATGCCAGACCTGAAAAAGCAATTAGCTTTGTGCGAAGACTAGCCCGGTATAAAATTTTAAAATTGACTTTCATTTTTATCGAATTTTGCTTTTAAATTGGGTGTTGTTTAAATAATGTGCATATTCTTGACTTTTTACTGATTTTCCAAATTAAACGCGTATTATTTCTGGTATATTTTAAAAAAAGTATATGCTATTAAAATAATTTTTTTTGAAATGAGTATCATTTATTCTTAAAAGCATCCGGAATCATAAAGTCATATTCTTTAGGGTGAAAACGACTAATACTTTGTCCGGTTGGACGAGGTGCAGTAGGCCTGATCGGATCATATCCGGCTGCAGAATATTTAATATTCAAAAAAGGCGTCGGCTTCACTTTACCTTCAGCAAGTGAACGTATTCCCATGTCAATGATTCCACTTGTCAATAAGTTTCGTTCAAACGGTGCAACAGGCCCGCTTACAATAAATTTCTGAATGTTTAAAGTCAGATAACTAAAATGAGAGTAATTTGGACCACCAGCGAGTACAAAATCACTCGCAACAATTCCTTTTGAGGTCTTTGCAGAATAAGCCCAGCCTGACTTAACATATTTGTCGAGCATCAGGATTGTACCTTTAGTTCCATCTGAATAATTAACAATAACAGCATAAGGTATGGGAACAATCTCACGCATATTTCCGCTCATCTTATCCTTTATGGCATCACAAGCTGCATCAACCAACTTCTGTGAAATCTTGCCTGAGTCAATCGCTTTCCAGACGTCATCTCCTTTTAAGCCCTCTACATTTTTAACACCGGTTTCACCACCTGCTCTCCGTTCTACCATACATTGTAGAATTTCAGTTACGTGAAATCCGTAAGCATCTAATGATGCATAACCAATTGCCACAGCTTCCGATATTTTGACACCTATAGGATGAACCAGGTTCGGATCTCTCCAGCAATAAGGTAATGATGATCCGGCCATCATTGGAACATCTAATTCTTTTGAGCGGTCATATATCCATTTAGAATCTAACCAACTGTAAGATAGCGCTTTATCTGTAAACACAGGCACCGATCTTTTAGATGCATCAAAAACCCTGAATATTCTTTCGAGATAATTCATGCGGGGATATAATTTCATACCCAGTCTGTTATAAGGATATTCACCGTGTTCACCGACATAAATTACTGCATCCACAGCAAGTTTATCACCGCCAAGGGTTAGTGCTTCTTCAACTGTGGGATATACCGGGGTATTATTCATATTGGCGATTCTGATACCTGTGTCATTTTCACCCACCTGTTCGATATATACTGAAGCAATTTTTATCTGAGGAGCCACCATTCCCTCATCAGTAGGAATACCAAGAAAAAGTTTGGTACCAATAACATCGGCATGTGCACTATTTCTGTAAATATGGGTAATGAACGCGACTTTCTTAATCCCATCCTGACCTGCAAGAGCTCTTGATAGCTCTTCAGTTATAGAAGTGATGTTTCCATTTTCACCCATCACAAACCCGGGAACAATGCTCATACCGGCCGCAGTCAGAACTGTTTTTTTTATAAAGTCCCTTCTGGGATTTGTACTTTTTACTTTCATTTCAATATGTTTATGTAAAAAAATTAACGTTCAAAAGGATTACCAACCTACGGCATAACCATTTCTTCTCAGATCGGCACCACCCATCAGCCAGCCTGTTTTCTGGTCTATGGTAATTCCCTGAGCTCCTCCTACAGTCATTGACCAGTCGCCAAGGCTCGTGTCTATCACATAACCCATCCCTCTTAATGTTTTGATAACGCCTGGTTGCACTCTGGTTTCCATGATGATCTCCTTTGCTGGTACAGAGCCCAACTCATCTTTCCATCTGAAGCGGGGTGCACTGATTGCATCCTGAATGTTCATTCCAAAATCTATGTTATTCATAGCTACCTGGGGAACAGATTGTAAAATCCCAAAACTACCCGGTGAACCTACAATCAACTGAGGTTTACCATCCTTATGGAATTGCATCATTCCACCTATACACCAGCCAACAGCTTTGCCGGGAGCGACAGTATTTGCTTTACCTGGTTCAAGTGTCATCCAATCCAGTGCACTGTTAAACACCACACCTGTATTTCCGGCCACATAGCCTGAACCAAAACCTCCGCCATGAGTTTGAATAATTACCACTGCATTTCCCCATTTATCAACTGCTGAAAGACTTGTAGTTGCATATCTGTATTTGGACGCATTAGAATCGTCAGCAGGGTCCGGACTAATGTTTTGGGAGGTCTCTGGCTTCAACCCGGCCTTTCTTTCTTTTACTTTAGCAATAACCTTTTCTCGTTGTTTGGCTATATATGCATCAGAAAGTAACATATCAACCGGAACTGTAACGAATTTAGGATCACCGATATACTTATCCGTATCTATTCTGCTCAGATTTACCGCCTCCAGTAAATGAGCGAGATAATCCACGCTGTTATGACCCATCTTTTGCAGATCAAACCCTTCCATGATTTTAAGTGTTTGTAATTGCTGGAGCCCCATTCCGGGAGGAGGGTTGTTGTAAACTGTATAATCACGGTATTTAATAGAGATTGGATCTACCCACTGAACTTTTTCAGGTACAGAAGCAAGGTCCTTTTCTGTGATAAAGCCACCATCACGGGCAAAAGCTGCGGCCATTTCTTTTGCAATTTCACCTTTGTAAAAAACGTCAATACCTTCGGTAGCAATCCGTCTCATCGTTTTCGCCAAAGGCTTATTTGAAAAATAATCACCTATAACATAAGGATCTTTATCATTTTTAAAGAAAATCTTTCTTGATTCAGCATGTGGAGCAATCCTCTTTACCGTTCCGGCCCACATAGCCTGATCAAATTCAGTGATTGGAACCCCATTTTCAAGATAATCAATTGCGCTTTCAAAAACTTCAGAAAGAGGCATTGTTCCATAATCTTTCAATGCCTTTGCCCAACCGGCAAGATTTCCCGGAACTGAAGCAATTCTGGGTCCAATACTTTCCATTGCACCGTGCCCGGCACCATCTGCAACTTTAACATCTATCTTAAACTTTGTGATTCTGAAGGTTTCAGGTACCCAGCCTCCAAAAACCAGTGATCTTACCCTGTTTTCTTTAGCAGAGTAGAAAAGCATATATCCTACACCTGCAGTTCCAGACATATAAGGTTCTGCAGCATTAAGAGAAGCGGCGGCAGCAACAATTGCGTCAATAGCATTTCCTCCTTTAACTAAAATTTTCTGACCTGCAAGAGTTGCCAGAGGATTCGCTGTAGCAATCATACCATTCTTTCCAAGTGCTGCCGGACGAAGATTATCTTTTGCTGCCTGAGCATATACCTGTAGGTTCAGCAGGATAAGAAATGTTGCCATTCCAAAGACCAGAATTACTGTTCTGCTTGTGCTAATTTTCTGTCTATTCATTTTTTTTAGTTTAAATTATACTTTTCCGAAGGGTAGAAATATTATTAGGAGTTGAAATATTATTTTAAAGATTAATTATTTTTCGAATGGGAATAAAGGTTTTCGCCTGTGTTCAAATTTAAACAAGGTCATATCGGCCTGGGTCACTCCGGGTGTATTCACCTGAATAACAGTCGGACAAACCGGAGCATAAGCTGCAATCGGCGCATTTACACCTTTGGCAACAATTGCATCAAATTCTGAAGGCTGAACACCCTGAGAAATTAATTGCTGTAAGCTGAAGGGCATTACTCTTAAGGTGGTCAGCATAATCACACTACCTTGTTCAGTGGCAACTACTGCTGTTTTACCCATATTAAAATTGATCTGTCCACCATGCCTTGGATTGCTTTCCTGGAATTCACCATTTGTTACGCGAAGCAGTTTCACCTTGATCCTATAGGTTCTTATACCATCCTTACCTGTTCCAACTAAAATCAGTTCAAACCACTCTCCCGGCTGATGGTTATCGGCCATTCGTACAGCTTCAGGATCATAGATACAAACGAAATACTTATACTTTTTACTTTCTTCGAAAGCTTCCAGAATGCAGCAATTATTTGCAGGACCTCCTCCACCAACATTATCCCCCATATCTAACAGTAAAACCGGCTTTTCACTTAAATCAATCAGATCCTGAGAAGTTTGAATATCGTTTTTAACACCTAGGAAGCTATCCCTTCTTTCGAGAATATAGCTCTCTAATTTCTTAGCCGTTTCAAGCGCTTTTTCCTGGTTTCCATCAGCTACCACGATAATCGAGGTTCCCATTTCTTCAACATCTGCATAAGGAAAGCCATGCTGAATACTGAGGGATAATATCTCCGGATCATGGCTTAATTCATTGGCATAAGAATAAAGACTTTTGCAGGGCTCATTGGCAGTTAACTGCTGTTCAATACTGATGGCAAGTGGAACCTGCACCAATACCTGTACCGGATTAGTTTTTCCCTTTAAAAAATCTACCAGCAAATTAGCTGCTTCGATACCCCGCTGCCTCATATCAATATGCGGATTCTCTTTATAGGCCACCAATGCATTGGTGGATGACACCATGAGCGGACTGACATTGGCATGTAAATCAAGTGTTCCGAAAATGGGCACTTTATCCCCTACTTTCTTTCTCAGCAGACTTAACCAATGCCCGTCCATATCAGGAAATTCTTCTGAAACTCCGGCACCATGAGGTATAACCAGACATGCATCAACAGGCAGAACTTTTTCAAGTTCATCCATCATATTTTTTAACAATCCATTATATGTATTTGCAGAAAGAGCACCACCGGGGGTTGCAGATGCAAACAAGATTGGAATAACTTCCATTCCTTCCCTGTCCATTACTTCGAGCATCCCGCCTACTTCATTATGGGCGGTTTGATACTCTTTTCTGATTGCTTCACCCGTAAAATATTTTCCGTTCCTGAAGTCGGCAGTAGTTGTTGCCTGTGGAACAAAGGTATTTGACTCGTGGTAGATCCCCATTAGGGCTATTCTAAAAGACATGATATTGTATTCTAATAATAAAATTCAAAATTTAAGCTTCTCCCATACCGGCTGAAGCCTCCGCTTTTGGTGGATTACTATTCCAGTATGAAGCCAGGATTGATGATGAAAAACCCATAATCGGCCCGCAAACAGCTGTTGCAAGTCCTACAGTTGCAATCTTACCCATAACTTTTGCAATCCCTGAAACCAGGCCTGCATTCTGGGTTCCGGTTGTAATTGAAATTGTACGGCAATCAAATTCAGATAATTTGAAAAGTCTTGCCAGCCAGTAACCAAAGAAAAAACCAAAAAGAATCATCAGAAAAACTACGATGATCAATTCGAGTCCAATATTCAGAATACTATCCCTGCCGGCTGCCATAATTATAGCCACAATAAATGCAACACCAATCATTGATACAAGTGGCATCGAATCATCAAGCCACTTTGCTTTCCCATGCAGGAACTTATTGAAAATAAGTCCGGCACCAATAGGTATGAACACCATTTTAACGATACCCCACATCATTTCCATTACATTTATTTCTATGAATCCACCGGCCAGTACTTTCATCAACAGGGGAATTAGAAAAGGAGCAAGTAAGGTTGTAATGGCAGTAATTGTAATGGCAAGCACTACATTTGCTTTTGCCAGATAACACATTACACTTGCAGTAACAGATGTTGGAGCACATCCCAGTAATATGATACCAGCTGAGATTTCGGCCGGAAAATTAGTGAAAGTAGCTAGTGTAAAGCCAAGTAATGGCATAATTGTATACTGGCTAATTACACCGACGATAACCGATTTAGGAGATTTTGCCAATGCAATAAAATCCTTCAGACCCATCGAACAACCCATTCCAAACATAATCACCTGGATCAGTGGAGTAATTAAAGTTGCAAATTCAAACCCATTATATTCTTTGAAATATTGAGGATAATACAATGAGGTTGCAACCACCGCAAGGATTGAGGTAGTAAATGTAAGACCTCGCAGAACAGGAAAACCCCTGAAACTAATGGCGAGTAATAATAAAAAAGCAATAACAAATGGCCCTGCATCTGCTATATTACCATTGAAAGCCATGTACATGGCGATCAACAGACATAGTATTGAAATGCCCATCAGGAGCCTGGGAACAGAATTCTTATTCATTAAATCGGATCGGATAAAAAATTAGTGTATAAAAAGATTAAACAGATGCTTTTAATAACTCTTCTTTAACTCTGTTAGCAACGATTTTCTCCTGACCCGGTTTTAATTGCCATACAGAAAGTTCAATCCCATCCCGCTTTCCGCCCATTGTACCACCGCCCATTACTTCAATGCCTGGATTACCATTCCATAAACGCTCTTTAAGTTGCCGGCCGGTCATTTTTATCTTAGTATCATCCCAGGATAGGTGTAAGGTTGGGGTATTATTGGCGATCTCAGGAATGAAAACTTCGGTGGCTACTCCGTTTATACTTTTGATGGTATTCACTACCACTGCCATGCTGGCTTCCCACATTTTCCATTCCTTCACATGATCCATTTTGATATGTCTTTCCAATGCAACATACATGGCCAGGATTTCTTCCTTATTCACTTTATGACCCCGGCATATTCCACTGTTTGGTGGAGCACTTAAACGTGATGCATCAATCAAATTCTTTTTACCCATGAGTATCCCGGTACTTTGAGGTCCCCTCATCGCCTTTCCTCCCGAAATTGCAACAAGATCGAAGCCCATATCATTGAATTTCCAGAGATTATCTACAGGATGTGCATCCGAAGCAATATCAATCATAGTTGGTATATTATGCTTTTTACCCAGGGCAAGCCATTGCTCATAGTTCAATTTACCTTTGTTTAATTCCCTGTTCAAAAACCAAAGCATTGCAGTCTTTTCATTAATCGCTGCTTCAACTTCTTCCAATGTTTCTACGATTATAAGCTTAGCCCCTGTATTAGTCAATGCCT
The DNA here is from genome assembly GCF_030695525.1 of Daejeonella sp. Taxonomy (GTDB): domain Bacteria; phylum Bacteroidota; class Bacteroidia; order Sphingobacteriales; family Sphingobacteriaceae; genus Daejeonella. The sequence goes on along the minus strand of NZ_JAUYSS010000022.1, from coordinate 16,609 downwards.
GATGGTATCCATTGGCATGAGACTTCTGAAGTATTACTTCGGACTTCATACCTTCTACATTTGGAAGCTGCATAACCTTTTTACGGTCCATGCCAGTCATCGCACCGGCAAGACCCTGCACCAATGCCGACCAGCAACCTGCAGTAACTGTAGCTGCCTCTGCATGACAAAGCTCAGCTATCTTAGCGCCAACTTTATCCTGAACCTCATTCAGCAAAACAAACTCTTCGGCCCCTTTTGCAATAGCCTGGGTAACTTCTGGTGGCATCAAAGAAGCTGTCAAAGTTGTACAAACGCATGATGCATTTATAAATGTTTTGAGTCCAAGCTCTTTGAAAAGGTCTCGTCCAGCAATAGCGGATGTTGCTTCTTCGGCAGCTGCCGGCTGAACTGTTAAACCGGTACCAATAATTCCACCTGCCAGTGGGGCAGCGGATAAAAATTTAATGACGTCTCTACGTTTCATATTTATAATTTTTAAATATTAAAAAAATCAGTCCTTCATTTCTACGATCATCTCAACCTCTACCGGGATATTTCTAGGTAATGATCCCAGTCCAATTGCTGAACGTGCATGTTTGCCATTCTCTCCAAATACCTCAACCATCAGATCAGAAAATCCATTGATTACCTGAGAGTGATTATCAAATTCTGGAACAGCATTCACCATACCCAAAACTTTTACAATTCTCTTTACATTATTCAGATTTCCAACACTGGCTTTCAATGCTTCCAACATACTAATACCGGTTAAACGGGCAGCATTTTTAGCTTCTTCAAAATTGAGATCCTTACCAACTTTACCAATTATATATTTACCATTCTCTATTAATGGACCCTGACCGGAAAGATATACCAAATTACCCACCCTGACAGCTCCAATAAAACTCCCGGTAGAAGTCCCCCCACGAGACCTTAATTTGATACCCAGTTCCTGAATTCTTGTTTCAGGATCTTTTGCAATAGCTTGTGCCTGAACAGAATTAAGCCCTAAAACACTTAAGGATAATAATACTAGGATAAATGTGATTTGTTTTTTCAATTGATCATAATTTATAACAAAGAAAAATTAGTCTTTCATTTCAACGATCATCTCAATCTCAACCGGAATATTTCTCGGTAAAGATCCAAGCCCAATTGCTGAGCGTGCATGCTTGCCATTTTCTCCAAATACTTCAACCATTAAATCAGAAAATCCGTTGATTACCTGAGAGTGATTATCGAATTCAGGTACTGCATTCACCATACCCAACACCTTTACAATGCGCTTTACATTATTCAGATTACCTACTTCAGCTTTCAATGATTCCAATAAGTTAATTCCTGTTAAACGTGCAGCATATTTTGCCTCTTCAAAGTTGAACTCTTTACCAACCTTTCCGATCATAAATGTCCCATCCTCTTTTAATGGACCCTGCCCAGAAAGATATACCAGATTACCAACTCTTACTGCCCCCAAAAAATTCGCTGAAGGCGGCCCAGGAGTCCTTAATTTAATTCCAAGTTCTCTGATCCTTGTTTCCGGATCTTTAGCAACAGATTGAGCATTTGCAGAATTGGATACAAAAGAGATACTTAAGAGTATAAAAAGGATAAATATGATTTGCTTTTTCATGTTATTTAAAATAGTTTATTTTTTTAATTATTGAGTTTTCTTGTGTTTGATTAGTTAGTGAGCGGAATCGACATAGCATTCAGGTCATAAACAACCCTTCCTCCCTTAATTGTCATTTCACATTCCAGTAGATTTTTTCCTTCCTTCTTAAATCTGGCAACGTCATAGAATCCGAATTTACCTTCCCGTAGATTTAATACAGTAACATCGGCAATTGCACCAACAGAAAGATGCCCAAGTTCTTCACGTTTAATCGCTTTTGCTGCTGCCCAGGTACTGGCTTTTACAACGTCTGCCAATGGCATGTTAATCGCCATAAATTTAGACATCACATTCAATTGATCCTTCATGGCAGAATTCATGCTGCCAGTATGCAAATCGGTACTAATTGTTTCAGGGAAAAAGCCCTGCTGGGTGGCCGGAATAGCTTGTGAAAAGGTAAAACTTCCACCACCATGGCCTACGTCAAAAATGATCCCTCGTTTTCTAGCTTCAATAACATGAGGATATAATTTTTTTGTTTCCAGATCTACAATTGTCTCTTTTGTTTTAATTAACTGTCCGTAGGTATGTGTAAAAATATCACCCGGACGCATTTTTCTAAGGAAAAGCTCTTCGAGGGATAGTCTCGGGATTGCTCCCCCAAAATCGACCATGATTGGCTTATTTGCAATTTTGCCTGCTTCGATAGTTCTATCAACAGCAACCCAATCAGATTTGTGGTAGTGTGCTACCTTAAAACCTACGATATACTCACTGTAATGTTTGGCCACATCTGCCGCCATTACTGGATCAAAGAAGCTGTTATTTTGCTGCTCCAATGAATTTTCATCACCATACATTCCCTTTTTAGAGATATTCAAAAATGCCAGAATACGGGTTTGAGATTTATCTATTACATTTTTCTTAAACAATTCAAATGTTTCGGCTCCTGAATCACCACAATCCACGAGTGTTGTCACACCCACACGGAAAGTAAATCCGTCAGCAGGAAGTGATGAAAATCCATTCTCAAGCTGGCCCTCAGGGTCAGTGCCTGCAAAAACGTGCCCATGAATATCAATTAATCCGGGTGTCACATATTTTCCGGAGATATCAATCACCTGTTTAGCTAATTTAGGATCAATATTGACTGCAATTGCTGCTATTTTACCATCCTGAATAGCAACATCCATTACTTTATTAATATTGTTCTTTGCATCAATGAGGTGCCCGCCTTTCAGCAGGGTTTGATAAGTTTGGGCCTGAACTGAAAAATTAGCCAGTAAAAAAAGTGCTGCTAATAAGAAAAAACGTTTTTGCATTTTTATTGATTTATGATTATTAATTTAAACTGAAGCCTTCAAGAGTTCTTCCCTCAAGCGACTTGCGACAATTTTTTCTTCTCCAGCTTCAAGAACATGCATTCCACAGCGGAGAGTATTAGGGGCTTCCCAGGATATTACTTCGACAGATGGGTTCCCATTACGAAGACGTTCCCCCATTTCTGTATTAGTTAGTTTAATTCTATTTGGATCCCAGGTAACTTTAAGAGTAGGCATTTTATTATCTTCTGTTGATGGAATATGGGTTCCGGTAGTGACCCCGGGAATAGATTTAATTGCGCTTGCGATAAAGGCTATTTTTCTTTCCCACATCTCCCATTCCTTCTTATGATCCAGATTGATAAAACGCTCAAGAGCAGCCAACATTCCAAATACTTCTTCCTTATTAACCTTTTGGCCTCGGCCGATACCACCTCTTGGGTTATTACTGAGACGGGCAGCATCAACATACTTCTTTTTACCCATTAATATACCGGCACTCTGAGGACCACGCATAGCTTTTCCACCAGAGATCACAACTAAATCGAAGCCCATATCATTGAATTTCCACAGGTTCTCAACCGGAGGTACATCAGCAGCAATATCAATCATTGTTGGAAGATTATACTTTTTACCCAGTTCAAGCCATTCTGCATGCTTGATCTGGCCGACATGTACTTCCCTGTTAAGGAACCATAACATGGCTGTATTTTCATTAATTGCAGCTTCAACTTCTGCTCTGGTTTCAACTTTAATAAGCTTTACTCCAGCCTGAGTAAGTGAATGATCGTAGCCCATTGAATGACTCTTTTGTAGGATCACTTCTGATTTCATGCCGGTTCCTGCAAGATTTGGAACCTGACTAACCCGTTTTGTATCCATTCCGGTGAGAACTCCTGCCATTCCAAGCATCAATGCTGACCAGCAACCTGCAGATACCAATGCAGCTTCGGCATGACAAATTTGTGCAATACGTTCACCAACCTTCTCCTGTACATCATCAATCAGTGCAAACTTCTTAGAGGCTGCATTGATTGCATCCATTACTTCCGGTGGCATCAGACAACCCGACATAACCGTGTAATTACCTGCTGCATTTATAAAGGTTCTGATACCCAACTCCTTAAATAAATCGCGGCCAGCCGCCGGTGCCGAAAGCATATTGTTCAATGGTGCAGCAGTTGCTGTAATCCCGCCAGCCAGCGGAAGCAGGGTCAGGGATTTTAAAATTTCTCTGCGTTTCATTATTGTAATTATTTACTGTTAATTATTTAATATTCCTGATACAGGAGGCTTATATAATTTTAGGCTCAGTTTGCTATAGAAATACGAAATATAGAAAACCAATTTATCTGGATTATTGCCTAAACCTGTGCTTTGAAAAGCTCCTCTTTTATCCTTGATGCTACAATTTTTACTTCATCCTTTTTCAGCATATGTGAAGTTACATTTATACTTCCTCCCGGACCACCCATAACTTCAATAGAAGGGTTACCATTCCTCAGGCTGGCAGCCAGATTTTCCAATTTGATCTTTGATTTATCCCATGAAATATTCAGGGTTGGAACACGATTTATCAATGGCAGAGGAAGTAATCCTGCTTTTACTCCGGGAACTGAAGCAGCTTCCTTTGCAATAACAGCTATTCTGTCCTCAAGCATTTTCCATTCCTTATCCTGATCCGTTTTAATAAAATGCTCTAAAGCGATATATAAACCAAATATTTCTTCTTTATTAACTTTCATGCCACGGCCAATATTTGATCCCCGTGGAGGGGCGCTCATTCTTGCCGCTGCAATAAGTTCTTTCTTTCCACTGAGGATCCCTGTACTTTGGGGGCCTCTCATAAATTTACCTCCTGAAACACAAACCAAATCAAAGCCAAGATCATGAAACTTCCATAAATTTTCTTTAGGTGGAAGATCAGCAGCCATATCAATCATAGTAGGTATCTGATGCTTTCTGGCAATATCGAGCCATTCTTTATGCTGTATTTTACCCAAAGAAGACTGATAATTAATAAAATACATCATGGCAGTCTTTTCGCTGATTGCATTCTCTAATTCTTCGACTGTTTCTACCGTGATTAACTTTACACCACAATTGCTAAGTGCATGAGCATAACCATCATTATGAGCCTTTTGCAGGATCACTTCTGTTTTCATTCCTGTACCTTCAAGCCTGGGGATTTGAGAAACCCTTTTTTGATCAGTTCCACTAAGTACTCCTGCCATCCCAAGCATCAGAGCAGAAAATGCACCCGCAGTAACCATTGCCGATTCTGCATGTAACAGACTTGCAATCCTCTCTCCAACTTTATCCTGAACTTCTTCGAGCCTGCAAAAAGATGTAGCAGTTTCACGTATAGCATCAGCAGCATCATGCTGCATCAGAGAACCGCTGAGGCTAGTAAAATATCCTGAAGCATTGATGAATGTGTGTATTCCAAACTCCTTGAACAAATCACGTTTTGCTGCAGGTGCCGCCTGAGCGGTAGTTACCAATGAACCGGAATTCCCTATCGCGCCTGCAAGCGGCAATATGCTTAAGGTTTTGAGAATTTCCCTGCGCTTCATTTATCCAATATATAAATACTCATTATTTAGTTAGGTCGGGAAGTGGGTTTACGAGACCATTTAGGTCATAAACAATTTTACCTCCAAATATGGTCATTTCACATTCAAGCTTTTCATCACTGTCCATTTTATATCCCTGCATATCGTAAAAACCAAATTTTCCTTTTCTCATACCAAGAATGGCGACATCTGCGATAGCACCTTCAGTAAGATGGCCTAATTGAGGACGGTTAATTGCCTTAGCCGGCGCCCAGGTACTCGCATTGATCACTGCAGGAAGATCCATCCCCAATTTCAGGAATTTAGACATAACCAAAAGCATATCCTTCATTGAACCCTTCATACTGCTGATGTGTAGATCTGTACTGATTGTATTCGGGTGGAAACCGGCTTTTGCTGCAGGAATTGCCTGGGAATATCTGAAGCTGGAGCCACCATAACCCACATCAAAAATGACCCCTCTTTTCTGAGCGGCCAATACATATGGCTTTAAAGTTTGTTTTGCTGTATCCACAATCGCTTCTTTTGTATCAAGTAATTCGCCAAAAGTATGGGTAAAGATATCACCGGGACGCAGGCGTTCCATTAAGAGTGAATATAATGAAAGACGTGGTTTTGTGCCACCAAAATCAATCATTACAGGCATATTGGCCAATTTTCCTGCTTCCACACCACGATCCACATTCGTAAAATCAGGGCTCGTAAAATGAGCTACCTTGATTCCCACAACATGTTCCTTATAAGCAAGGGCCGCTTTAGCGGCTATTTGCGGATCCATATCAGTCGTATTCTGCTCAATAATGCCGCCGCGCATACCATTGCCTACGATATTCAGGAATGCCAGAACCCGCGTTTGAGAATTATCAATAATATTCGTTTTAAAAGTGCGGAAATCTCTCCAGCCTGAGCCTCCGGCATCCACAACAGTGGTTACACCAACGCGCTGATAAAAACCGTCAGGCATTACACTATTGAATCCATTGCTATACATATGGTTTGGCTCTGTTCCTGCAAAAACATGTCCGTGAATATCAATCAGACCAGGAGTTACATACATTCCTGCAGCATTCACCACACTACTTGCCTCAGAAGCATTTATGCTTAAAGCTACTTTTGCGATCTTACCATCCTTAATGGCAACATCCATAACACGGTTTATGTTATTTTTTGGATCAATAACATGCCCCCCCTTGATAATAATGTTGTAAGGTTTTGTTTGAGCAAAAAGCGCAATTGGTAATAGGATACTTACAAAGAAAATACTGAACTTCCTCATTTTAATGTTGATTCTAAATGTTTAAGAATGATAATTGAATAAATTTAATAATGCCAGTTAACAGAAGACCTGAATGATAATCAGTCTATTCGCTTCCCATTTTTGTCCCATCCTTTTGTAAAAAAATATGACTCAGGAGAGCTGTGGTATCGCACCCGTGACAATTCAGGTGTTTCCAATATTTTGTATCCCAAGATACGAGATTCAAGCGCAAAATCCAAGATACCACTACTGAGCATTGTACGCTCAACCGGATAAGGAGCTTTGCCTGTTTTGAACATGATTTCCATATTTTTAACAAGGCATCCGAAATGATAATGCGGTTTCCCGGATTGCAATTTCATGAGTGTAGAAAATGGTTTTTGCTGACCTTCAAGATCAATAGCATAGGTGAAATCCTGAACCAGGCCGGTAAGCAGAAATGCTGCAGCCTTCAACCCATCATTATAATCGACAATAAATACTGCTGGCTTTTTAACAAGCTCCCTCATATCCCCTGCTACCCTTGTTTCACTATGAGAAATTGCCTGATCAAAAAGCCGTTTTACCCATTCATTCTGATCTATGTAGTTCCAGCAATCCTGTCCTTCGAGACACTGAACTGCACGCACACCTGTTTCACCACCTTTCCTTCTTTCAACAACGGCCTGTAGGCCATCTAATAAGTGAAAGCCATAGATGTCAAGTCCGCTGAATGAAATTCCTACCGCATATTTTTGCCTGACACCATAAGGAGTATCTATTGCCGGAATACGCCAGGAAACAGGAATAGTAGATCCGGCGAGCATTGGAAATTTCAATTCTTTGGAAATCTCAACCATACGCTTGGCCTGACGCCAGCTCCATGAAAGATGTTTATCATTGAATACCGGAACCGATTTTTTATACTGTCTGAATACATCGGTAATTTTCAGAAACATTTCAAATCTTGGATATAATTTTTGCTCTTTATCATTCATCGGATATACTCCATGTTCACCGATTAAGATGACCCCATCAACAGCAAGCTGATCACCACCCAAAGTCAATGCATCTGCTACAGTTCTAAAGATTGGAACATTGTATTTCTTTGCTAATGGGCGACTCATATCGTTATCAGGGACCTGTTCGGTAAAGATCGAAACGATCTTTGAATCCGGATAAGGGGCCATTTGATCCTGATTAAAACCTTCAAGATACTTTCCGATAATCACATCGGCATGTGAATTGGGACGATATTCAGTTATAATAGCTGCAAGGCGCTTAGGCCCTGATTGAACTGCAGCCTTAAAATCCGGCGTTTCTTCAGCCTTAAGCGACTGGAAAGGTAAAACTGCACCCGCAACAGCACCGCTTACCGGTAAAACTGAGAGGTATTTAATAAGTTCTCTGCGCTTCATTTCTTTTGAAAAAGGAATATTTGACTATGAATTAAATTTAAAATACAAAGAGGAAAAATTTACATCCTAAGATATAAATTTCCCCTCTTTGATCATAAAAAATTACTCTTTATCCCACCAAACACGACTTAATAGTGTATTATCACCACTTTGTCTTGCTTTAGCAGCCAGGAAGTTCTCCCTGTTAAGGGTTTCTTCCGATTCAGGCACAATATAACGGCGTGGAATTCTTCCACCTGTGATATTCCCAGGATAGTTTGTTGGAATTAATACCGGATATCCAGTACGCCTCCAGTTTGAGAAGTTTTCGATCTGGTCCAGATAACCCAATACCCAGCGCTGAGTAGATATTTGCTCAAGCTTTTGCTCAAAGGTGCCTGCGGCAAGGAACGGATTATATTTCAGGTAAGTAGTGATCTGGATGGCAGAAATTGCGCCCCCCGCACCGTAAAGCGACCATTGCTTCATCGCAGAAGTGACCCCATTGTTATAAGATGTTGCAGCATTTCCTGAATACCAGCCTCTGATTGAAGCTTCAGACATAAGGAAATGAGTTTCTGCAGCACCAAATACGATAACCGGAGCATCGTATCTCATAACAGTGTTTGGATTTGGCTCAGAATAAGTTTCAAAATCAGCCGGGTATCCGTTATACTGCGCATTTTTCATTCCTTTCTGTAAAGCAGTTGCGGTATCAGCAACATAGCCACCAGAAGGCTGTTTCACCCATAAAACTGCGATTACATTCAAACGCGGATCTTTTGTAGTTGTTGAATTGCCCTTCAGATGGTCAATAAAACGCTGGGCAATTTTTGAGCCCTGAACATTTAAAGGATTCTGACCATCTACATAATCCAAAACTCTATGGTGCTCAGAGAAAGGATTTCTGTTACTTAATAATCCACCATCAGCATATGGCGCTCTTGCGAGGTCAGCATCATCCACAATGGGGCCACCAGCAATCGCCTTTTCTACCCAGGTTTTCGCAAGTGCTGCATCGATCTTTGTCAAACGCATTCCCAATCTCAGCATCATTGAAAAAGCAAACTTTTTCCATTTTATGGTATTACCATCATAAAACAGATCAGAAGCTCCAAAAGTAGGTTTGGAGGCATCAAAGGACGCAATAGACTCTTCCAACTCTTTGAACATATCTTTGTAGATATCAGACTGAAGATCATATTTGGGCTGATACTTGCCTTCAAGGCCTTGCAACGCTTCTGAATATGGTACATCTCCATACAGATCCGTGAGATGATGCATGATATAAACTTTCCAGATCCTTGCAGCTGCCAGTTTATTAATATTTGCAGGGTCCTTCCTTGAGTCGTTGATTACCAACTGAATCTGACTCAGACAGGTTGAATAAGCCGTCCAGTTATTTCTCACAGCACCCTCAGCAAAATACTTATCACCGGGTGCTGTTACCTCACTGTATGTAGCTTCCTGCTGCAATGCCTGCATATTCATAAAACGATTTCCACCAGGATTTAATCCGATAGCCGTCAATTGTGATCTGGTAAATAGGAAATCAGCATTTACACTTTCGTAAGCATTTGGATTCTTATTCAGCTCTGCAAGATCCTTGGTACATGATGATAAGGTTATTGCTAAAATTAGAGCCGTATATATAGGTTTAAAACTTAGATTTTTCATCTTTTTATTTTTTTGGTTTTTAATGGTGATGAAGTAATCATGATTTAATCATCTTAGCCCCTGCGGGTTATAGCAAAATCATGATTTTTTCATCTTAAAATTTTAGATAACATTAATTAAAACCTTACAATTAAATTAAGCCCAAACTCGCGGGTTCTTGGAATTGTATTTGAAGATTGTCCCTGATTATTACCGATAGTATAGGCAGATTCAGGATCGAAGTCCGTGATATGTGAAAAAAGAATAAACGGATTTCTGGCCACGAGAGATATATCTGCTGACTGAATCTTCAGGGATTGCAGTTTATTTACAGGCAATCTATAGCTCAGTACAGCGCTGCGAAGTTTAATAAAATCTCCATCAAATACAGAAGTCTCCAGCGGACTTAAACTTGCCTGGTTATTATAATAGGTATCTAACTGATCAACCGGCCAGGTTTTAGTGAATGGCAGGCCTGCCTGATCAACCCCTGTTACAGTTAAACCATTTTCTCTGCCCGGAAGTGTATTTTTCAATAATCCGAAGCGGTACATATAACGGCTAAGTCCGGATTGAACGATATTTCCGAATTTGGCATCAAGAAGAACATTCAGGGAGAAGTTTTTGTACCTGAAATTATTGGTCAATCCCATGGTATATGGCGGAACACCCTGACCATATTCAATTTCAGGCCCCTGAACTTCGTAACCACTAATCCTGTTATATACGCGTACTCCGCTTGCATTGGTCAAGTATGTCCTTCCTCTGATAGTATTGTAAGGCCTTCCAACACCTGCACCACCTACAGTACTAAGACCCGGTGCCAGCTTCTCAATTTCACTTTTATTGTAGGCTGCATTGTAGCTCACATCCCAGGTAAAATTATTCGACTTGATCGGAGTACCGGTTAAGAGGAGCTCGACCCCTTTGTTACTTAACTCACCAACATTTAAAAGTGCTGAAGTATAACCTGAAGATGCCGCAATTGAAGTACTCAGAATATCATCCGTTGTTTTACGGTTGTAGTAAGTAAAATCTATACCTAAACGATTATTCAGGAATTGCATATCAATACCTCCCTCGTAGGTAGTTGAGGTAAGTGGTCTCAGGTCCGGATTGGATAAAGCAAATGCACTACTGGCTGGATTAGGGTTGGTCATCTGAACCGGACGGCCTAAATGCCCTCCCTGTGCAAAGTAATACAGCTGATTGATCTGGTAAGGATTTACAGTTGCACCCCCAACCTGAGCCCATGATGCCCTGATCTTAGCAAAACTGATTAATGAAGGTAATTTAATCGCATCCGATAGAATAAAACTGGTACCAAATGAGGGATAAAAAATAGAGTTATTACCAGGATTCAAGGTTGAGAACCAATCCTGTCTTCCGGTAAAGGTAAAATAAAGCAAGCTCTTGTAACCGATATCTGCAGATCCGAATACTGAATTTTGTCCGAATCGGCTTAAACCGACACTTGCTGACTGTAATGCAAGGTTTGAGAAACTAATAAAATCCGGAACAATGAATTCCGCTCCGGTATTCGAAGTTGATTCAGATTTGTTTCTTTCAATATTCCCTCCTACCATTGCACTAATTTGAAAATCTTCAAAGAATGTTTTATTGTAATTCAATAAAGCCTGTGCGGTTGTTTTAGTAACAAAAGAAGTACCTGAATTAAACAATCCTCTTGGTCTCTTTGCAGTACCTATCGGCATATAATCCATTGACTCAAAACGGTCTATATCTCTCATTCCGCTCAACTTAAGTGACAGTTCATCCAGAATATTATACTGGATACTTGATTGTCCCATGAAACGGTTCTTTGTATCCGTATTTCCCATACGGTTAATAACGAAATAAGGGTTTTGCGCTTCAGGAACCTGTTGCCACTGAACTTCATTGAAATTCGCATCATAACCAGGAGCCAGATTGCGGATATCCACAGTATTGGCTAAAAGGTTTGTTGCCCACGAGGTAGTGTTATCAGCGTATCCGTTACCCGGACGGTTCTTGCCATTTTCAACATTATACTGTAATGTAGACTCAACAATAATCCTTTTACCAAGGACTGATCGTAAACTCAGGTTTCCTGTTTGTCTGTTATAACTTGATTTTGGTTCCATCGCCTGAGCCTCCAGATCTGATATAGACAATCTGTAAGTAAGTGAAGGAGAGCTACCACCTGAAAATGCCAATGTGTTTGTTAAGTTTGTACTTGGTCTGTAGAAATTTTTCCAGTTGTCTTTAACATTAACCGGAGAATAAGGGCGCATCACCCCATCAAACTGAATAGAAGGCTGACCATCCATTTTGGCACCAAAAGATAACCGACCTGAACTGATTGCCTGAGCTCTTGTGGTGGGTTTTACACCATCCAGACCCTGTCCATACTCATACTGAAAATCAGGATACATTGACGGACTTCCAACCGTGAAGTTGCTATTGAATTCTACTCCTATTCCTTTTTGAGCTTTACCACTTTTGGTTGTAATCAGAATTACACCATTGGATGCCTGGCTTCCGTAAAGTGCCGCAGCAGGTCCACCTTTTAAAACGTTAATTGTTTCAATATCATCGGGGTTAATTGCCGCGATACCATCTCCACGGTCCAATATGGTTGAACCTTCACCCTGAGCTTGTGACCTTGCGGTATTGTTCATCGGCAAACCATTGATTACATACAATGGCTGGTTGTTACCACTCAATGAACCGTTACCTCTGATAATGACACGACTGGAACCACCCGGGCCTGAAGACATACCGGTTACGTTTACACCGGCAATCTTACCCGTAAATGCATTTGCTATATTATTCTCCCTCGCCTGAGTAAACTCTTCACCCTTTACTTCTGTTACTGAATACGCAAGTGCTTTTTTCTCTCTCGAAATACCCAATGCCGTAACTACTACTTCAGTAAGCGCTGTATTGGCAGCTTCCAGTTTAATATTTAAAGTTGTTCTGCTGCCTACTGTTACTTCCTGAGTCTGGTAACCGATATAGGTAAAAACGAGTACACTGTTATTATCCGGAACATTAATGGTAAACCGTCCGTCAATATCCGTAGTTGCACCAACTGTTGTGCCTTTAAGTTTGATGCTTACTCCCGGTAAAGTCACACCCTGGGCATCAGTAATCTGACCTTTAACCACAATGTCCTTCACTTCTAATAAGTCTGAAATATTAATGAGATTGCTCTCAGGAATCATGACTGAAGCCGTCCTTTTTAACACCAGTATTGTTTTATTCTTAATACTGAATTCTAATGGCTGGTCTTTAAATAAAGTAGCCAAAACATCGGAAAGATCTTCATCAACGGCATTGATGGTTACCGGTTTCGCTAAACTGATCAGTTCCTTCTGAAAGAAAAATCCATAACCCGTCTGCTTCTTAATTGTTGAAAATACCTTTTCAATGGGAACATTTTTGCCACTATAGGTAACCTTTTGAGAGTATCCTTCTGCACGAACATTTAAGATTAAGGCTAATAATAAAATGAATGTCAGCTTCATCACAAGGAGAATTGAATTAAATGAAATCCACTGGCTGTTACTATACGTAAAGAATCGAATTCCGCCAGTAATTGTCGGCTTTAAGTCTAAAGTTGTGACATGACTTAGAGAGCCCTCGGTTTTAGTAAATAAATTCATAAATTTGCTTGGTTTGGTGATCAATAATCTATCTCAATATTTTTATTCGAAGGCCAGACTCTAGCCAGGAGCGCGTCAACGCTTCTGGTTTTTTTCTGCCTTCTACCGTTTAAGTTTAAGGCATAACAACAACCTCCTTCCCTTCCAGTCTAAAGTGAATATTACTTTTCTCCAATATTTCCAACACTTCCAAAAGTGTCAGATTTGTGGCTATAGCACCTTCAAAGTGATGTTCAGGTAATGCCGCTTCATATCTGGCAGTTATCCCGTACCACCTTCCCAATTGTCTCATAACTGTTTCAATACTTGCATTTTCAAAATAGAAATAGCCTTCTTTCCAGGCCACTTCAGCCTGAGTATCCTTCTTTTGTATTCTGATATCCCGGTCAACTTTTGATTGCTCACCTGGTTTGAGTATTTGAGATTTCTTTGAATTTAGCTCTATTACCCGGACAGCCCCTTCAATCAAAGTAGTAGTGATAGAAGGTTCATCAGAATAGGCATTGATGTTAAAATGAGTGCCAAGCACTTCTACTGTTTGATTTCCAGATCGTACCGAGAATTTTTTATCATCATTCTTGGAGACTTCAAAATAGGCCTCTCCCTTTAACTCGACTTCGCGTGTATCTCCACTAAAAAATACCGGGAAACGTAGGGAAGAAGCTGAATTCAACCAAACCTTACTACCATCTGCCAGATTTAATTGGAATTTACCGCCAACAGGTGTTTGAACGGTATTATATACTAATTGATTTTCTCTCCTCTGGCTTGCCTTTTGTTCATTTGAGGAGTTAATAAGTGTATATTCAATAACACCCTCCGAATTCTTATGAATCTTAATTCCTCCCTGATTAATTACAACTCCATTTTGTGAATCATCCAATACAATCTTTTTTCCATCAGAAAGAGTGAGAATTGCTTTAATCCCACCCGGTTGAATATCTTTAACTTTTTGCTTTACAGCTACCTTTACAGGAACCGGAGAAGTTTGAATCTGATCCTTATTTAAATAAAAATATAATCCGCTTACCAAAAAAATAAGGACAGAGGCGGCGGCTGCCAGAGAATAATATCTGCGATAAACCGGTATTTGCCTTTCTACCAGATCAGGGACATCAATTTTTGAAAAAATAAATGATTTCAGATTTTCCTCATCCTCCTGATCGTCAAAATTCCATTCTGAATCTGTATTCATTTCAGTGCGATACCACTGAAACAACTTTTCAATCTCTTCGGTAGAAGCAGTGTTATGAAGATACTTTTCAACTAATTTTTGGATTTCTTCCTGTTGCATAGATCACCGATTTTGGCTTATATAGTATATAGTGCCATAAGCCGACAAGTACCCTTGAAAAAATGAAAAAAAGATTTAACGAAAAATTTACATGAACTTAAAACAGGAACATGTTCATGGCATTTTTGAGATTCAGGCGAATAATTTTCAAGCCTTTTGTGAGGTAGCCTTCTACTGTTTTCTTGGAAATACCAAGTTCCGTTGAAATTTCTGTCGTGGACAAGCCATAATTCCGGCTGTAATTAAATACCATTCTGCAGTTTTCAGGCAGGTCTTCAACTACTTTATTTATATACTCCTGAATGAATCTGGTATCAATTTGTTCCTCCGTAAGGGTAGAAAATTCCTCCACAACATTCTGGGATTCAATCTCCAGCCTCCTTTTCTGTTTATAAATTAGCTTAAAAACCGCAAATCTGACTGCCGAACCAAGATAGGTATTTAGATATTCGATATTAAGTTCAGCTTGTCTGGCCCATAATTTGGCAAATATTTCCTGAACTATATCCTGAGATACAGATTTGTCCTTACTAAAATTGTAGGCTATTGCAAGCATTTGTTTCCAGTATCTATCATAGATCTCTGTAAACGCTCCCTGACTGCCTTCTTTTAAATATTCAAGTAATTCTTTATCGGATGAAGACTTATAGTTCAAGATTCCCAGGATTATTCTAAGACCAATATAAGAATAATTCAATTACATAAACTCCAAAAAAAAATCATGATTTTTTATAGGGGAAGTACCAGAATACAGGAAAAATAAAAGCTAAATCAAAAAATTACCACCCTGTGGTCTTCCTTTTGGATAAATAACAGGCTTTTTGATTATTTCAGATTTAGTTCTTTTCGCGCTAAACTTAGCTGAGAGAAATTCATGCATATCAATATCCCCGGAAACTGTTTCAGCACTAACTATCCCTTTAAATGTGGTTTGAATCCTATCACCTGGCACGACCCAGGTGCTTTGCATTTTAATCTCATTACCTTCAATTGTGCCATTTATTTCACGCTCTGAAAAATCAGATATATGTACTCCTGAAAAATAATTTCCATCCTGCTGGTCGATAAACAGATGTTGTTTATCTGTGCTGTTATAAAACTGAACTTCTAAATCCCAGCGCCCCAGCATATTAACAGAAGGTGCTTTCAATGCTACAGCAGGCTTCGGACTTCTTTTCCTTGCAATTACCTCCTTTATCCGCGAAGCCGCTATCTTATCATCTCCTGGAACCATCATATAGCCTACCAAACTGATACCGGTCAAACCTGGTTCATCTCTATAAATGGCAACACCTACTCGTGGAAAGGTATTTCCTAATTCTTCAGAAACCTCCTGACCTGTTACATGAAGTTCATCAGGATTCCATGTAATAAATAAATAAGGTGTAACATGATGAATCAATTTCGGATCGGGCATTCTGATACGATAACTAACACCCTTCACTGTTGCTGCTTGTTTACCAATATTTTCCAACCAGTTAACCCAGTTTTGCATTTCATTCTTATGATCCATATCAACCCAGGTTTCAACTGCAGCAAGCATTCCGATATGCTCTTCCCGGGCAACCTTATTATCCCTACCCGGCCCATGATGCGGGGCTGCTGCCTGCCATGTCGACATCAAAAGATCCTTTCTTCCCAAAAGAAGTCCGCAACTGCCGGGAGCCTTAAGACCCTTTCCCCCGCTAAAAGCAACAACATCAGCCCCTCTTGACAAATGATCATTGGGGAATGTCAATATATGTGCCGCAGCATCTACAAAAACCGGAACATTTAAAGGTTTGGCAATTTTTGAAATGACCTCAAGGGGCAAAAATGATTCCTTCTCAGCGTCAATATAAATCATCGCTGTCTTAGGGCCAATTTTTTTTCTGAGTTCCTCT
>NZ_JAUYSS010000010.1 GCF_030695525.1 Daejeonella sp. | reverse complement strand
AATCGCGTTCCATTTCAAATTAGGAATAGCCGGAAGCTACCTCCTCCGGCAAGGTTTATTTTACCCGGAACTGCTGGTGCGCGCGTGCCGCGCGTTCCAGTATTTATCTAAAGAAGCACACGCGACACGCGTGCGCTAGCACGGGCAGCTGTAGCATTTTGCCCAGTCAGATTTTTATGTTACAGAGGACTTTATGGGCAAAAACTACGGCAGAACACGGGGCTGGCACGACCGAAGAGAAACAGCCCTTGCTTTCTAAAACAAGAAAAAGTTAGTTAATCTAAACTATCCCGGCAAAATTTTAAATCAAACTCACATTAAAATAAGAAAAAATCTTCCCGGGTGTAACCTGATCCAAAAAGCTGTTGTCATAGTTTTCAGATCTTTGATCAGGAAAGAAATTATTTATTATTTACAAAAAAAATATTATGGAATTTTTAATACCAATATTACTTGGCCTCGGCCTATTTGCTGCAATATTCGGCATCCGTTATCTGCAGAACAAAGAGAATATGTTAATGATCCAAAATGGTATGGATCCGGGAATACGCCGGCCAAAAGGTAAGTCTTATATCAACTTAACCTGGGGCTTGTTATTAATGGGAGCCGGTATCGGACTGTTCTTAGCATACCTTCTGGACAATACTGTACTTAACTTTGATCATCCGAACAGGGATGAAGATGCAAATGTGGCGATTTACTTTGCTCTGATAGCCATATTCGGTGGATTAGGCCTTTTGATTTCACACATCATTGAGAAAAAGGAATCAAAAGAAGAAAATAAAACTTAATGAAGAAGGAGGCCCGGGCCTCCTTCTTCATTAAGTTTTAGGAATTATTGCCACTGTCAGCCTGCTCACGCAATTCATTTTCCCCCTATTGTCATATAGCCTGATATCCCATACATGGGTTTTACCACCAATATGAATCGGTTTGCAAATTCCGGTCACGAAGCCTGATTTTACCGGCCTCAGGTGATTGGCATTAACCTCGAGTCCCACACCAATATACTTATCAGAATCGATAATCATATTTGAAGCCACACTTCCAAGCGACTCGGCCAAAACCACAGAAGCTCCGCCATGTAATATCCCATGAGGCTGATGCGTTTTTTCATTGACCGGCATGCGGGCAGAAATAGAGTCCTCTTTAATTTCGGTAAATTCGATTCCAATCAGTTCACCGATATGTCCTTTGGGCCTGCCATTAAGTTCTTCAACAGTATAATCCCTTGACCAGATCATAAATATCTTTCTTTAAGAATCCGCATATGATGATTCAGATGGCCGGCAATAATAAAAACAAGGGCTTTAACAGAAATAGGTTTCTCATTTGAAATTCCAACACGTGCAAGTTCATTCTCATTCAGACTTTTGATCAGAAAGAGATTGGCTTTCCGCAAATGTTCAAACTCTTCTGCCATGCTGTCGAGGCTTCTGTCGGCAAAATGAGCATTGGCCACATAATCATTTTCTTCAAAACCGGCTAAGGGAGTTGCATCGTTTCGGGCAATCCTTAATGTCCTGTATGCCATGATTCGTTCAGTATCCAAAATGTGTCCTACAAGTTCAAGAATAGTCCATTTCCCTTCAGCATAGGCGAAACTGGCTTTTTCTGAGGGTATTTCTTTCAATAGTGCCGGAAAGGATCCAATCTGATGTTCCAGCTCAGCGAGTACATCATTAGGTACAGTATCAATATAACCCTTGTAAAAAACAGGGTATTCTTCAGCTTGTGGTTGGTTCATAGGTCATATTACTTTTTAAAACAATTCGGAAAGTTGTTCCTTTACCGATTTCAGATTCTTTAACAAATACAGTTCCCTGGTGATAATTTTCGACAATCCTCTTGGTCAGCGATAGACCCAATCCCCAGCCCCTTTTACGTGTAGTGTATCCGGGTTGAAATACCGCTTCAAATTTAAGTCGGGGTATGCCCGCTCCGGTATCAGAAATATCAATAAACACCTGCTCCTTTACCAGGTTCTCCCTGATTTCAACCTTAATGCTCCCGGTATCTTCGATTGCATTCACTGCATTTTTCAAGATATTCTCAATTACCCAATCGAAGAGCGGGACGTTGATCAAGGCCTCAACTTGCTTATCTCCACTAAGAATGAATTCAATCTTATCACTCACCCTGACCCTGAAATAGTTTACAAATTCTTCAACCACGTCGTAAACCACATGATTATGCAGAATGGGTTTGGATCCGATCTTCGAAAACCTATCGGCCACCATTTCAAGGCGCTTCACATCGTTCTCCATTTCAAGAATCAGGGGATCATCCGGTACATTGAACCTGGATTTCAGTAATTCTGTCCAGGCCATCAATGATGAAATCGGTGTACCCAGTTGATGGGCAGTTTCTTTCGCAAGTCCAACCCAAACCTGATCCTGTTCTAATCTTTTTGCAGAACTAAAAACCGCATAAGCCACCAGTAAAAAGATAGCAATCACGGATAACTGTATGTAGGGAAATGCCCGAAGTTGGGTTAATAGTGTCGAGTCTTTATAATATACATACCATTTCTCCCCATTCATAATATTGAGATCCAGAACAATTGGTTGAGGATGCTGGGATTTCATTTCCTTCAACTCCTTTTTAAAATACTTCGGATCGTATTTCTTGGTTGTATCAGAATCCAGATCAAAATTTGTTTTTGTACTGTCAAGTCCGCGCCAGGTAATGATATTCTCTGCTGAATCAACCACAATTGCAGGTACGGCAAGGCTGTCTCTCATGCTGTAAATGAAGGTGATATACTCATCATTTACATCAGGCATAGCGATGATATTACGGGTACTTTTCGCCCATAATTCAGCCCTTGTACGCTCTGCAATTGATATATTCCTGACCAGATAATCAGTATACCACAATGAGGCACCCGCTATGACCACTGCAAAAGCAAGTAAAATAAACTTCCAGCGGCGTTTCCATTCGTATTGGTTCATATCGATAAGCAAATTACAAAAGGAAAATGAAAGAGTAGCAGGTTTTTTAGTTGTTGGTTGTTAGTTGGTTGGTTGTTAGGAATGTAGTGGTTCATTGAAAATTTATTAGTCATAACCTGGATTCTTAGTTGTTACCTGTTATCCGTAATTTATTACTTCATATAGGATGTGTGAGTCTTGGCTGAATTTTGAATTCTCAACTGTCAACCCGATAGCTATCGGGTGTCAACTCTCAACTGTCAACTCTCAATTCTCCATTCTCAACTCTCAATTCTCAACTATTCCCTATCTTTGCCCCATGCCTGATATCACAAAAAAAGTAAGAGTACGATTTGCACCCAGCCCCACAGGAGGTTTACATCTTGGGGGAGTTAGAACTGTGTTATTTAATTACCTTTTTGCCCGCAAACATGGTGGTGATTTTATACTTAGAATAGAAGATACCGATCAAAGCCGCTATGTAGAAGGGGCAGAACAATACATACTCGATTGCCTTGCCTGGTGCGGATTAAATCCCGATGAAGGACCTGAAAATGGCGGCCCTTTTGCGCCATACCGTCAGAGTGAGCGCAAGGACAATTACCGGAAATACGCAGAACAGCTTGTCAGGGATGGCTTTGCTTATTATGCCTTCGACACCCCGGCAGAACTGGACGAGCAGCGGCAAAAATTTCCAAACTTTCGTTACGGACATGAAAACCGGGATACTTTACGGAATTCCCTGAACCTATCGCAGGAGGAAACTCAGGCACTCCTGGATAAGGGAGTAGCGCATGTTATCCGAATCAAGGTTCCGGTTGATGATGCTGTTCATTTTTACGATATGATTCGAGGGGATGTCAGCTTTGACACCAATCTTGTTGATGATAAAGTACTGCTAAAAGCTGATGGCATGCCTACCTATCACCTTGCGGTGGTTGTGGATGATTATCTGATGAAAATTAGCCATGCCTTCCGCGGAGAAGAATGGCTCCCTTCAGCACCGGTTCATATCCTGCTTTGGGAATATCTTGGATGGAAAGCAGATATGCCTCATTGGGTACATCTTCCACTTATTCTCAAACCTGATGGAAATGGTAAACTAAGCAAGCGTGATGGCGACCGGCTTGGTTTCCCTGTGTATGCGATGAACTGGAAAGACCCAAAAAGCGGGGAAATAACCAGGGGATTCCGTGAAATGGGATACCTGCCAGAGGCTTTTGTCAATATGCTGGCCCTTCTAGGCTGGAATGACGGAACCGAACAGGAGATCTTCAGTATGGAAGAGCTTATTGAGAAATTCAGTATCGAACGGGTGAGCAAAGCCGGCGCAAAATTTGATTTTGAGAAAGCGAAGTGGTTTAATCATGAGTATATTAAGAAGAGTCAAGTAGCAGGTATCAAGAATCAGGTACTTGAAATCCTGAAAGCTAAAGAAATCCAAATTCAGGACAATGAGTATTTTGATAAAGTTCTTGAAACCGTCAAAGAGCGCATGACCTTTCTTCAGGATTTCTGGGATCAGGCATCATTCTTCTTTGAGCAGCCAGCATTTTATGACCTGAATGCGGTTAAACCCAAATGGAGCATTGCCAAAACCGAATATTTCAATGAACTGATTAAAACCTGGGAAAGCACAACAGCCTGGGAAGCCCTAAATCTGGAAACTATTTTTAAAGCATTGGCTGAAGAAAAAGGCCTTAAACCGGGTGAGTTGATGTTGCCTTTCAGGGTTATGCTTGTAGGAGGCAAATTTGGTCCGGGAGTTTTTGATATTGCGGTGCTTCTTGGAAAAGAGAAGACTATCCAGCGGATTCAAAAAGCGGTTATTGCTTTTACGGAGGAGTAATGAATGACGAAATCACCTGGGCATAAAGAAAGTTGATTTCGTCAGTCACTTGCTTAAATGGTGACTGACGAATTTAAAGGTATGACGCCTTAGTAAATTCGTAAGTCTTAATCCCTAAATCGAAATCATTTGAACGAAATTTTAATGCTAGCGCCCACCCGTGGCGCGTGATTCCTGATTTTCCTTAACGGTTAATTCATATATTTAATTAACCAAAACCTCAATAATGAATTTCAAATCCTCATTCATCCCTCTCAGGGCGAGTAACTTCTATTTCTTTATACTATTCCTTTTCATTTTCATAAATTTTACCGCCTGCAAAACAACTG
This sequence comes from Daejeonella sp., assembly GCF_030695525.1. Taxonomy (GTDB): domain Bacteria; phylum Bacteroidota; class Bacteroidia; order Sphingobacteriales; family Sphingobacteriaceae; genus Daejeonella. The sequence goes on along the minus strand of NZ_JAUYSS010000010.1, from coordinate 3,468 downwards.
AAAGCCCCTCTCTGGCTATTGTCAATGCCAAAATCTGGACCGGTGATGAGACTCAGCCCTGGGCAGAAGCAATCGCAATTAAAGGCGAGACAATAATTCATGTAGGTAGCAACTTAGAAGTCAGGAAAATGCTGGCTGATGGAACAGAACTTATCGATGCCCAAGGTCAGATGCTTGTGCCAGGTTTTAACGATGCTCATGTTCATTTTATTGATGGTGGTTTCGGGTTATCCTCGGTTTCTCTACGTGATGCGAAAACAAAACAGGAATTTATTGATCGAATTGCTGCCTTTGTCAAAACGGTCCCTGCAGGTACCTGGATTTTGAATGGCGACTGGGACCATACGAATTGGGGTGGCGAACTTCCGCAAGCCAACTGGATCGATTCGGTGAGCGCCGATCATCCGGTTTTCGTTCAGCGACTGGACGGACACATGGGTTTGGCTAATTCTGCGGCAATGAGAATTGCAAAAATAAATCCCGCTACTGCGGATGTTGAAGGAGGCTCAATAGTCCGTGCTAAAAATGGAATGCCCGAAGGTATTTTCAAGGACAATGCGATGGGGCTTATTGGTCAGCATATTTCTGACCCTTCGGATGAGTTGAAAGACAAAGCGCTTCAGGCAGCGATGAAGTATGTAGCCGAAAATGGTGTTACATCAGTACAAAGTATGGGTGGCTGGCAGGATCTGAAAGTCTACCGGAAAGCTGCAAAAAAGGGACTCTTAAACACACGAATCTATGCCGTAGTTCCATTATATACCTGGAAAAAACTTCATGAAGAAGTTGAAAAATCAGGAATAGGCGATTCCTGGTTAAAGATCGGAGGTTTAAAGGGATTTGTTGATGGATCTTTGGGATCGCATACCGCGGCATTTAAACAGACTTTCAGTGACACCCCGACTGATAGCGGCTTTCTCGTTACACCTGTAAAAGAACTGTATGAGCAAATATCCGCCGCCGACAAAGCCGGATTACAGGTCATGGTGCATGCCATAGGCGATAAAGCGATTGAAGAACAACTAAATATTTTTGACAGGGTTGAAAAGGAAAATGGAAAACGCGACCGGCGTTTCCGTATTGAACATGCCCAGCATATTGCCCCTGAAGATTTGAGCCGATTTAAATCACTGAATGTCATTGCCAGCATGCAGCCCTATCATGCAATTGATGATGGACGATGGGCTGAAAAAGTAATCGGCCCCGAACGAATAAAAACGACCTATGCCTTTAAAAGTCTGCTGGATAATCAGGCGGTTCTGGCCTTTGGCAGCGACTGGTTCGTAGCACCTCCAACACCCCTTGTGGGAATCTATGCTGCGGTGACCCGTCGCACACTGGATGATAAAAACCCCGGTGGATGGGTCCCTGAACAAAAAATCAGCCTTGAGGAAGCCTTGAAAGCATATACCTATAATTCGGCATACGCCTCCTTTGAAGAAAACAATAAAGGAATTTTAAAAAGGGGCTATCTCGCAGATTTCGTAATTCTGGATCAAAATTTGTTTGATATCAAAGCTGAAGCCATCAGGGATGTCAAAGTAATGAAGACCTTTACAGGTGGAAAGCTGGTTTTTGATCGCGGCAAAAAATAGATTTGTTTTAAATATTTGAAGAATCAATTTTAAATTTCATTAAAATAGGTGAACTCGACATATTATTAGAAAACCACATAGAAACATAGCATTTTATAGCTACCAACCTTCATTTTAGATACAGATAGCCTTGAAGCTTCGCTTCAATCTATGTAATTTAAAATCTATGTTTCCTTTAAAGCATAAAATAAGATAATCTATGTGGTTAAATATTAATCTTTAGATATTTATATATCGAACTCACATTAAAAATATAAGAATATGAAGTGGTTAGGCAGACGCGGAAGCGGAAATATTGATGACAGACGTGGTATGAGCGGTGGTGGTATGGCCATTGGCGGCGGGACAATTATTCTCGTCATCCTGGGCTTATTATTTGGCGGAGATCCACAATCTATTTTAAATCAGGTATCCCAAAATCAGCCTGTTCAGGAAGGAAAGATTGGCTCTCCTCAGGATGATGCCGGCAAATTTGCAGATGTGGTTCTGGCAGATACGGACGAATTATGGACTGAAGTGTTCAGGGAGAACGGAAAACAATATGAACGGCCAACTATGGTCCTTTTCGATGATCTTGTGGCTTCTGCCTGCGGATCGGCAAGCTCTGCTACGGGTCCTTTTTACTGTCCTTCAGATCGTCAAATCTATATTGATCTCAGCTTCCAGGCAGAGCTGAAGAACAAGTTTGGTGCCGGCGGCGATTTCCCGATGGCCTATGTCATTGCCCATGAAGTAGGGCATCATGTCCAGAACCTTTTGGGCGTATCAGAAAGTGTTCAAAGGTTGCGCAGCAGCCTGAGTGAGGCAGAGTACAACCAATTATCTGTTAAGCTGGAATTGCAGGCAGATTTTTATGCAGGTATGTATGCTAATTTCATTCAGAATCTGGAACAAAACGGCGGAAGTGTATTGGAAGCAGGAGATATCGAAGAGGCCCTTACAGCAGCCAGTGCGATTGGAGACGACCGCCTACAGAAACAATCCCAGGGCAGGGTAGTACCTGATTCCTTTACCCACGGAACTTCAGAGCAGCGTATGAGATGGTTCAGGAAAGGCTATGAAAGTGGTGATATGAAACAGGGTGATACGTTTAATGCGAGGGATTTGTAGGTTTTGTGACTTACCTGTTTAGCGCCGTGTCATTGCGATTGTAGTATTTTGTCATTGCGCAGCGCGGCAATCCCAAAACTATAAGCACTAATCGTCGTGAGATTGCTTCGTCGTACCTCCTACCCATGACATAGTTCTTGTGCCTCCTTCAAATGACAGTGCTTTTAGGAAGGAAATTGTACTCAGGGAACAAACTCTGATCTAAAATCACTAAGTTCCCTCAGCTACTGAAGGGCAGCTTTCGGGATGACAGTACTCGTGATGTAAATACATTTCTCAATTCCCTATTTCCCATTCTCAATTCTCAACCATTGCTGTCCGGTTAAATTCTGTACCGGGCATAATATCTCGATAAAGGTTTAACAGACTCACATTCTAGCTAATTTCAAAATAAGAGGCCCACTCTCAACCTTTCCTCCCTCCATTGCCGGGGGGCGATTTCCTTTTGAAGGCCAATCCCGATGGCTATCGGGACTTCAATCCCTAGGTGCCTTTGCCACATGCCCCTGCGCATCAAAAAAAAAGGGATCGCTGCTTTTGGGAGATAGAAAAATATGTAAGCATTCCGGTTATGATCCCAAAATCTGATGCTCGCAAGTGCTATTTGAATGTATCTGCTTATTTTTTTTTGATTTTGCTGGCACTGGGGATTGAATCGTGCTTCGGAACCTTTTATCGGATATGATTGGTAGTTGGGACAGTACTCTGGCCTACAATTTCCTGAATTAAGGGTAGAATCAGTTTTTATAATATCACTGCCTTA
>NZ_JAUYSS010000059.1 GCF_030695525.1 Daejeonella sp. | reverse complement strand
TTCAAAAGGAAATCGCCCCCTGGCAATGGAGGGAGGAAAGGTTGAGAGGGGGCCTCTTATTTTGAAATTAGCTAGAATGTGAGTCTGTTAAACCTTTATAGAGATATTATGCCCGGTACAGAATTTAACCGGACAGCAATGATTATTGAACCTCAATTACCGTTCACTCATTCATAGCACCAATAATTCTACCTATAGAAAAATATGATTATTTTATCTATAATTTCTATTTAATCAAATAATAAATTCAATTACCTATGAAAAAGTATTCTAAATTAATCTGGCTTTCAGTCCTGATTTTAATTGTTTTGGCAGTTATTTTTTACGGGGAAGATATGGCAAGAGGTTTTAGGGATGGATATAATTCTGTACCTAAATAATATTGGTCTCAATGGCCTATCGCATCATTCTTGATTATGCGAATCGTTCTGTACAATTCATTTTAATGTACTTATTGTCAGATATTTTTTTTTTAAATATTTTCCTACACTATAGTTTTTTTGCACTGAAGATGTTTTACTTAGACTATCGCGATCGATGTTGTACAACAAAAGGCAGAAACCGAAAAGCCTGTAAAGAGTAGGTGAAAATATATTGAATTAATAGGTAAGATTTTGAATTTTATTTTGGACTTAAAGCAAATTAAGCTTTAATGAGTCGTTGTGTACAGGAGGCTTTTATGGGCAATTACCGATATTCAAGTATGGTAAATTCGCACTGACCTTGCTGGCAATAATTCAAAAATATTAAGATAGACACTTTGAAATCAAGTACTAAATGCAAATTCTGAATTCTATTAGTCAGTTAAAATTTAAAAAATATGGATTTAAATCGGTTAAATGTAATTGAACTTGATTCTAAAGAATTAATCAATTTTGAGGGTGGAAATTGGCTTAGAGCTTCCATTTGGGGTACCATTGCTTACGAGATCGCATCGAATTGGGACGCGGTTAAAGCGGGAATCTCTGATGGATGGAATGGGACTTATAATAATAAATATTAAAAAACAAATTATTATGAAACTACAAGAATTAACAACAGATGAGTTGATGAATATTGAAGGGGGTGGCCTTGGAAACTTAATTTATGATATGTGTTATGTAACTTCAAGGGCATTTCGTTTTGCATTGGACCTTTCTGATTCACTAAGTGGTAATCCAAATTACGGGAATCCAATGGTATATAAGTAAAATGTAAAAATTAGCAGACTATTTTATATAGTCTGCTAACAAATTGGAATATGATTAAGTTAGCAGACAAAAAAATTGTTCAATTGTTTTTTCTGATAGTTCTGTTAAAAATTATCAATGGTTATGTATTTACTTACATTAACCATACTTATTTTAAGCTTGACAATTTAATTTTTGAAAAATTATCCGAGAAGGAAATCCTTTTTATGGCGGTAGTGCTTTCTCCAATAATCGAGACTTTGATTTTTCAATTAGTCCTTTTTAGGCTATTAAATAAAATAGGGATACATAATTCATTAATTATTATCGTGCTGATGTCATTTGCATTTTCACAAGTCCATTGGTATCATTGGCTATATGTAGTTGCTGCATTTGTTAGTGGATTATTTCTAAATTATTTTTATGTATGCGTTTACAAGAACAAAAATGAACTTATTGCGGTTTTATTAACAATTGTATTGCATTCATCCTATAATCTATTCGGTTTCTTGTTTGTTGAATAGTGGTTTTGGAAGATTATCTATTTATCTAAAATTATCGAGGTGATGAAAATGTGTTAAATAGGTGAATAAATTAATTCCAGGGGATTGGAATCTATTGTTTATTCTTAGCTTCCTGTGTAATAATCACAAAAACATCTTCATTCTCTTTTTTCATCAGATATTTTTCGCGGGCGAATTTCTCGAGCTTTGCCTTGTCTGTAGTCAGTTCATTGAGGTCTTTGACCGCTTTTGCCGATTCTTTGAGATAGAATTCTTTTTCAGCCTGAAGTTTATTGAGTTGAGTGCGGTACTCATATTGCGACATCAGATCATTTCGGTCGAAAAATAGCATCCAGGTCAGAAATGCTACACCTGCAATGAAATATTTGTTACGAATAAGATCTAAAAAACGGTACATCAATACAAATATAAAACAAAAACATCCCTGGATTCACCATCCAGGGATGTTTTTGTTTCGCTTATTATCAACTTATTAACAAATTGTTGTGAATCCGGGCTTTCTATCTTCCACGGTTCTTATTTAACGTACTTAAAGTTCTTTCCCAGAAAACGTGCACTGCTTCCAAGCTCCTCTTCAATTCGAAGTAATTGATTGTATTTCGCTATCCTGTCTGAACGTGATGCAGAACCGGTCTTAATTTGACCGCAATTTAATGCCACCGCAAGATCGGCAATTGTATAATCTTCAGTTTCGCCGGAACGGTGACTCATAACCGAAGTATAACCGCTGTTTTGTGCTAATGAAACTGCATTAATTGTTTCAGTTAATGTTCCGATCTGGTTTACTTTAACGAGAATTGAATTTGCTATATCTGAATCAATTCCACGCTGCAGACGCTTTACATTCGTAACAAACAGGTCATCGCCAACTAACTGAACTTTAGAACCAATTTTTTCGCTTAATAATTTCCATCCATCCCAATCATCCTCATCCATACCGTCTTCAATCGAAATGATCGGATATTTTTCTGCTAAAGCAGCTAAATATTCCACCTGCTCAGCACTTGTTCTGATTGCACCTTTTGGACCTTCAAATTTGGAGTAATCATATTTTCCGTCCTTATAAAATTCAGAAGCGGCACAGTCAAAGGCCAGATAGATATCTCTTCCTGGTGTAAAACCTGCTTTTTCAATAGCCTCAAGTATTGTTTCTATCCCATCTTCAGTTCCTTCAAATTTAGGAGCAAATCCACCTTCATCACCAACAGCTGTTGATAAACCCCTGTCGTGAAGGATCTTCTTCAGGGTATGGAAAACTTCCGTTCCCCATCGTAAAGCTTCAGAAAAAGAAGAAGCACCGGCCGGCATGATCATAAATTCCTGAAATGCGATTGGAGCATCCGAATGTGAACCGCCATTCACAATATTCATCATCGGGATAGGTAATGTGTTTGCATTTACACCCCCTATATAGCGATACAGAGGCTGACGACTTTCCTGAGCTGCAGCTTTGGCAACAGCCAGAGAAACACCCAGAATGGCATTCGCACCCAGATTTCCCTTGTTTTCAGTTCCGTCTATTTCAATCAGCAATTTGTCGATACTGTTTTGCTCAAATACATCAATCCCCTTTAGTTCCCGGGCAATTTTATCATTCACATTAGCTACTGCGTTTAAGACGCCCTTCCCTAAATAAACCGACTTATCACCATCGCGAAGCTCAACAGCTTCGTGAATACCTGTGGAGGCTCCTGAAGGTACTGCCGCACGGCCCAGAATGCCATTTTCGGTGATTACATCAACTTCAATGGTTGGATTTCCGCGTGAATCCAGAATTTGTCTTGCGTGTACGTCGAGAATTAAACTCATGATATTTTATTAATTAAGAAATGTATAAATTCTGATTGCATAGTGTATCCTATACACTATATATTATATTTTAAAAAAAATTGTCATTTTCAAGTGCTTCACTTAAACTAACTATTCATCAGATTCACAAAATCATCAAACAGATACCTTGAATCGTGCGGGCCGGGAGATGATTCCGGGTGAAATTGAACTGAAAATGCTTTCTTTCCTTTAACCCTGATTCCTTCTATGGACTGATCGTTTAGGTTTAGATGGGTAATTTCCACTTTATCTGAATTTCGGACATCCTCCGGAATGACACCAAAGCCATGATTCTGTGAAGTAACTTCGCAATGATTGATGATGATGTTTTTTACCGGATGATTCAAACCTCTATGCCCGTTGAACATTTTCATAGTCCGGATATCATTAGCCAAGGCGAGTAATTGATGGCCAAGACAAATACCAAAGAGGGGTTTACCTGATTCCAAAACTGCCTTGACGGTCTCGATAGCATATGGCATTGCTGAAGGGTCTCCGGGACCATTACTGATAAAATAGCCATCCGGGTTCCATTTTTCCATTTCAGCGAATGAAGTCTTTGCCGGAAACACTTTTGAAAATACACCTCTGCTATCAAAATTTCTGAGAATATTCTTCTTTACACCAAGATCCAGAACCGCAACACGTTTTGGTGCATTTTCATCGCCATACTCATAAGATTCTTTTGTTGATACTTGTGAGGATAACTCGAGGCCTTCCATTGATGGAACATCAGCCAATTTTTCTTTTAACACATCAATATCCAATATTTCTGATGAAATGATTGCATTCATTGCACCTTTATCACGGATATGTCTTACCAGAGACCTGGTATCTACATCAGATATACCAACAATTTTCTCTTCAAGAAAATAATCCTGAATGGAAGTGTCGGCCATCTTTCTGCTATAGGTAATGTTAAAATTTTTGCAAACCAGTCCCGAAATTTTGATATTATCTGATTCAATCTCTTCATTATGAATCCCGTAATTACCGATATGGGCATTCGTGGTTACCATAATTTGTCCGAAATAGGATGGATCAGTAAAGATCTCCTGATATCCGGTCATACCGGTATTAAAACAAATTTCACCGGTTGTTGTACCGATCTTTCCCGCCGCTTTTCCGTGGTAAACCGTACCATCTGCAAGTAAGAGAATAGCAGGTAATTTGATGTAATTATTCATTTATTAAATATTGAAAAGAGATTTGAAAATCGATTGAAAAGCTAAGATTCCGGAAGATTTTCCGTTGTGCTGAGGCTTGAACACTGAAGTTTTTTACTTCATTTATCACAGGAGACAAAATTAGTGAATAATTACTAAAATTAAAAGGGATTAAGAGTAAAATTTATAATCTTTTCAATACCTGACATATAATATTATGGGAGGATTGTTTCATTTAATCCTAACTTTGAGCAAACATAAATTCCTGCTACATGTCTGTACACAAAGAGGTAAAGCGGATCACTACAAATACGATCCAGGAAATGAAACAAAAGTGCGAAAAGATCGCTATGCTGACATCTTACGATTATTCAATGGCTACCATTGTGGATGAAGGCGGTGTTGACGTTATTCTGGTGGGTGATTCAGCTTCAAACGTAATGGCCGGACATGAAACAACCTTGCCAATCACACTGGATCAGATGATCTATCATGCCCAGTCGGTAGTGAGGGCTGTGAAACGCGCCCTAGTTGTGGTTGACCTTCCCTTTGGTTCCTATCAGGGAAATTCAAAAGAGGCGCTGAATTCGGCAATCCGGATCATGAAAGAATCGGGTGCTCATGCAGTAAAACTGGAGGGCGGTCTCGAGATTCGTGAATCCATTGAACGAATCATTACTGCAGGAATTCCGGTAATGGGACATTTGGGTTTAACACCACAGTCGATTTATAAATTTGGCACTTATACTGTCAGGGCTAAAGAAGAAGCCGAAGCCGAAAAGCTGAAACAGGATATCATGGTTCTGCAGGATGCAGGCTGCTTTTCGGTAGTGCTTGAAAAGATACCTGCAATACTGGCTAAGGAGGCAACAGATTCTATAAAAATTCCCACAATAGGTATCGGTGCAGGGCCTCATTGTGATGGACAAGTATTGGTTATTAATGATATGATTGGATTAACCAAAGGGTTTAAACCACGCTTCCTGAGGCAATACCTCAACTTGTTTGATCAGATTAATGGCGCTGTACAGTCCTATGTTCAGGATGTAAAAAGGGGTGATTTCCCGAATGAAAAGGAACAATATTAATTAAATCCCATTAATGGCTGCTCCTGAATATAAGAAGGCTAAATTCCCTGTCCTGGAGGCAGATATTACTGATAAAGATATTTTATTTGAAGATAATCATCTGATTGCAGTAAACAAGCGTGCAGGTGATATCGTTCAGGTTGATGATACGGGTGATGAGTCTTTGGATGAGAAAGTTAAAAGATACATCGCCCAAAAGTACAATAAACCCAATGGTGCATTTTTAGGGGTGGTGCATCGTCTCGACCGGCCTGTAAGTGGGGTAATTTTATTCGCCAAGACCAGTAAGGCCCTTGATCGCATCAATAAAATGTTTAAGAGCAGGGATATGCACAAAACCTATTGGGCAGTTGTAAGAAACCGTCCGGCTATTGAACAGGGTACCCTGATACACTGGCTTGTGAAAAACCCTCAGAAAAACGTAACCAAGGCCTACGAAAAGGAGGTTCCCGGAAGTCAGCGGGCAGAACTTCATTATAAATTAATCGGAGAACTTGGTGGTTATTATCTGATAGAAGTAGATCCGATAACCGGTCGTCCCCATCAGATCCGGGTCCAGCTTTCAACAATGAATTGCCCGATTGTTGGAGATAATAAGTATGGTTATCCCCGCGGCAGTCTCAAAAAAAGCATATGCCTGCATGCCAGAAGGTTACAGTTTATGCATCCTGTAAAACAGGAACCGGTCAATATCTTTGCTCCCTTACCAAAGGATGGGTTTTGGGAACGGTTCGAGAGCTTTTAGTACTGATACCTTCTCTGAGTCAAGAACCAAGAGCCAGGAATCAAGATTAAATTTTGGTTCATTTGAAACTTAATTTATCACTCTTCAAACGAAGTATCCAGACTGACAGCCTCCCATTTTGAGAATTCCTCTTCTACAGTTTTAAATTTATCACGTACGGCATCGAGAGCCACTTTACCTAATAGCAGACGAAGCGGAGGGTGATCTGAATTTACTGCAAGAAGTATTGCTTTGGCCGCTTTGGCCGGGTTTCCCGGTTGCTTTCCACTGGTACTTTGAAGCAGGCGGAGTCTTGCACCGGAACTTAGCTCATAATCTTCAATTTTATTTTTGGCGCTTACTGAGGATGTACCTGCCCAGTCGGTACGGAATGGCCCGGGCTCGACGAGGGTTAAATGAATATTAAGTGGCTGAAGTTCTAATGCCAATGCTTCACTCATCCCTTCAAGGGCGAATTTACTGGCATTGTATAAGCCTGTTCCTGAATTGGCACGTAATCCCGACATTGAAGAAATCTGGAGGATATGACCTGATCTTTGTTTTCTCAGAATGGGTAATACTGCCTGAGTCATTGCCAGCACCGCAAAGAAATTTGTTTCCATTTGCATTCTGGCCTCATCCATACTTAATTCTTCGATTGCTCCAAACAATCCGTACCCTGCATTGTTTACCAGAACATCAATACGGCCAGACTTAGCCATGATTTGTTCAACGACTGACTTTATCTGTCCGTGATTATTTACATCCAGTTCAAGTCCGAAGGTTTTACCCGGTACTAATTCATTGAATGCAGTGATCTGTTCAGGTTTTCTGAGAGTACCGTAAACGATTTCTCCTTGCAGGGCTGCTTCTTTTGCCAATGCTCTTCCTAGTCCGCCGGAAACACCGGTGATGAGCCAAATTCTGGTTGAAGTATTCATGATGCAATTTACTAATAATCAGTAATACTAAGACCACTCCATATTTAGTACGATTGTCTCATTTAAGCAAAAAAAAAGCCGCCATAATTAAATGGCGGCTATCAATAAAATTAAAATTGATATTAAGACAGCTTTGCTTTCAGATTCTGGTCAATAGCATCCAGGAATTCTTCAGTATACAGGTAATGATCCCCATGACTAACTTTGTTTCCATGGATACAAACAGCAAGATCCTTAGTCATTTTTCCGCTTTCTACGGTCTCAATACAAACCTGCTCTAAAGCATGGCAGAAATCGATTAATGCCTGGTTATTATCCAGTTTACCGCGGAATTCAAGACCCCTGGTCCATGCGAAAATGGAGGCAATTGGATTGGTTGAAGTTGGTTTTCCAGCCTGGTGGTCACGGTAATGACGGGTTACTGTTCCGTGTGCTGCTTCCGCTTCCATCGTAGAACCATCAGGTGTAATCAAAACGGAAGTCATTAATCCTAATGATCCGAAACCTTGAGCAACTGTATCCGACTGAACATCACCGTCATAGTTTTTACAAGCCCATACAAAGTTACCGTTCCATTTTAATGCAGATGCAACCATATCATCAATCAGACGATGCTCATAAACAATGCCTGCTTTATCGAAAGCTGCTTTGAATTCATTCTGATAAACTTCTTCAAAAATATCTTTGAAGCGGCCATCGTATTTCTTTAAGATTGTATTTTTCGTAGATAGGTATAATGGCCATCCTTTTGACAATGCCTGATTAAAGCAGGCACGGGCAAAACCATAGATACTTTCGTCAGTATTATACATTGCCAGGGCAACACCGTCACCTTTGAAGTTATAAACTTCGAATGATTGGGTTTCACCGCCATCTTCAGGACTGAAAGTAATGGTTAATTTACCTTTTCCTTTAGTAAGGAAATCAGTTGCACGATACTGATCACCAAATGCATGACGACCGATACAGATCGGTGCAGTCCAGTTTGGCACCAGGCGCGGCACATTGCTCATCACAATTGGCTCACGGAAAACAGTTCCATCAAGAATATTTCTGATTGTACCATTTGGTGACTTCCACATTTGTTTCAGTTTGAATTCGGTAACACGTGCCTCATCAGGAGTGATGGTTGCACATTTGATACCAACGCCATATTGTTTGATCGCATTTGCTGCGTCGATGGTTACCTGGTCGTTCGTTTCGTCCCGGTATTCCATTCCAAGATCGTAATATTTAATATCCAGTTCCAGGTATGGGGTAATCAGTTTATCTTTAATAAACTTCCAGATAATTCTGGTCATTTCATCGCCGTCTAATTCGACTACCGGATTTGCAACTTTAATTTTTTGTACTGACATATACTTAATAATGAGGTTTTTGGAATTTTGACAAAGATAGGAATTTTGAATACACCTGAAAATCTGATAGGGAGGAAAATTCAGCTAAATTCTTTTGATAGTTAGAAATACAACCTTTGGATTAGTAATCTGCCGCAAATTGGCTGCTATTCAGGTTTCGTTCAAACGTAAAAATATAGATAGAATTGATTGAAATCAGGATGGTTACCTGATTGTGGTATAAGAAACTCGTAATGAGCAGAGTCAAAAATCCAGATCGAGGTTAAATCGCTTTCTGAACTCTTCCAGATTTGGGTTTTTTTCAAGCATATGCTGGTATTTTTCATTGGAGGTATACAAACGTTTCTTCTGAATTTGCTCCAGTAGTTTTGTTTGGAGGTCAATACTATAATTCTTAAGTTCAGTTCTTAGGAAGTTTAGTAGTTCAACTTTTTCGGAATGCAACAATTCTTCCTGAAGTTTGTTCTCTATGTCCAGTTCAATGATATATTCAGGCAGGAGACGGGGAGGATAGGATGTCATAATCGTGAAGATATTGATCTTGCCTTCATTTTTTATTTTAGCGGCATAGGTATTCCAGAAGCGGAGTAGTGAATCTGCACTAAAATCCAATTTACTGTCACCACTCAGGTACTCAGGTCTTTCTTCCTCCTTTTTGGTGTAATTTGCTTCCAGATCATTAAGATTTGGAATGAATGCACTATTTGGACTCAGGGAAGGCCTTGGCATACTGACAATCGGCTTTTTCGCATCAGCTTCTGGCTTGAGATTACTTTTTTGAAATTCTGTGGCCGGCGCTTCCGCGGATGCGGTAATTTTTTTCGGTTCTTCAAGCGTCTGTATGCCTGGTGTTATTTCCTTTTCATGGAAAGGATAGTCTGGCTTAACAGAAATTTCAGTTTTTACCTCAGGATTAAGTTTTTTTTTTACTTCCCCTTCCGGTATTTGGGGCATTCCTGCGGCTGAAAGATTGATGACTGCCGGAATATGACAAAGTTTGATCAATGCCAGCTCTACCTGTAATCGCTGATTCTTGCTGGTCTTATAATTAAGATCACATTGATTGCTGATATTTAGTGCAGAAATTAAAAAAGAAAGTGGTGCAGTTTGCGACTGTAACTGATATTTCTGCCTGATTCCCTCGCTCACCTCAAGAAGTTTTAGGGTTGAGCTGTCCCGGCAAACCAGTAAATTTCTAAAATGGGATGCAAGACCGGTAATAAAATGATTTCCATCAAATCCATGGCTTAGAATTTCATCAAAGATCAGGAGAGAACCAGACACATCTTCTGAGAGGATTGCATCGGTTAGTTTAAAGTAATAATCATAATCCAGAATATTCAGATTGTCGATTACTGCTTTATAATTGACGTTCTTGTTCGAAAAACTGACAATCTGATCAAACATTGACAAGGCATCCCGTAATCCACCATCGGCTTTTTGAGCAATCATATGCAAGCCATCCTGATCATAGGCAATGCCTTCCTTATCGGCGATTTCTGCGAGGTGCTGAGCCATATCCTCAACCCGGATTCTGTTAAAATCAAAAATCTGACACCGGGATAAGATCGTAGGTAAAATTTTATGCTTCTCAGTAGTCGCTAAAATAAAGATAGCATAGTGAGGAGGTTCTTCCAATGTTTTCAGAAAGGCGTTAAAAGCCTGTTGTGATAACATATGTACCTCATCAATGATATAGACCTTGTATTTTCCTGCCTGAGGCGGGATACGAACCTGTTCAATCAGGTTGCGGATATCTTCTACTGAGTTATTGGAAGCAGCATCCAATTCATGAAAGTTAAAGGAATTCCCATTTTGAAAGGAGATACAGGAATTGCATTCCCCGCAGGCTTCGGCATCAGCTGTTAAATTCTGACAATTGATAGTCTTGGCCAGGATCCGTGCACAGGTGGTTTTACCAACACCCCTCGGCCCGCAGAAAAGAAATGCCTGGGCCAGTTGGTTATTTTTGATGGCGTTTTTCAGGGTGCCGGTTATATGTTGCTGACCAACAACAGTTTGGAAGGTCGCAGGCCGGTACTTTCTTGCTGATACTATGAAATTATCCATCGGGACTAAATTATAAAGAGGAATGGGTTAAAACAAACTTAGATCAAGTTTTTTCTTCACAGCTCCGGATTCGGGGAAATTATATATGAATTATTAATTAAACTTTAAAAAATACCTATTTATAGGTATGGCACTATATTTGATTAAGTGTGATATTTGCGCCAGAATACAATAATGAAATCATTTAATAATTTTTTAAAATTTACCATTGGATTTATTGCTTACGTCATAAGAAGTAATACAAGGTAATTAACAGGGCTAAGTATTTATCTATCCCTTTATGCAACTGTATTATTCAAAATTTTATATGAATATTATTTTGAATTAGTATCCTTAATGCGGGCATTCACTCATTCTGTCCTGAATCTCTTAAAACCATTTGATAAATAGAAAATTATGTCTATTTTTGCATCCCGCTTTAAAGCCTGATTTACAGGCTTTGTGGTTTAATAAATTTAAAAAAAACAAAAAGCAACAATGCAACAGTACGAAACAGTGATCATTCTGACCCCGTTGTTATCTGAAGAAGCAGTGAAAGAGGCATTAACCAAATTCAACAAGCTTATGACTGATAACGGAGCCGAAATTGTCCATGAAGACAATTGGGGTTTGAAAAAACTAGCGTATCCGATTCAAAAGAAGACAACAGGATACTATCACCTAACTACATTCAAAGCTCCGGGTGAGTTTATTAACAAACTTGAAGTTGAATACAGGCGCGACGAACGCATCATGCGTTTTCTGACTGTTTCTCTGGATAAGCATGCACTTGCATTCAGTGAGAAGAAGCGTAGCGGAGCTTTCAACAAAAAACAAGAAACTAAAATTGAGGAGGTAGCGAAATAATGGCAAAAGATACAATCCAATATGTTACCGCTCCCAAGGTTGACGAGAGCCGTAAAAAATATTGCCGTTTCAGAAAAAACGGTATTAAATACATCGATTACAAAGACGCAAACTTTTTGTTGAAGTTTATCAATGATCAGGGTAAGGTTTTACCACGTCGTTTGACCGGTACTTCCCTGAAATTTCAGCGTAAAGTTGCACAGGCTGTTAAGCGTGCGCGTCATATCGGTTTATTACCTTATGTTACTGATTCATTAAAATAAGAGGGAGATAAGCGAAATGGAACTAATTTTAAAACAAGACATCAAGAATCTCGGAGAGAAAGATGATGTGGTGAATGTAAAGCCTGGATTTGGACGTAATTTCCTTATTCCAAAGGGTTATGCTACACTGGCTACTGAATCAGCAAAAAAAGTATTAGCTGAGAACCTGAAGCAAGCTGCTTTTAAGCAGGATAAAATTAAAAAGGATGCAGATGCAATTGCTGCCAGACTGGAAGGTGTTAAACTTTCTATTGGAGCAAAAGCTGGTGAGAGTGGTAAGATCTTTGGATCTGTTAACACGATCCAGATTGCGGATGCTTTAAAGAAAGAAGGCTTTGACGTTGACCGTCGTCGCATCACTTTCGATACTGAGCCTAAATTTGTAGGTGAGTATACTGCAAACCTTAACCTGCACAAAGAAGTAAAGGTTAAAGTTCCTTTTGAAGTTATTGCAGAGTAATTTCCTTTTCCCGTTTTATTGCGGGAAAAAATCAGGAAAAAAATTATATTTTTATTGCCTTCTGAGTTTTCAGAAGGCATTTTTTTTTTAAGATAATTTAGAAATATAATCTCCTGTATTTTAAAAATTGAACACTTTCAAAATAATCATCGGACTGATTCAAAAAGTAATTTTTTGGTTTCTTGCTATTTCATTAGTATGGGTACTTATCTACCGGTTCATCAACCCGCCAATTACTTATCTCATGCTGCAACGTGCTGTTGAACGCAAGTTTGAGGGTAAAGAATTAAGAATTGATAAATCATGGTTAAGGATAGAAGATATCTCAGATAATCTGAAGAAAGCAGCCATTGCAGGGGAAGATGTGAATTTTTTGAATCACAGAGGTTTTGATTTTAAGGCTATGGAGACTGCATTTGAAAAGAATCAAAAAGGTAAAAAAGTCAGAGGAGGGAGTACAATCAGTCAGCAGACAGCAAAAAATGTATTTCTCTGGCCGGGAAGATCCTATATCCGTAAAGCTTTTGAAGCTTATTTTACCGTTCTTATCGAGCTGTTATGGGGTAAAGAGCGTATTCTCGAGGTTTATCTGAATGTGATCGAAATGGGGGATGGTATCTACGGTGCTGAAGCTGCTGTTCAGAATTACTGGGGCAAATCAGCAAACAGCATGAGCAAGTCGCAGGCAGCGCTCCTGGTTGCGGTATTACCCAATCCTTTACGCTGGAATCCTACAAGGCCAACAAGATTTGTTTATTATAAACAAGGCCTGATCTTAAGGAATATGAGGGCTTTGAAGAAACTGCCTTTTTGATGAGATAAGAGTTAACAGGATTGGGGTACCAATTCAATTTAACTTGTCTTGGTTCTTGGTTCTTGATTCTTGGTTCTTGGCTCTTGATCAAAACGAAAATACCTTAGCATGCCAGCTCTCTGCCAATGGAATATTCCATGCAGTTTCCAGCTCTTTTCGCCGACTGATCAGATTATTAAATACCAGAGTCTGACCATCAACAATACCTTTTTTGATCTGCTCTTCAAACTCATCACGGCTGCAAGTGATAATCTCTTCATCCGATCTGTAGGCCATTCTGAAACGGTCGAACAGATTGATGTTAAATTTTGATTCTATTTCTTTCATCAGATGAACGGACTTATCAATGCTGCATCCGGTAGCACCGGCAATTTGCTCATCAACCGAAAGTACAATAAACTGATTATGATAGATTTCAGCGAGAGCAGCCAGGGCATGTCCGTGTGCCTGCCATTCCCTTGTAAAATCGTTCAATATCTTCTGTATCGCCTGTTCTTCATCCATTGTGAAGCGGCGGTCTGACTGATATATCCAAACCCTGGCATTTTCTGAAATTTTCATATCGTAAAATTACGAATTCATGGTATACCACATACCTTTTTCTTGAAGGTTTACAAAATCCTGATGAAAATAACTATCTGCAGGTATTTGCTCTCAAATGCTGATAGTATTTTCGGGAATCGAATTCAAATAATTAAAAAAATAAAAATATGTCGTTAATTTTAAATAAGTAAAATTAAAGCTCTATAAAAAATCAAAATTATGAAGAAATTATTTTTTTTGCTCGTACTCTTAATACTGAGTGGCTATGGTTTCGCACAGGATAAAGATTCAGTGGAAAGCAGGAATGTAAGTATAGATTCCGGGAACAGCCTGGTGAAGCTGAACCTCCTTTCATTACCATTACGAAATTTTTCTCTGGCCTATGAGCATAAGATCGGCAGGAAAGTAACTGCCGGATTAGGGTTGCGCATTATGCCCAAGGGAGGACTACCAATGCGATCTTCAATTTCAAATTTAATTGATGATCCGGATACTGACAGACAACTGGATAATTTCAAAACTGGCAATGTGGCTTTTACACCTGAGATCCGGTTCTATATGGGAAAACAGGCGATGAGAGGTTTTTATCTTGCTCCATTTGCCCGTATCAGTAGCTATACCGCAGAAATGCCATTTGAATTTGATGTGAATGGTGTGACTCAAACAATGCCTTTAAGTGGAAAACTGAACACCTTCACCGGAGGTTTATTACTGGGTGCGCAATGGAAGCTTGGAGGAAAAGTTTATCTGGACTGGTGGATGCTTGGCCCGCAGTATGGTTCTTCTAATGGATTGCTTGACGGAAAAAAAGCATTGAATGCTCAGGAGCAACAGGAACTTAGAAACGAACTTCAGGATATAGAAATTCCCTTTGCGGAAACAACAACAACCGTTGATGCCAATGGTGCCAGATTGGACATAAAAGGGCCATGGGCAGGTTTGAGAGCCGGCCTATGTCTTGGAATACGTTTCTAACCCATTTATTAACATGGTAAATGCCGGATTTTAAGAAAAATCCGGCATTTTATTTTTAAAACCAGAACATTTCCTAAATCAAAATATGAATTTCAACTTCATGTAGCATACCATCATCCTGAAGGAGGAATTTATTTCCATTTCCTTGCTCATTATCCATTTTCCACCAAGATCCTTCAATATTTTTCTCCTGAAATACTGTGATATTATAGGTGCTGGTTTTGAATCGGTAGTTGATTGTAACTGAAGGCCAGTCCTCAGGATAGCAAGGTGTGAATTTAAGATGGTCTACCATTAATTCCATACCCAACAAAGAGCCGATAATAAATTGATTCATCCAGCCTGCAGAACCAGTGTACCAGGTCCATCCACCACGGCCCTGATGGGTTTCATTGGCGTAAACATCGGCAGCCATCACATAAGGTTCAACTTTGTAAATCTGAACATCTTCCTGTATAAGAGCATGATTTACAGGTTGTATCATACTAAAGAGCTCATAACTTGTCTTCCTGTCGCCAAGAGCTGCAAAGGCCATTAAGGTCCAGATGGCTGCATGGGAATATTGCCCTCCATTTTCCCTTACCCCTGGTACATATCCCTTTATATAACCCGGATTCAAATCAGATTTATCAAAGGGGGGATCAAGAAGCTGGATTATTTTCATATCTCTTTTAACCAGATATTTATTTAAAGAATTCATGGCTTGATTTCTTCTTTCTTCCGGAGCAGCTTTAGTCAGAACAGACCAACTTTGGGAGATAGCATCAATACTGCATTCTTCATTTATTTTTGATCCAAGAGGTGTTCCATCATCGAACCAGGCGCGTTTATACCATTCACCGTCCCAGGCAGATTTTTCAATATTGGATTGTAATAGGATAGCCTCATTTTTACAGGTTGTCGCAAATTCAGGATCTCCATATTCAATAGCTACTTTCTCGAAATTGGAAAGAACATCATAAAAGAAAAATGCCAGCCAAACGCTTTCTCCTTTGCCTTCATTTCCAACCTGATCCATGCCGTCATTCCAGTCGCCGGACCCCATTAAAGGCAAGCCATGTTTTCCAAAACGGAGACTATGTTTTATAGTGAGACAACAATGGTGATACAGATCAGCAATTAAACTTCCACTCATCGGTAAATCAAACAGGGAGTCTTCTCCTTTATCCAGAAGCCTGGATTCTAAAAACCCGACTTGCTCTTTCAGGATATCAACATCACCAGTAGCATTCAAATATCTATAAACGGCAAATGGCAGCCACAAGAGATCGTCGGAACATGTTGTACGTACACCTCTTCCTTCAGGGGGATGCCACCAATGCTGAACATCTCCTTCTTTAAACTGCCTGGAAGCATTTAAAAGTATTTGTTTCCTGGCAAATTCAGGTTTATTGTGTAATAGGGATAAAACATCCTGAATCTGGTCTCTAAAACCAAAGGCTCCCCCTGATTGATAGAATCCACTGCGGGCAAATATTCGGGATGCGATGGTTTGATAGGTTAACCATCCATTGGCCAAAAGATCTAATGCTTTATCGGGGGTTTGAACCTGAACTGTACTTACTATTTCATTCCAGTATTCATTTATCTGGTCAAAAGAATGATTAATTGAATTCAGATCTGAAAATTTCTGAGTGAGCATAATTGCGTTGTCCGTGTCTTCGGCACTGCCAATCAGGAAAACAATCTCTCTTTCTTCTCCTGCCAGCAAATTAAATTTTCCCTGCAAACCGGCGCAGGTGTCATGTCCGGCACCAATTTTCCCTCTAAGATCCTGACGGTGTAAAGTCTGGGGATTGGAAAGATTTCTGTTCCTGCCAATAAACTTCGACCGGTCGGTGGTATAACTATACTTACCCGCACCAATAATTTTAAAAAATGCCACTCGGTTGGCAAAGGCATCATTGTACCTGTTTCGAAAGAATAAGGCACCGTTCTGCACGTCATGGTCTGAAAGAATGTGCATATTGGTTTTGGAGCGGACATCGCCTAAAATGATTTCCAGGTAGCCTGTAGAGGAGAGTTTTCGTATTCTCTCTGTTTTATTTTTTAGTGTAAGCACTACAAACTTAACAGGTGCCTCCTTGTCAACAAACACCTTCATTTTGGAATATATGCCGTTTTCTATATGTTCATAACTGGTATATCCGAATCCATGTGTTGTGATATAATTACTTTCACCTTTTGCAGGATATGGCGCCGGCGACCAAAATAGTCCGCTTTCTTCATCGCGCAGGTAAAAAGCTTCACCGCTGGTATCGGTTACCGGATCATTATGCCAGGGAGTTATGCGGTATTCATGTGCATTCACCGCCCAGGTATACGCTGCGCCACTTTCAGAAACCACTGTTCCGATAATAGGATTTGCAATGACATTCACCCAGGGTGCAGGGGTGGTTCCTTTTTTATCAATTAATATCTTATATTCTTTTCCATCTGCAGTAAAGCCTCCTGTTCCATTGAAAAATTTAAGATCCGGAGGCATCACCAGATTTTCAGGACTTATTTTTATGGGAGCCTGTGGTTTAACTTCCAATAATGGGGATGAGCCTATTTCCCTGTAGTGTCCTGATAATTGCTCTGATAAGGAACCGTTATTATCGGTAATAATTATTTTCGCAACACTTTCAAATAAGATGCGGTCCTCTGCAGATATTTGATCAGTTGATTTTACAAAAATTCTTCCGGGAATATGTGCAGTTAAAATGTTTACTGCTGAAATCATTCCTAAAATCTGGTCCTGTAATTCATGCCGGTAAGAACCATGATCCTCATTCCATATCATTAGATCTACGGTCAATCCCTTTAATTGCCAATAACTATGTGCCTTAATCATTTGGGTTACTAAATCCAGATTTCCCAGGTCAAAAATTTGTAGCAGTACAATAGGCAGGTCGCCAGAGACAGAATGGCTCCAAAGTCCCGACTGGCCTCTGTAATTGCTTTTGATTACTGTGTCATTGGCACGAAAGGCCGGGTTTGAATAAATAACCGAGGAGGCTAATTTCCCAAATATTTGTGCATCTGCTTCTGTCGCGTTAATCTGCCTTAATAAAACCTGACTATGTGTCCATGAAAGATCCAGTGCCCGTTTTTTAAGATTCTTATCCCTATATTTATGCATAAGGGCTTCACTTTCTTTACGACTATTACAAATGCCGTAGATAAGGTCGACGGTAGCCGTGCTATAAGGCTTAATGGTGATACGGAATTTGGTGGCCATTACAGGATCCAAAACAGCTCCCTGATTACCGGCTAATCTGCCGGCATCCAGCGCCTTCGGGTTGGCTAATGTTCTTCCTCTTCCAATAAATTGCATGCGATCTGTTTCGTAGGATACGTCCTCCACTTGTGCACCATAAGCGTCCATTAAATGGAATAAGTGAGGGGGCATTTCATCTTTAGACCTGGCCCTTCTTGTGCTGAATATTGCATTGTATTCTGGCTGTATCTCTGTTTGAACAAATAAGTTACTGAATGCCGGATGCGATTCATCAGAGGCCTGCGTAGCCAGGACAATCTCTGTATAACTGGTAATTTCCAGAACCTTTGAGGATTGGGAACGGTTTGTAATCTTGATTTTCCTTATTTCTACATTATCTTCAGGAGATACCACAATTAGTGTTTTAGTTTCAAAACCGAAGTCCTGCCTGTGAAATTCGATTGTACCCTGTGAAAATATAACTCCATAATTTGTGGCAGGCTGAAGAGTAGGATGGTAGGTATTAGACCAAAAATTCCCGGTATTGACATCTTTTATATAGCAAAAGATTCCATAATTATCTTTTATAACATCTTCCCTCCATCTGGTTACTGATAAATTTTTCCAGCGGCTGAATCCTCCCCCAGAATTGGTTACCATTACCTGATAACTTCCATTACAAAGTAATTGTATTTCTGGTATGGGAGTATTTGGCGTATTGATAATTCTTAATTGTGATTCTCCTGCAGTTCTTTGTATATCAGTAGCTTTTGCCGTGTGTGCATAAAAAATTGATTTCTTTGGAATTCGCTCCTGCAGTAGTAGCAGGGTCGCCTGAAAGCGCAACTCCTTAGCAAATCGATTTTGCATAGGCTTGTTTAATAAAACATAGGCAAAGGATAATAATCCCATTCCCTGATGGTGGGCCATATAGGAATTGATGATTACGTAGTCCTGGCCACGAGGTACTCGTGATTTGGTATAATCAATGGCTTCAAATAAGCCATATTCACCTTCAAAACCTTCTTCGGATAAATGTATTAAATTCGTTACTGCTTTTTTGGGAGCAATCATTAAAGCAAGCATGGAAGCGTATGGTGCTATGACCAGGTCTTCCTCTAATCCACGCTTTAATCCTAATCCGGGCACGCCGAAAGCCTGATATTGATAATTCAGACTGGTATCCACATTATTATAGCCAGATTCTGAAATGCCCCAGGGAACATCACGCTGTTTTGCATATTCTATCTGCCGTTTTACCATTGCAATATTGGTCGCATGCAATAGGGTATTTTCATAGGTGGGCATTACTAATTGTGGCATCAGATATTCAAACATTGATCCGCTCCACGACAGTAGGACAGGCCCGTCTTTCGAATCGGTGAGTAAACGGCCTAATGAGAACCAGCTTTCCTGGGGTAACAAGCCCTGTGCAATGCCCACAAAAATACCCATTCTTGCTTCAGAAGCAAGCATATCATAGTAGCTGTCATCTCTTCTTAATTCATCAACATTATAGCCTATTGAAAGAAGACAAGTATCTTTATTCATCAGAAAATCATAGTCTACAATGCTCAATTGCTCAAGTTGTTCGGCTAATTCTTCGAACCAGGTGAGTTTTTCAGGAATAAAATCTAATCCGGTTTTTAAAGTAGTTTCTAATTTTACCAGCCAGTTAGTTTCATCTTCAAGACTTGTTTCTCTCTTGTATTGATCAATCCTCTGTAGCAAACCATTATTTGTTTCCTGAATGGAGAGAAGAGAATGATTAAAATCGAGTTCTGATAAACCGGCAAAAGACTCAGGAATGGGTAACATACTAAGCCATGGAATTTCCTGATACAATTCTTCCCGTGTACTTTCGATTTGATTTTTTAATTTTAACAGCCATTTACTGGCTACCGTATTTTCATCAATACCGGTTATTTTGTCGCTGAGTGTCTTTAGAGTATCTAAATTTCTTTTTATTACAGACAAGGAATTGCCTTTTTCAAGAATAGCATTATCCAGTAAATTCTTTATCTTTTCGATGTTTCCATCCTTCAATAAATCCTGTATTATTCCGGTTGTAGATCGAAGTCCTTTATAGCTTTCAGTATTGAATATTGGAGTAGAATTAAGCGCTAAGATGCCTTGCCGTAAAATTAGCAGATGTCCCAGCAGATTACCGCTATCTACTGATGATACATATGCCGGTACCAGAATGGATAAGTCACGGGTATCATACCAGTTGTAAAAATGGCCCTTGTAACGTTCCATTTTATGTAATGTTTTGAGCGTGTTATTGCATCTCAAAACCATTTCAGACATGGTAATATACCCAAAATCATATGCAGTAAGGTTAGCCAGCAAAGAAAGGCCAATATTGGTAGGTGATGTACGGTGTGCGATCACCGGATCAGGCTCTTGTTGATAGTTGTCGGGCGGAAGCCAGTTTTCTCCTTCATTCACAAATTGTTCAAAAAAGCCCCATTTTTTTCTGGCCAGCTTGTGAAGAAATAACTCTTCTGTCTGGTTAAGCTCGGGTACTTCTTCTTTTTCCGGCTGACTTAAACTCCAGGCAATGGAGGGTGAAACAAACCATAACCCAATTATAGGGACAGAAACTAAGAAGGCGGGTGAATTCGTGTATAAGAATAATATAAGACAAAGAAAGGCCAATACCGGGCCAATCCACATTTTTTGGTAAATGAACCAGAGACTGTTTTTTGACAGGCCAGAAGCGCTGGCCGATGGAGTCCACTCCAAAAGCTTCTTACCGCTCACAAGCATTCTCCAATTGGTTCGAATGATTGCATCTGTAAACCGATAGGCTTCGTATGGCAATACTGCTATTCCAAACATAAAGCGCAATAAAACTTCCTTAACAGAATTACTGACTTCGGCAACATGGGCTTTTAAATCTAAATCTTCAGGACGACGGAATAACTGCAAAAATGCTGCTGCCATTACGGGTAATAATATAATAATGGTTACTGCAAGGGTCCAAAACCAGGGTTTGGGTAAAACGGACCACCCCAGGATAAAAATTAATAAAAGCGACAGAGGCAGCAAGCTTCTGCGCAGATTATCTGCTATTTTCCAACGGGATAAAATGGAAAGATGATTTCTTACCATTTTATTATTTTCAGTGTAAATAAAGGGCAATATCCATGTAGCTATTTGCCAATCACCCCTGATCCAGCGATGCTGGCGTTTTATATCTGCTTCATAATTGGAAGGATTGTTTTCATATAATACAACATCGCTTAACAAGCCAGAGCGTGTATAGCAACCTTCTACTAAATCATGGCTAAGGATACGGTTTTCTGGAAAAATTTTGCCCACAACCTTTTCAAAAATATCCAGGTCATAGATGCCCTTCCCTATAAAAGAGCCTTCCTGAAAAATATCCTGATAGACATCAGAGGAGGCCCGGGTATAAGGGTCTATGCCTTTCATATCCCCTTGTAAACGTAAATAAAGAGAAGTTTTACCTCTGGGAAAGTCTGATGCAATTCTCGGCTGCAAAATCCCATATCCTTGTACTACGCGTTTTTTTCTTTCATCATATACTGCATGGTTTAAGGGATGCGCCATAGTGGCTATTAATTTCCATGCTGCATCTCTTGGAAGTTGGGTGTCTGAGTCAAGTGAGATTATATATTTTATATTTTTCAGATCTCTATATTCTCCTACAATCTGGCTAAATTCATTTCTGCCTTCATTTCTTAACAGCGTATTTAAAGCAGAGAGTTTTCCTCTTTTTCGCTCATATCCCATCCATTTATCTTCATTCGGGTTCCATTTTCTCGGACGATGAAATAGATAAAAAATATCCGGATGTCCGGCTTTATTGTATTTCTCATTTAACTGTTGAATTCTTTCACTCACCAGGTTGAGAAAGGAACGATCATCCGGCATTGTTTCTGAGTCTGCATCCGTAAAATCTGTCAGTAGACTGAAGTATAGATTTTTTTCCCGGTTAGCTAAAAAACGAATTTCGAGCGCTTCGACACTCTCTTCAATTTCATTTTTGCTTGAAAGCATTGAGGGAATAGTTACCAGAGTGGGGTATTCATCGGGAATCCCTTTTGAAAAGTCTAGCCGGGGTAAAATTTTAGGACTAAGCCATATAGTTGCAAGCCAGTTGGTAAAGGAAATAGCCAAATGAGCAGCACCAGCAATACATAACAAAGCTATCAGTATCAGAAATTGCCAGCTGAAATCTCCATAGAGCCAGGCAACCAGAAACATACCGAAAGCGATGACTAGTGTAAGAATAGAAATTGAAGTAAGATAGATAAAAGTTGGCCTTTTTTCCATGAAATCTGTCAGACTTTGCCTTGCATTAAAGCGCATCTGAGCAGCTTCTTTTAATTGATCAAAGCCATTATCTATCAGGTAATATCCTACATGTTTTTGTCTTTCAGCTAATCCGGGTCTTTTTGTTAATTCTATTGTTTTTTTTGCAATTTCTGTTTCAGAAAGCTGACTGCCTGCTGCAATAGTTTCAATCACATGCCTGTACCTGTCACGTGTAGCAAAGTCCATTTGAGGATAAATACTTGTATTATCACTCCGAAATGTTTGCTCAACTATACTTGAGGACTCCACAAATTTGCGCCAATCAGCTGAGCCGATGAATCGCATTGTACCGATACTGTTTTTAACAGATACCTGATCAGCAGCCTGTTTTTGGTTTTCATGCCAAACCAGATCATTAACGGATATTCCCTGCCGCGATAATTGTTGTTCCAACCAGCTTAGGGGTAAAGCAAATGCCGGGCCTTTTCCCTGGAGTTTTCGGGTGAATCCGGCTACAAACGGACTATTTAAAACAGGCTTGGATCTGGCCATATCAGAAATGGTCAAAACCATATCTGCAGGGTCTTTCCTCACTGTTTCGATCATTTGCTCGCTCCAGTAATCTGCCAGGTTATTGTCAATCCTGTCAAGTGCTATTTTTTCAGCAATCCTTCTTAGATTTTCAATAACAGCAAGTTTTAACATAATTGGGATTGCCCATAACTCCCCCAGTGTTAGAATTTTTTCTGATTGATAAGCCGATACAAAACCCTTTAATTCTTTTAGGTCAATGAGGCCATCGCTATGTGCAATTATTTCAAGAGCGATATCATATACTCTGGGAATACCTTCAGAGTTAACATTGGTCAGATAGGGCAGGCCTTCACTGTATTTTTTAGGCAGGTGTTTTTTAGCAGTAACAATTTGTTCTTCAATTAAATAGAAGTTATCCAGAAGCCATTCTGCAGCAGGTGTTATTGCCTGTCCGGATTGAATACCTTCAACGAGTAGATTTCGTACCTCCACCAGAGTCTCTTCATTATCATCCAATCTTTTTAAAAGCTTGTCAGTCCGTTTGCCTTTTAAAATTTTATGAGACCGCGCCACTATAGTAGCATGGGCTTTCATTTGATCGAAATTGTATAATTCTGAGCGTATAGGATCTGTTGGAGTAGAATTCAAAGAGAAATTACCCGTTTGAAAATATTCACGCATGCGGGATAGCATTTCAAAAACGCTAGTACTTTTAACCTTCATCTCAATTGTATTTTAAACTGAACCGGATTATTAGTTTGAAAGTATACCTCATAATTCGAAAAATTTAAAAATGTAAATCTTAATTGGACTGGATGTAAGTGAAAGTCTAATTGTGAGTCATATAGCCCTTTAGAGAGTCACAATGTCACAATTTATGTAAATTTTTCAGTTTACTTGTATTTTGCCTTAATTTGTTTAAATAAGTGTAATCCAGTGATTATATCCCGGATAACTCTTATAATTGATTTTTGTTAAAAATTTGACAATACTTATTAATTTAAGGCTGAATTTGTTTCTGATTCATGTATACTGGGTTTAAAAGTGGTTTAAAGAAGCTTTGTCCTTCCCTTATTCTTACAGGATGGCTCCTGGTTTTTATCAGTGCGACAGCAGGGACAGAGGAAGAATTGCATCAACTCGCTCTGCGTACTCAGCTTAAGCTAAACACACTTCATAATGCTGAGTCAGGATTTTTAAAGATCAGGCAATTTGAGCTGCTTTTGAACGATGAAGGTTTCCTGAGATACCGACGAACCTATGTTAACGGTAAACAGGAATATTATTCTTTCAATCTGATGCGAATCAGTGCCATTAATTACCTGGGGAATAACTTATCCGGAGAATTGTCCATTCAAACTCATGAAGATGATGTGATCGTTCAAACATTTAATGACCGTAATGGGAATGTCGATTCGATGGCTACATACTTTCGGCTTCCAGTGAGCATCCTTGAAGCCGAAGATATGGTAGCTCTTCATAATGACCTGCTTGAAATGAAGCGGCTCTTAGATAGAAATAAGTAGGTATAGATTGGTTAACGTTAATTAATATCAAAGGTGCTTTGCTGTTTAAATTAGCTTTTTTATTGTATCCAAAACTTAAAGTCCGTTTGCCCTTGCAGTAATTTCGGCAATATCAAGCACTTTTACTTCCTCCTCTTTATTATAGTTTTTTACCCCATCACTCAGCATAGTCATACAAAAGGGGCAGGAGGATGCTACTATATTCGGCTTCAGTGCCAATGCCTCGTCGATTCTTTCAATATTAATATCCTTTTTTCCTTTTTCAGGTTCTTTAAACATTTGGGCACCCCCGGCACCGCAGCAGAGGCCGTTTGATTTGCAACGCTTCATTTCTACCAGATCGGCATCCAGAATTTCAAGAGCCTTCCGGGGTGCCTCATATACATTATTGGCGCGGCCTAGGTAGCAGGGGTCGTGGAAGGTGATTTTTTTTCCTTTGAATGATTCTCCTCCTTCGGCTTTCAATTTACCTTCATCAATCAGTTGCTGTATGAGCTGCGAGTGATGGATCACCTCATAATTGCCGCCCAAACCCGGGTATTCATTTCTTAAGGTATTAAAGCAGTGTGGACATCCGGTTACAATTTTTTTTATATCGTATCCATTCAATACCTGAATATTGCTCATTGCCTGCATCTGAAAAAGGAATTCATTTCCCGCCCGTTTTGCGGGATCCCCGGTGCAGCTTTCTTCCGTACCAAGTACCGCAAATTTAATCCCCACATGCTGCAATATCTTGCAGATATCACGCGTGATCTTCTGCGCCCTTTCATCAAAGCTGCCTGCACATCCAACCCAGAATAAAATCTCCGGACTTTCACCTTTTGCAGCCATTCCGGCCATTGTTGGAACTGTTAATTTTTCCATATGTACTAATTTGTCAATTATTCGATTATTTGATTTGTCAATTATTCGATTTGTCTATTTGTCAATTGCAGCCTGACTGATTTGTCAATTATTTGATTTGTCTATTTGTCAATGGTATTAGGTGATAAATTGAAATTTGTTGTAAAAAATTAAGCCTTATCAATTTGAAATCAGCATATTCTACTAAAAGCCAATCAATTGACAAATCATCAAATTGCCGAATCGACAAATTGCCTAATCGTTTTCCGCCCAATTCATTCTATCCACCGCTGCATATTTCCACGGTGCACCGTTATTCTCTACATTCGAGAGCATAGTATTGATACTTGCAGGAGCTTGCGACTCTTCCATCACCGCAAATCTTCTCAATTCTACGATAATGGAAAGTGGGTCAATATCTACCGGACAGGCTTCAGTGCAGGCATTACAGGTGGTGCAGGCCCATATTTCTTCTCTTGAAATATAAGAATCCAGTAAGGATTTTCCATCCTGATGATCCTTGCCGTGCTTATCTATGTTTTTTCCAATTTCCTCCATCCTGTCACGGGTATCCATCATGATCTTACGCGGAGAAAGCAGCTTTCCTGTAATATTCGCCGGGCATACCGAGGTACACCTTCCGCATTCGGTGCAGGTATACGCATCCATTAAATTTTTCCAGCTCAGGTCGCCAATATCTTTAGCACCGAAACGTCCACCTTCAGGTACTGGCTCAGGGGTATATGTGGGATCAAGCATCGCTTTAACCTCATTACTCACACTTGCCATATTAGTTAATTCGCCCTTAGGTTCCAGATTTGAATAATAGGTATTTGGGAAAGCCAGAACGATATGTAAATGCTTGGAATAGGGCAGGTAGTTCAGAAATGCAAATATCCCAATGATATGGAACCACCAGCAGGATCGTTCAATGGCAATCAATGCTGTTTCGGAGTCGGGCAGGAGCGGAATAAGAAAACTGCTGACAGGAAAGGATCCCGCACTTAGATAATTTGAAGCCCCTAATTGCTGAAGTTTATAATCAGCCGCATTCATCGTTAAAAATGCACTCATTAATAAAACCTCCACGATCAAAATAATGTTGGCATCAGAACGGGGCCATTTGCTCATTTCTATGCCGCTAAAACGTTTTACATGAACAATATTTCTTCGTGCAAAGAATACGATGACTCCAATCAGTACTAATGCTGCCAACACTTCGAAAGAGGCAATTAAAACATTGTATAGTCCGCCTAATGGGGCTGCAAAAATGCGATGCGTTCCAAAGATTCCGTCAATAATGATTTCGAGTACCTCTAGATTAATTATTATAAAGCCGATGTAGACAAACAGGTGAAGGACAAAAGCTACCGGACGTTTAGCCATTTTTGACTGACCGAAAGCGACTTTTAGCATAATTGCCAATCGCTCGGATGGTCGGTCTGAACGATCAAGAGGTCTTCCTAAATTAATATTCCGGATGATCTTGCGCACATTCAGGCTGAAAAGTGCGATAGCTGCTGCTGCAATAATCAGAAAAAGGATTTGTAGAACCATATTGTTTAGGTTAATAGGTAAAAATAAACATTATCCTTTAAATCAATTACTATGCAAGCATAATATTTTATTTTTATTTGCTCATTTTTTAGCTTTTAACTTTCTGCTTTTAGCTTTCTGCTTTTATAATGGGTATGGCCCCCAAAAATTAAAGTTTATTAAACCAGGTTCGACATAAAATATTGCCTAATTACTATTTGCATTGAAGATTTTATTTTAGAAAGCAGGGTTTGTGCCTCTTCGGTCCTGCCAGTCCCGTGTTCTGCCCTAGTTTTTTGCAACAGATTTAATAGATATAATGAAATTCGATAAGCAAAAAAGCTAGAGCTTCCACCCGGGTTTATTCCCAATGGCAAATGGTCCTTTTGCCGGGCTGCCGTCCCAATGAAAAACAGCACCGGGTAAAATAAACCTTGCCGGAGGATGTAGCTTCCGGCTATTTCCCTGTGGTAGGTGTTATCACCGACCAATGATGTGATTGTGCTTGGTATGGTGATAACACCGACCAGAGGGGAACGCGATTTCTTGGCGGATAACACCGGAGGAAAGGGCTGAACTAGCCTATAACAGACAGGCATTGATTTTCAAAATCAAATTAATTAGCTCCAGAGAATATATGAATAATTATATGCCTATCTATTAACCTTCCTAACATCGAACTCAGGAAAATAGTATTTCAGATGAAGCTTATTATTCTAATTCCACCAATATGTGAACTTCAGCACCAAAGCACGATTCCGGATGGCAAAAGGAGATGGGTAATAATTGTCGGTAAATACAAGGAAAAGATCACTTGCAGGCTTATACCTCCACTGAAGGCGGGTATTCACATTCAGGTTTTTCTGCTGGTTATTGTACTGTATGAAGGTGGTAAAAAACAGTTTATTACTGAAGGTAACATCAGTCCTCGGACCAACAAGCCACAAATTGCTTGTTCCCCAGGGTTGAGCTAATACAATATGATTATAGCTCGTACTCATGGCTATATTGACATAGGGCTGAAAGCGGTAGCCAAGATCTGCCGTTAGATTCAAACGGGTTCCGTCAGCAAAATAGCCACCATATTGTCCGGAAAAGGAGTAGGTATATAGTTTCTGTGGCTTGGAGAAGTAATTTGCTCCCCAGGTATTCCATAAATGTTCGGTTCCGGTACTTAAATTGCCTTTTCCTGTATTTAATGGGTCAAATGGTCTGAGCAGGCGGATAAAATTATCAGAAGTCCAGACCTCAAAAGTGCTCTGGTTCCGGTGTGTGAATTTATAGTTGAATGAGGTTTCATTATCAGTCTGACTGAAAGATTTGTTGAAATAGCGTGTGGAGCTCAAAATCGGTCCATGGTTCAATATATTACCCCCCTTCGGGAAGAACAAATAACTCAGTTTCGGATTCAGTTTAATGTAATTGATGCGGGGTACATAACCAACTTCTGCGGTATAATTTTCGCCCACATATTCATGCTGCCAGCTCAGGAGCCATTTTTTGCTACTGTATTGCAGATTGGCGGCATGCACCAGATCATCACTGTTTTTAACAGGTCCGAATGACTTGACAAACATGGATTTTCCTGTCCAGAGATTATTGGTTGAAGCCAGATTGTATTCCAGTCCGATATTCCGGTTAAAGGCATTAAAGACTGGTTTCCCGGGATGCTGTGCCGGATCATAATTAAGGGATTGTTTGTTTACAAACATGAAGCGGATATTGGAGCGCGAGAATACCCTTCGCTGCAGGGCAAGAACCGCGAAATTCTGAGCGGGTAGGCCAGTGTCATCCATACTCTTGGTCTGCATATCCATTGCTCCGATACGCCATTTCTTATTCAGGCTTCCGCTAAGGCGTGCTCCAAATTCAATGGGTACACCTAATCCGATTCTTCGTGAAAAGAATGGCCTGATTGTAGAGTAGCCGAAATTGGCAAAGAGATCTGCATTTTCGAGAAAGAATTGCCGCCGTTCGGGGAAGAATAGTTCGAACCGATCAAGGTTTGTGACCTGTTTATCCACTTCAATCTGTGAGAAATCCGGGTTTACTGTCAGGTCCAGGTTCAGTGAGGAGGTGATTCCGACCTTAGCATCTGCACCTATATCCCTTTTAAATTTAGTACTTGTATTGTTCTCATAATCCCTGGTGAATCCACCTAATACATAAGGGATTACAGAAATATTGGTCCCGGCATCAGGTGGTGGATTATCCCAGATCAGATTTCCGGTATAGGCGAGTGAGGCCACATTAAACTGTCTTGGAATTTTCGCCCAGGCCGATTTTTCAGGTACTTTGATGTCCAGTCTGCTGAAATTAATTCCCCAGGTTTGTATACCTTTTTTATACCGGATTGATTTAAAGGGAATAGCGGCCTCAAAAACCCATCGGTCGGAATAATGTTTCACTTCCGAATACCATTTATTGTCCCAGCTGAGGTCATAGCCGTTACTATTGAATATAAGCCCGTCCCATTGTGCACCTGCGGCATTCACGCCAAAGGTAAAGCCATTGGTTTGGTCGTCGAAGGGATCCACAATAAGCAGAAAATTATCGTTTTTGGTATAGGCAAAATCCCTCCTAAGCGATTCAACAGCATAATCTGTATTCGGCCTGGGTTCATAGCATATGGCAGATATATACAGGTTATTCTGATCATAAGTCATGCGGACGGTAGTTTTGAGATTTGCAAAGCTGGTATCCATCGGACTAACCATGAAAAAGTTAACAGCCGAATCGCTTACATTCCAGGCTTCTTCATCAATGAGACCGTCGATTATTATAGGAAGTTTGGTTTCAGTAATGTGAAGTTTGTAGGCGCTGTTTATTTTTTGAGAATAAAGTCGGGTGCCGGAAAGAACACAAAGTATAAACAGGAATAAATATCTCACAGAAAAAAAGTAATACTCTGAAATTCCTCAGAGAATGGGTCTAAATTAAAAAAAAGAGTGGAAATCTATTGATAAAATAATCGGATAAACCAATGATTTAATATCAATTAATGAATGATTTCAGAGACATGTTTTCTAATATTTTCGCCTATTTTGTCGATAGGTAAATCGTCAGGGTCAGTCCCAAATGGGTCTTCAATAGATTCGGCGATCAATTCAAGGGAAGCCATTACATAAAAGATAAAGGGAACGGCTGCGATGACGAAATAGCCCATTGAGAATACAAAACCCACCGGAAGTGTAAGTACATAGATGAATATAAATTTCTTAATAAAGGAGCTGTAAGACATTGGTATAGGTGTATTCTTGATACGCTCGCATGCCCCGCATACATCGGTCAGGGCATTCATTTCAGTGTTGATCACGATCAGCTGATCACCGCTGATGACCCTGTCCTGATACAGATTATTGCTGCGGCTAAAGATCATCGAGGCGACCTGATTGGGGCCATGTTTTTGCACATCCAGGGATTCAAATTCCGGATGCTCCACCTCATCCAGCATGAACCGGGTTCTGTTGGAGCGAAGATGATCGAATAAGGTATCGGCAAATAATGGGATTGCTTTTTTGTAGAAACTGCGGTTCACGCGATCATCAGGTTTAAGAATTGCGTTCATCTTTATGGCCAGCATCCGGCTTACATTGGTCAGTGTTCCCCATTGTTTGCGAGCTTCCCACCAGCGGTCATATGCCGTGTTGGTGCGGAATACGAGCAGGATAGACATCACAAAGCCTAAAAGGTTATGGACAATGGTGATATTTTTAACCCAGATAACATCCGAGAGATTGATGTATTCAAGCTCGAGATAAGCAATTCCTGCTGAATACAGCGCCAGAACAATTATTAGAGGAAATAGCTTTCGTGCTGTATCAGATTTATGAAGATAAAAGGTGGAGTAGAACCAGTCTTTCGGATTATAAACGATCATGAGGCAAAATAAGGAAATGAAATGGGAATGAGCAAATTAGTAAATGAGCAAATTAGCAAATGGAATGGATTTGTCGATTAGTTGATTTGTCGATTTGTCAATGCGCTAAAGATTTACGAAATCACCTGGGCGAGCGGAAAGAAGATTTCGTCTTCGTGATTGGGGAAGAAATTAGCAAATTAGCAAATAAGTGAATGGGGAGTAGGGAATTGAAATCTGAAGCCACTATTAAAAATCAACCATATACCGTTATCTCGACGAGCGAAACTGATTTTTTAATTAAGGAGAATCTTGCACGAGGAGAGATCTGTTTCAATTGACACTCAATAGCTATCGGGTTGATAATTTAAAATGAACTGGGAATTTTCTAACCAACTAACCAACCAACCAACTAACCAACCTAAATTATTCATAAAAATCCTGCAAATTTGCTGGAGGGGGGTAAATAATGAAATTATGAAAGTTCCGTTTGCAGATCTTAAAAAGGAGTTTAAACGAGTCTTACTCAGCCTGTCATTTACTGAGGAGAAAGCCGAATTATGTGCCGATATTTTTGCGGGAAATAGCAGAGATGGGGTGTATTCCCATGGTTTAAACCGTTTTTCTGCTTTTGTGAACGCAGTAAAAGAAGGGGAAGTTGATATACATGCGGAGCCTGGATTTGTTGAATCCTATGGTATGATTGAGATATGGGATGGCAATTCGGGTGCAGGGATGTACAATGCAACAAAGGCGATGAACAGGACAATTGATCTCGCTAAAAGCAATGGAATTGGCTGCCTTGCGATGCGAAACACCAATCATTGGATGCGTGGTGGAACCTATGGCTGGCAGGCTGCTGATGCAGGCTGTATCGGAATTTGCTTTACAAATACGATGGCCAATATGCCACCCTGGGGAGGCAAAGAACCCCGATTGGGAAACAATCCTTTAATTATTGCAGTTCCCCGTACTGAGGGTCATATTGTATTGGATATGGCGATGACCCAATTCTCCTATGGTAAATTACAGCAAAGCAGATTTAATAATGAGGAAATGGAGGTTTTCGCTGGCTATGATATGGAAGGAAATTTAACTAAAAATCCTTTAGCAATAATAAAATCCAGAAGAGCCTTGCCCATAGGCTATTGGAAAGGATCAGGTTTGGCATTTGTTCTGGATGTTTTGCTCACAGCGATTAGTGGGGGAAAGTCTACCGCCGCCATTAATTCCACGGTTAAAGAATCAGGGGTATCTCAGTTTTTCCTCTGTTTGCACAAGAGTGATTACAATCAAATGCTTATTGAAGAGATCATCCGGTATACAAAATCAAGTTCTCCGGCAGAACCCGGAGGAAGTATTTATTATCCAGGGGAAAATACGCTGGCAACGCGCCGATTTAATGAAAAGCATGGTATTCCGGTGGAAGAGAGGATTTGGGAAGAGCTTTTGAAAATGTAAAAAAGCGCTCGCAGAGACGCAGAGACGCGAAATATGTCATATAAAAAGGTCTGTAGCACTTTGCGCTTTAGAAAGGTTAAAATCTGAAAATCTTAAGGATAAAGGAGGAAATCTACCCCAAAGCAACATCCAGCAGCATCATTAATGCAAATCCAATCATCACCCCAATGCTTGAGAGGTCAGTCTCGCCACCGGTTTGTGATTCCGGAATCAATTCTTCTACAACTACAAAAATCATTGCACCGGCAGCAAAGGATAAAGCATAAGGAAGTAAGGGGGTAATGGTAACCACCAGGTAAGCACCAAGTACACCTGCCAGAGGCTCTACCATTCCTGATAATTGTCCGTAGAAAAATGCTTTTCTCCTTGACAAACCTTCCCGTCGTAATGGAACTGAAACTGCAGTACCTTCAGGAAAGTTCTGTAAGCCAATGCCAATAGCCAGAACAACAGCGCCCGTAAGTACACCCAAATCCGGATTATGGGTTAAGGCTCCAAAGGCCACTCCAATGGCCAATCCTTCGGGGATATTGTGCAGGGTAATAGCCAGAACTAATAAAATACTCCTGTCCCATGTGGTTTTAATTCCTTCCGACTTATCAATGGGCAATCTGGAATGTAAGTGTGGTAATATTTTATCAATCAGCAGAATAAATGCGCCTCCTGCTAAAAAGCCGGTAACAGCGGGTAGCCAGGGGTATTGAGAATCCTTTTCCATTTCAATCGCAGGAGCCAGGAGCGACCAGTAACTGGCAGCAATCATCACCCCGGCAGCGAAACCCAGCATTAAATTCAGAACTCTTCTGTTTATTGTTTTGAAGAAAAAGACTAATGAGGCTCCTAATGCAGTTACGCCCCAGGTAAAAAGCGTGGCCATGAAGGCTAAAAATATGGGGTTATACTCAAGTAACCAGCTGATATTCATTTGTAATGCTACAAAATAATATTGTGAAAATATTAAAATAATGCGGTGGTTTAAAAACTAAAATTGAAGTCCTGGGTATCCTGTTCTAATTTTAAGCATAGGCTTCAGGGGTAGTAGTGAATTAGCAAATTTGAAAATTAGAAAATGAGCAAATTGGAATCCTGCTTTACATTATTAAATATTTCTATTAGCAGAATTGATGGTTATTAAAGGGTGTTTTTCATTCACCGTAATCTCGATAAGCGAAAAGGATTTTCAGTTTAAAGGATTTTTTATCGCGAGGAGAGATCTGTTTAATTGAGAATTGAGAATGGAGAATGGAGAGTTGATTGAAAAAATTAGAGTTTAGAATTTAGGCAAATCCTTGTGTCGTTGGTTCGCCCCGAGTGCTATCGGGACCAGCTGGTACTGCTAAATATCAAAGGACTGTAATTAACATATCATTGTAAACTGATGCTCAGTCTTTTACAGTTTATTGTGCCCGATCCTGAAAACAATCATTAAATCCTGAATATATACCCAAATAGAAATTTTCAAATATTATTTTCTTAAACGAAAAAAGACAAACATTTGCTTCCCGAACAAAACGGGTATGGTCTGGTACCATAGCTCTTTGGTAGAGCAAAGGACTGAAAATCCTTGTGTCGCTGGTTCGCCCCGATTGCTATCGGGACCAGATGAAAAGACAAAAGATCTACACAAAGTATTTAGCTTAACGTTTTAAACTGATATTCAGACAATTGTAGCTATTCAATTCAGATCATCCAAATAAATGCTTAACACTAGAAATTAAACCTTTTAGAAATTTTCAAATATTATTTTCTTAAACGAAAAAAGACACTACATTTGCAGTCCCGAACAAAACGGGTATGGTCTGGTACCATAGCTCAGTTGGTAGAGCAAAGGACTGAAAATCCTTGTGTCGCTGGTTCGATTCCAGCTGGTACCACCAAGAAAGCCTCGTACTTAGTTGTATGGGGCTTTTTTGATTATTAGGGTACAAATTAGGGTACACAAAACCTATTTACTACAAATCTTCGTTCATTAATGTCTGTAGTGAGCCCTATATATCCTTTTGTATGGATAACTCTCTGAGCGTTAAATCATATCAACCTTAAATAATATAAAGTTAATAGCTATAACAGGAAGCCATCAATCAGATTTATCCTTTCTATTTTTTTTAAAATTACCCCTAAATTTTTTTATTGACATTTTAGGCTCTCTCGCATTTTCCAATCAAACTACCCCCCTCAAAATTTGAAAGTATGTACCCCCCCGTACAGAAAAACAATTATTATTAACCCCATTTAAAATCATTATCATGGTAACAGTAGCATCTTACGCAGTAAGAGAAACAAAAGAAGGTAGATCATTTATCTGTCTGGAATTACAAGGAGGTTTGGAAATTGTCCAAAGCAATCAGACAGGCAAGTTTTATGCAACCACCAAGCGTTGCAGCCTCCCCTGCACATTTAATGAAGACACAGCTAAATTATTAGTTGGTACACAGATGCAGGGAGAAATTGTGAAACGGGAAACGGAGCCTTATGAATTCACCAATAAAACCACAGGTGAGACTATGATGCTTGATTACACTTATGAGTACCAGGGCTCTGTTAGTACTGGTGTTCTTGGAGACATGAAGTTGGTGGAACGACAAACAGTCTAGCCCCAGATTGTGTAAAAAGGGTGTGCTTAAGAGCTGCCCTTTTAAACCTACCAGATTTAAAGCTTAAACCTTATGGATTTTAATAGAAAGATCAGATTTTATGATGAAAATACTCTGATAGTTGTAACTAGTAAAGGATTATTGAGACTCCTAAGAACACCTTTTCAGGTTAGGTGTATTCTACCCACTGAGAATCTAAAGATCAATACACTTGTGTATGTGGAGGCAGTAGCAGAAGGTAAAGAAGATAAAATATTATATAGAATATTAGGGGTGTGGGTTTCTTATAAATCGTTTTCCCTAATAATCAAATAGCTCTTTTAAAGATATGTTAAAGGTTTTAGCTAAGACAGCTAGCGTACCTAGAGTAATATTGACCTCTCCACGTTCTATGTTTCCTATTTGGTTTTTAGATATACCTGCTTGCAATGAAAGCTTCTCCTGAGAAAATCCTCTTTCTTTTCTCAGCTTGCGTAAGTTATTACCAAACTCTTTAAGGACTAAAGGATCTCTGTTGTTTATCACACAGCTAAATTCACTGTATCATAAATCTCATACCACCCAATATATTGGGTATTTATTTATATTTAACATCTAAGTTTAATCTCAAATGCCGTCAACATGAAAAAATTAATTACACGATTAATTATAATTTCAATATCTCTATTTTTTTATTCCTGTAAAGACAAAAAGGAGATCCATTTAGAAGGATTCTTGGGAATTCCAGTAGGTGTACAGCTGAAATCTTTAGAAACTTATATTGACAGTCTAAAAAAGAATAAAACATTAGTTCCCGATAAGAATGGCAATTTGTATCACACAAGAATTATGGTGGATAATTTTAATCAAAACTATTACTACTTTTTCCCTGTATATGAGCAACAAAATGGATTTGTTACTTCTGTGACTGTTTTTTTATCAACAGACTTGGATAATCCCCCATTCTTTAAGCCTGCCGAGATTACCAATTGGTATAATATGTATTACTTTTTTTATAAGGATTATGAGTTTAAAGTTCACGATATGCCATTTGGTATTAAGGATACATTACATGTAGTTGATTATGAGTATCCATCAGGATTTCGTGTTGAAACCAAAATTAAAACAATGTTGGGAAATTTATACGGTGAGCCTATAAGGTTGGACACAGTTCAGAATAGTACCATATTGGGTGAATATGAAAGAATCAGTAAAATATGGACAACACCTCAAGGATTAGATATTAGCTTTGACGTAGAACAAAATACATCAATGAGGAGCTATAATTATGCTCAACAAAAGTATAAGGTGATAACAGACAAATTGCAACGTGATTGTAGTATGAGCATAAGATATTCCCTCAATGAGGAATTACGGAACAAATTGCCGAAAAAGAAAGTATTCTAATCTACCCATCCGCTGTCTTTACTTACTATCCGAGAGCGGTTATAAGGCATTCGTCTTCAATCATTCCCTCCATAATCACTCCAGGTCACTTCGTTCAACCTGGCATGATTCTAGGCTCATTCAATCATCCTCATAGAACCTTCCCTTGTATTATCAGGAAAACCCTGAAAATCCAAACGGTTCTCTAGTTTTGCGGGCCTGCTTGTCATTCAGGCTGCAGCCTGTCACAACTTATTGTTCCTCAACACTGTCCCTAACAACAATAACTTTTTCAGGCTTTGTCTTCTACGAAGATATCCCGGCATCGTCATGCTGACTCCTCTGCCGTGACCTTTCATTCCGCCCGCAACGGCCCGAAATTTAACCTCCTTCAAACCAATAAACATGAAAAAAACTATTAACAACCTGAATCAGGTTACTGAATTGAAACTGGTTTACAATCTGAATTATAGAATCTCAGATAGACCTCAGATTAACACATCAATTGAAGTATATAATATTCTGAAAGAAAATTGGAATTTTGAAATTATTGAGTTTCTTGAAGAATTTAAGATCATTCTACTTAATCGAGCAAACAGAATTTTAGGTATTATGCCAATCTCAGTTGGTGGAACGGCAGGTACAATAGCAGACCCTAAAGTTATTTTCGTTTCAGCACTCAAATGTAATGCTGCAAGTATTATCTTGGTTCATAATCATCCATCAGGTAATCTAAAGCCCAGCCAGGCAGATATAGAGCTTACAAGGAAATTAAAAGTAGCAGGACAGTTCCTAGACTTACCAGTAATTGAACATATTATCCTGACGAAGGATGGTTACCTAAGTTTTGCGGATGAAGGAATGATGTAAAAAAATAACACTGAAAAATTAAAAGGCTGGATTATAAAGGACAACTCATTTGCAGATTTCTCAAAAAGTAACTAAGTCTAATATTATTGCTTGTCTAGCAGGGTGAAATGCTTTGTCCTTAAGGCTTCAACTTATCAGAATTATTGAATTTCCCTATGCTTATGCCTATTGGATCAATAATTCTGCCAAGCTTCGTATCTTCTGAATGGAAAAAATATCACTGGATCACTCTGCGAGTTTTACTCCAGTGACCTTTGTTCAGTCGCATTCGGTCGCAACTATGAAAGCCAATTGCTTCATCCGTATTTCGCTCAATATTTTTGATTTGTTTTAGGATACCTCGTTGATAATGAAGATATTTAAGTGAATGCAATAAAATTGCCATAATAATTACTATTTCATGAACTTATGGTAGTCTTGTCTGCATTATATACAATTAGTTTGATTTTATTTAACATAAAATGCTCAATCTTCAAAACATAATTGAAACTAAGAATCGACTATTACATTACGATCCAACGACATTTCATAATGTAGATAATAGCTTTGTGAATTTCGTTAACAGGATCGAAGTTGATGAATTTAGAAGCATTCTCAACTTAAAATTATCCTTTGACCACCCAATTACAGTTCTAACAGGTACAAATAAGATTGGAAAGACGAGCTTGCTTTTGCTACTAGCTTGTAGCCACTATGACTTTATGCGAAATGATTCTACAAAACCTGAAACAATTTTGAGACGTCATACATGGAGAGATGTTATGCCATTTACGAATCATGAGAATACAAACCGAGAGTATACTTATAAACTGTTTTGGAGAATTGGTAATTCAAATAGGGATGGAATTGCTAAAAGAAATCCTGCAACACAAGCTTGGACAGGTGTAGGTAAGGCAAGTTCAGACTTAACGCGTATAAATGCACAGATACGAAACAGACAGGTTCGTTTTATTGATTTAGAAAGGCTAGGGCCTGCAAGAAACACTTCAAACAGTTTAATGAGGAAAATAGGGCTGGCTCAAGCAGAGAGAGTAAATGAAGATGTTGAAAGAGCATTTGCCTATATTTTCGACTATCCGAATGTTGAAATTTCAACTATTGGCTCGCATATTGGAAAAAACGGAGTAAACTGACCACCTAAACCGGAGTAAACTGACCACCTTCCCCGGTTGAAATTGACCACCCCATCCCGGAGCAAATTGACCAGGGTAAACCGGAGCAAATTGACCACCCCAGAAGATAGATAGTTCG
>NZ_JAUYSS010000058.1 GCF_030695525.1 Daejeonella sp. | reverse complement strand
TGATCCTGATCGGGATAAAACCCATGGCCGGATATGGCGCATAACATATACAGGAAAGGAATTACTGAAACCTGTAGATATGAGCCGTCTTAAGATCGGTCAATTACTGGACCAATTAAAGGAATACGAAGACAGAACAAGATACCGCGCCAGAATTCAACTGACGGAGTTTCCTGAACAAGAAGTTTTAGCAGCCTTGCCAAATTGGCTTCAAAAACTAAACACGGCTGACAAGAATTATGAGCAATACCAATTGGAAGCTTTATGGATGTACCAGAGATTACATCAAACAAACGAAATTCTTTTAAATAATTTATTAAAGGCAAGAGATGCCAATATCAGGGCTGCGGCGACCCGGGTTTTATTTTACTGGAGAGATTACTTGAAGAACTCCCAGGCAAGGCTAATAGCAATGTCTAAAGATTCTTCTCCAAGAGTACGTTTGGAGGCTATTGTATCCCTCAGTCACTATAAGAATGAGGCCAGCCTGATGGCTTTACTGTCAGCTTCAGAAATGCCAATGGATGACTATATCGTTTATGCATTAAAGGAGAGTTTTAAGCATTTGCAACCCATCTGGATGGAGAAGTTTAAGAAGGAAAA
This sequence comes from Daejeonella sp., assembly GCF_030695525.1. GTDB lineage: Bacteria > Bacteroidota > Bacteroidia > Sphingobacteriales > Sphingobacteriaceae > Daejeonella. Next base: position 163,976 of record NZ_JAUYSS010000058.1, on the reverse strand, counting down.
AAACTTTCTGGCAAATGATCCAGAAAAGGCAAAATTACTGCTTCAGCCGCTTTCCTCTGCCGAAGTATTAACTATGCCAGGCTACTTTAAGAATGATCCGGATGCTGCTATTTATACCAGAAAACCCTTGTCAGATAAAATTTATGATGATTTTGCGGATGTAAAGGCGTTTTCGGATTTCAGGAAAACATTAATTACAGAAGCTGATGCAACAGTTTCAGAAGTAAAGGATATTAAAGGAAGAACTGTAATCCAATTATCAACTATAAGCAGCAAAATGGCCTATGATAAGCTTGTAATAAACATAAAGGCAGGTAGTTTGGTTTCCCTTATTTTTAAGAATCCTGATGAAATGCCACATAATGTGGTCATCATAAAACCCGGTTCAACTGAGACCGTTGGAAAGGCTGCAGATGCGATGGCAAGCAGGAAAGATGCTTACGAAAAGAATTTTGTTCCTGCTATTCCCGAGGTACTTTATTCCACGCCGCTTGTTGCTACCGGTGCTTCGTTCAGGCTTGATTTCAAGGCGCCCGCAAAACCTGGTGAGTATCCATTTATCTGTACTTTTCCCGGGCATTGGCGGATTATGAAAGGGGTGATGAAGGTAAATTAGGATAGGAGATAAGGAGGTATGAGGGATGAAGTCTGAAATCTGAGGTCTGAAATCTGAGGTCTGAAGTTTGAGGTCTGAAGTCTGAAGTCTGAAGTAAGAGGTATGAGCTATGACGTATAAGGTGTCAGGTACATATTATCCTTGGGAGTCTAGCTTTCAAACCATTTACACCGAATTTGAAATTCATTGAGCTAATGGTGAGCAATGGACATTCAGCTATGGGCTTTTAGCTTTAAGCTTTCGGCTTTAAGCTTAAAATTCGCCCGTTCGATTGAATTTTTCCTTTACATTTTTGCTGAACTGTTGGAGATTTTGTCTCAGGCTTTCTAAAATTTCTTCAGAAGTATGCCCTGCTGCATTACGTGCTGCAGGAATTATGGTATTACACTCATAGGCTGGAAGCCTGTGATTCCACATAGCTATCTGCTTTTGCTGTTTTAAGGGTAAAGAATTCAATCATCATTTAATTGATGGACTAATGTGGGTGCAAATTTCAACACGGGCATTTGTTTTACTAGGTTATTTGAAATAGGCAAATGGTAGTCAATCAGGTTTAGTCTCAATGGAAGGATAGTGCAAAATATAGCTAACATTAGCAATCGTTTATCACTAATAGCCTTGACATCCAATTGGGGGCATATCAAAAGCCGAAAACTAATCTCTTGAAGCTATTAAGCCCTAAATCCAAGGTAAATTTTATTGCTAATGACGAAAATTCTGTTTAAGTTTAAATTAAATTCTTACTGCAGAGTAAGATTGGCCGGTCCGGGAGATTCTGGAATTTAGATTAAACCTGGCAGTGTATGCTCAGAATAGCTTGAGGCTTAAATATTACAGATGAGTTTCTAAATGTAATGTACTCAATGGATCAAATCCCAAAGAAACAATTTTTGAATTTTATTTTTCTGAAAACACTGCTGGTGTACAGCCTTCCCATATGGTTTTTATTAGGTGTTTTTTTGCTATTCAATGGAATTTATACAGAACTTCTCAACTATTCCGACCTGACCAACCGTACAGATAAGGTTTACAGCAGTTTCAGAAACCTGGGAGTTGAGATGAATAAAGCTGCTACAGGAAATTCGGAGCTTATTGAAGACAGAGGCAAGCTGAAAGACCTGACGCTTTTTTTTGCGGATAGTCAATACCTTATCAAGCAATTAGAGTTGTTGAATGGGACAGCTAACGATACACTTAATTTGAGAATTGCCCGTCAGTTGGATAATGAAATCCATGCGGAGCTTCCCTGGATACTCGGAACAAAGGTTTTAGACTCTTCTGTTCAGAGTATCACAGATCCTCATATTACTGCATTGCAAAATATTGATTCCCTGATCAATGCCGGAATCAAAAGGAGCAGCTTTATACTGAATTACAGGCGAAAGGAATTTGAGAAGTCTCTTTGGAATCTGCAGCTATGGATTATTGTATTTTTTGCCCTCTCAATTATATTATTGGTATATACCAGTTATCACCTCTATAAAGAGAGAGTAAAGACAAAGCTTAAGGAATATGAGCTTGGAAAAAGCGAAAAGCGTTTCAGGACACTTGTTGAGAAAAGTACAGACATCATCGCTATGCTTGATAGTAAAATGTCTCCTGTTTATCATAGTCCTTCAGCCGAGCGCTTTCGCGGATATAACCCTGATGAGGGTAAGAAGGCAATTGAAATGGATGATGTACATCCCGAAGACAAACAAAGGCTGACAGATGTTATCAATCTGGTAATAGCTAAACCGGGCAAAGTTGTTTATGCTTTGTTCAGAGTGAGACATAAATTGGGTCATTATTTATGGCTTGAAGGTACTTTCGTGAATTTACTCCAGGATCCTGATTTAGGTACAATAGTTGCCAATATGCGGGATATTACCGAGCGCAGAAAAGCTGAAGATGACCTGAAGCGGAGTATGAAAGAAATTTCTGATTATAAATATGCACTTGATGAGTCAGCAATAGTTGCAATTACAGATCAAAAGGGTGTTATTGAACATGTTAATGATAATTTTTGTGCAATATCAGGTTACACTAAAGAAGAACTTATTGGTCAGGATCATCGCATAATAAACTCTGCTTTTCATCCTAAGGAATTTATCAGGGGTTTATGGAAAACAATTGCGAATGGCCAAATATGGAAGGGAGAATTAAAAAACAAAGCAAAGAATGGCAGATACTATTGGGTAGATACCACTATAATTCCCTTTTTGAACTCCGATGGAAAACCTTACCAGTATGTGGCTATTCGTTCTGACATAACTCAACGTAAGCAGGCAGAAGAGGAATTGCACCAGAAAACAAGGCAGATTGAGGATATCCTTGATCGTATTGATGAAGGATTTATTGCATTAGACAAAGAGTTCAGGTACACCTATGCTAACAAAAGAATTGGGGAAATGACCGGACGTGAGCCAGCATCTTTGATAGGTAAAAATGTATGGGATGAATTTCCGGAAGCAGTTGGATCAGCCACCCAAAAGGCTTTCGAACATGCATTTAATGAGCAGTGTTATTTATGTGATGTTGATCATTATCCTCCTCTGGACCTGTGGCAGGAAAACCATATTTACCCTTCAGAAGATGGAATTGCTGTATTTATCCGTGATATCAGCCAACAAAAGCGGCATGAGCAGGCAATTAGTACCGCTTATCAGCGTTTAGCCTTCCATTTCACGAACACTCCGATGGGGGTAATGGAATGGGATCCGGAAGGGAAAGTGGTGCAATGGTCTCAACAAGCTGAAATCATATTTGGCTGGAAAGCCAGCGAGATAATTGGTAGAAATTTTTCTGAGCTAGAAATTATCTTACCTGAACAGGCAGCCTCAGATCAACAATTGAACCGTAAACTTCTTAATGGTGAACTGGAACGAGTAATTGGAAGCACAAAAAACATAACCAAAACTGGCAATATAATTTTTACCGAATGGTATAATTCTGTTCTAAAGGATGATGAAGGAAAAGTAATATCTATTGTTTCATTCATAAATGACATTACCGTACGAAAGGAAGCTGAACATTTGATAATCAGTCTTAATCAGGAATTGGAAAACAAAGTGCTTGCCCGTACAGAACAGCTTGAACAGGCCAACAAAGATCTGGAGGCTTTTTCATATTCTGTATCACATGATTTACGTGCACCTTTAAGGGCTGTAAATGGATTTTCGACAATGTTACATGAACTGTATCGCGATAAGCTAGATGAACGTGCCGAACGATTAATATCAACTATTGTCTCCAGTACCATAAATATGGGAATGCTGATAGATGATCTGCTGAAATTTTCACGTCTTGGCCGTAAAGAGTTGACTATTCAACCTGTTAATATGGATGCACTTGTCAGGGATTGTCTCCAGGAAATAAGGATTTCTTATCCCTCCCTTAATGCTGAAATCGGGATAGAAACCTTACCAGACTGTCTTGGAGATCAACTGGTTCTTCGCCAGGTTTGGATGAACCTGATTGAAAATGCAGTAAAGTACTCTTCTACAGTAGATTCTCCCCGGATAGAAATTAACTTTAAAGAAACTGAACGAACGGTAACCTATTTGGTTAAGGATAATGGAGTAGGTTTTGATATGCAATATTATGATAAATTATTCGGAGTTTTTCAACGTCTGCACCGGCAGTCTGAATTTGAGGGTACCGGCATTGGTCTGGCCCTCATCAAAAGAATAATTGATAAACACAATGGAAAGGTCTGGGCAGAAGGAGAGGTAGGCAAGGGCGCTACATTTTATTTCACACTATCTAAATACAATAAATAATGGTAAAAGAAGTAGAAATTTTATTAGTTGAAGACAGCGAAATCGATGCAGAGTTGACAATATGGTCTTTGAATAAGATCAATCTCGGTAATAAACTTTTCCATGTTAAGGATGGAAGCGAAGCCCTCGATTTTATTTTTAAGCGCGGGGACTTTGAGGGTAATAAGTCTGCAAATCCTAAAGTTATTTTACTCGATATTAAAATGCCAAAAGTAGATGGACTCGAAGTCCTTAGGCAGATTAAAGAAAATGAGCTTACCAGGACTATTCCTGTTGTCATTATGACATCCTCAAGGGAAGAGCAGGATTTAATTAAAAGCTATAGTTATGGAGTAAATAGCTTTGTAGTTAAGCCTGTTGAATTTGGAAATTTTGCAAAAGCAGTAAGTGAGCTGGGATTGTATTGGCTGATAACAAATCATGTGCCTGGTAAATGATGTCATATCCACTAAACAAAATTCGCATTCTTCATCTGGAAGATCTTTCGGCAGATGCTGAATTGGTTGAATGGCAGCTCAGGAAGGAGGATTTTGAATTTGAAATAATGCTGGTAGATAATCGTGAAAGTTACCGGGATGCGCTTCATACTTTTTCTCCGAATATTATCATATCGGATCACTCACTTCCGTCTTTTAACTCAATGGAAGCACTGATCTTAAAAAAGGAATGGAATCCTGACATTCCGTTTATATTGGTGACATCAACTGTTTCTGAAGAATTTGCGGTCAGGGTAATGAAGGAGGGAGCCTCTGACTATATTCTGAAGGATCGTTTGGAAAGGCTGCCATCGTCTGTAATCAATTGTATCGAGAAATTCAAAGCCGAACAAGAGAAACTGAAAGTCAGGGAAGAATTGCTGGAATCCAGGGCTAATCTCAAAGCTATATTGGATAATACCGATACCGGATACATATTGATATCTCCTGAGCTTATGATAGCTTCATTTAATCAGCGGGCGGTGGAACTGGCTCAATTTCAGTTCAGCAAGGCTCTCAGGAAAGGGAGTTATGCACCTGATTTTTTTAAGGAAGACCGTAAACAACGTATTATTGAAATATTGAATAGTGCAATGTTGGGAAACAAGACTGAGTATGAAATTAGTTATTCCCAACCAGATGGTTCTTACCGATGGTTTTTTATCAGTTATGCAAGAATTTTGGATGCTGAAGATAAAATATTAGGGGTAATTATGTCTATTACCGATATTAATAGAAGAAAACTTTCGGAATTAGAAAAGGATTTGATTACTACTGACCTGATTAAGCGCAATTCTGCGATGGAACAGTTTTCCTACATTGTTTCACACAATTTGAGAGCTCCGGTAACTAGTATACTTGGTCTTGAATATCTTTTGAGGGATGGAGGCTTAAGTGAAGTAGAAAGGAATGAAATTCATAAGGCTTTAACAGATGCTACGGCCAACCTGGATACTATCGTAAAAGATTTGAATGAGATTCTGCAGGTAACACAGAATGCAAGTGAGCAGTTATCGGATGTTTCGCTGCAAGAATTGATTGATGGCATTAAGTCAGCGATAATTCACTCTATTGAGAAAGTACAGGCAAATCTGGTATGTGATTTTACTTTAGTTAATTCCATGAAAGCTGTCAAAAGTAATTTATATAGTATTTTTTACAACCTGATTGTAAACAGTATAAAATTTCACAGAGCAGGTGACCCGCCAGTAATTCTGATTACCAGTAAAAGAGATGGTGATTTGATAGTATTTTCAGTGAAGGATAACGGGCAGGGTATCGACCTTGAAAAACATGAGAAAAATCTTTTCGGACTATACAATACATTCAATGAGTCTTCAAGTGGGCGAGGTATGGGATTGTTTATGGTTAAAACCCATGTTGATCTGCTAAATGGAATGATTACAGTAGCCAGTAAAGAAGGGGAAGGGACAGAATTCTTGATATCCTTACCAGATATTGCCTAAATCTTGCTTAAATAAGTTGCAATTAAACAAGGTTAACCTTTTAGAAACATCATTTAAGCCTTATTTCCCGGCTTTTTATCATATTATAAATAGTAGATTTTCCGATATCCAGCTTTTCGGCTACTTTGACAACATTATTATCATTTTTTTCTAAAAAATATTGAATAATCCGGGCAGTATATTCCTTCATAGTTGTTTCAGATGCAAGCAGGTTGTCTTCTGTTTTAGCATTTGCAAAAACAATGTCGGTGGAAGTGATCTGAGTTCCTTCACTCATTACCACCGCAAGGTCTATAATCGCTTTTAACTCTCTGATATTGCCTGGATAGGTATAATTCATCAATTTGTTCTTGGCATCATTGTCAAGTATTTTCAGAGGCATTTTATTCTCTTTGCAGAATTCATCCAGAAAATATTTCGCAAGCAAAAGGATGTCATTATCACGAACCCTGAGTGGGGGAAGTTCGACAGGCATTCCGATTATCCTATAATAAAGGTCTTCCCTGAACTTGCCTAATTCAACCTGTTTGGCTAAATTTTTATGTGTTGCCACGATGATCCTTACATCCAGCTTAATAGGTTCATTACCACCAAGTCGGTATAATTCACGTTCCTGTAAAACCCGCAGCAGTTTGCTTTGAATACTCATGTCCATTTCACCAATCTCGTCCAGAAATAAAGTACCCTTATTTGCTTCCTCAAATTTTCCTGTTTTTCGGGTTAAAGCACCTGTAAAAGCACCTTTTTCATATCCAAACAATTCACTTTCGAGCAGGTCAAAAGGAATAGCCGACATATTAAGGGCGATGAATGGCATTTTATTCCGGTCAGAATTGTAATGTATTGCCTTCGCAGCCAGTTCCTTGCCAGTTCCGGTTTCACCTGTAATAGATACATTAATATTTGTTTTGGCAGCTTTTTCTAAAAGTGTAAAGATCTTCCTGATTGCATTTGAATTCCCCTGAATTATTTTATCAAGCGCATATTTTTGACCCAGTTCATCCCGCAGGATTTCAACTTCTTCCTTTAAATCCTGGCATTCCCTTATTCGCAATATGGCATTCCACAAAAGGTCTCTTGTATGATCATCTTTGACAAGATATTCTGCCACTCCCATTTTTAATAAACTAACCGCCGTAACAACTTTTTCCTGACCACTGATAATGATTACCGGCAAGGCGGGATTCTGATTTTTTATTCTCGAGAATAACTGTTCACCAGTCATATCCGGGAGTGAATAATCCACTGTGATAAGGTTAGGCTTGAGGTGAAGATTATCCAGGCATTCTTTGGCAGAACCGAAGCGGGTGACTCGATAATCAGGGTTTAAAGTAAGATGATATTCAAGAATCTCTCCATACCAGGGATCATCCTCGATAATAAAAATATGATAGTCTTTCATAGGCGGTAATTCCTTATTATAAATATACTCAATGAGAGGAAATATTAGCCGCTAATTGACAATTCTTTAATGTGATGCAATTCATGCATGCTAACCCGGGAGGCTAATCTGCGTTGTTTTATTTAGAGATAGATGGGTTAGGTATGGGTTTCCAGAATTTGGAATAAATTTCCATTAGCCGGAAGAAAATAAGATTTAAATAATTATTAATTGATTGTTAATCAGTCTTTTAAGTTCAAGGCATGCCAATTGTTATTAGGTGTATCTGGCTACGATAGCCTGCGATAAACTTAAAAAAAGGTATTTGTTAAAACATAATAATCCATGAAAACCCGGATATTATCGAAATCTGAATATTTTCATCTTAACTGGATTTATGCCATAGGTTGCCATTTGTTTTTTGTTTCTGTTTCTTCGACCAGGCAGCTTACCATTTTGAGTCAGAATAGTCTAATTCTACGGAGTGTTCTTTCAGGAGTTATTATAAGCCTAAATCTGCTTTTTTTTACGCTTACTCCCGGATATTGTGCCGGTAAAGCTCCTGTAATAATCTGTCCAAAGGTTATAGATACTGGTGCTGATTGGATTTCTGTTCAAGGTGAAATTCTTGTTGATGAGGGGAATTCAATAACTGAGAAGGGCTTTATATTCAGCAAAGGTCAGGGAGATGATCAACAAATTAGTGCAGGCTCTGGCTTCGGAATCTTTACCATAAAATTAACTAATCTTAAAAGCGATAAAACCTATCATATTACCCCTTATGCAATCCATAGCGGAGGCTTAACCTATGGACCGGCGATTGAAGGTAGAGTAGGGGATAATGCTCCATTATTTATCAGTAAGCTTATTTCAACCGTTAATTATGATGAAATCTATCAATCAGTTATTAAGGTTCAGTCGCCAGGTAATCTTGAAACCAAAGTAATAGCTAAGAAGAAACCTGAATGGCTGACATTAAGTTCAGAAGCAGAAGTTCAGACCTTAGCTGGAAGTGGAAGTAGCGGATCAGTAAATGGCCCTGCTTTGTCAGCTTCTTTTCGCACACCTTATGCACTTGCTTCGGATACAAGCGGTAATATCTATATTGCAGATCAGCTCGCCCAAAATATCCGTAAGATTAATACTTCAGGGGAAGTTAGCCTGCTGGCAGGCGGTAATAAATCAGGATTTCAGGATGGTATTGCTGATGAAGCCCGATTCAATTCTCCTTCGGGAATTGCCATTGATCGTTCAGGTAATGTTTATATTTCAGATCAGAATAATCACTCCATCAGAAAAATCAGCCCTTTAGGGATTGTTTCAACTTTTGCAGGTAATGGTACACCTGGCTATGCAGATGGTACAGGTGGTGTGGCCCACTTTAAATACCCTGCTGGTCTCGCTGTTGATGCGATCGGGAATGTATATGTTGCTGATCGCGGGAATAATTTAATTCGCGTAATAAATGCCAATGGAAAAGTATCAACCCTTGCCGGAACCAGGGCAACAGGCTTTGCCGATGGTGCGGCTTTGAGCGCAATGTTCAATGCTCCAACGGGCATAGCAATCAGTAGTTCGGGAGATCTGTTTATTGCTGATCAGGTTAATAACAGGATTCGCAAAATAGATCAAGCAGGTCAGGTAAGTACTGTTGCCGGCAGTGGTACATTTACATACTTTGATGCCATGGGAACTCTTGCCGGTTTCCGTTATCCTACCGGGATAACTCTTGGAAGCGATGGCAGCTTGTATGTAACAGATCAGCTTAATCATAATGTGAGGAGAATCAGCAAAGATGGTCTGGTGAGCACAGTTGCTGGAACTGAGCCGGGTTTTTCTGAGGGATCAGGCAGCTCTGCAAAATTTAGAAATCCATCCGGCATTTGTACCGCACCTTCAGGTGAACTGTATATAGCTGATTTTTATAATTACAGAATCAGGAAGATTATTAATGATCCGGTACTATTTGGTACACCAGCTAAATCAGACGTAGGTTCCTATGAGGTAGTTCTCGCCGCAACGAATGAATCTGCAACTGCAATCCAAAGTTTTACCCTGGTAGTTCGGGATATATTGCCACCTCAGGTAAATTCTTTCAGTCCGGCAAATGGGGCAACTTCTGTTTCCCGTTCGCCTGATTTAATGCTAACCTTTGATGAAGAAATATTTTTGAGTGATACAGGCTCCGTCACAGTATATAAAGGTTCAGAAGTTCTGAAAAAACTTGATTTGAAAATTCCAGACCAGCGGGCAAAACTTGTACTTTCTTCTGATCGTAAATCGCTTCAAATTGAAGACGTCAGAGATTTACCATCAAATTCAGCTATCAGGATATTATTCAGTAAAGGTTTGATCAGTGATTCTCTTAAAAATGAATTTAATGGTCTGTCTAACTGGCATTTTACAATTCAAAAGGCAGAAAATCAAAAACTGGAGATTCAGGCTCTGTCTGAAAAAATTTACGGTGATTCAGCATTTAGTATAGGGCCAGAGCTTTCCTCGGCAGGATTGCCAATTATTTATGTGGCGGATGAACCTGCAATTATTACAATAAGCGGAAATGTTGCAAGGATTTTGAAAGCAGGGCGAACAGGGTTTACTGCCATACAAAAAGGAGATGCAAATTTTCTTCCTTTGGAGCTTAAAGGAGAAGTACTTGTGAAAGCCAGACCAATAATTATACAGCCTGTACAAGGTCAGAGTAAAAAATATGGTCAGCCAGATTTCGATATTAGTTTTAATATTAAATCCGGCACAATAGTTAATGAAGATCTGTTTAAAGGTAAATTAAGCAGGGAAACGGGCGAATCAGTTGGTGTTTATCCAATCCTTGCTGGTAATTTAGCACTCAGCCCCGATTATAATTTAACAATACTCCCGGGGAATATTTCTATTGAAAAAGCAGCACTTAAAATTATCGCTGATGATAAAACTAAAATAATTGGGGCCCCGGATCCTGAATTTACTGTAAGCTATGTTGGATTTGTAAATGGTGATGGAATTGCATGTCTGACTGATAAACCTCAGGTTATTAGTTCAGTGCCAACAGGTACAGTCCCGGGTAATTATAAACTTATTGTAAGCGCAGCAACTGCTAAGAACTATGATATAACCTTTCAGGAAGGTAAATTGATGGTAATTTTTCAGGAAGTTCCTGACTTTTTTCTTAAGGAAGGTATTCTGTTTGAAAACCAGCCTCTTAATTCCCTTGCGGGGGTTTTGATAACAGCTGTTTCAGATGCTAAAATGGACTATACTATGGCAATTGGTGATGGAGACACTGATAATAGTTTATTTCAAATACAAGGCAATAAAATTCTGACTCGCACTTTAATTGATTACGAAACTACCAGAGAATGTACTTTAAGGATTAGGGCAACCGGCAATTATGGGGAATTTAGAGAGAAAATTATAAGGATTGCGATTGCCGACATTAATGAAATGCCTAAAATGGATGCCATTTCAGATCAAAAATTATGTATGACCGGTCAGATAGTATTGAATGGCATTAGTGGAGGCCCTGAGGCAAATCAGAGGTTGAGTGTAGTAGTTAAGTCACCTGACCTGAAATTATTTAGTATTCTGAAAGTTTCTGATGTGATAAATGGAAAAGCAATAATAACCTACAGTGTTGCAAAAAGTTCAACAAGGTCAGCCAGGTTGGAAATTATGCTTAAAGATGATGGTGGTATAAAAAATGGAGGAATTGATTCAGCGGTTTATCACTACATCCTAAGTTTTCAAGAGCCACCAGTACTTGCGATTTCTTCTGACCGGGGTACAACTATTATAAAGGGAGAAACAGTGTTGCTAAGTGCGAACGGGAATGGTTCCTATACCTGGAGTGATGAAAAAGGCGTTTTAGCAGGGCAGAATAGCTCTTTTCTCCGCGTTAATCCACTCCAGTCAACAGTTTATAAAGCACGCATGACCAGCGAAAGCGGATGTGTGACCGAAAAGGAAATAAGTATTTTAGTAAGGGAAAACACAGAGCCTGCCTTTTATAATGTAATCACACCAAATGAAGATGGTATAAACGACTTCTTTACTGCGAAGAACATTGATTTATTTCCACAGAACGATTTGAAAGTATTTGATAAAAGTGGTACAGTTGTTTATGCAAAAATCAATTACAGGAACGAATGGAAAGGTGAACGAAATGGAATGCCATTACCAACTGGAACTTATTATTACCTTCTTGAATTCAACCAGGGTAAAGAAAGAGTGAAAGGCTTTGTATTAATTCTTAATGATTAATTCACCTAACCGGAGGTAGTGCTTTCAGCTTTTAGCTTTCCTCTTTTTCTTCACCACTCACCCTCATTCCTGAATTTTTCTTTTACATTCTTACTGAACTGGTTCAGATTGTGTTTCAGGCTTTCTAAAATTTCTTCGGTAGTATGCCCTGCGGCATCACGTGCTGCAGGAATTATGGTATTACACTCATTGGCATCCATAAAGCGGGCTGCATCAAGTAATCTGCTTTGATCTTCTGGTGCAATCACTATAAAACCATGTTTATCCGCATGAATTAGGTCACCCGGTTGGACTTTTCTTCCAAACACCTCTACTTCACAATTCCACCTGACGCAACTAACATAAGCATGCCCTACACATAGCCTTTTTGCCAAAGCTTTAAATCCGGCATTTGTCATTTCATCCAGATCGCGTATGGCACCATCGGTAATCGTGCCAACACAGCCAAGTGATTTATGAACATTACTATTCACTTCACCCCAGAAAGAACCTACAATACGTGATTTGTCCATGTCCTGTACAACCACAATCTTGGGTCCGGGAGTATTAGCAACATATTGCAGGTATTCCATGTAGGCATTGGGATTTGAAATCTTATGCTGAGGATTACTGGGTTCAATAACCAAAGTAACGGCATAACCTACCATTGGTCCCATCTGTGGCATAAAGTCGTGGGTTTCTTCAAGATTGAATGCATCTTTTGCCCGATTTTGTTTGGTAATTTGTTCCCAGCCGTTATAAATTGTGGGGGTATTCCAGCGCTTAAGCTGGATGAGATCGCTATGGGCCACCTGATAGCTATCAGGTGGTCGGTTTTTATGGTCGTTCATACTTTATATTAAAATGGTATGCAATATAAATATTCAAGCTCACTTACCGCTTTGATAAGGCTTCGTTTTTGGGCTAATTTTTTACTATCATGGTATTAAAGCAAATAATTTATTGTGAGTTTGGTATATAAATAACTAACCACATAGATTGACTTATATTATGCTTTAAATGGAAACATAGCTTGTAAATCACATAGATTGAAGCGAAGCTTCAAGACTATGTGTGTCTAAATTAAGGTTGGCAGCTTTAAAATACTATGTTTCTATGTGGTTTTCAATTATTATGTCGAGTTCATGTTAATTTAATCCACCTTAACCGGATAATGTTATTGTTACAATTGCCTCAAAGGTTAGGTATTTTCTTCTATTCCTGTAAAAAAATCAGAGTTAAATGCCCTTGGGGATTGTTGGAGGTATATATTTCAATTATTAATACTCAATGATCAAGTTTAGATAAGGATAAACCTGATTCTAGAAAACAGAGTATTCAATTGTAGCCCTCATATCATCAGGGTATTTTTCTATATTTCAGAAATTAAAAAAATATAATGAGAACAAAACTACTACTATTTACAGTCCTGGTGATTTTCGGCATCAGGGCTAATGCCCAACCCGCCGGAGCATCATCAGGTAAGCCTTATGCCTATATTATTAAAGGCGGACATGTTATAGACCCTAAGAATAATATTAATGGTATTATGGACATTGCCTTCACTGCCGGTACAAGAGGACAGGCTGCCCGTCCTGCAATGTCCGCAAGACCTGCTGCAGATGGTCGTCCGGCTCGTCCGGCAATACCGGCACGTGCTGCTGTTCCAGCATCTGAAGGAAAAATCGCACTGATTTCTAACAATATCAATCCGAATCTTGCCGACAGGATTATTGACGCTAAAGGCTTATATGTAACTCCGGGTTTAATTGACATCCATGTCCATTTCTTTTGGGGGCATGATGGAAGTTATTTGAAAGATGCGCCAACTGCTTTACCAGCTGATGGTTTTACTTTCCGTACAGGGGTAACTACTGTTGTTGATGCCGGTTGTACCGGCTGGAGGGATTTTGAACTCTTTAAAAAGCGTACAATTGATGCTTCCAGAACCCGGGTTCTGACTATGCTGAATATTGTTGGAACAGGAATGGATGGTGCCGGAGAAAATAATATTGATGAGATGGATCCTCAGAAAACTGCAGAGATGGCTAAGAAATATCCAAATGATATCGTTGGGGTTAAACTGGCACATTTCTCAGGACGTACCTGGGTGCCTACCGACCGTACACTGGAAGCTGGCCGACTTGCCAATATCCCAATTATGGTGGATTTTGGTTCTGCAGATCCTTTTTTGCCATTAGATTCATTATTTAATGTAAAATTCCGTAAAGGCGATATTTATACTCATGCTTTTGGAGGGAATGGAACAGATAACCCTAATGGGAGGGAATCCATTGTTGATATGAACGGCAAAGTAAAACCATTTGTTTACAAAGCCAGAGACAGGGGAGTAATATTTGATATTGGTTTTGGGGGAGCAAGTTATCTATATAATCAGGGTGTTCCTGCCGTTAAGGCAGGATTTTATCCAACTACCATCAGTACAGATTTGCATACCGGAAGTATGAATGGTCCGATGAAAAGCATGGAAAACATCATGGGATTATTTATGGCCACAGGGATGCCACTGAAAGACGTTATTGCTGCCAGTACCTGGCATCCGGCTCAGGCAATAAAGCGTGAAGAACTTGGTAACCTATCACAGGGATCAGTAGCTGATATCGCCATATTCAGAATTAATAAAGGTGATTATGGATGGCCTGTAAGGGGTGGAAAAATTACGGGTAAAGAAAGATTGCAAACTGAAATGACTATCAGAGCAGGAAGTATCGTTTATGATCTGGATGGAATAGCTCAGCCAGCAGGCCCAAGTCCGGCAGACAGATAACATTTTATAAAAAGCTATTGATAAGGCGCCATCTGCATAGATGACGCCTTATCAATTTCATTAAAATAACGTGAGTTCGATTAAACTATCTAAAGATTAATATTTAACCAAATAGATTGAATTTATTATGCTTTAAAGGAAACATTGATTGAAGCGAAGCTTCAAGGCTATCTGTGTCTAAAATGTAGGTTAGAAGCTGTAAAATACTATGTTTCTATGCGGTTTTTAAAATTTTATGTCGAGTTCACGTTAAATTAAGAAACTAAACTCTTTATAAATGAATATAAAGCATCCCCCATCTGGTAATAGCCCGTATTGTCCGGATGTACCCCATTACCCCATGTTTCGATTATTTGGGTGCTTCTTGCATTGGCTTTCATTGTAGTTTTCTGGAAGTTATTGGTTCTGTCAATACAATAATTAAAACCAATACAATATAATTTTGAAGTCCTCATTTCCGGAGTATCGTAATTGCTTAACAGGAATTCAACGAGTTTCTTATAGTTTTCGATATACCTTTTTAAGGTTTGCCCTGATGCATAATTCACAGCAAAAGCATCCTGTGAGATTGAAGGTGGTATGGTAATGCAAAGTCCGATATTAATCTGGGGGATAACAGCTCTGAATTCACTCAGCATTTTATCAAAATCGTCTCTTATACCTTTTAATTTTGACTCTGTAACATCAAGAAAAACATCGTTAATTCCCAGATGCACTGTGATCAGATCCTCTGCATTCATGCTATACCCTTTATCCATCAGGTATTTCTTAAAATCCAGTCGCTGAGTGTTCAGATTCCAGAAGGGATTAGCTGCAGTCATTACCGAATTTGTAAAAGGAATTAAAGTGTCCCCATTGCCTGAAACCTTTGTTAGCGTGCCATTTACAGATGGATTATCAATCCCCTTGCTTCTGCGGGCAGCTACATATCCATTTCCACCGCTAAGGTTTACTTCAGAAATGGTGAATTCCGACTTGCCATCTGTATAGACTGAGCCAATCCCGGGACTCTCTGCTAATCCGCTCAGTCCGAACTGCCAGGTACTTTGACCGCCATCTCCGGCGTACTGACTGAATTTCCAACCTCCTCTGCCTTCGTGCTTATTGGGCGTACTTCCACGGCTTCCAAGAAATGTCATTGATGGACTTGCCATCACCTGATAATCAGTATTGATTATGCTGATATATTGCCCTCCCGCAGTTGTACTGTCCCCAATACAGAGAACCTTTATTGAAGATCCTGCACCATTATTCTTACCAGTGATGATCAGTTCCGAAGTTTTTGAAGCAATTATTTTACCTGCAAAACTAACTTCAATTTTAAATTCAATAGTTCCGGTATCAGTAGTCTGCGGACTAATTCTCCAGAATTTATCATATTGTCTACCCTTTGTACAAGTAATATCAATGGCTAAAAGCTCATTCGGAAGATTTGAAAAGATCACATTATCGAAGTAAATATTGGTTTCAATTCCTTCGGATGCATAAATAACAGAGGGTGTGAGGATCTTCGCCTCTGCATTTAGAATTGAAGGATCTATTGAGATGTTATTGCGTTTGAGTTGTTCATTTTCATTCAGGATTTCTCTTGTGCTGGCTGATGCAGCCCCAAGAGGAATTAAAACAGAGGCTAATCCTGCATGAGCAGCACCTTTGAAAAGTGATCTTCTGGAAATTTGGTTTTTTTCTTTTTTCATTGTTTGGGAGTAATAATGCTATTCCATTTAAATCAATATGAATATCGAATGAAGAAAATATGCATTGAAATTGTTTATTTAATTAAAAATAGGTCAATTTCTTATATTATACTTTCTGTTTTTTATCCTGAAGGATAAATCTACGATCTGTTGAAAACTGATTGCTTGTTTAAAACTAGATGATCCGCCGCGCTGATTTATTATCTACTTTCGTTTTCTAGTTCTTTGTCATATCTATTCTGGTTCATTCGCTTTTGCGGATGATTAAAAGGGAACCGTGTGTAAATCGCGGGCTGACGTGCAACTGTAATCCAATAAAATGGAGAGCCAGACACCTGCCAAGATAGTTTTGTTCAAAACTTTCACGACTAAAGTTTTGGCGAAAGCTCTTTCTCCTTTTTTCTGGGTTTGTTGCCTTTTGTCAATTCTTGTTTACACAAAAAAACAAAAGTATATGCAACAGGAAGAAATTCTATTAAAAGAGAACAAGGATCGTTTCGTGATCCTTCCCATTAATTATCCCGCGATCTGGGAGATGTATAAAAAACATGAAGCCAGCTTCTGGACAGCCGAAGAAATCGATTTGTCAGGCGATCTCAAGGATTGGGCTAATCTGAATTCCGGTGAAAAACATTTTGTATCTCACATCCTTGCTTTTTTTGCAGCCAGTGATGGTATTGTAAATGAGAATCTTGCTGTCAACTTTATGAGGGAGGTACAGGTTCCCGAAGCAAGATGTTTTTATGGATTTCAGATTATGATGGAAAATATCCATTCTGAAACCTATGCATTGCTGATCGACACCTATATCAATAATCCAGTAGAAAAAGATCATCTTTTTCATGCAATTGATACGGTCCCGGCAGTGAAGAAAAAGGCAGAATGGGCACTTCGCTGGATAGAAAATGGGAGTTTTGCCGAACGTCTGGTTGCTTTTGCAGCAGTTGAAGGTATTTTTTTTAGTGGCAGTTTCTGCTCCATATTCTGGCTAAAAAAACGGGGTTTGATGCCCGGCCTCACCTTTAGCAACGAGCTGATCAGCCGCGATGAGGGTCTCCATTGTGAATTTGCCTGTATGCTTTACCGGATGCTATCCAATAAACTTTCAGAAGAACAGGTGCTTGCCATTATCCGGGATGCAGTAGAGATTGAGAAGGAATTTATCAGCGAGGCCTTACCTGTTGAACTCATCGGTATGAATGCCAAACTAATGAAACAATACATCGAATTTGTAGCTGACCGCTGGGCTGATGAATTGGGCTATTCGAAAATCTATCATGCATCAAATCCTTTTGACTTTATGGAAATGATTTCTCTTCAGGGGAAAACTAATTTCTTTGAGAAGAGGGTGGGAGACTATCAGAAGGCGGGAGTACTCTCTGGAAGCAAGGAATCTAATAATTTCTCACTGGAAGAGGATTTTTAAGAATACACACAGTTGAGATGGGAAATTCAATTTTCCGATTAACCCTTACTCGATTAACATCTAAAATATCTAACAAGAATATTCAATCATAAAAGAATCATGTTTGTAATTAAAAGAAACGGAAGAAAAGAGAGCGTTAAGTTCGATAAAATTACTGCCCGCATACAGAAACTATCCTATGGACTGAGTCCGCTGGTAGATGCCATTGATGTGGCAAAAAAAGTAATTGAAGGACTTTATGATGGCGTCAGCACCACCGAATTGGATAATCTAGCGGCAGAAACATCAGCCTCACTCACTACAAAGCATCCTGATTATGCATTACTGGCGAGTCGTATTGCAGTAAGTAACCTGCATAAGAATACCACCAAATCATTCTCTGAAACCATGCTTAATCTGTATCATTATTCGGATGCACATAGTGGCCGTAAAATGCCATTAATAGCAGAGGATGTGATTGAAATAATTGAAAAAAATGCTGATCTGCTGGATAGTTCTATTATTTATGACCGGGATTTTGGATTCGATTATTTCGGTTTTAAAACACTTGAAAAATCTTATTTGCTTCGGATTGATGGTAAAGTTATTGAACGGCCACAGCATATGTATATGCGTGTGGCGATCGGAATCCACAAGAATGATCTGGAGAGTGTTATCCATACGTATAATCTGATGACTGAGCGCTGGTTCACTCATGCTACCCCGACGCTTTTTAATGCAGGAACTCCCAAGCCTCAAATGTCATCCTGTTTTCTCTTAGCAATGAAAGATGATAGTATCGATGGTATTTATGATACGCTGAAGCAGACTGCAAGGATTTCTCAGAGTGCCGGTGGGATAGGTCTGGCAATTCATAATGTCAGGGCTACGGGGACTTATATTGGTGGCACGAATGGTACCAGCAATGGAATTGTCCCGATGCTTAAGGTATTTAATGATACAGCCC
The DNA here is from genome assembly GCF_030695525.1 of Daejeonella sp. Lineage (GTDB taxonomy): Bacteria > Bacteroidota > Bacteroidia > Sphingobacteriales > Sphingobacteriaceae > Daejeonella. The sequence goes on along the minus strand of NZ_JAUYSS010000058.1, from coordinate 145,183 downwards.
GTTATGTAGATCAGGGAGGTGGGAAGAGGAAAGGTGCCTTTGCGATTTATCTCGAGCCCTGGCATGCTGATGTATTTGAATTTCTGGATCTGCGAAAGAATCATGGTAAAGAAGAAATGCGTGCAAGAGACCTTTTCTATGCACTTTGGGTACCTGATCTTTTTATGAAGCGGGTCGAGGCTAATGAGGATTGGAGTTTGTTTTGTCCGCATGAGGCACCGGGATTACACGAATGTTTTGGGGAGGAGTTTGAAGAGCTGTATCATCAGTATGAATCGGAGGGTAGGGCACGTAAAACGATTAAGGCTCAGGAATTATGGTTTGCTATTCTGGAAGCACAGATTGAAACCGGCACGCCTTATCTCCTTTATAAAGATGCAGCAAACAGTAAAAGCAATCAGCAGAATTTGGGTACCATTAAGTGTAGTAATCTATGCACTGAAATCATGGAATATACAAGCGCGGATGAAGTAGCTGTATGCAACCTTGCATCAATTGCGCTGCCGCGTTTTGTTACTGATGGACAGTTTGATTTTGAAAAATTGTATCAGATTACCTATCAGGTTACAAAGAACCTGAACTGCATAATCGATAATAATTTTTATCCCGTTGAGGAGGCAAAGAATTCCAATCTGCGACATAGGCCTGTCGGACTTGGAGTACAGGGCCTTGCGGATGTTTTCATTCTGATGCGCCTGCCATTTGAAAGTGAACTTGCGGCCTTGCTGAACAAAAATATATTCGAAACGATCTATTTTGCGGCGATGACTGCCAGTAAGGATTTGGCAAAGGAACAGGGAGCGTATGAAACTTTTGAAGGATCTCCACTATCAAAGGGTTTGTTTCAGTTCGATTTATGGGGTGTTAAGCCTTCAGAAAGGCATGACTGGGAAAAGTTAAGAGAAGAGGTAAGACAATATGGGGTGCGGAATTCCCTGCTTGTTGCTCCGATGCCTACAGCATCAACATCTCAGGTATTAGGAAATAATGAATGTTTTGAGCCCTATACATCCAATATTTATACCCGCAGGGTATTAAGCGGAGAGTTTATTATCGTGAACAAGCATTTGTTGAAAGATTTGATTAATCTGGGCCTATGGAATAATACCATGAAGGATAATATTATCAGGGCCAATGGCTCAGTCCAGCATATTGAGGAAATACCTAAAGAGATCAGGGAATTGTACAAAACAGTTTGGGAGATTAAACAGCGTAATCTGATAGATATGGCTGCTGACCGGGGTGCTTTTATTTGCCAGTCGCAATCACTTAATCTTTTTGTTGATAATCCCAGTACCGCAAAATTAACTTCCATGCATTTCTATGCCTGGAAAAAGGGTTTGAAAACAGGGATGTATTACCTTCGGACACAAGCCGCAACAAAGGCGGTTCAGTTTACGGTAGAAACACAAGGTGGAAAAACATTGGAGCCGGTAGTTCCAAAGCTCGACCCGGTTCAGAACAATGATTCAGGCCAGGTTGAACCATCAGTGTCGGAGGAAGGATCAAGCTGCAGTATGGAAGATGGTTGTCTTAGTTGCGGTTCTTAAATGGCTGGATTAAAAGATGCTTTAATTCCCAAAGGATTCGTTTTTTCGGGAATTAAGGTGTTTTAGTTATAAAACTATGTTACAAATAACTAAACATGAGATCATTAGCTGCGAGCGTTGCGGTAAAAGAATTGAATGCAAAGCAAATTCCTACACCAAGTGTCAATGCAGTACTATACAATTGAATTTGAATGAGCTTCAATATGTAAGTGAGAATTATGAAGGCTGTTTATGTGCCGCATGTCTGATTGAGTTGAAGGAAGAATATTGTTCATTTTTTCAAATTAAGGATTAAGCCTGCTGATACTGTAAATGCAATTGAATCCCAGAAATCATTCCGGATGATATTATGTAAAAGACATCCCTTGGAAAAAATCATTTGTTTATTTTTCCATTTTCAACTGTCAACTCTCAATTACTAAAGTGCTCCTTCATAGCTTTAGCATAATGCGAAATCGCGATCTCCGGCTCAGCAATTTCAGGATGCCATAATTTTTCCCATTCAAAGCTATAATAGCCCTTATATCCGTCATTTGATAAAATATCTATGGCTTCAAACATGGGTACATCACCTTGCCCGAGTAAGGTATATTGTAGTTTATCCCCAATCAATTTTGCATCTTTAATATGGGTATGATGTATGTGTTTCTTTAATTTTTTATAAACTTCCAATGGGGCTTCTTTGGTGATGGTCCACATGTTTGCAATATCCCAAACCAGTCCGACATTTGGATGTTTTGCAATTTTCAGCACTTTTAAGATATCCTCAGATCCTGAAAAATCACCATGGGTTTCCAGTAAAACAGTAACATTCCGGCTTTTTGCGTATTGCCCCAGAATCAGCAGATTCTCTGCAACAGTACGAATTGTTGCTTCACGTTCCCTTTCTTTTGGAAATTTGTCGGGAAATACCCTCACGAATGGGCAATTGATTTTTTGTGCCAGGTCAATAAAAGATTTTGCTTCTTCCAGATTCTTCTCTCTTTCAGAACCCTCATGAAAATGCATTTTGGCAGAGGCTCCAAGGTTGATGAACTTCAGGTTTTTTTCAGCCATCAATGAAAGTGTAGCTCTGATTTTCTCAGGACTGCTGAATTCATCACATAAGGTAAGATCCATCTGACGTTTTATGCCACGGATTTCTAAACCTGAAAAGCCATGTTCAGCCGCAAAATTCACAATTTGCTGAAAAGACCAGTCGGGGCAACCTAATGTAGAAAATGCTAAAAGTGGCATGTTTTTTTTGCTTGTGAAGGCTGAACTGCACATTGCTGCTGCTAATAAAATGGCTGAATTTTGCAAAAACTGTTTCCGTGAGTATACCATGATATTTTATAGATTTCTGAGTTATAAATTTGATAAATTAATTACGAATTACGAATTAACAATTACGAATTAGCAATTACGAATGGAAATCGATTGAGCATTATAAATTGATTGTCAAATGAACCAAAATTTCACCGACAACAGACAACCGGCAACAGACAACTGATAGTAGGTAACTGAACAATTACAATTCTAATTCTTTCAAAATCCGTATTTTTATAAAAAAGCAAATCCATGAAATCATTATTCTCTTTAGTATTGTTTCTGGGCATGATTGCTCCGGGGCTTATGCAGGCACAGACCAAATTAAAAGCTGGTGACAAAGCGCCTGACTTCATATCCCGGGATCAGAACGGAAAAACTGTTTCCCTGAAACAGTTTAAAGGCAAAAAGCTCGTATTGTATTTTTATCCAAAGGATAATACTTCAGGTTGTACTGCACAGGCCTGTAGTTTACGAGATAATTTTAAAGAGTTAAAGAAAGAAGGTTATACTATTCTGGGTGTGAGTATCGACGATGAGGCTTCTCACCGGGATTTTATTGCAAAAAATAATTTGCCTTTTTCGCTTTTAGCTGATACAGATAAATCAATTGTGACAAAATATGGTGTCTGGACAGAGAAAGAAAGAAATGGAGTAAAATCTTTTAGTACTACCAGGACTACTTTTTTGATTAATAAAGAGGGTTATATCAATAAAGTGATCACTGAAATTGATACCAAAAATCACGCAGGTCAGATACTGACTTTAAAAAAGAAATAGATTACATTATGGAGCCAAACCAGCTTCTGCGATCAGGATTAATAATGCAAATTTTATAGCTTCAGCTCCATTTTCGTTGATCCACCATTCATCCAGGGAATGAGAGTTTCCACCTTTTCCTCCTCTTCCAATCGTAATGCTGGGTATACTAAGGGAAATCGGGATATTTGAATTTGTAGAACCTGTACCTAATGAGGGTATTGCTTTAAAATATTCAATTGCTGCCATTGCTCTCTGAATAAGCGGGAGGTCCTCTGTCTGTACTCCGGAAGGTCTTTCCCCTATTTTTTCAAATTGAGCGGTAAGTTTTGCCCCGTTTTTGATACCAGAATTGTAATCATCCAGGGCCTTTTTTACCTGATTTAACAAGATTTGTTCCAGACCAGTCAACTTTTCCGGACTCAGTGAGCGCATATCTACCTCCATCCAGGTTTCAAAAGGTATGGAGTTTACTGAAGTTCCGCCTCCAATTCTGCCAACATTATAGGTGGTTTTTGGACCATCTTCGACAAATTTTGAGGCGGCCGTATTAAAATAGTCGATCGCCTTTCCCATAGCGTGATGAGGATTGGCCAATCCAAAAGCACCCCATGAATGACCGCCCGGCCCATTAAATGTTATTTTATATCGTACCGATCCTAAACCATTTGTTACCAGTCCTCCAATGTCGCCTCCATCCAGGGCAATATGCGAATCGATCTTCAGGTTCCCCGGTTTGAATAGATGTTTGATTCCCCGCAAATCACCCAAACCTTCTTCACCAACTGTTCCGGCAAATAAAATATCAGATTCTGTTGAGATTTTTGTCTTGTTCATTGCTTTAACTACTGTAAGAACTACGCTAAGTGCCCTGGTGTCATCAGCTATGCCCGGTGCAAATAGCGTATCCCCCTTCATTTTTACTTTGACATCGGTATCTAAAGGAAAAACCGTGTCTAAATGTCCTTCAATCAGAACCGTCTTGCCATTTCCTGTTCCTTTTCGCAATGCAAGAACATTTCCTGCCTCATCTATCCAAACAGAATCAATACCTGCATTCTTAAGCATTTCCCTAAATCGTTCGGCCCTTTTTTGCTCCATAAAAGGGGGAGCAGGAATTTCAGTAAGTTCTATCAACTCTTTTGTAGTTGTTGGTTCCAATTGCTGAATAATCTCAAAAGCCTTTTTGATTTTTGTATTACCGCTGATTTTTTCGAGCTGATCTTTGTATATGGCTTGAGTATGAGATGCTTTTTGATTCTGCGCACTCACAGATAGCATCCCGAACAGAAATAGAAATATCAGGGATATGTTTTTCACTAATCGTGGATTTAGGATCAATTGGTTAAAGTTATAATATCTGAACGTTTTTATTTGGTTTTTTATTCCGAAGATCAATTCTTGAGGTCATTTGCCAATTTAATATGCGATTATAGTCATAAAATCACATACTGGCCTGCTTATTGGTATATATAGCTAGTAGATTTGAAGGAAATGAAATTTTTTCACTTAATCTGATTCAATTTGTTGAAATGATTTTTTTTTGTCATTTCAATTCTAAATTAATCCCACAATTAACATACAAATATGACTTTAGATTCGCCAATTCTAAAAAATGAATTTGAAAGAGTACTGAACCTCTCTGATTTCAATCTCGATTATTCCAATTTTCAGGATAAATTCAAAGATTTAGCCAAATTGGCTGCAAGAGTTGCTGGTACGCCAATTTCTTTGGTTAATCTGATCGACTCTTATACCCAATGGACCATCACAAATTATGGTATAGATGTTGAGCAAATGCCTAGAGAAGAATCAGTTTGTCAATACCTGATAGCTTCTGAAGACTCTGCTCTTGAGGTTGAAGATCTTTCTAAAGATGAGCGTTTTTTGGAAAGATTTTATGTGGCCGGCGAAGAAAAACTGCGATATTATTATGGTATTCCATTGAAATCAGATGGCTTTAATATTGGAGCACTTTGTGTAATGGACAGAGAAACGAGAACAATCTCACCAGAGAAAGAAGAACTTTTGAGGATTATAGCTGACGAAATTGTTAACCGTCTGAAAGCATATAAAGCTATTGAAGGCTTAAGAAATAAAGTAAAGGAAGTTCAAGCAACTCAAAACAAGGTAGTTCATGATATACGCGGACCTTTAGGAGGAATAATTGGACTAACAGAAATGATCAGCGAACAAGGGAAGGAAAACAAAATAGATGAAGTACTTGAGTTCATTAACCTCATTCACAAAAGTGGAAAGTCAATTCTTGAACTTGCCGATGAAATTTTAAGTGCCGACAAAGAAAAAACAGTTGCTTTTAAAGGAAATGAATTGAATATGCAATCCTTCAAGGATAAACTTCAAAAGTTATATCTTCCTCAGGCAAAGTCAAAAAATATTCACTTTGAAGTAAATATCAATCCTCGGGCCATGGGGGTACCTTTTCCAAAAAACAAATTGCTTCAGATTACAGGAAACCTGATTTCTAATGCGATCAAATTTACTCCCAATGGTGGTAAGGTCATCGTGGAATTGGATATGGATGTTTCACAGTCAAGTAATAATTTAAACATCAAGGTAAAGGATACCGGTGAAGGTTTAAGCCTTGAGAAAATAGATGTTATTCTCAATGGAAGTGCTTCATCAGAAAATGGAACTGATGGCGAGAAAGGCTATGGTTTTGGTTTGCAACTAATCAAACATCTGATTTATGGTTTGAATGGTAAACTTAATATAAGTTCTGTACCCGGTGAAGGATCCGTATTTGAAGTAATGATTAATGCAAATGTGTCTTAGATTGAAGGAATTTGTTTTTTAATAGTTGATTATTTGACATTTTAGCGACTTTTCCATTTAACTTAATTAGAATGTTTTTGTTATAATTGTATAGAATTAATACGAAAATATACAATGGATAAAAATATTCCCAATACTATCCTGGGTACTACAGAACAGGATTTATTAAACCTGATGGCTGAAAGTCATATTTCAGTTTCTGTTGATACTCCAATGCGTGAGGATGCATTTGACCTGGATGATGAAACTAAAATTCTGCTTATTGAGAAGCATTTCAGTCATATCATGAATATTCTCGGTTTGGATCTCAATGACGACAGTTTGAGAGAAACCCCTAAAAGAGTAGCAAAAATGTATGTTAAGGAGATCTTTAGCGGACTAAATCCTGCGGGTAAACCTTCAGTCACTTTATTTGAGAACCATTACAAATATAATCAGATGCTGGTGGAACGTAATATTGCGGTTTACAGTAATTGTGAACATCATTTTGTTCCGATTACGGGGAAAGCGCATATTGCTTACATGAGTAATGGAAAAGTTATTGGTTTATCTAAGCTCAATCGGATTGTACAATATTATTCCCAGCGTCCGCAAGTTCAGGAAAGACTAACTATTCAGATTGCAAATGAGATAAAAGAAGCATTGGGGACTGAAGACGTGGCTGTAGTTATTGATGCCCATCATCATTGTGTTTCGTCGAGGGGTATACGTGATATGAATAGCTCAACAATTACAGCCGAATACAGTGGGAGGTTTTTGTCGCCCGAAACCAGAAACGAGTTTTTAAAGCACATCGGATAATGAATTTTAAAGGTAAAAATATACTCGTTGTGGGTGGTAGTTCAGGCATCGGACTCAAATTGGTCAATATGCTGTCTACGCTGGGAGCCCAGGTATACAATGCCTCGAGAACCAAATCTGAAGATTGGCCCGATGGACTGATTCATATACCTGTAGATGTCTTAACAAACCTTGATTTGATTGCGGAACAGTTACCTGATAATTTGCATGGTTTGGTTTATGCAGTAGGAAGCATTAATCTTAAACCTTTCAGCCGTTATACTGAAGATGATTTTATACAAGATTACAGATTGAATGTAACGGGAGCCGCCCGATCCATTCAGCTGGCATACAGGTCATTGAAAAATTCTGGCGTAGCATCAATCGTGTTGATAAGCTCGGTCGCCGCTAAAACAGGTATGCCTTATCATGCCAGTATCGCGGCCGCTAAAGGTGGGGTTGAAAGTCTGGCCCTGTCACTCGCTGCCGAGTTTGCCTCCCAAAATATCAGGGTTAATGTGGTTGCACCTTCATTAACGGATACTTCTCTTGCGGGTAATTTATTGAATACTCCCGAGAAACGTGAAGCCTCTGCAAAGCGACATCCGCTTGGTAGAATTGGAAAACCTGAAGATATTGCCTCTGCAATTTCGTTTCTATTATCGGATGAAAGCGGGTGGATAAGCGGACAGGTCTTGGGAATTGATGGAGGTATGGGGAATTTAAAAACTTTGTAAAAATGAACTTTAATCAAAGCCATATCTCAGCTATGGAAAAGCGTTACCGGACTACTTTCATTAATAGTTTACCGGGTTATAAATCGCTGCATATGCTGGGTACTGCAAATAAAGATGGGATCAGTAATCTGGGCTTGTTTAATTCGATTTTTCATGTTGGAGCCAATCCCCCTTTGTTGGGTATGGTATTCAGACCAGACAGTAATGACCACGACTCACTGCAGAATATAATTCAAACCCAGGAATATACCCTTAATAATGTATTGCCAGACCATTTTCAACAGGCTCATCAAACCAGTGCCCGCTTTCCATCAGGTGTATCTGAGTTTGAACCATGTGGTTTTAAAGAGTTTTATATGGATCCATTCAAGGCCCCTTTTGTGCTAGAATCCAGTGTCAAAATTGGATTAGAGCTTCGTGAAATTATTGATGTATCATTGAACAATACTAAGATTCTGATCGGTGAAATAGTCCATGTTTTGATGGATGATGGAATTGTTGCAGCCGATGGTTATGTAGATCATATTAATGCTGGAACCCTTACTGTTGCAGGATTGGACAGCTATTTTACAACAGAACATTTAGGTAGATTAGCTTATGCAAAGTTTGTTTAATCCATCTTTTATCAAATTTTAATTGAGGTTTTGAATACTAGCCCAAGCGATATCTTAATCATAGGCTCAGGTCTTGCAGGTCTGACTGCCGCTCGTGTATTAAAATTGGCTGGTCGTAAAGTAAAGATACTGGAAGCTTCTGATGCCCCGGGCGGAAGGGTCAGGACTGATAAAGTAAATGGATATCTTTTTGACAGGGGCTTTCAGGTTTTACTAACTGCATACCCGGAAGCAAGGAACTTTCTGGACTATAAAGCACTGGATCTCCGTTCTTTTAGTCCGGGTTCTATCATTTTTAGTAATTCCGGAATTGACGAAATAGGTGATCCTTTGAGAGAAATAGGATCCTTGATTCGCACTCTAAAATCTCCTGTTGGCAGTCTGCCTGATAAATTCAGACTACTTTTTCTTCGTTTAAAGCTGGCTGATATTAGCATTGATGAAATTTTTTCAAAGCAGGAAACCACAACCTTACAATATTTAAGAAATGCAGGTTTTAGTGAAAGAATAATTTCTAACTTTTTTACTCCTTTTATGTCGGGGATTTATCTGGAACAAAAACTGGAAACATCTTCCCGTATGTTTGAGTTTGTATTTAAAATGTTTAGTGAAGCAGATACTGCAATACCGGCTAGGGGCATGGGGATGATTTCAGCACAACTATCTTCCGGACTTTCAGCAGAAGAATTAATACTTAATGAACGTGTTTTAAGTATAGATGGCAATGAGGTTCGAACTGCTTCAGAAAGGAACTATAAAGCCGGAATTATTCTTATTGCAACTGCTGCTGACTGTATTCCGGCGCCATTTCAACGTATTCCTATCGATAAAAAATCGGTGACATGTCTATATTTTTCAACTGAAAAGGCACCCTATCATAAAGCTTTAATCGCTTTAAATGCAAATTCAAATAGGCTGGTAAACAATATTGCGGTAATGAGTAATGTTTCTGCAGATTATGCTCCTGAAGGTAAATCGCTGATTTCGGTCTCACTTACTGATAAGCAGCTACTTATTGAACCTGAATCCCTTGAATTTAAAATTAAGGATGAGTTAAAATTCTGGTACCCAGACTGTATGAACTGGGAACATTTAAAAACTTATACTATTCCTTATGCACTTCCTGATAATAAGCACGTTACAAATGATATTCTTCCTTCTTCAATGCGGATAAATGACTCAACTTTTATCTGTGGGGATCATTTAATGAACGGTTCAATTAATGCAGCTATGAAGAGCGGAAGATTGGCAGCAGAGGCCATCCTATCCATATAAAACTGAATTTAAGACTCAAATGAAAAGCTATAAATTTATACATCAGCTCCTGGATCTCGTTGAAGAATTTGAACGAGACAGCAATGGCAGGGAATTATGCCTGAGTGATTTTTCAGGATTCCTAATCAATCAACTGGAGCATTCGGACAATTCCCTTGGTTCATCCGATATTCGATTTGGTGAAATGGAGGAAGAAACGCAGGAATTGGCCTATCAAATTGACAATGCCATTGGACGTCTGTTCGTTTATATGAGCCGTTATGCAAAATCATATATCAAGAAAACGTTGGAAGGTACACCTTTACAAAGTCCGGAAGATTTTACCGCCCTTGCCATATTATTAACTCACGAAAGTCTCACTAAAGGCGAATTGATCAGTAGAAATATACAGGAAAAAACTTCAGGAACCGAAGTCATACGCCGTTTACTCACTGCAGGTCTTGTTAAACAATGGGATGATCCGGCAGATAAACGTTCCCGGAGAATTTCAATCACTGAAATTGGAAAGGAGCTTTTACATCGGGTGTTTGATGATATGAACTATGTTGGGAAAATGGTTACAGGGAATTTATGTTATTCAGAGAAACTGAAGCTACAATATCTGCTTCAAAAGCTTGAAACATTTCATTTTCAACTACATGAAGAAAAGGTTATTAATACCAAAGAGGATATTCGCTCAATGGCTTTAAACAGTAAATATTAATTTCCACTAATTTTTAATATAAAACCGTTATTTTCGGCATAATTACTATTTTTTCCTAGTTTAGAAAATAGCGCAGGCTCGCTATTAAGCATTTTTATTTCATATATTTTGGTTCTGGGAAGCGCAGTTTTCCTTTGATTATGAGAATTCATTGTTTTCCTATGATTGATTTTCGCTTTCTCTGTGTTCTTATATTTTCATTTATACCAATGATGTCTTTTTCCATTACCCTGGTTGAAAATGGGAGGTCTGGATATTCAATTGTCAGGTCAAAGAATGCCTCCGTTCATGAACTGTCTGCGTCTATTATCTTACAGAATTATCTTCATCAAATTTCCGGGGCATTAATTCCGATTATTGATGATAGTTTGCCCCCTTCTGAATTGGAGATATTAATTGGAAATACCGGTCGTATTGAGGTAAATGAGAGTATTCAAAATGATGGGTTTCTGATAGCCACCAAATCCAATAAACTTATTATTTCAGGTAAAGGAAAAGGTACACTGTATGGTGTATACACTTTTCTGGAAACATATATGGGTTGCAGAAAATATTCTTCCAGATTTTCACTGATTCCTAAACAGGGCTCAATCGTACTGCCGGTCATAAATGATCTTCAAAACCCGGAAATTAATTTCAGATCATTACACTATTGGGATGCAGAAACTGATCAGGAATATCTTGACTGGCATAAACTAAATCGCATCGAAGATAAATGGGGTTTATGGGGCCATTCGTTTTTTAAGTTGCTTTCCCCCGCGCAGTACTTCAATCAACATCCCGAATATTTCAGTTTGGTAAATGGGGAAAGAAGAGCAATGCAATTATGCCTGACAAACCCTGATGTTTTAAAGATAGTAGTAAATGAATTGGGTAAAAGGATTACTGATGCTGCTGCATTAAAATATTGGTCTCTAAGTCAGAATGACGATATCGGAGCCTGTGAATGTAATCAGTGCTCCGCCTTGAATAAGAGGCATGAAAGTAATCAGGGATCTTTGTTAACTTTTGTAAATCTGGTTGCTGCAAACTTTCCTGATAAAACGATTTCGACTCTTGCTTATACGTATTCCAGAAAACCACCTGTAGGTCTTAAGCCGCTGCCGAATGTAAATATCATGTTTTCTGCAATCGATATTAACCGCAGCAAGCCGCTTGATACTGATCCACGTTCAGAAAAAATTAGAAAGGATTACAATGGATGGGAGAAACTGACTTCAAATATTATTGTTTGGGATTATGTCGTACAGTTCACGAATTATATCAGCCCCTTTCCAAACCTGCATACACTGAAGCCTAATTTTGATTACTTTTCTAAAAAGCAGGCAGATGGTTTTTTTATACAGGGCAGCGTTGAGATTCCAGGAGAACTGGCTGAGTTGAGGACATATATTTTATCAAAGCTTCTTTGGGATAAAGATTCAGACACAGATAAAATTAAAACAGAATTCCTAAATAACTATTATGGAAATGCCGGAGTTTATGTCGGCCAATACATAGACCTCATTCATGAGCATGTTCGTGCCTCATGGAAAAGAATGGATATTTACGATAACCCTATAATGCCTTATCAAACTTACCTTAGTCCTCAACTACTTACTGAATATCTACATATTCTGGATACGGCAGAAACTCTTGTTAAAGGAGATATTGAATTAACAAAACGGGTTCAAATGGTTTCTTTGCCTTTGCATTTTGCAGTTTTACAACAAGCCAGATTTTTTGGAATTGATCAGAATGGAGTTTTCATAAAACAGAATAAAAACTGGGTGGTCAGAGAGGAGATCAGAAGAAAGGTTCAATATTTTTATGAGTCGGCCAGAGACAATCAGATCACTCAATTAAATGAGTCTGGATTTAGTCCTGAACAATATTTGAAAGAATGGGAGCATATTTTTAGAACCGGCCCTGTCATTCATAAAGCATTAAATAAACCAGTAAGATTATTAACTGAAAACAATCCGGAATTTGTAAGCAAAGGAGCAAGGACACTTGTTGATGGAACTAGTGGTACAGAGGATTTTCAGTACAACTGGCTTGGGTGGAATGAAACTGATATGAAAGTCGAAATCGACATGGAAACTCAAATCCGGATCAACAAAATTGAAATGTCATTTCTAGAGAATCACCGGCATTATATGTTTTTGCCTAAGGAAATATGCATAGAATTATCAGATGATGGTAAAAGCTACAAACAGGCAGCAAGTCTGCTTATAGAGGGACCCTTTGAAGATGTTTCAGCACCGATCAGGAAATTTAGTTTTGATCTGAGTAAAACAAAAGCTCGTTACATAAAAATAACAGCGATCAATCAAACTGAAATACCTTCCTGGCGCAACCGAAAAGACCGGAAACCCTGGTTAATGATAGATGAAATAATTGTTGAATAAGAGTTGTTTCAGCCTGACTGGGGAATACTTAATTTATAAGATAGTCCTTCCAGCTCATTATACTCAAAATGGAGCGTTCCATCCTTACTTTCAATAAGCTCCTTAGTGAAATTTAATACAATACTTTCAGGGCTAATTTCGCGACTTATAGGATCGTTACTATTGATCTGAACCTGTAGTATATTTCGGTCAGATTGTATAGTAAGTCCAAGCTGGATTTTAATCAAAGCACCCGGTTTACTTAATTTAATAGCACTTGAAACAGGACTTCCAATTATTTGAAGGAGTTTATTTTTTGAGAAGTGAATATGCTCTTTGCTCTTATCAATGGTAAATTCAAGAATTAATTTTTTGTTTTTTGCGAGAGGTAAATACAGGTGGTTAATTCGTTCGGCGAGTGCTTCAAGGTTAAAACTGTGCGAGTGACTCACTTTATCAAAGAGTTCCATTGAGATGTTGTCTGCAATCTCAAGGATTGATTTGCTACTATTATTAATAAGTTTAAGACAGTGTAAAACTTCTTCCTGATCGTGTTCTTCATCAGGCTCAATGAGTATATCAGAAATCCCAATTATTCCGGCTAGTGGGTTTCTAATATCATGAGCGATTTTACGTTGCATTTTAATTGCATCAGATAGCTCATTTTTTAACTCATTAATTTTTTGGAAATCTTTTAATTTACAGACTATTTCCTCTGCAATGATCTTTAAAAGATCTATTTTATCATTACTGAGAATTTTTATTTCTCGATTCATCACACAAAGAGAACCAATATTTACCCCATTGCTCATTTCTAACGGCACACCATAGTAATAGCGTAACTTTGGATCGTTTTTAACATAAGAAGCCTGCTCAAATCGGGTATCAGTAGAAAGATCTTTGATTTCGAAACCTTGATCCTGAACTATCGTATACTGACATACGCATTCCTCTCTGGGCATTGATGGTAATTGAATGCCATGTTGTGCTATAGTCCATTGAGTATAGGAATCTACCAGATTTAATAGGGTAACATCCATGTCTGTTAGCCTGGATGCCAGTTTCATCAGATGCTTAAAATTATCTTCTAATGTGCTGTAATCGACATCAAGGTTTGAAAGACTAAGAATTCTTTTCGCTTCATTAAGCGGTAATGGCTGAATCATTAAATAATAATTTGGAACGTAAATATACTTAGATCAATAATTATTTTAATTATTTTGTTTTTAATCTGAAATCTGCTCAAAATCTTCAAATAAATGTATTTTTGAGTCTAAATTTTGCTTTTTTAGACCACAATCAAAAGTTACATCTGGAAATATCTGCCTGAAATGAAAATTGTAATTGCTGAAGACGATGAATTAATGTTGAAAACACTTGAATTTCGGTTGAAGCGTGATGGACATGAAATTTTCCTGGCCCGTGATGGTAAGGCCGCATTAGACTTAATTGATCAGTATATGCCTGACCTGGTAATTACGGATATAATGATGCCCTATTCGACAGGTTTGGAGATCGTGGGTTCAGTAAAGCAAAAATATCCTGATAAAATTAAGGTTATTGTATTATCGGGGATGGGGCAGGAAAGTGTTATATTAGAAGCTTTTCGGCTCGGTGCCGATGATTATATTACAAAACCGTTCAGTCCGAATGAATTATCTGTACGTATCCGTCGCTTCGCTGATAGTGTAAAAAGTTAGGCTTTAATATAATACTTTTGAGGCTATCCGATTTAAATATTCAAATTGATTTTTTCTCAGGATTACCCTTTCCTTTGATTGCTGCAATTCTGTTTTCTTTTTTTATTGTTGTTTTATTCATATACATCTTAATTTATCAGGGGATTCTGAGAGCGAGGCAAAAGCAAACAGACCGATGGAATACTTTGACTGATGATATGATTTACAAAGTTATCTTCCATGAAGATGATAACCCGGATGGTGATCAGACCGCTGAACTGTTGGATATAGTATCCCGGACAAACATTGAGTTACCTTTCGGAATGGCTAAACACTTGCACAATACTAACTTTCGGAAAACCCTTATTCAAAAATTAATTGCTGTAAAGCTAAATATGTCAGGTGCCGCTTCAGATAATCTGACAAGGCTATTCAGACAATTAAACTTTGATAAACAGGTTCTGAAAATGCTGAATAGTTCTTCATGGTATAAAATAGCATCCGCTATTCAACAAATCGGGGTAATGGAACTGGATGAATATAAACACAGAATATTCGAATTTGTTGATCATGAACGTGGTTTAATTCGCGTAGAAGCTCATAATGCCATTTTAAAATTTTATGGTTTTGAAGGGCTGCGTTTTCTGGATAATGCAACTTATCCGATTACTAAATGGCAGCAAATTAAATTACTGGATCAATTGGCCAGTTTACCAACAGAGCATTTTACCGGAATTGAGGTATGGCTGGAATCCAAAAATGATACCATTGTGCTTTTTGCATTAAATCTTGTGAAAAACTATCACCGGTTTGAACTCTTTGATCAGGTAGTTGTCTGTCTAAGGCATAATAATCCAATGGTCAGACAAAAGGCGATATCAGTTTTAAAAAATCTGCCTAGTGAGAAGTCGGCAGCAATTTTAACAGATATTTATTTTTCTGAGACAGCTAATAATCAATTGGCAATTCTGCGAACACTTGAGTCGGTTAGTACAGATACTGAAATTCCCTTTTTAGTAAGCCTTCTTTCGGATGAAGTTGATGCGGTGAAGCTTGCTTCAGCGAAGGCTCTGGCGGCAATAGGGCAGGTCGGGATAGAGGCTATTCAATCCCATCCTGCTTCAAGTCAATACCCGCTTACACAAATTATTGCACAAATACAGGAGGAAGCGGCATGAATTGGCTTGATTTAATTATTACTGTTTTCACAACTTTTCTTCTTTCTTTTTCTGTTATTCTGATTAGCGGTTACATTTTCATAGGACTTTTTTCGATCGGAGAGCTTAAAAAGTATATGAATAAGAATAGTTTTACAAATTATCGTTTGCTTGCTAATTCTTCAGATTCACCCCATATCAGCATTCTTGCACCTGCCTATAATGAAGGGGCAAATATAATTGAAAATGTGCGTTCCCTGCTTTCCATTTATTATAGCAACATGGAAGTTATCATTATCAATGATGGTAGTAAAGACGACAGCCTGGAAAAACTAATTCAGGCTTACGAACTCTTTAATTCAGAACACTTTGTTGATGAGAGGCTTAGTACCAAGCCCATACGTGGAGTATATAAAAGCAGGAATCCTATATATAATAAACTGATTGTAGTTGATAAGGAGAACGGGGGAAAAGCAGATGCACTAAATGTTGGAATCAATATTTCCAAAAATGATTATATAGTTTGCATTGATGTAGATTGTATCCTTGAACAGGATGCCATATTGAAGCTGGTAAAACCTTTTCTTGAATCTGCCAGTCACAGAGTGATTGCCACCGGTGGCGTGGTTAGGATTGCCAATGGTTGTGAAATTGCTGACGGTCGCTTGATAAAGGTACATCTGCCTGATCAATTATTGCCCAGGATGCAGACCTTAGAGTACATCCGTGCATTTCTGCTCGGAAGGATGGCCTGGAGCCGTTTGGGTGGTTTGATGCTGATCTCCGGCGCTTTTGGTGCATTTGATAAAGAGATTGCGATTAAATGTGGCGGTTATAACCATAAAACAGTTGGGGAGGACATGGAACTGGTTGTAAGGATGCGTCGATATATGGAAGAAATGAAACTTCCTTACAGAGTTAGTTTTATACCGGATCCCCTTTGCTGGACAGAAGCGCCTTCAGATTTTAAAATTTTGGGAAGGCAGAGAAACCGATGGACCAGAGGTACAATAGAAACACTAAAGATTCATAAAGTGATGTTTTTAAATCCTAAATATCATTTAATGGGGATGTTAAGCTATCCATATTGGTTCTTTTTTGAATTTCTAGCACCAATAATTGAGTTCATGGGAATAATTTATTTTATCATATCAGTTATTTTTGGACTTGTGAATTTTTTAAACTTCTTGTCCCTGTTACTTATGATTTATACTTTCGGGATTTTGTATTCAGTTTTTGCAATTCTGATGGAGGTACGCACCTATAATCAATATAAAGAGCCGAAGGATATGATTCGTTTATTTCTAACGGCAATTTTGGAGCCTGTAATTTTACATCCTTTTGGAGTATGGTCGGCAATTATGGGTAACATTGATTTTTTGAGAAAAAAATCCTCCTGGGGTGAAATGACAAGGGCAGGTTTGTCGGGCGCGAAAAAATAGCTTTAAAATAGTTTCATATATCCAATCCCTAATTCCAGCTGATTACCTCTTGTATCCGGTAAATATTGCTGGTTTTCAAGGGAAGCTTTAAAGATGAGAATATTTGTAGTTTTAATGCTTTTGCGATATCCTAAGGAAATATTATTTGATTTCAACTTATAGGTATTGCCATTATTATAGAGCAGGTTATTTCTTGGGTTGTCAGGCGAAAGGCCGGTTCCAACTACTAGACTCAGGAAATCATTGGCTCCACCAAAGTAGTAGCGCGTACTGAACGCTACAGACTGTGAGATATCATTACTAGATGGGCTAAGGAATGTCCTTAGATTAAACCAGAAATTTTCATGGTATTTACCTAATGAAGCCGTATAGATCCAGGTCTGGTCATTAAAACTCAACATCCTGAATCCAGCTTCGGCCTCAAATGCTGAAGGCAGATTTGCATACAATGAAAATCCTGCACGATATTCCGGAAATACGCCAACATTGCCCGAATATCCTCCGCTCATATAGGCATAAAACGTGTTGGAAATTCTTGGGTAAAAATCAAGTTCTAACTGTGTGCCATTGGTCTTAAACCTGTTAGCAAAATTTACTCTTGCAGTTAAGGGACCAATTCCTGTTTGCCTGCTGTAATCAATACTCCCTAAATGCCAGGGGTCATCAAATTGTTTATCGAAATATACATAATCATAACTAAAGCCAATTCTGTTTTTGGATCCAATATTCCCTAGTGTGCCAGCCAGTGCACGTGCCTGAGTTGAATTTGGATAAAGCTTCAGGAGATGTCTTAGTGTGAGGTTCGCCTCCTCAAATTTCTTTAGATCCAGAAATATTTTCGCGCCGAGTAATAACAGGCTTTCTGATTTTTCATTGTATCTTATTCCCTCAGAAACTATTTTAAAGGCCTCCTCAGGATTTTTGTTCCAGTATTCCATTGAACCATAGGCGAGATAAAGGTCTTCATAGCCCTGGTTCTTTTCGAGTACTTTTTTAAATTCAATTCTCGCACTGTCTGGCTTGTCTGTCCAGGTATACAAGCGGCCTAAAAATATTCTGATATCGGCATAGTCCGGACTCTGTATTAAGGCCTGTTTGGTTAAAGCTATTGCTTTAATATAATTTTTGTCGTCGAAAGCAAGTTTTCTGGCTTTTATAAAAAGTTCATCTGAACTTTCGGTTTCCTGGGCTGAAATTTTGATCGTACTGAGAGAAAATAAAACGATTAAGCAAAGTATTCCTCTTAGTACCAGGGAGTAATTAATTTCTGTTAAGGACATTTTTTTTGCCGGATGAAATTCTATGTTGCTATGCTCCATCAGATTTTTAACGTTAAAATTCAGGTGATGTTTGAGAGGCTGGTATTAATATGAATTATACTGTTGCAATTTATGAAAATTCAGGCAATTTGATTAATGCTTAAAAGTAGAACCTTGCCTTTCTGTTTTCCTACACATAGAATTTCTGGTTCATCTTTGTTTTATTATTTCAATAAAATGGAGGGTACCTGACGAAAAATTGCTAACATCGCAAATGGACAAATCCAGGAATTTCTGAAAACCTCATTTTCTACTTTACATTCATTATGGGGTTTTACCTTTTACCTTTTTGTTTAAGAACCGCTATTAATTTATGCTATATTTAATATGATATGAACAAATCCATATTATTCGAAGTTATTAAATCCAACCCGATTCCTGCTTTGCTAATAGGACAGGATAGTTCAGGGCTTAATATACTTCGATGCAGTACTTCTTTTGTGGAGCAATTCCACTTATTAGAAGTCGAAATATCTGATAAATCCCCATCTATAGTATACGCCAAAATGGGACTCAAGGAAAAAGAGGCCAGGCAAATTGATAATTTATTTAAATCAAACTCTAAAGTACTTCAAAACAAGCAATTTAAAAATCTGCATAAAGAACAGATAGATGATTTATCCGTTCTTGGAGAACACTTTCGACTGGAACATATTCCTTTATCTTCAAAGGGAAGTACTGATTTATATATTTTACAGTATTGGCATAAGCAAACTGGTTCTGATACAGGGATTTTGCCTGAGAGTGAATTAAACGACAATGGAAAAGGACTCAAACTAAAATATGAGCTTTTTGAAACCATTCTTTCTGAAGTTGCAAATCAGGCCTATGAAATTGAACGCACTAAAATTAACCAGGAAGCTCTTATTAATTCTTCTTCAGACCTGATCTGGTCTGTGGATATGGATTGCAGATTAATTGCAGCTAATCAGGCATTTATCCGGTCATTTGTGTTGAAGACAGGTAAAGAAGTTAAGGAGGGCGATTCTTTACTTAATAGGGCATTTGGTGATCAGCTGGTCTCAGAATGGAATAAACTCTATTTAAAGGCATTTAATGGAAATGAGTTCAAGGTAAATCGAGAAAGTTCAGATCCGGTTAGTGGTGAAAGGATTTATACAATAGTTTCATTTTCACCTATCAAAGATGACAATAACAAGCAGTTTGGTGTGGCCTGTTATAGCAGGGACATTACCTCAGAAACCGAAAATTTAAGAGCATATAAGGAGGCAGTAGCAGCATTTCAAGCTATTATGGACTCTTCGCCTGACATTATTTGTACGATGAACGAGTCTGGAGAGTTTCTTGATATTAGTGCTGCCTCAACTCAGATTTTAGGATATAAACCTTCTGAACTTAAGGGCATCAGAGCTTTAGATTTTGTACATCCAGAAGATATTGCCCTTACGGTTAGGGCGGCTGAGGAGATTATCAGAGGAATCGAAATATCCAATTTCGAGAATCGTTATATCAGAAAGGACGGAACAATTATTAATCTGTTATGGTCAGTTAGATGGGATACTCCATCTGCCAGATTGTATTGCGTTGCTAAAGATGTTACTGATATAAAAAGAACAGAAGCAGAGTTAAAAGTTAAAGAGCGCCGCTATCGTAGTTTGGTTGAAAATGGTGCAGATGCCATTGTTATTCTGGATGTAATGGGTACACCCACTTATGTTTCGCCCACTGTAAAGAACATTTTGGGTTATTCTGAAGAAGAGGCCCTGAAATTAAATTTGTTTGAACTTTTGCATTCTGACGATCGGCAGGGAGTAGTTAAAAAGATGCAGGAATGTATGAATAAACCCGGAATTCCTATTGCCGGACACACATCCAGGGCAAAACATAAAGATGGTTCCTGGCGATGGCTCGAAGCCACAATAACTAATCTTTTGCATGATCCCGAAATTAATGGAATTGTGGATAATTTCAGGGATGTAACAGAAAAGCGTCAATCTGAAATTGAAATGAATCTTCTGATGAACAATTCTGAAGAAAGTTTCGTTTTATTAAATACAGAACTGAAAATTGTATCGTTTAATCAACAATTTAACCGATTATACAAAAAATATTTTGGGCGGGAGGTTGAAAAGGACAAATCCATTATGGATTATGTTGCTCCCGGCAGGGTTACAGAAGTATTTGAAAGATATCAGAGGGTATTAATGGGGAAAGAGGAGGAGTCGGAACTGGTTATTCCGCTCCAGGGTACGGATAAGGTTGTTTTCTCGCTTCACTATAAATCTGCCCTTGATGAATTCAATAAAGTGATCGGCGTTTTTGTAACGATAACCGATGTTACCGACAAAAAGATAATCTTAAAACGGCTGCAGGAATCAGAAGAAAAATATAAATTACTGTTTCAGTCGAGCCCTCTTCCACAGTTTATTTATGATTTGAATAGTTTCCGGATCCTTGATTGTAATGATACAGCTCTGATGCATTATGGATATTCTCTAAAGAGAATACTTAGTATGTCTATCATGGACTTATACACCAAACAGGAGTCAGAGAAAGTTATTTCAGCGCATGCAGGTGTTGAGGCTAATAGAGGTACAATTTCTTTTGGCACTTTTTGGCAAATCAAAGTAAATGGAGATTTGATCAAGTCAGAGGTTTCCGGACATCGTTTTGATTATATGGGGCGTGCCTGTATGATGGTAGTACATAATGACATTACTGAGAAAGACAGGATGTTTCAACAGCTTAAGGAAAATGAAACTAAATTGTTGACTGCACAGAAAATTGCACGTGTTGGCTATTGGCAATCGGTTCCCGATACAAAATTTTTATACTGGTCGGACGAACTATATGAGATATGGGGTCTCGATAAGTCTAAGGTGAAATTAGATTATGATTATCTGATAAGCAGTATTCATCATGAAGATCGTAAGGCATTTCTTGCAAGTAGGAAAAAGGCTTTGAATGGAGAAGGAGATCATGATATCCGTCACCGTATCCTCTTGCCCGATGGGTCTATAAAGTGGATTCATGCTAAAGGAAATTTGATCAGGGACGAAAACGGAAAGATTCTTGTTTTTGAAGGTACTACACAAGATATTACCGAGTCTCATCTTGCTATGGAAAGATTGATGGTTAGTGAATCCCGCTACCGCGGTATTATTGAATCACAAACCAATTTTATGTTCAGGACAGATCTGGAGGGTAATTTATCTTATTGCAATAATAAATACCATCAGGAATTTGGATGGCTGTATCCTGACTCAGATATGTTGGGACAGCCTTCGATGAATGCAGTTATGGATTACCACCACCCGCGAGTTTATGAAGTCGTCGAGAAGTGTTTTAAACATCCCAATAAAGTCTTTCAGGTTGAACTTGATAAACCATCACAGGTAAAAGGGAAAATCATTACGACTTTATGGGATTTTATCTGTTTGACCGGAGCTGAGAATCAACCTTTGGAGATTCAATGCGTAGGGATTGATATCTCTGAGCGGGTGAAAGCTAAAAATGAATTGCAACTGGCCTTTGATGAGCGTAATCAGATACTCGAAAGTATTGGGGATGGTTTTTTTGCTGTTGACAGGGATTGGATTGTAACGTATTGGAACAAGGAAGCCGAGAAACTACTGGGCCCCAAAAAGCAACAAATGATCAATCAATACCTATGGGACATATTTTCTAAAAGTCAGAATTCTTTATCATATCAGTATTATCAAAAGGCAATTGAAACCGGGCAGGTAGTTAATTTTGAAGACTATTATGAACCTATGAAAAAATGGTATGAGATTAGTGCCTACCCCTCTGGTGAAGGTCTGTCAGTTTATTTCAAAGATATAACGGAACGTAAAATACATGAAGATCAAATGAAAGAAATAAACGATATTTTGAGAATACATGTTAAAGAATTGGCTATTTCTAACCGGGAACTGGAACAGTTTGCCTATGTTGCTTCTCATGATCTGCAGGAACCTTTGAGAATGATTTCAGGTTTTTTGTCCCAATTAGAGAAAAAGTATTCCGACAAACTTGATCACAAGGCTCATCAGTATATACACTTTGCAGTAGATGGCGCGAAAAGAATGAGACAGATTATACTTGATTTGCTGGACTTTTCGCGTGCAGGCCGATTTGATCAAGCACTCGAACTGGTCAATGTAAATGAGGTGATTGATGAAATATTACTCTTATTAGGGAAAGAAATTCAGGATAAAAAAGCTGAATTAAGGGTTCATAGCTTACCAATAATTAATGCACCAAAGGCAGCCATCAGGCAATTACTTCAAAATTTAATTTCCAATAGCCTTAAATACAGTTCTAAAGAATCAAATCCAATAATTGAACTTAATGCTGAGGAATCTGAAGATGAGATACGTTTTTCAGTTAAAGATAATGGGATTGGCATTTCGGAGGATTATTTTGATAAAATATTCATTATTTTTCAAAGGCTTCACAATAAGGACGAGTATTCAGGTACAGGTATGGGACTGGCAATTTGTCGAAAACTTCTAGATAATATGGGAGGAAAAATATGGGTCGAATCTACTGAAGGAAAAGGAAGTACATTTTACTTTACAATACCTAAATCCCTGAAAATTGCTTAGTCTATCATTCTGCAGGAATTATTTTACAAAAATTGAAGATTTTTGGATTAATATAGTTCAACTTCCTAAGCGATAGAAATGCCCCGACCTAAGGATAACCATCCATATAATTTTTTGATTGTTGAAGATAATCCGGGCGACTATTTCCTGATTCAAGACTATATCAAAGAATATATTTCTGTTCCTTTGATTTCGCAGGCAGGAAGCTTTAAAGAAGTAAAAAGCCTTTTCAGAGAAAAGGATTGTAAGCGTTTCGATCTGATTTTACTTGATCTTAGCCTGCCAGATATGGAGAGGATTGATTTAATTCAGGCGATACTGAAAATATGTATGGGTACCCCAATTATTGTACTCACAGGTTTTACAGATTTTAATTTTAGTGTAAAATCCTTAACTATGGGAGTGTATGATTACCTTCTCAAGGATGATCTAAATGCACTATCTCTTTATAAAAGCATTGTATATAACATTGAACGCAGGAAATCATTATTCGAACTTGAAAAATCTGAAAAAAGGTATAGTGATCTGTTCCACTTAAATCCGCAGCCAATGTGGGTCTTCCAGATTGGAACTCTTAAATTTCTCAATGTTAATCAGGCGGCAATTGAACAATATGGCTATAGCCTTGAGGAATTTTTATCTATGACTCTTGAACAAATACGACCTGAGGAAGATATTCCGATTTTAAATGCTGCACTCCGTTTGCCGAAAGGTAGCCCGGACTATCCGTTCCGGAACAGATTCAGGCATCAGAAAAAAAATGGAGAAATTATATATGTTGAAATTCAAAGTTCATTTATCAATTATCAGGGGCTTGATGCAAAGTTAATACTCGCTCAAAATGTTACAGATCAAATTAATTACGTCAATAAAATTGAAGGCCAAAACATAAGACTGAGTGAGATTTCATGGATTCAATCGCATGTTGTAAGGGCACCAATAGCACGCCTTATGGGTTTAGTTGATCTGATCAAAACCCCGGAAGTTTCGGAAAGTCTGAAAATAGAAATGTATGATTATCTGTATCAATCTGCCTATGAACTTGAGGATATAATCAAAGAGATTATTACAAAAGCAAACGCTTATAATCAGGAATACAAGAATTTTAAAAACTGATAATGCTCAAAGATACTTAAATTCTTTCTTCCTTATGTTGCTCAGGATCAATACTTTGCTGATTCATTTTCTGTTCAAATGCTTTTTGGTCTTTTCGGTTCTTCCAGATTAGTAGGAAAAGGACGATTAACGCCACTATCAAAGCCAATGCTATGATGAAGTAATTTGTTTCCATTGCTATAAATTAAGCGTTGTCAATATGTATACTTTCTTTGATAAAGCACCTGATTATTGCTTCTCGAGTCAAGATATGCATAAAAAATAGCTTTATACACGATTAATTCTGCAAATCAATTAATTAACTTATTGTTAAAATTGTATTAATGCAAAATAGATGAATTAATGCGCTATTGTAGAAAAATATGCCCATTTCGGGTAATATTTACCCCGTCATCAACAGTTTTTAATTTAAATGCCTCTCTCGACGGTTTTAACGGGGTAATAGCAACATTTTTTATGGCTTGACCTTTGCTTTATAATATTGCCTATGGTCGCAAATAAATTTCTATGTGCGAAAAACAATGTCTGTTTAGTAAAAATGTGAATGTAATTTCTCAATTTACAGTATTGGCATTTTTTTTGCTTTTTGCAGGAACTGATTTATTTGCACAGCGTATAGCAAGTGTTAGCGGTAACTGGCATGACATTGCCACCTGGGGAGGTGAAGCAGTGCCTTCTGCCGCTGAAACTGTAAGCATCAATTCAGGCATTACAGTTACAATAAATGCTACCGGAGCAGTGTGCAGTTCCATAAGTTTTGTTTCTAATTCAGTAAACAGTGCTCTAAACATTTCAGGTGCTTTCACTTTGGATGTGACGGGTGATATTTCATACTCTGATCCTTCTATTGATTCCCGGGTTCAAACCATCGCCATAGGAAGCGGTATAGTAAGCTGTGCTAATCTGAATTTTGTCAATACAAGTACATCTACCAGAGATAATAATTTAACAATTACTACGGGATCGCTGACTGTAAGCGGTACGATCGCTATGCCCGGAGCTACTACCGAAAATGCCTTAACGTGTACCGGTAATTCAATAATTAATTTGGGTGGGGATTTTACCGGAACAGGGACATTCACAGCCGGCACCAGTACACTAACTTTGAATGGTACCGGTTCGCAATTGATTAGAGGAACCGCTTATCGTAATATTGTCATCAATAAAGCTTCAGGAGTGACCACTTTCTCAGGTACAACCTCAGCTACAGGACGTTTGACATTAACATCAGGTACACTTAATCTGGATGGAGCAACCACAGTTGGAAGTCTGGAAGGTAGCAGCACAATCACCAGTGATGGAGCTGCCAACAGGGTATTAACTATTGGATCAGATAATACAAGTACCAGCTTTTCAGGGATCATTCAAAATGGAATAAGAACCATAGCACTAACAAAATCCGGGTCAGGGACATTAACATTAAATACTGCCAATACCTATACCGGCGCCACGACAATCAGTGCCGGCACAATTCAACTGGGAGCTGCCAATGTTTTGTCTGATATTTCCGCGCATTCTGTTTCTGTTACAGGAACTCTCGATTTAAATGGTTTTTCTGAGACTATAGGCTCTTTGGCAGGCGCTGGAACAGTGACCAGCACAGCTGCTGGTGCACTGGTTTTGACCACAGGAGGGAATAATACTACAACCACAACATTCTCTGGTATAATTCAGGACGGAGCCGGAACTTTAGATTTAACTAAAGCAGGAACAGGTATTATGGTCCTTTCGGGACTTAATTCCTATACCGGAGTTACGACAGTAAGCGCCGGAACACTTACTTTGGGTGCTGCAGGAAACGGCACAAACTCGCCATTGGGTACTATTGCTTCAGGAACAACAGTTAATACTGGTGCAGCATTAAATCTTGCCGGGTTTAGTCTTTCGACCCTTGAATCACTTACCTTAAACGGAACAGGTATTGCATCTGCTGGCGCCCTGAATAATACTTCAACTACTCTAAGTTCTACATATACTGGCTCCATCTCACTAGGATCTGCTGCGAGTATTGTAACAGCGGCTGGAGGTATGGTAATCAATACAGGAACCATTACCGGTTCGGGTTTCGGCCTGACGCTTGGAGGAACAGGAAATGGAACAATGCAAAGTTTAATCAATACCGGTTCGGGTACCTTAACCAAAATTGGAACAGGAATTTGGACGCTTTTAGCGGATAATGAGTTTACAGGTTTAACTACTATAAGTGCTGGGACCCTCAGGCTGGGTACTGCAGGGAATGCAACAAATGGGCCTTTGGGGACTGTAGATAACGGTGTTAATATCACAGCGGGAGCACTTGACCTGAATGGATTCACACTGGCAACGGCTGAGGCCATAACCCTTAGAAGTACCGGAATAAGTGCCGGCGGAGCACTGACCAATAGTTCGGCCACAGCAGTTGATTACAGTGGCTTGGTCACCATTGGTGCGGCCACAAGCATTGCTACCAGCGCAGGAGATCTTAACCTGACCAATCTGGGAACGATTACAGGAGCATTTGCACTTACTTTAAGTGGTTCAGGAAACGGAAGCATATCAAGTATTATAGGTACCGGAGCCGGAACAGTAGTTAAAACAGGAACAGGATCCTGGACGCTTTCCGGGGCCAGTACCTATACGGGAGTCACGACAATCAGTGTGGGTACTCTAAAAGTTGGAGCCAACAATGCTGGAATTTCAAATAGCAGTGCTGTTACTGTGACTTCAACCCTTGACCTCAATGGCTTTAATGCAACCATAGGTTCTCTGGCTGGTGCAGGAACGGTTACCAGCAGTCAGGCAGGAAGTGTGACACTGACCACTGGTGGAAATAATACCAGTACAGTTTTTTCAGGAATTATACAGAATGGCTCAGGAACACTAAACCTGACAAAGGCAGGAACTTTGATATTTACGGTTTCAGGATTAAGTACTTACACAGGTTTAACAACAATCAATACAGGTACTATTGCTTTGGGTGCTGCAGGTGACGGTACAAATTCACCATTAGGTACCATAGACGGAGGAACCAGAGTAAATACCGGAGCGGTTTTGAATGTGAATGGTATTACACTTTCTACATCAGAACCACTTGCCTTGAATGGTACAGGTATTGCTGCTGCAGGAGCGCTGATCAATGGTTCAGCGACACTGAGCGCAGATTATTCGGGCCTGATTACACTTGAGTCTGCATCCAGCATCGTAGCAACTACTGCAGCCAGAGAACTGAACATTACTAATCCAGGCACCATAACTGGATCGGGATTTGGACTGACTTTAGGGGGAGCCGGAATCGGGACAATGTCAAGTATTATTGGAACCGGAGCGGGTACCCTGACAAAAATCGGAGCAGGAACCTGGACACTGAGTTCAGCAAATACCTTTACCGGGGGTGCAACCTTAAGTGCTGGGATCCTTAATATCAATCATTCACAGGCATTGGGTACAGTTGATGGAACTTTTACCATTACGGCAGGTACAATAAACAACACTTCAGGGAGTAGTATTAACACGCTGTATTATCCGATGGCCTGGAATGGCAGCTTTACTTTTACTGGAGCTAATGACTTAAACCTGGGTACAGGCGCTGTTACACTGGGCGCAAGTATTGTAGCAACTATAGCAGCGAATAATCTGACTGTTGGTGGTATTGTTTCAGGTAGTACATTTAGTTTAACAAAAGCGGGAAATGGGACACTTAGTTTTGGTTCCAATGATGTGACAATAAGCAGCCTTACGATAAGTGCAGGGACTTTGTTATCTACTTCAGGGAACCTGAACTTAAAGGGGAATTTTTCAAATAGTGCTTCCTTCAGTCATAACAGTGGCACTTTATCATTCACTGGCACTGTTGCTCAAACAATTGGTGGTACAGTAGTAAGTCAGGTTTTTCACGATCTGGTAGTCAATAAATCACTGGCTCTGACAATTACAGGAAGCACAACTTCAATTACTGTAAATGATTATACAAATACATTAGGATCATTTACTCCACCTGCAATTTTTAATATTAATGGCAACACTTTATTAACTGCAGGCATCCTAACTGCCGGAACAACGATTAATGCTACCGGTAACTGGACTAATAATGGCGGAACGTTTACTCCCGGTGCAGGAACAGTAAATTTTAATGGAACTGCTCAGGCGATTACTGGTTCATCAAATCATAACTTTAATCATTTCACAATAAATCCAACAAGTACACTCACAGCTTCCTCAGGAATAATAAGTATTGCCGGAAACTGGATAAATGATGGTGCTTTTGTGCATAATAGTGGTACCGTAACCTTTACAAGAACTACCCCACAAACTCTTGGAGGAGCAAATAGTACTACATTTTATAACCTGATTGAGAACGGATTGGCGGGTAAGACTACTCTGTTGACCAATACTTCTATTGCAAATGATCTTACCATTACAGCAGGTACTCTGGATATTGGTCTCTTTACCAGTAATGGTAACGGGGGTACTTTTTCGGTAGCTAATTCTGCATCTGCTATTTTTCAATTAGAAGGTGCTTTCCCAACAGGTTTTGCTACGGTTACATTGGGAGCAGCCAGTGTAATTACCTATTCAGGTGCTAAAGCTCAGGTTATTTACCCGGTTGCGGCACCCGGTTATGGTTATCTAAATATCACCAATACAGTCGGTGCAACTGCCGGTGGCAACCTTATTTTACAAAATACACTAACTATAAGCTCAGGTGCTATTCTGGATGCAAGCAATAGTGGAAACTATGATATTTCACTTGGGCTTAACTGGACCAATAATGGCGGAACTTTTTTACAAAGGGCAGGGACTGTCACATTCACAGGTGCCGTTGCTCAGGCAATAAACGGAACAGATGTGAACCAGACTTTCCACCATTTGCATGTCAACAAAACAGGGGTATTAACTGTTCCGGCTACCTTAAATATCAATGGCAATTTAACTTTATCAAGTGGTACTCTGACCGCCGGTACTTCTTTATTCATTGGCGGTAACATGACAAACAACGGTGGAGTCTTTACAGCAGGGCTAGGAA
Organism: Daejeonella sp.; assembly: GCF_030695525.1. Lineage (GTDB taxonomy): Bacteria > Bacteroidota > Bacteroidia > Sphingobacteriales > Sphingobacteriaceae > Daejeonella. The sequence goes on along the minus strand of NZ_JAUYSS010000058.1, from coordinate 116,009 downwards.
CAGTCACCTTTAATGGTACTACTCAGGCAATTGCCGGAGCCGTTCCGATTACTTTTCGAAATATAACTATCAATTCAGGCAGTACACTTACTGGTCCTGCAGCGATGACAATATCAGGTGAATGGAACAATAGTGGCAGTTTTGCTCACAATAATGGTCAGGTAACTTTCACTTCAACAACTTCTGCAATCACAAGTACCAATACCACCGAAAGTTTCTATAATCTCATTTTAAACAAGACTGCCGCTAATGTATTGAGCACCGGAGGAAGTATTATTACGCTCAATGTGAACAATTTTACCCAAACACTTGGGAATTTCACTCCTCCCGCAACTCTCACTATTAATGGCAATGCGGTCTTCACTGCAGGCACATTTACAGCCGGTACAACAACAAACATTGCAGGCGACTGGACTAAAGCAACAGCTGCAATATTTACCCCTGGTACCAACACGGTTAATTTTAATGGAGGGGGAGCACAAACAATAAATGGCACCTCAACTTCTCAGACCTTTTATGATTTAATTGTGAATAAGAGTGGAGGTAGTTTGTTAAATACAGGTGGAAGTACTACTACACTTACAGTAAATGATCTAACCATAACTCTGGGTGATTTTACTGCACCCGCTGCTTTTACAATAAATGGAAATGCACTACTTACAGCCGGAAATCTAACTTCAGGGACTAATTTGACATCCAGGGGCGACTGGACAAATAATGGAGGCAGTTTTGCACCGGGCACTAACACCCTGAACTTTACAGGAACGGGTGCTCAATTGATTAATGGTACTGTATTAAGTCAAACCTTCTACAATGTTATTGTTAATAAAACAGCTTTGACTCTTTTGAGTGTAGGCGGCAGTAATACAACGCTGACCGTGAATAATTTCACACAAACTCAGGGTGATTTTACCTTTACAAATACCCTGGATATTAATGGTTTTCTAACCTTAACAGCCGGAACTTTCACTTCCGGAACCATGCTTAATGCCAGGGGGAACTGGACAAATAATTCAACATTTGTACATAGTAACGGGACTGTAAACCTCGATGGGATTCTTGCCCAGGCAATTGCCGGTAGTTCTACCACAAGCTTTAATAATCTGACTGTTTCAAATACGGTTGCAGCCGTTTCGGTTAATACCAATACCAATATTGCAGGTACATTAAACATGAATGGTACTGGCAGCTTATTAATTCCGGGTGCAGCAGTCGTAATAAATAATGCAGGTGCTGTTGGTACAATCAGTGGAAATGGTACTATACGGATTACCCGAATTGCAGCAACAGCCGATTACCTGAACCAGTATAAATTTTCTACTAATACACTAAACAGTTTGACCTTAGATTTCTCCGGTGCAGGTGCTCAGACGGTGAATGGCGGTCTGGGAGATTTCGGTGCTTTGACATTGAGTGGAAGTGGGGCAAAAACTTTACCTGCTATTGCCCTCAACATATTGGGTAATTTCACCTTCTCTGGTACTGCTTCTGCAACAGCTCTTGCTTCTATAACCGTTGGAGCTAATGTGATTCTCGGAACCGGAACTGTTTTTACAGGTGGTGCCTTTACTCATAATATTGCAGGAAACTGGACGAACAACGGTGGAACTTTCACTTCAATCAACAGTACTGTCAATTTTAATAATACCACGGGTCCTCAAAATATTAATGGTACTGCCCTGACTCAAACTTTTTTTAATATTTTACTCAATAATAACGGACAGACTTTAAGTTTATCAGGAGGTACAACAACCCTATCTGTTGGGGGTGATTGGACGAATAACGGTGGTATTTTTTCTGGAGGTGCAGCTACAGTTTCTTTTACCGGTATATCAAAAACAATAGATGGAACAAGCTCAACGGATTTTCCAATAATCAGTATCGCCAATGGTGCTACAATCACCTTGAATAATTCAAATACATCAACTGGCTTAAATCTGGTTTCTTTGAGTGTAAATAGTTCATTTACCCACGGGGGAACAGCGGCACTCCTAGTGAATGGTGATGTGAATATAGGGCAGCCGACCACTAGCGTAAGAAATAATTCCTGGATCATTAACGCCGGTTCGGCTACTGTTTCGGGTTTGATTACCTTAGCCGGTGCCAATGTTATTGCATCCAGAATAGGTCGAATTGCCCTTACAACTGGTACTTTAAATGCAAATGGCGGGATTACTTTCATCGCTTCGGCCGCTGCAACCAAGGTAATTGATATGTCGGGTGGTGCTGCCGTGCTGAAATTAAAGGGAGCATTAACGGTTCCTGCGCTTTCCTCCACCTTAACTGCAGGAAGTTCAGGAAGTATTATTAATTATCTTGATACTGACCCACAAACCATTAATTTTTTCAGTTCCGGAGCTTACAATAATTTGAGAATTAACAATACCAGTACAGCTGGTGCAAGTCTTAGCGCACCTATTACTACGACAAATTTAATGGGAAATTTGTTTGTAGGGGATACCAATACAGGAAGCTTGTTTGATACAGGTGATTTTAATATTGCCCTGAATAATTCGCAGGATTTAACAATCTATGAGGGTTCTGTTATTAATGCAGGTAACACAGTGATTTCTCCGGCTACCTTAGCCACTATTACTGTGAATGGTTTGTTCAAAACTTCGAATACTTCCGGATTTTCCGGATCTGTAAGTGCCGCAATTAACTCAGCAAATTCACCTGCCATTGTATTAGGAACAGCCTCAACCGTGGAATACACTGCTGCAGGTGGCGGTCAGTCCGTAAGTCCTCTGGTTTATAATAACCTTACAATGAGTAATACTTCCGGAAATCAGACGCTTTCAGGGAATGTTACAGTGACTAAAACCCTGAGTTTAAACACAGGAACTATGAGTATTGGTGCCAATATCCTGACTTTAAATGGACCTGCAATTGCAGGAACACCGAACAGTTTATCCGGGAATACAACTTCATCTCTAGTATTTGGAGGGAGCACTTTAGGCATAACTATTCCTTCGAGTGTATCGGACCTCAATAATCTGACAATAAATAATAGCAATGGGGTTTCACTTAATGCAGATGTGGGTCTGACAACGAATCTCCTCTTTAGTGCGGGTAAATTAATTACAGGCAGCAATAAACTAATATTAAATTCAGGAGCAACAATAACAGGTGCCGGACAGGGCACTGGCTGGGTAAATGGAAATTTGCAAAGAAATTTTTCAAATACTGATCCTGGAATTTTTGAAATAGGGGATCTGAATTATTATTCACCGCTTACACTTACATTCTCAGGTTTAACTGTTGCAGGAAATATTCTTGGAAGCAGTATTGCAACGGATCATCCCAATATATCTGGTTCAGGGATAAAAGCAGATAAAAGCATTAATCGTTACTGGACTTTAACAAATAGTGGAGTAAGCTTTACTACTGCAGATCTAAACTTCAACTGGAATACCGCAGATAATGATGCGGGCATTATTCCTGGTAATCTGCGGCTTGCGAAGTACTCCGGTGCTGTATGGATAAGGCCTGCTGTATCAGGTGCAACAACTTCATCGATTCAGGCAAACGGAATCAGCTCTCTTAGTGATTTTGTTATTGGTGAAATCGCGAATGATTTCAGTCCGGTTATTACTTCCAATGGGGGCGGAGTTTCTGCAAGCCTTTCAATATCTGAAAATGGAACGTCGGTATCTACCATTACTGCCACTGATGCCGACGTAGTTACTACGCTTAGCTATAGCCTCAGCGGTGGGGCAGATGCCGCGAAATTCAGCATCAACAATAGTACTGGAGTATTAAGTTTTATTGCAGCTCCTGATTTTGAGGCGCCTGCAGATGCGGATGCCAATAATGTTTATGTTGTCACTGTCAGGGCCAGTGATGGCACCAATTTTGCCGATCAAACAATCAATGTAACCATTCTCAATGTCAATGAGTTTAGTCCGCTTATTACTTCAAATGGTGGCGGGGCAACTGCTGAAATATCATTACCTGAGAATAGCAGCATAGTTACCACCGTTGTTGCAACTGATGCTGATACCACTACGCCAGTATATAGTTTAAATGGTGGGGCAGATGCGGCGAAATTTACCATAAACAGCAGTACCGGGGTATTAAGTTTTATTTCTGCTCCTGATTTTGAAGCTCCTGCCGATGCAGACGCTAACAATACCTACATCGTCACAGTCAGGGCAAGTGATGGTACAAATAACATTGAACAAACAATTACTGTAATAATTCTCAATGCCAATGATAACAGTCCGCTGATCAGTTCCAATGGTGGTGGAGCAACAGCTTCAATTTCACTTCCTGAAAACAGCACCCTGGTTACCACAGTTGTGGCTACAGATGCTGATAATACAAGCCCGGTTTATAGTATTAATGGAGGTCCAGATGCGACGAAATTCAGTATCAACAGCAGTAGCGGGGTATTAAGTTTTATTTCTGCTCCTGATTTTGAAGCTCCTGCCGATGCAGATGCCAATAATGTTTATGTTGTAAAGGTACGGGCCAGTGATGGTGCCAATTTTGCCGATCAAACAATCAGTATAAGCATTACAGATCTTAATGATAATAAGCCCTTAATCAGCCAGAATCAGGTATTTGAGATACAAGAAAGCAGTCCTAATAATACAATTGTTGGTTCCGTTCAAGCAAGTGACAATGATGCAGGTACGGTTTTACAAAATTGGACCATAATTTCAGGCAATTCGGGAAATGCTTTTACAATTAATCCGACAACAGGTATTCTAAGTGTCCTAACTCAGGCATCATTGCAATACGAGTTGATTCAGGCTTTTAATTTGAATTTATCAGTGACTGATGGTCTGAATATCAGCGACAATCAGGTTGTTAAGATAAATCTGAAGGAAATGTCAAGACCAACAATTGCATTGGGTCCTTCACCTTCGGGATGTAAGGGAATTACGGCCATTAATCTGCCATATTCCTCAACAAGCGGTTCACCTGAATTTTACAGTATTAGCTGGAATGCTGCTGCATTGCTTGCGGGATTTAATTCAATAACAAATGCAGCCTTGACTGCATCATCAATAAATATTACAATTCCGGCGCAGGCAGCTTCCTCAACTTATTCGGGGACAATAATTGTTAAAAATGCTTATAAAAGCAGTATTTCGTATGCTTTTGATATCAAAATAAATGCCTTGCCTTCACTCGTCCTTGGCCAGATGCCGACGGTTTGCAAAGGGACTCTTAATGCAGACATTTCATTTACATCAGCAAGTGCTGCTCCAAATAGTTACAGTATAATTTGGGACCAGCCGGCTTTGTCAGCTGGTTTTGTTAATGTAGATCCTGGTACAAGCTTTCCTCTGGGTTCTTTTGCTGTTAATATTCCCGTAAATGCCCCTGCAGCTATTTATACAGGTTCATTATTCATTAAGAACAGCACTTGCTCTGCACCGGCTTATCCTATCCAAATCAAAATTAATGATTTGCCTGAAATTCCAATCATCAGTGGCCTCCAGGAAGTCTATGTAAATAAAACAATTCAGCTTTCTGCATCTGCACAGGGAGGTGTCTGGAGTAGTAGTAATGCCACAATTGCATCAGTAGATCCTGTCTCTGGTTTGGTTTCAGGGAAATCAAATGGAAAAGTAACGATAAGCTATTCGGTTAAATACAGTAATTCATGCAGCAATAATGCACTTGTTGACATTCTTGTGAGCACAGAGAATTCTGTAATTAGTTTGAATTGGGTTCCATTGCAGGTTTATGGAAATAGTACAATAGGTACTCTGGTTGGTACTTTAAGTGCGAGTTCCATTAATCAGGGAGCTGTTTATTCATTCAGCCTTGTTCCCGGTGCTGGAAGTACAGATAATTCTCTTTTTGAAATATCCGGTAATGAGATTCGTATTGCCCGGCTTTTTAATATCACTCATGACAAAACCTTCAGTATCAGGGTACGTGCTACAGACCAAAATGGCTTATCAGAAGATAGAGTGTTGTCCGTTAATGTAATTCATGTTAACCAGCCTCCTACAATTGCTGCGACAGCTAATATGGTTATTTGCAGTACTCCGTCGCCCCAGGTACTTAACCTTAACGGAATTAGTCCGGGTCCGGAGCCGGGTCAGAATGTGTCGATTACAGTAAGTACCGATAATATTAACCTTTTCAATACTTTAAATGTCAGTGCTGTTAATGGTTCCAATGCCGCATTGGACTATACACTGAAAGACGGACTGAGTGGAATTGCGAATATAACTCTGATATTAACAGATAATGGTGGGACCGCTAATGGGGGTAAGAATTCTTTAATCAGTACGTTTACAATAACCGTCAATCCGGCTGTTACTGCAAACATTAGTTCGGCAGTAGGGGTGTCAATCAGTAAGGGCCAAACGGTTGAACTTATTGCAAGTGGAGGAAATAGCTACGCTTGGGCGAATGCTGCCGGCATCATCAGCGGGCAGAATACGGATAAGTTAATTGTCAGACCTGCAGAAAATAAAAGCTACCAGGTAACCGTAACAAATTCCTTTGGATGTACCGCAGTTCTAAGCATTGCATTAAATGTAATTGAGGATTTTATTACACTTCAGCCTGCCAATATCATGTCACCAAATGGTGATGGTATAAATGATACCTGGATAATTGAAAATATTGATATGTATCCTGACAATGAAGTTAGGGTATATGATAAAGCAGGAAGATTAATATTTTATAAAAAAGGATACACAAATACCTGGGATGCTACCCTAAATGGTAGCTATCTGGCAGAGGGCACGTATTATTATTATGTCGATTTCGGCTTAGGATTGAAGAAATTAAAAGGTTATATCACCATTGTCAGGGATTAAACACTATTCTCTGATTTTTAGCACTCTTTTTGCATTGTGCTTTTTAGTATATTTTATATAAAAGTGATCAGAGGCATAGAGCAAATTTTAAAATCGATATTCCTTATTGTACTGATCAGCTGTTCCGGTGCCAATCAGGCATGGTCACAGCTTTATCCACTTGGCGCACAGTATTTTCATAATCAATATCTGGGAAATCCTTCTTCTGCGGGTATAGATTCAGGATATAGATTTGATTTGAGTAATAGGGTGCAGTGGAATGATGTGCCCGGAGCCCCGGTCAGTCAGGTATTTACCGGAGTTATAAAGACAGGAAAGGTTGGACTGGGACTAAATTTAACAAAAGAAAAGGAAGGGCTAATGAATTCCTTGCGAACTGTAGCAACGCTCGCTTATCATTTACCCCTTAAAGAAGACCAGCAATTACACTTTGGTCTTTCAGTAGGCATGTTAACACAAAGGATACGCACCGAAGATATTGTGGGGAACGAAGGGGACCCCTCAGTAAGTAATTATAACAATAGGGAATTCTTTTTGGATGGCGATTATGGTATGGCCTACACCAATGATAAACTTAAAGTACAATTGGCTATACCTAACCTTAAAAATTTTTTCAAGACTGATTACATTCGTACTTCTAATTTTTCGATTTTCTACTCGGCCCTTACATATAAAATTGGCAATTCTAATACCAAGAATTCCATGGTAATGGAACCAATTATTGCTTTCAGAGGTGTAAAAGGTTATAAAAACATATTGGATGCAGGTACAAAGTTTTCATTTAACAGTGATCGTTTAAATTTGACGGGTATATACCATAGTACTGGAAACAGCACTTTTGGAATAGGCTTTAATTATAATTCCAATATTGGCTTCTCCACATTATATACCACTGGTACATCAGTTCTGAGAGGATTCAGCACCACAGGAGATTTTGAGATAAATCTGAAGCTTTCATTTTAAGAATCTCTATCATTTTAAAAAATTCACATTTATTTCCGCAGAATTTATATCTTTTCCGATTAATTGCAACAGACCAGTGATACTTTCCGATGATGTATTCTGCTTATCAATGCTGAACAAATCAAAATACTGATTAACCATATTTATTATGAAATTTATCTGTTTGAATTCCATTCTTTTCATCGCTTTTGGCTGGTTCTATTTGGTTTATTTTATTGATCGGAATGAATTAAGCAGACCTAAGGAATCCCTCACTTATCTGAATCAGGAAGAGGATGGAATTAAGATCATTGCATCCAATTTGAATGTGCCTCTCGAAATTGCCTGGGGGCAGGATAACCAGATCTGGATTGCTGAACATGGAGGGTTGATCAGTAGAATGAATCCCGAAACCGGAAACAAACAGGTGCTTTTGGAATTAACAGATATCTGGGTTTCCAGAACTGCAGGCTTACTTGGCATGGCTCTTCACTCAGATATGAAGAAATTTCCATATGTCTTTATATGTTACACAATACAAAAGGATAAAAAATATTTGATGCGACTGGTGCGCTACAAATCAGATAAGGATACACTGAATGAGCCAAAAATACTAATGGAGATTCCAGCAGCAAATGGACATAATGGTTCCAGACTGGTAGTTCGGAAGGGTATTTTATATTGGGCAACAGGTGATGCCCTAAGTTTGACTGATTCACAAAACCCTAAAACTCCAAATGGTAAGATATTGAGAATGAATATTGATGGTACAGCCCCTTCAGACAATCCAATGAAAGGGAGTCTGGTTTGGGCATGGGGTTTTCGCAATATTCAAGGCATGGTGTTTTCTGAAAGTGGACAGCTCTATACTTCTGAGCATGGTGATGCAACTGATGATGAAATTAACCTGATCAGTAAAGCTAGAAATTATGGATGGCCTACAGTACAGGGTTTTGCCGAAAGTGTAGAAGAAACTACATTCAAAGGGCTTCATAACACGGTTGATCCAATTAAAGCATGGACGCCTACAATCGCTCCGGCAGGACTTGATTATTATTCCTATGATAAAATACCAGCATTGAAGAATTCTCTTCTATTGGTTACACTAAAAGGAAAGAGCTTAAGAGTATTAAAACTGGATAATGAAGGGAAAAAGATCCTTGGAGAGCAGGTTTATTTTGAAAATAAATTCGGCAGAATCAGGGACTTATGTGTGTCTCCGGCCGGAGATGTTTATCTGGCAACCAGTAACCGCGACTGGAATCCGGTTTCAGGGTTTCCACAAGCATCTGATGACAGGATTATCAAAATTTCGAAACTTGATCCGGCTAATCCTCACAATATTGTTTCTTCTATACCTCCCGGATCAAAATCTGCGCTTTTATACCAGCAATATTGTGCTTCATGTCACAAAGACGATGGTATGGGTGTAAAAGGGATATTTCCTTCTTTGCAGACATCACTGATTGTAGTCAATAATCCCAAAGAATTTGTAAAGAAGATCTTGAGCGGTTCCAATGGCCCGGCCACAATTAATGGAGTTACTTACGATACTCCAATGCCCTCATTTGCGTTCCTTAAAGATGATGAACTGATCGATATCACGACTTATGTGCGTTCATTAGGTTCCAATCATGCGGCACCAATTAAGCCTGAATTAATTAAGGAGCTTAGGACAACATTAAATAAATAACCCCCTAAAATAAATATTATATCAATTGAGATCATTACGCATATATTTCATTATTACGCTTTGTTCATTTTCATTATATGCACAAAATCCTGATGCGCGTTTAACAAATCTTGGCCCACAGATAAGGGCTGCGATGATTCAGGGTAGTATTTTCATTCAGGATAAAGAAGGTAAATCATTGATCTATTCAGTTGTTAGAGGAAATCCTGCTCATCTGGTAGCCTTCAGGGCAGAGAATCAGGAATTAATATTAGATCAGCCTTTGCCTGGAACTGATGGAGCCTGGGACATGGAGATTTCTTCTGATGGCTGGCTTTATATTCCTGGAGCGAAAGGGACACTTTACAGGCATTATCCCGGGACTGCAACAGTTGAGAACCTGGGTATAGTTTTGCCCGGAGAAACTACAGTTTGGAATCTTGCCTCCGGCAGGAATGGGGAAATATTCGGAGCTACTTATCCTGGTTGCAGGGTATTCAGGTACCACCCTAAGGATGGCTTTAGCGATGTGGCCAAAGGTCCGCTGATTGATGGGGAGAACTATGTGAGGAGTCTGGTTTATTATGAAAAGACCGGTAAACTTTATGCCGGTGTCGGTTCACATGCCGGGTTGGTTGAACTGGATCCAAAAACCGGTTCAAAAATGAACATGCTGCCTGATGAATATAAAAATAAGGAGTTCGTTTACAGCCTTGAGATTTTAAAAGGAGTTCCGGGTGGCGACCGGATGCTAACTTTAGTCACCAATGGAAGTTTTACACTGGTGTATAATCTACAAACCAGAAAATTTGAATATCAAATTGATGAAATGGATATGAAGGCTGTCAGTCAGCCGGATCAGAACAATCGATTTTATTATACATACCGTTCAGGGCTTTACAGCCGTGATATTAGCTTGCCACAACAAGCACCGATTAAACATGCTGAAGATGTAGGTTCAGCAAATGCGATCCGAATTATTAATAGACAATTATTTATTTTAAACTCCGATGCAGAGTACCTGACTCTGGATCTTGATAATGGCAAATTGAGCAGAAATAAATTAAATGTTCCGGGTCAGCCTATTGCTATTCAATCGATTATGAAAGGCCCCGATGGCCGTATTTGGTCTGGTGGCTATTTAGCCGGAGGCCATGCTGCCTATGATCCCATAACAAATACCACGATAAGTTATCCGGGCCTGCACCAGACTGAGGGTATGACTGTTAAAGATCAGTTTATCTATTTTGGGATCTATCCCAAAGGACTTATGTATGAATATGACATCCGTAAACCATGGGATATCAAAGCATCCAACCCCAGATTCCTTGGTCAGATTCCTGATCAGAGCCGCCCTTTTGCCGTTTTGAATGATAAAGCAAGCGGGAAAATATTTTTCGGTATGGTTCCAGAATATGGAATGTTGGGAGGGTCATTGGTTAGTTATGATACTCATAATCCGAAACTACAATCCCATGGTATACTTGTGAAAGATCAGAGCATAGTCAGCCTGACCTATGCAAACCATTTAGTATGGGGTGGATCCACAGTTTCGGGGGGACTCGGAATAATGCCTACTACTCAGGAAGCAAAACTCTTTTCCTGGGATGTGGAGAAGGCAGAATTAGTGGATGAGTTTATCCCTGTTCCCGGTGCTAAGGCAATTACCAGTATGATTATTGGTCCTGATGGAAATATTTGGGGAATGGCAAGCGGAACTCTTTTTGTATTTGATCCCATAGCCAAAAGAGTGGTTAGAAGTAAACAGATCTACCAGGCAGGAGTATTGAGAAGCCATGTTTGGAGAGATGCATTTCTTGTGCTTCATCCTTCCGGCAAAATATATGGAACAGGCAGCAATCAGTTATTCAGGATCGATCCAATTACTCTTGACCATGAGTTTATTGAAAAATCTGCAAGCTTGCTAGCTATGGATGACATGGGTAGAATTTACTTTCACCGCTCTGCAGAATTATGGCGCTATGACCCAGTAAAGGAATGATTAATCACCGAGATTTTACTTCTGGATTATTAATTTAACTGATAATTAATGAAATTTATTGCAAGGTTAAAAATTGTATTTACTGAATAATCGAATAGCAAGGTAAACAGGTATGACTAAACGGAGTAATTGGAACAAAGTAATTCGATTTTGGAAGAAGCTTGGACCCGGGCTAATAACCGGAGCAAGTGATGATGACCCATCAGGTATTGCTACTTATTCACAGGCAGGAGCACAGTTTGGTCTCTCAACATTGTGGACTGCACTTATCACCTTTCCGCTCATGGCTGCAGTACAGGAGATGTGTGCCAGGATTGGTATGGTAACATCCAAAGGACTAACAGGTACTTTAAAGGAGCATTATTCAAAACCGGTATTGTATCTGATGCTTTTATTCAGCTTTCCTGCCATTGTGATGAATATCGGTGCAAATATTGCAGCAATGGGGGCCGTTGGAAATTTGCTGCTTCCATCTATAAATGCGAGTATTTTCAGCATTGGATTTACTATTCTACTGATGGGTATTTTTATATATCTGCCCTATCGTAAGTTTGCTTCACTTCTTAAATACCTTTGTATTGTTCTTCTTGTCTATTTAATTGTACCTTTTTTGTATGAACAGGATTTTCTTGCAATTTTAAAGGGAGCCTTTATTCCGGACATAAAATTTACGAAAGAATTCATTGGGATCCTTGTCGCAATTCTCGGTACAACCATTTCTCCCTATTTGTTTTTCTGGCAGGCAACGATGGTTGTAGAAGATCAGAACTTGAAAAGGAAAAGGATTATTGTCGATAAGCGGGTGCTGGAGGATTTGAAGCAGGATGTTGATTTCGGGATGCTATTTTCAAATGTGATTATGTTCTTTATCATTCTTACCTCCGGCACAGTATTGTTCAATGCCGGAATTCACAATATTGAAACTGTGGAGCAGGCAGCTTTGGCTCTTAGACCCTTAGCAGGAGATTCAGCTTACCTTTTGTTCGCTATAGGTGTAATTGGTACCGGTTTATTAGCTATCCCGGTGCTTTGCGGATGTTTATCTTATATTGTTACTGAAACTTTTGGATGGGAAAAAGGAATCAACAAAAAATTTCATCAGGCAAAAGCATTTTATTCGATCACTATCATCTCCCTGTTGCTTGGTTTAATGATGAATTATGTTGGGATTTCTCCTATTCAGGCTTTGTTGTGGTCGGCAATACTTTACGGAATTACTGCACCTGTGCTCATCCTGATTATCCTGAATATTGGTAATAATAAAGAGGTAATGGGTGAATTTACGAATAACAAGCGATCTAATTTTCTGGGTTATACAGCTTTTATCCTGATGAGCATTGCGGCACTGACCCTGTTGTATCTGTATATAGCCGACAAGTTGTTATAATGCCCGAATACCTGTTTTAAATTTTCAATTGATTTTATTCGTTGTAATCTGCATAAAAATTAGGGCCTGATTTTTGCAATAAAAATTTTATTTCCTGGGCTTGAGAAAATTCGGACTAATTTCAATCAAAATCATTTTATGGTTCATTGGGATCTTGTTATTAATTCTTGTACTCGCATACGTTCTGATACGTGTTCCGGGAGTGCAGAATATGGTTCGTAATAAGGCCGTTTCCTACCTTGAGGCTAAGCTAAAAACAAAGGTGGAGATCAATAAAATAAGTCTTGATCTGCCAAAATCACTGGTACTTGAAGATATCTATTTCGAAGATCAGAAACAAGATACCCTCTTATCCGGGGATACGCTTAAAGTTGATATCAGTCTGCTAAAATTACTTCGTAACCAACTGGAAATCAATGAAGTTGATTTGCGCGGGATCATCCTGAATGTGAAACGCACCACAGACAGCGTCTATAATTTCGATTATATACTGAAAGCATTCATGTCTGAGCAAAAAAAGAAAACTGCCCCCGTAGATTCTGCCTCAACCATGAAATTTTCAATGGTTAAGATCAACCTTGACCGAATTCAGCTTCGTTTCCAGGATGCGCTTATGGCTGCCGATGCCAATGTCTTTATAGGTCATTTTGATACCCGTATCCGTGAATTCGATCTGGAAAAAATGAAATTCAGTATTCCTGAAATAAAGCTGAGCGGACTGAATGCTTCAATTATTCAGTCAAAACAGGTTGCGCGATCAGAAACTCCGGAAACAGATTCATTAGAATCCGCTAAGCCATTTGATCTGGATCTGACCTTAGGTAAGATAAGCCTGGATAAGATCAGGTTTAATTATATAAATGATATTTCCGGGATAAAGAGTGATATTAATATAGGCAGCCTTCTGGCAGAGTTGAACTTGCTTGACCTGAGAAAGCAAAATATTGACCTGGAGAGTTTGGTATTAAAAAACTCAAAAATTGATTTCAGTCTTGCCAAAAAAGCACTCGCAAGTGTCGTTTCAAAAGAAGTTGGGCAGGAATTGGATGCGGTTTCTGATAACTGGACACTGAAGGCTGGCAAGATAGATCTCGAAAAAAATGATATAAAATTCGATGACCATAATCTTCCAAAACAATACAGGGGGATGGATTTCGGGCATCTTGATATCAAAGCACTGAATTTCGGACTGACTGATTTAAATTACTCTCCCGATTCTATATCAGGTAAGATTAATTCGGGAAGCCTAATTGAAAAAGGAAGTGCTTTCTCTTTACAGGGCATCCGAACCAATTTTGTTTACAGCCCTACCCGGATTTATCTGAATGACCTTTATTTGAAGACCCCGGGTTCTGAGATCAGAGATCGTATCCGTCTGAATTATGCTTCAATTCTGAGTCTGACTGAGAAACCCGGTGATCTTGGACTTGATGCCGACCTGAAAAACAGCCGGGTAAGTTTCAGGGATATCCTCACATTCGTTCCCGAAATGGCTTCCATTGATGTCATAAAAAGGACTCCGGATGCAGTTCTCAAAATCAATGGAAGAGTGAAGGGGAAGGTTAAAGATCTTTATATCCCTGAAATAGATATTTCCGGGTTCAGAAATACCAGTCTAAAAGCATCGGGCAGGATTAAAGGGCTGCCTGATATGAATAAGGCGTTTTTTGATCTCAATATTGCTGAGCTAAATACCAGGAGTAATGATATGGCTGTTATTTTACCCCCTGGAACTATCCCGGCAGATATCCGGCTTCCTGAAGTTATACGTTTAAATGGAAACTTCAAAGGAGGAATATCTAATTTCAATACCAGCCTGGATCTTAATTCAAGTTTTGGCCATGCCAAAACGAATGCTGGCTATGATTCAAGGAAATCAGGAAAGGAAAAATATCAGGCCGATATCAGTCTGTTTAATTTTCATGTTGGGAAACTAATTAAACAGGAAGGCCAGATCGGAAAGGTAAGCCTGTCAGCAAAAGTTTCAGGTACGGGTATAGATCCTAAAACGATGAATACAGTATTTGCTGCTAAGGTTCAGCATGCAGAATATAATGGCTATAATTACCGTGATTTGACTTTAAATGGCAATTCGAGAAATGGTAATTTGTTTGCTAAAGCCAAAATGCTCGATCCAAATCTTGTATTTGACGCTAATATACAGGCCGGTCTTTCAGGTAAATATCCAACATTAAAACTTAACCTTGACCTTGACAGTGCTAACTTTCAAAAGCTAAACTTTGTCAAGGAGGATCTCAGGTTTCACGGTAAAATTATTGCTGATCTTAGTACAGCAGATCCTGATTATCTGAATGGAAGGATCGTCCTGACCAATGCGATCATCGCCAGGGGGAAAGAACGCTATCAGCTTGATTCGGTCTGTATTGTTTCCACCGCAAATGCTGAAAGAAATACTCTGAAGTTAAGATCTGATGTGCTTAATGCAGATGTATGGGGTAAGTACAAGCTTACAGGCATTGGTTTTGCTGTGCAGGAGCTTGTAAACCGTTATTTTTCCACTGGAACAATTTCTGGCTCCAAGCCAAAATCACCTCAGATCCTAGTTTTTAATGCCAGTCTGATGAATGGTCCGCTTCTCAATTCACTGGTCCCACAGTTAAAAGAACTTGCCTCAGTAACGTTAAATGGCCGTTTAAACAGTGAACAGGCTGAGCTTTTTCTAAACGTATCAGCTCCCCGGGTAGTTTATGGAAACAATGACCTTAGCAACCTGCTGTTGAACATAAATACCGGCGATAGTGCCCTGAATTATTCGGCTGGTATTGGAAATATTACTACTCCGCAATTACAATTGCAGAATACTACGCTGAAAGGAAAGGCACAGAATAACATTCTGACCACAGATCTGCAGGTTTATGACCGCGAAAAAAAGCCGCATTACCATTTAGCTGGCCAGTTACGTGCCCTGAATCCTGAATTTGTATTCAGTTTAATATCAGATGGTTTGATGCTTAACTATGAGCCCTGGGCAGTTGCTGAAGCAAATGAAATCAGGTTTGGTACTAAGGGGATACAAGCAAGCAATTTTGTGATCAGCAATAATTCTCAGAAACTGGGTGTTAACACTGTACCTCCCGGATTAAATAATCCATTGCAGATAGCATTCAACAATTTTAAGATCGAAACCATCAGTTCAATGGTTAAAAAGGATTCTCTTTTCATTGGCGGAACGATCAATGGGAATGTATTGGCTAGTGAATTGGCTTTAAGTCCGGTTTTTACAACAGATTTGAGTATTGATGATTTTAATTTTAGGGGTGATACCCTCGGACTTGTGACCCTGAACTTAAATAACCGGCAAGCGAATATTTTAGCTGCTAATGTCAGTATTAAGGGCAAGGGTAATGATCTTCTGCTTGATGGAAATTACAATTTGGGCAATAGCAGTTTCGACTTAGATCTGGATATTAAGAATCTCAATTTAAAGAGTATTGAAGGATTTACATTCGGTGCAATAAACAAGGCTAGCGGAAGCATAAATGGCCGCCTTGGAATCAAAGGTACGGTTGATGAACCTCAGATCCTTGGAGGAATAAATTTCAATCAGGCTGCTTTCAATTTAAGTATGCTGAATTCTTATTTTAAGGTCAGGGATAACGAGCTCAGGTTTAATTCGGATGGAATTGTTTTTGACAAGTTCACTGTGGTTGATTCTGCACAGAATACAGCATTTGTCAATGGCATCATTTTTACAAAAAACTATATTGATTACCGTTTTGATCTGGATATTGAGGCCGATAATTTCAGGGTAATGAATTCTACTGAAAAAGACAATGAACTGTACTATGGCAAATTATTTCTTGATACAAAGTTGTCTCTAGGAGGTTCCCAGAACAGTCCCTCGGTTGATGGCACTTTGAAGGTGAATGATCAGAGTATTTTCACCGTAGTATTACCTCAAACCAACCCCGCAATAGAGGAGCGACAGGGAATTGTTGAATTTATTGATATGGATCACCCTGAACTGGCCTCCATTTTAAGTGCTGAATTAGATTCTTTAAACCAGTCATCCATCACCGGTATGAATGTATCTGTCAATCTTGAAATAAACAAGGAAGCTGAGTTCAACATTATCATTGACAAGGCAAACGGCGATTTGCTCAGTTTAAAAGGTGAAGCCCAATTAAATGCCGGGATAGATCCGAGCGGTAAAGTGACATTGACCGGTACCTATAATCTGGATGAAGGGGCTTATGAACTTTCATTCAATTTGCTTAAACGCAAGTTTGAGATCGAAAAAGGAAGTACCATCACCTGGACCGGGGAACCTACTACTGCTGATATCAAACTGACTGCCGTTTATATTGCCAACACAGCTCCTCTCGATCTGGTGGATAATGTATTGGGTGATGCACCGCAATCACAGAGGAATACCTATAAACAAAAGCTTCCTTTTGAAGTTAACCTGAGTATGAAAGGTGAGCTTCTCAGGCCTGAGATCACTTTTGATATTATATTGCCTGAACGTAATTACAATGTTTCTACCGATGTTACCGGAACTGTGAATACAAGGCTGGAACAACTCAGACAAGAGCCGTCTGAATTAAATAAACAGGTATTCGCATTACTGCTTCTGAACCGATTTGTTGGTGACAATCCATTCTCATCTTCAGCAGGCGGCGGTGGAGCTGAATCGCTGGCAAGGCAGAGTGTAAGTAAGATTTTATCTGAACAACTGAATAATTTGGCTGGTAATCTAATCGCCGGTTTCGATCTGAACTTCGACCTTGAAGCTACCGATGACTATACTACCGGTCAGCGTGCAAACCGTACAGAACTGAATGTTGGTTTATCCAGGAGGCTGCTGAATGACAGGCTCCGGGTTAATGTGGGAAGTAATTTTGAACTGGAAGGGCCGCAACAGCCTGGAGCCAGGACCAGTAATCTTGCCGGAGATGTATCAGTAGAATATCAGCTCTCAAAAGACGGAAGATATCTTTTGAGAGCCTATCAGAAAAACGAGTATCAGGTTTCTATCCAGGGTCAGGTCATAGAAACAGGCGTCGGCTTTATTCTCACCATGGATTATAATAAGTTCAAGGAGATATTCCAGACAGGAATTAAAGATTTAAAAAGACGGCGCAGGGCAGAACGTGCTGAAGGGAAAGAATCAAAAGATAATGAATAGGATAATATTTGGTTTTTTATTTGGGATAATATTTTTATCATCATGCGGTGTCACGAAGTTTGTACCGGAAAATGATAAATTATACACGGGCGCAAGTGTGAAAATTGATGATAAGGATATCAGTAAAAAAAAGAAAAAGGTTCTGGTAAACGACTTGGAAGGCGTTCTAAGGCCCAAACCTAACAGTAAGGTTCTGGGAATTCCATTTAAGTTGATGATTTATAATCTTAAAAGTAAATCCGGAAAAGGTCCGGGAAGCTGGTTGAGCAGAAAATTCGGTGAAGCCCCGGTACTATTCAGTACAGTGAAAGTTGATTTCAACCGGGGACTGATCGCAAACCGGCTTGAGAACCTCGGATATTTCAGGGGAAGTGATACCACTGAAACAGTCTTTAAAGGTGATACAAAAGTCCGCATGATCTATCATGCAATGGCAGGACCTCAGTATATGATCAACAGTGTAAGATTTACAACAGATAGTTCAAGCCTTGGCAAGGCGGTAACAGCGAGTTCAGCGGGAACATTTCTTAAAGCCGGTGATCCTTATAGTCTGGATGCTGTCAAAGCTGAAAGGGAGAGGATTAACGGACAACTGAAAGAAAAAGGTTTTTATTTTTTCGGTTCGGATGACCTGATTGTTCAGGTGGATAGTACAAATAACCAGAATATGGTAGATATGTATGTCAATATTAAAAAGACTGTTTCACAAAAAGCAAGAGATATTTATAAAATTAGAAATATTTATATCTATCCCAATTATAAACTAAACGATAGTACAAGTTTTAGTAAAGAAAATGCTGAGATATATGGGGATTTTAATGTAATTGACCCGGAAAATACTTTTAAGCCGGAAGTATTTGAACGAACTATGTTTTTCAATAAGGGGGATGTTTATAACCGCCGGGATCATAATCTTTCTTTAAACCGTCTGGTAAACCTGGGAACTTTCAGATATGTTAAGAACAGGTTTGAGGAGACAGATAGTATTGGGAGGCCAGAGCTCGATGTTTCCTACCAGCTCACTCCGTATCAAAAAAAATCTATCCGTGTTGAATTAACAGCAAGGTCAAACTCTGCCAATTTCAATGGATCTGAAATTACTTTGGGCTGGAAAAATAGGAATACCTTCAGGGCTGCCGAATTGCTGACAGTTTCTGCCTATCTTTCATCTGACTATCAGGTCTCTGCCGCCAGTAAAAGTTTTAATAATATTTACAGGTATGGCCTGGAAACAAATTTGTTAATACCCCGGTTTATCAGTCCGTTTAAGTTTAAGACGAACAGCGCTTATATTCCAAGAACCCGTATCTCACTGGGATATGATTTTTTAAATCGTCCGAAGAATTATACGCTAACTTCACTGCGAAGCTCTTTTGGATATTCATGGAAAGAGAGTACAAATAAAGAACATCAACTAAGCATTTTGGCACTTAATATGGTGCAACCGTCTAAAGTTTCGGCTTCCTATGATTCACTGGCTTTAATAAATCCTACACTGAGGCATACCATTGAAGAGCAATTTACGATAGGGCCGATGTATAATTTCACTTTTACGAATACCGCCGAAACCAACAGGAAAAATACATTTTATTACAATGGCAATGTAGATATTTCAGGCAATTTACCCGGATTGAATTCACTCATCAGTACTCCATTTTCACAATTTTTTAGGTTCGAGAATGATTTCAGACATTATTTAAAGCTTGGGTTGAAATCTCAAATTGCTTCCCGTCTGATCGCTGGTTATGGTCATTCCTACGGTCAATCGGTTTCACTCCCTTATGTAAAGCAATTTTTTATAGGCGGAACCAACAGTCTCCGCGGGTTTCGTGCACGTACTTTGGGGCCAGGTGTCTATCGGGATCCGAATATTAACTTAGATCAGATCGCCGCAGATCAGTCGGGTGATATTAAGCTTGAATTTAATACTGAATACCGTCCCAAAATTGCCGGAATCTTAAACGGGGCAATTTTTATGGATGCCGGTAATATCTGGCTGAAGCACCAGGAAAGTGGACCAATGGCAAGACCAGGAGTAAAATTCAGTAAAGATTTTCTAAAAGAGCTGGCTGTCGATGCAGGAATAGGACTCCGGATGGATCTTTCATTTTTAATTCTGCGCACTGATCTGGCATTTCCTCTTCGTAAGCCATGGCTGCCTGATGGAGATCGGTGGGTACTGAATAGGATTAATTTCGGAGACAGAAATTGGAGGCAGGACAATTTAGTGTTTAACCTGGCAATTGGCTATCCTTTTTAATTGCCGGAAACCCTGTCTGAATCTTAACTTTTCGGATATGTCGTTCAAACGCCGATATTTCATACCCTGCCTGAAGACACCACCAATACCTTGCCATAGAAACTTGTTTATCAGAGCCCTTTCATAATGTCTTAGCGTCCGGTTTTACACCATGCTGCCCTTTTCATAAAATTCCTGCACCCAATTATGTCAATATTTGCCTGAACTTTTTTCAATCCAATAAATTTTCTATTAATTAGATAAATAAAATGACGATGATCCTGAAAGGCTAAAACAGTTTTCAGGAAATTTCCAAGAAATCATATGAATTATAAACAATACGTAGAAAAATACAAAGACAACCTTTTGAACGATATAGTTCCCTTTTGGCTTAAGAATTCGAAGGATGAGGAGTATGGTGGTTTTTTCACTTGTCTCGATAGAGAAGGTAAAGTATTCGATACCGATAAATTTGCCTGGCTTCAGTTCAGGCAGGTATGGTGTTTTAGTATGCTATACAATCAGGTGGAACAGAAAAAAGAATGGCTGGATTTTGCAATTCAGGGTGCTGAATTCATGAAGAAACACGGAAAGGACAATGAGGGGAACTTCTATTTTTCTCTCACCCGTGAAGGCCGGCCATTGATACAGCCATACAATATATTTTCTGATTGTTTTGCTGCTATGGCCTTTGCCCAGCTTTACAGGGCAACCGGTATAGAGGAATATGCACAGCTCGCATTAAATACCTTTAATAATATTCTCAAAAGAAAGGATGATCCGAAAGGAAAATTCAATAAGGCCTTCCCGGGAACCCGTCCGCTTCAGGGCTTTTCATTGCCGATGATCCTTTGTAACCTGGTTCTTGAATTGGAACATCTTCTTGAACCCGATTTGATTGAAAAGACTATAAATGATGGCATCCATTCTGTAATGGAGGTATTTTATCAGGAAGATCTTGGAATTATACTCGAAAATGTGAAGCCCGATGGTTCCTTTTCCGATACATTTGAAGGCCGCTTGGTTAATCCGGGTCATGGATTGGAATCCATGTGGTTCATTATGGATATTGCAGAGCGAAGAAATGATCAGGCACTTATTAGAAAAGCGGTAGATATTAG
Organism: Daejeonella sp.; assembly: GCF_030695525.1. GTDB lineage: Bacteria > Bacteroidota > Bacteroidia > Sphingobacteriales > Sphingobacteriaceae > Daejeonella. Next base: position 94,706 of record NZ_JAUYSS010000058.1, on the reverse strand, counting down.
CCTTAATATTCTTGAATATGGCTGGGATAAGGAATTTGAAGGTATTTTGTACTTTAGGGATGTTAAAGGGCACCCACCACAGCAATTGGAATGGGATCAGAAACTCTGGTGGGTACATATGGAAACCCTGATTACGCTCCTGAAGGGATATTACCATACCGGAGATCAGCGTTGCTGGGATTGGTTTGAAAAGGTGCATCAATATACCTGGAAGCATTTTCCGGATGCCAATATGGGAGAATGGTATGGTTATCTGAACCGAAGAGGGGAAGTTTTACTTTCTTTAAAGGGCGGAAAATGGAAAGGATGTTTCCATGTTCCCAGAGGCTTATACCAATGCTGGAAGACACTGGAGAAAATAGAAAGAAAATATTCAAAATAGCCCTGGTAATTGGGCTTAAAGCCAAAAGCATAAAGCCGAAAGCAATAAAAAAAAGAAAACATATATGGCAAATATACCATTGCAGAGCACGGTAGTTTCGGATCAGGAGAATTCGGGACAGAATTACACGCCTGCCCTCATATCCCTGGCAGTATTGTATTTTATGAATGGCTTTATTACCTGCCTGAATGACACTCTGGTGCCATTTTTTAAGGAGGGGTTTACACTTAGCTATGCCGATTCTTCGCTCGTTCAGTTTTACTTCTTTCTTACTTATGGATTGATGTCTTTTCCGGCAGGAATGATCGTTGAGCGGATTGGATATAAGAACGGTATGGTACTTGGATTTGCCATTGCTGCTATTGGCGCTTTATTATTCTATCCTGCCGCTGATATGCATCTTTATTACTTGTTCTTAGCAGCTCTTTTTGTTTTAGCTATTGGAATCGTTGTTTTACAGGTAGCCTCCAACCCTTATATTACGGCATTAGGTCCGGCGAAAACAGCCTCTTCAAGATTAACTCTGATTCAGGCTGTTGGCTCTATCGGGACAACGGTAGCACCAATTTTCGGTGCCCATTATATCTTATCCAGATTACAGGAATCTGGTTCATCAAGCGATGCGGTGAAATATCCTTATCTGGGTATAGCCGCATTATTGATATGCATTGCATTGGTAGTTTATAATTTAAAACTTCCTAAGATCAGTACAGGTGCCGGAGGTTTCCAAGCTAGTTACGAAGAAAGAATCAGCATTTTCTCATTCCGTAACCTGAATTTTGGGGCATGGGCAATATTTGCTTATGTTGGTGCGGAAGTGTCGATTGGTACTTTCCTGACCAATTATATTGCTGATACAATAAATGTGGGGGTTGAGAATGCTAATTCATATGTTTCCTATTACTGGGGAGGTATGCTTGCCGGCCGTTTGATAGGATCCTATTTGCTCAAAACGATCAGACCTTCATTTGTTCTGACTGTTTGTGCAGCTGCTGCGATTCTTTTGGTAGTTCTTTCTGTAAGTACTTCAGGAACATTCGCTATCTGGTCAATGATAGGAGTGGGGCTATTTAACTCGGTTATGTTTGCGATTATTTTCTCACTTTCTGTACAAGGATTGGGCATTTATACCACCAAAGCTTCCGGCGTTTTATCTACAGCGATTGTCGGGGGTGCCATTGTCTCTTTTTCACAAGGTTATGTTAAAGATCATTCAAGCTGGGCCGTGGCATTTATGATTCCTGTACTTTGTTATTTATATATCGTATTTTTTGGTGTGAATGGCTATAAATCAAAAACTGAGAGTTTATGAAAAGAAGAAATTTTATAGGCCTGACAGGGTTGGGAGCTACAGGATTGGTTTCAGGTACCCTATCGGCATTTACGCCGGATGTATTTGTTACAGCTTTTAGGAAAGATCTGGATGCCTCTGAACTAAATGCGACTCTGGTAATTGCAGGGGGAGGAATAGGGGGCTGTGCAAGCGCTTTATCGGCTTTGCGAAATGGACTGGATGTAATTATGACCGAAGAAACCGACTGGATTGGAGGTCAGCTTACTTCGCAGGGTGTGCCACCTGATGAGCATACCTGGATCGAAACCCATGGTGCACCTAAATCGTATCGTGATTACAGAAATGCAGTCAGGGACTATTATAAAAAGAACTATCCAATTACAGCAGCAGCAAAATCACGGCAATATCTGAATCCGGGGAATGCAGTAGTTTCGGCTCTTTGCCATGAGCCAAGAGTATCACTTGCGGTTCTGCATGAAATGCTGGCTCCGTATATCAGTTCGGGTAAACTCACCTTACTCACTGAACATAAAATTCGTTCTGCTGAATATTCAGGTAATAAGGTGAAGGCTTTAAATGCTCAAAGTCTAAGGACGGGTCGTTCCTATGTACTAGAAGGAACATATTTTGTAGATGCTACTGAAACCGGCGAATTGCTTCCGATGACAGGCACTGAATTTGTGATGGGAACAGAATCGCGCAACGAAACCCGTGAGCTTCATGCCCCATTAAAGGCTGATCCGGATAATCAGCAGGCTTTTACGGTATGTTTTGCGATGGATTATGTTCCCGGATCAAATAATGTTGCGGATAAACCGGCTGAATATGATTTCTGGCGAAACCTGGTTCCCAAAATGAGTCCTGCATGGTCGGGAAAATTGCTGGATCTGAATTATTCGAATCCTAAAACACTTGAGAAGAAAACACTTGGCTTTAACCCGGATGGGAGTCCGACTGACCCCTACCTGAATCTATGGAATTACCGGCGCATACTGGCGAAGGATAATTTCATGCCCGGAGCATTCAAAGGTGACATTAGTACTGTGAATTGGCCTCAGAATGATTATACACTTGGCAACCTTGTAGGTGTATCCCAAAAGGAATTTGATCATCACCTGGGGCGAGCTAAGCAGCTTAGTTTATCCTTGTTTCACTGGCTGCAAACTGAAGCTCCCCGTCCGGATGGAAAACAGGGATGGCCCGGACTTCGTTTGAGAAAGGATATCATGGGAACTGAAGATGGTATGGCCAAATATCCGTATATCAGGGAATCAAGGCGTATTAAAGCTATGTTTACTGTTTTGGAAGAGCACGTTGGTCAGGAAAATCGTATTCAGGTAGCAGGAGCAGAGGCAGGGAAAAAAGCAGCTGATTTCTATGATAGTGTAGGTATCGGATATTACCATATAGATCTTCACCCAAGCAGCCGCGGTAACAATTATATTGATTTTGCCTCACTTCCATTTCAGATACCATTAGGTTCATTATTGCCTGTAAAGATGGAAAATCTTTTACCTGCTAATAAGAATATCGGAACCACTCATATTACTAATGGCTGTTATCGTTTACACCCTGTTGAATGGAGTATAGGTGAAGCAGTTGGCTTATTAGTCAGCTATTCTCTGAAAAAGCAGGTAATTCCACAGAAGGTCAGGGAAGGAAAGCAATTGCTGGAAGAGTTTCAGGAGTTTATTGGGAAGCAGGGGGTGGAGAGGAAATGGAGGTAAGAAGAAAGCTCAAATCAGAAAGCTCAAAGTTTTAGGTTGTAAATTTTGAAAAATGCATTTTGAGTGGAATATTGATTAATGAGTTTAAATTAAGGCAGAAAAGGATTGACATGAACAAGTTGAGGTTTGTTATATTAATTGGATTTCTACTGTTGCCGGTTTTATTATCAGCCCAAAGTGCATTTATAAAAGTCAGGGAGGAGCTTATATTTCAGGATGTCCCTTTTGCACAATGTCATGCATCTACTTTATTGGAAACATCGAATGGTGAAATTCTAGCTGCCTGGTTTGGGGGTACTCATGAAGGCAATAAGGATGTAAAGATATGGACTTCAGCAAATTTCGATGGCAAATGGACTGTTCCTAAGGTTGTTGCAGAAGGTAATTTTGGTGCAGCAGGTACTTTCCCTCTCTGGAATCCTGTATTATTTAGAAATTCAGCCGGTAAAATTTTCTTGTTCTATAAGGCCGGACCAAATCCACGGGAATGGTGGGGCATGTATAAAACTTCCCAAGATCGGGGTAAAACGTGGTCGGAAGCTATTCGTTTACCGGATGGGATTCTTGGTCCGATAAAAAACAAACCGGTTCAGCTCATGGATGGTACCATTCTTTCACCATCCAGCACTGAAACTATGGAAAACTGGAAGGTTCATATTGAAAGATCAATAGATCAGGGGAAAACTTGGCAAAGGATTCCTGTTGACCCTGATACTGAGTTTGGGGTAATTCAACCCAGTATTCTGACTTATCCTGATGGTAGATTACAGATTCTATGCAGGAGCAAGGAGGGTAATGTGATAGAGTCCTGGTCAGATGACAATGGACTGACCTGGAGTAAAATGAAACGTACAGTATTGCTTAATCCAAATTCAGGTACTGATGCTGTAACTTTGAATTATGGCTCTCAGCTAATTGTTTACAATCCCTTGATTCCAGGTAAGGAATGGTTTAACGGAAGGTTCAAATTAACTATTGCTCAATCTTCAGATGGTGCGAAATGGAAGGATGTGATGATTCTGGAGGATGGTACTAAAGAAGAATATAGTTATCCTGCGATCATTCAAACCAGAGATGGAAGAATACACATTTCATATACTTTTGATCGAAAAAACATTAAGTATCTTGTTATTGAAAATAATTGATTTTGAATAAACATTTGATTCGAAATTTAATAGGACTAATGACCTCTCATATCTAATATCTCAACTCGATAGCTATCGGGTCTCACATCTCACATCTCATATATGAAAAGAAGAGAAATATTAAAGAGTCTGACTATTCTGCCATTAGCAGGTGCTCTAACAACTAAAACCGCAGAAGCCGAAGCGGTTCAAAAATCAGATTGGACTCCCAAAAAAGTTGCAATTCCAAGTCCGTATCCAAGTACCAGTCCCTTATCCGCCTGCATCCGTTCAGGTCATCTGGTGTTTATCAGTGGTGTTGGAGGATGGTATGCCGACAGAAGAAAGGAGCCAGGAGATATTCAGGTGCAAATTAGAAGTGCCCTCGAACATATGAGAAACCTTCTCGAAAAGGCCGGTACTAATATGGGAAATGTACTCAAGGTACATATGTCATTAGCTGAACCAAATAAGAATATTAAAGCTCTTAATGAGGTTTATGGTGAATATTTTCCGGATCCGAAACCCGTGCGTTCTTATACTGGTTGTAGTCTTGAGAATATGGGTAGGGAGGGTATACTGGTTCAGATAGATTGTATCGCTTATATAGATTAAGCTCATAATTATTTTTATTGGCTGGAGCTTAAGGCTTTTCGCACATTTCAATGCAATAATTAATTGAAATTGGATATCTATTGCCTGATCTCGAAAATATTTTAGCTAATATAATTAAGATTAGCTATTTAAATAATGGAGTATCAGATTTATTTATCTGTAAGTGTACCAGATTGGCTTAAGTGCTGAAAGAAATTGCCTGATTCAAAAGAATTGTTGTCAGATATTAGTATTTTTAATGACCTGAAAAACTATGCCCGAACAACCTAATAACTTCAATTGGTCATTAAAGAACCTTTTATCTACTATTCCAGATTCTCTTGAGCAATCCAGAGTCAAGATTCTATATACATTTCTGATTTTATCTATATTAAAGGTATTGATTGTTATTCCTATTGCCTATCAAAACAATCAAGTTCCTCAGTTGAAACTAGCATTTATATTGCTGATTGGCTATGTTTTACTGACAAAATTATTGCTGAGTCATAAAAGATATGCGGTTTTGATTTCTCATATCATGATCATCGCGGGCTTGATGATCGTCATTATCGTTCTTTTCGGCTATGCAAAAACCATAAATATCATGGCCATGCAATTTATGTTCATGGTGATATTAAGTGGGTTTTATTTATTGAACAGGGGTTTTGGTATTTTTTATTCTATCCTTTCGATTATTCCTGTTATCCTTTTCCTGTTTAAAAATGGGGATCTTCAGAATCTTAATAATAGTCCGGAAGGATTGAGTTCACCAGCTTATGAAATTATGGTTTTCCTGAATTTCATTACGATGGTATTGGGACATTATCTATTTCATCAGGCATTTAGCCGAAACGTGAAAGAGAAGGAATTGCTAAATGAGAAACTACTAATCGCAGTGGAGGAAGCAAATATTGCTGCTCAGTCGAAATCCGACTTTCTCTCAACAATGTCGCATGAGTTAAGAACACCCTTAAACTCTGTTATTGGGATGGCTGAACTTCTGAGTGATGAGCTCACGAGTCCTGAACAGGAAGAAAATCTCAAAATTCTTAATTTTTCAGCTGCCAGCCTTCATACCTTAATAAATGATATTCTGGATTTTAATAAACTGGGTTCTGAAAAACTTTATCTTGAATCAATAGCAGTTAATCTTCACTCCCTGATTCATAATATTTGTTCAGGTTTGAGAATACAGGCGAGGGAAAAGGGACTTGAACTAGTTCTTGAACTGGATGAAGAATTAAAACAAATTCCAATCTCTACTGATCCTACACGAATCAGTCAGATTTTATTTAATCTGACAGGTAACGCCATCAAGTTCACTTCAAGTGGTAGTGTAAAGATTCAAGTTGAGGTTCTTGATAAAGATGCTGATAAAATCAGTGTTCGTTTTTCGATCTCAGATACAGGAATTGGTATTAATGCAGAAAAAATGGAATCTATTTTTGAGCCGTTTACACAGGCTTCAACAAGTACAACACGGAATTATGGTGGAACCGGACTTGGGCTTGCAATAGTTAAACGCTTACTTACTTTATTTGAAAGTTCTGTACATCTTGAAAGCGAAGAGGGTAAGGGGTCGAAATTCTGGTTTGATATTAGCTTTAAACGTTATAATCAAGCACTGGATAATGATACTAACAGCAATGAGCAAATCTATGACCTCAAGGGTTTGAGGGTACTTGTAGTTGAAGATAATCCGGTAAACAGTTTGCTCCTAAAAAAGATCTTCCAGAAATGGAGTAATATTCCGGATTTTGCCAGGGATGGTTATGAAGCATTGGATAAGGTTATTGCCAACGAGTATGATCTGGTCTTAATGGATATTCACATGCCTCTACTGGATGGTTATGAAGCTACATTGAAAATCCGTGAACTGTCGGATAAGGAAAAGTCTTTAGTCCCTATCATTGCCTTAACTGCATCAGTGTCGAGTAATCTAAATGATAAAATTCGTGAAGCTGGAATGAATGATTATTTGTCGAAACCTTACAATCCAAAAGAGCTTTATTCAAAGCTTAGGGAGATTGCACTAAGAAAAAAATAATAAAAAAAGGCTCCGTGTTTCATCGACACGGAGCCTTTTAATAAGGGTTGAATTGATTAGCTTGATAATGGCGGGCCAACAGGAACGTGAATTCTCTGGCGGCTGCTAGGCTGAACAATTTTTTTCGCTGTAAACTTTGAAGTCAGATACTCCCCATGGTGAATATTTCCTGACATGGTATCACCACTTACCGTTCCTGAAAATGTAAAGGGAACGTTATCAGCAATCATTCTGGAAGCACTCCTGAATATCACTTCATTACCATCGATTGTTCCTTCAAGTTCATTGGTTGTAAAGGCACTTTTATGAGAACCTTTAAGCCAGTTTGAATCCTGCTGCTCGATACTGAAAGCATGTTTGCTTATTTCATTGAAATATTCTATAGTCACATCCCAGCGTCCTTTAAGATCAGCCGAAGGGGCTTTCATTTCTGGAGTTACAGGACGTTTCATATTCAGAGCGTTAAAGATACGATCGGCAACAATTTTATCATCACCCGGCTGCATCATGAAAGCTGCAACAGAAATTGAAGTTAAATTCTCTGAAGCAGGAGTTCCCCGGCGACCTCCACCGGCACTTAGAGCAATTCGCGGTTTTGTAGTTGAAAGGTAAGTAGCCATTTCCTGTCCGCTTGCATTAAATTTAGCAGGGTCCCAGGAAATGGTAAGTGTAGGTGTACGGTTATCAAGACCCGTTGGCTGACGAATGCTTGTGGTTACTCCATTGATAGCTGAAACACGTTTTGAAATGGTTTCCAGATAGCCAGTCCAGGTTAGTTCTTCCTGTGCGTGGTTACGTTTGGTCCATGCTTCAACAGCCGCAAGCATACCAATTTGCTCTTCTTTACCAACTTTATTATCACGTCCGGCACCATGATGCGGAGCACTTGCCTGCCAGGCAGCCATAAGTAGTTTTTTATCACCCAAAAGTAAGCCGGCACTCTGCGGGCCACGAATAGCTTTTCCACCGCTGTATGCCACTATGGTTGCGCCATCAGCAAGGTGAACGTTTGGATTTAGGGTAAGTGCCTCGGCTGCTGCATCAACCAATACCGGAATTCCCTTTAGCTTTGCAGCTTTTGATATTGCATGTACAGACAATGGTCCTGTATCTCCTGGTTTTGTGGATGGCATCATATATATCATTGCCGTCCTTGGGTTCATAGCGGCTTCAAGTTCTTCCTGAGTATCCACTGTGATGATTTTTACGCCAACATTTCTGACAGCATGGTCATAGGTGTTGCGTGATCTGCGGGGTATAATAACCTCGTCTTTTTCAAATCCGGTTAGATCAGGGATACGAACCAGTTTTTCAGGATTCCCACCAGTTACAGCAGCCATGGTAACAATTTTCATTCCCCCGGCACAGCCACATGAAACTACTCCCCATTCAGCTCCTGATAGTTCGGCAAGCCTTTTTCCAACGCCCATTGCAAGTTCATCAAGCTGAACATAGTTAGATTGTGCGTTGTACATCGCTTCTTTAGCTTCAGGAACTAATGTAGATGCACCAATGATTGTAAATGTTCCGCGGCAATTGATAACCGGTTCAACTCCCAGGGATCTGTAAACTTCAGGCCCGAATTTCATTGGCCCTGCAGCACTATTTTCTCCACCCAACATTCCGATCATACCTGCTCCTTCAGCATTGATGGCGGCCTGAGCACTTCCAACAATTCCGCCGGCTAATGGCAGCATCGTCAGACCTTTAATAACGTCTCTACGTTTCATTTAACTATTTAATTAAGGTTTATTTTTTTTTTTTAAGATACTTTTTATTAACTATCTAAGTTAAGGACTTCAATAAAAAATACAATCTAATATAGGTACTATTCATGTTACATCATCCCCGGATTCTGATTGTTTCTAATTTACTTATTATTTGCCTTTCGGAATTCAATAACTTCCTGTACACTTACCGGACTTGCATTATTGCCGAAATTTGATCGGATATAGGTAAGGATATTTGCAACTTCTTCATTCTTAAGGAAATTGTGTGCCGGCATCAAACCATTGTAAGGTTTGTCATTAACAATGATTTCTCCGTTTAAACCGTTTAATACAGCATTAAGAAGTCTTGTTTTATCGCCGATTACCCAGTCTGTTCCTCCAAGAGGTGGGAAGCGGTTTCCATCGCCCTTTCCATCGTTCTGGTGGCATGCTGAGCAATAGGTATTATAAAGCGCAGCTTCCGGCTTAATTTTCCCTTTTTCCAGATCGTCTTTGATTTTATCAGGAGTACGAATATGTGAAAGTAGTTTGTGTTTCTCCATATTAAGGAGCTGAGCCTTTCCAAATGTCTTTTTATTACCTTTAAACATCACCCGCCAAATACGCCCTTTTTCAGTTTCGCTGATATACAATGAACCGTCTGGGCCCTCAGCTATGCCCATTGGACGCAGTTTAGCATCCCTTACATTAACGATTGGATCTACTCCGGCAAAACCATCCGCAAACACTTCCCATTCGCCATCAGGAACTCCATTTTTAAAGGGTACAAAGGCTACAAAATATCCTGCCTGCGGATATGGAGCACGATTTGTAGAGCCATGGAAGGCAATAAAAGCCCCATTTTTATAACGCTCAGGAAATTGATTCCCCTGATAAAAATACAAATCGTTTGGTGCCCAGTGACCCGGGAAACCAATCAGTGGTTGTGCCAATTCTTTGCCCTTTCCTTCCTTTTTACCATCCCCTCCATATTCAGGTGTCATTAATTTCTTCTTTTGAATCTGATCGTAGTAATAATATGGCCATCCGGCATCATCACCTTCCTTAATTTTCAGGAATTCTTCTGATGGTAATACCGCACTTTCCCATGGTGTATATAGCTCGGGGAAGAGCCGGTGAAGGTTATCGCGACCATGTTGTACTACATAAAGACTCTTATCTGCTTTATTCCAGTCCATAGCCACAATACTGCGTAATCCGGTAGCAAATAATGTTCCGTCTTTTTGTGTCAGTCCGATTTTATTTGCATCAAAACGCCAGATACCACCGTGTTGTACCAGTTCAGGGCATGGATTAATTCCAGGTTGACCAGGCTTTCCTCCCGGAGTATTTGCCATGTCCATACAGTTATTGGAAGGGGTACCAAAGGGAACATACATATAACCTTTATCGTCAAATGATACGGGTTTGGTAATATGCCAGTGTGCACCATGACCGTGGTCATCGGTCAGTACAGTTTCCATCGGACTATCTGGTATCAGTTTTCCCGGAGTCAGTTTATTTCTATAAATGGCCAGAGAAGAGCTGTAATACAGGTAACCCTTATGAATCCGCATTCCATTAGCTAAACTTCCTACATCTTTATAGCTGCCAAAGTGTTGAATAATATCAGCCTTGCCATCATTATCCGTATCACGCATCGCTACATTTCCGCCTTTTTCTGAAAACCTGAGTTTTACATAAATATCACCATTGCTATTTACGGCGAGATGACGTGCAGGCCCAAGACTATCGACAACTACTACCGCCTCAAACCCATCTGGGAATGTAAGTCCACCATTGTCCGGGTCTGAAGGAGGCAATCCTCCGGTATTTCTAAACAATGTCAGACTCAGGATACTAATTATAATAAAGGAGGAAATGATATAAAAAGCGGATTTTTTAAAGGATTCGCCAGTAAATTTCAGTTTCATATTAAAAGGTATTTTATATTTAAATGTATTTTATTTCAGATCTTTCTTAAAACACAAACTATTCTCAATTCCGGCATATTGTCCATAATTCGGAATAATATCATAGCCACTCTTTTTGTAAAGTCTAATGGCCTCTGCCTGCCTTTTCCCGGTCTCTAAAATGCATTTTTCAAAGTTCATTTCCCTTTCCCAGTTCTCCAGTTCATGCAATATTATGCCAGCAAATCCTTTACCCCTGTTTTCGGGACTGGTGAACATCCGCTTGACCTCCATTGTTTTAGGATCATACTCCTTTATTGCTCCGCAAGATATCGCTACGTTTTGATTATAAGCCACAACCACATGCCTGATTTGGTCAACTTTGTTAAACTACGAATAAAATGAATGTTCTTCTCCATCTCTCTCTGCAAGGTCTGCATTGAGTTCTTTAACCAGCCGGATAAAATCATTGTTGCCGGAGTCTGTTCTGAATAAACGGATCATTTAATTTTCGAATTCATGAACTGCAGAATAATACACAATTCTAATTTGTATGAATCAAACATACATAAAACAGTTTTTGAATTTTGTAACAAATATCAGATCGATTCTGGCTCCTCTGGTCGGTGTTATCACCAATATGGAGAGAATGGTACGGTGAAAACACCGACCATAGGGAATTATCCTGTGATTGGTATTATCTATCACCGACCACGTGATACCATGACTCAAACTTTCTTGATCTGTGGCTTAATGCTTGTCAGATCAGCAATTTTAATGGGCTTACCACTATCGATACTGTTTCTGGCTGCAATACCTGTTAGAATTGCCAGGGCCCCATCACGCAGACCGGCAGCCTGCCTGTGAGGGTCGGTCTGGTTTGGTAAAAATATATGTTGCTTCATACGCTCATCACCACCTCCGTGTCCACCTTCAGTATTGGATATTTTGAAAATCTCCCGTTTTCCAAAGTTTTTTGTTAATTGTATTTCATCAAAACCTTCCTCTTCCCAGGGTTGTCTTTCCTTAATCCATGCATCCAGTTTACCCTTGGTGCCATTGAAAGATATACGGTAGCCCTCATATGGAGAATAAGCGGTTAATGAATAACTTACCTGAACCTTGTTTGCATATTTAATCTGAACTGCCATTTTATCGAAAATGTCAATATCTTCCTTCCATACGCAGCCATCACGCAGGTAGCCATCATATTTTTCATTTTCTACATAAAGTTTCATCATGCTTGGACTTTTAGTGATATCCCAAAAGAAATCGCATTGTTTGGTATGCGGACAGGTACGGCAATGGGTATGCCTGAATGAATTATTCTTGCCATAAAACTCCAGCGCACCGTAAGCGAAGACCTCTTCAGGATCAGAATCAATCCACCAGTTTAACAGATCGAAATGATGGGATGCTTTATGAACGAGTAAAGAGCCTCCTTTTTCCCTAAGGCGGTGCCATCTTCTGAAATATTCTGCCCCATGGTTAATATCAAGATACCAATGAAAATCAACAGAAGTGATCTTGCCGATTGCGTTTGACCGAAGCAATTCATACATCTTTACACGATGCGGGGAATATCGGTAGTTAAAGGTCACCCTCACACTTTTCCCGGTTCTTTTTTCAGCTTCCAGGATGGCCTGACATTTCGTTTCATCTGTTGTGAGCGGTTTTTCAGTGATAATATCTGCACCCATTTCCATTCCTTTTATGATGAATTCATGATGCGTATTATCCACTGTCATTACCATCAGAATCTCAGGCTTTGTTTCGCGCATCATTTTGTCAAAATTTGTAAAGGTTGGACAGCTAACCCCCATTCCTGATTTCATTAGTCTCAATCTACCTTCATTGATATCACAAAGACCTACGAATTCAACTTCATTCCCATATTTTTCAAGAACAGATTTGCCCCACATACCTGTTGCCCTAACCCCAAGACCAACCATAGCAATTCGCTTCTTTTTGACCGGCTTTAATAAAGTCTCAGCTTTAGCAGGTAAAATGGCCGAACCTGCAAGTACAGTACTTGTCTGAAGGATAAAATTTCTTCTTTTCATAATTTAAATCAGGTAGAATGGAACCATAAAGAATTGCTGAATTTGACAAACACTAAGTTGTTCAAAAACAACCGGGAATCAAATTAAATCATTTTTTTGTTAAAGGATGAAATATTTGCCAGCTATGCCAGTATTCCTGGTAGGCATTCAGTCTTTTAAGGTTTGATTTTGTCGAATCTGAAGATATGCCAATGAAATTATATCGGTTATCGGCAGATATCAGGCTGTCATTTCTCAAATTAAACAGCTGTTCCTTATTCTGACGTTCAAGAGCAACGAAACTATTATTGTCTCCCCCTAATATGATGACCACCGGCTGTCCGCCAAGCACATCGTGAATGATGCGTTCCTTTTGCAGGCGGTTCCAGTCGTAGGCCTTACTTTCAGATCCATTCTCCACACCAATAACCCAGGATTTATCTTTCCAGGATGCCTGATCCCGTAGGGTTAATTTACTTTTTGATTCCCCGTATTCATACTTGCTCACCCCTTCATATTTTTCCTTAAACTTTTCATCGGCTTGCATGATGAGCGTATTTGGGTACAGTTCAATCCATTTTTCCAGAGTAGTCTGATTAGATGGAATTTCAGGCAAAGATTTTCCTTTCATTGGACCTGCAACTGCCTTCCCGCTAACCTGTCGCCACCAAGAACCGCTGCTTTTATCTTCAAACATAGCATTGAAATGATCCATACCAACTAGCCTGAATTCTTCGGCTTTACCTTCAATGAGCGGTTCAAAAACCCTTCCGGTGCGACAAACTGTACAGTAGGTTACCATGATTGGTTTTCCTCCAATGCTATCCCTTACCTGATGATGATAACCAATAAATTGGATAGGGTAGGCCTTTGATTCACCGTTCAGGCTGATTCCTAAAATAAGACGGCCTGTTTCAACCTTATTCTCTGCCGAATTTTTGAATATTAACGCAACAGGTTGTTTGAACATGCTATCAGCAGCCATAATAAAGTTGCAGGCATATGCGATACCCAAAAGCAATAGAATTGATCCTAAAACCAGCCATTTCGACGTTGAAAATGCAAATCTAATGCCCGCAAGAATCATTAACATAAAAAGTATACGGAACAGCCAGCGCCAGGAATAGAGAAAATAGGCCAAATCCAGACTTTCCATTTTCTGACTGCCTGGCATGGGCATGATGAAATACACATTGGCCATTTCGAATAAGACCAGAAAAAGGGTTCCGAAATAAAATAGTTTTTTCATGGCATATTTATTATTCATAACGAAAGTCTTAGAATGATCAATTCCAGATTTCGCAATAGTTTATTTTTTGAATTTACCGTAAACCGGCTGTCCTGCAAAAACATTATTCAGCGTTTCCCCATTTTTTAAAACAAATACTCCGTTTACCAGAACATATTCAATACCTGCAGAGAATTTCAAGCCTTTCTCAAAACTTGCCTGATCTGTTACAGTCGCAGGATTAAATATGGTGATATCTGCATCTGCACCAACCTGTATCCTTCCTTTAAAGCGCATCATTGGTGAAATATTTTCCAGTCTTTTGGCCGGGAGTATTGTCATTTTTTCGATAGCCTCATTTAAACTGAGCACTTTTTCTTCCCGCACATATTTGCCAAGAACTCTTGAAAAGGTGCCGGCTGTACGTGGATGAGCCAGTGCCGAGTAGGGCATTCCATCCGAAGCGATCATTACCCCGGGATAAGCAATGCCGGTTTTAATCCATTCTGGTTTCATCATATGAATGATTACTGTTCCTCCTGATTTTCGGTAACTGTCAAATGTTTCTTTAGTCAGCCGCTCACCGTTTGCAACCCATTGGAGATCGCTGTATGAAATCCCAAGCCTTTCCTGCCATCCTTCATCAAAAAAAGCACTATTTAGCAGGGTTGCGGCGGCGGTATAGCTATACAGCTCAGTGCTGATATCCAGGCCTCTTTCATTTGCAGATTTGATCATGTCCAAAGCCAATTGAATTTGCCCGAGTGCCATGCTGTTGATATGAACAAGGTGCAGAGCAGCACCAGTCATTGCTGCATTTGATATTGCCTCCTGGATAGATAGGATGTTGGGTTCCCGAACATGAGAAAAAACAACTAGTTTTAATTCAGCCGCCAATTTAAATATCCGGAATAATTCTTCAGATTTTGTTTTAGGAAGGTACCCAACTGGAATGCCAATACCAATTCCACCGGCATCAAGGGATTGTTTAATGTTGTTAATGGTTTTCTGCATTTCCTCCTTACTTAGATTATCGGTATATGAAGGGCCAATGATTTTGAAAAGTGTTTCCAGACTTGATTCACCACTGAGTGTAGTTTGAATCGATTCTTTTAAATTTTCTCTGTACTTGTCCATGGATTTGAATCGCTCAAAAGGCCAGTTGACACTTGCACCATAGTTGATCAGCGCTTTTGACTTTCTGCTTGCATACCATTCGGCTAAATTCTCTATTCCAAACTCCAGCTCAAGTGCGGTTGTAACTCCATCGTGCATCTGGTATTCCTGCACCTGATTGTTTCGACCATGCACATGCAGGTCGATAAAACCAGGTGAGACCACTAATCCCTGAACATTAATATTCTCTTTCCCTTTCAATGGAACAGAAGATATCTGTGCAATGCGATTATTAATGATTCCTACATTTTTGATTGTATCCAGTTTTGTTTCTGGGTCAATTACCCTGCCTCCTGAAATGACAATATCATAGACTGTTTCTGACTGTGAGAATACAGAATTCAGGATTAATAAGTTAAATGAAAGAATGAAAAGACCTGATTTTATAAATTGAATTTGCATGCTTTAATCGGACGATAAATAGATATATCTCAATGTATTTCAAATATAGAATAAATGATCTTCCAACAAAGATCATGTCTGTTGCAGGTCAGTCGAGGGAACCTTACCAAGGGCTTGAACTAACCATGGCTTAATTGTCAAGTCTCAGGATTTTCTTTCAACAAATTTATAAGCTAGATAGGCCATCGGAATATAGGCTCCTGCAATATCCAGAACACTAAACCAGAGTGGTGAAGGGAGCAAAATAACATTAGTAATACCTCCTGCCAAAAAGAGTATACCAATACCAAAAGCAAATTTCATCTGATGAGAGGCGGCGATTTTTACAGCCAAAAATGCACCTGCAAATGTGCCAAGTGCATGAGCCAGAAAGGGCATAAGGAAATGTTTGGGTTCGAATAAATGCATACTTGCTTTCAAACCTTCCATGGTGGTCACATCTGCTCCATCAGGTGGTGGTATCACTGAGGCGCTTATCATGATAATGCCCATATTCACAAGGCTTCCGAATAGGAAGCCTGCGATAAGGGCAATTATATTTTTGAGAATGGTATTCATATCTGAATGAAATGTTACCGTTTAATTAATCATAAACTAAATTTAATTAAAAGTATTTGAAAATCAGATATGTAAGATGAGTTAAAAAAAGCAGATATTTTATCAGGC
Organism: Daejeonella sp.; assembly: GCF_030695525.1. Taxonomy (GTDB): domain Bacteria; phylum Bacteroidota; class Bacteroidia; order Sphingobacteriales; family Sphingobacteriaceae; genus Daejeonella. The sequence goes on along the minus strand of NZ_JAUYSS010000058.1, from coordinate 78,402 downwards.
TAATGGCTCAATGACTGCTATTCAATTTAGTCCTTATTCATCTGATTGACAAACAATAATATTGCTCCGAATACAAAGAAGCTTGTTTCAATACTCAGCCATTGATTGCCAAAATCTCCCAGCGGACCATCTACAATGATAGTGATCAACCGTGAAACTGCATAAGAGAACCAAAATAAAGTCAGGAATCTTATCGCCAGAATTATCTTTGTAATCAAAAGATAGCTAAGCCCTGAAATGATCGATATTCCCACACCTCCATATATTCCTCTGATGGAACTTATCGCATCTGTATTATCAAGTTTAACCCTGACCAGATCCATTGTAGCCTGAGGTTCAAATAGGGATAAAATGCTTACAGAAGCCAGGCCGAAAATTGAAATTCCTACAAAGAGGACATTGGACATACGTATAGTAAATTCTTTCTTCATTTCTGTTGATTTTTAGTGCAGGACAAAAATCAGGAATCAGAAAATGTTAGATCTTGGTAAATACCATGATTTTTGGAATTGGTGCTAAAATTGAAGGATGTAATTTGTTTTTCAGGCTAAAATTATTTCATCAAGGATTAGCCTTATTAAGCCTTCTTCACAAATTCTGATTTTAAAGCCATAGAGCCAAAACCATCAATTTTACATGAAATATTATGATCTCCATCGCTGAGGTGTATGTTTTTTACTTTGGTGCCGGCTTTGATAGGTTTTGGTGCTCCTTTAACGGGAAGATCTTTTATGATGATAACAGAATCGCCGTCAATTAGTTCATTCCCATTAGAATCAAGAACTTTAGGTTCAGTTTCTCCTTCAAAGACATCTTCTGTCGGATCCCATTCATGAAAACATTGAGAACAAATCATAAGGTCTTGATCCTGATAGGTAAATTCAGACTTGCATTTTGGGCATGGAATGCTCTCGCTCATGATTCTCGTGTTTATACACCAAAGTTAAAAAAAACGGATAAGATTCCATCGTGTTGATTGCAGAATGGGTTGGTAATCCCATGATTTAATAGAGAAAAAATAAAATTCAGTGAATGGCGGAATCTGTTTATGAATTAACAATTTGTTTTACACCCATTTGGTAGGAGGTAGGCATAAAATTAAACCGCTTTTTAAATTTAGCACTGTCAAAGAAATAATCCTGATCATATTGATAAATCATTTCAGGCATTTCCCTCATAAATGGCATAAAAATTCCCAGAATTTTGATCAAAAACATGGGTAAAACACTTATTTTTTTTGTGGTTTTCATTTCTCTGTTAAAAAGATCAAGCCATTCCTGACCACTGAGTGTTTGATCATCTGTTGGTAAATGCCATACCTGATCGTATGAATCGGGAGTATTCCCCAAAAGGGCGCATGCTTTTGCAGCATCGGGAGTATAGATGAAGGAATGCTTTTTATTTGCGTTAATAAACCAATTGGCATTCTTTCCTTTAATCAGATTATTGTATACCACTTGAATGAGATAACTATTTTGATTCCCCGGCCCGTAAAAATCAGGTGATCTGGCAATCAAAGCATTTATCTTTTTTTCTGCTACAGCTTTCAAAAGCATTTCTGCAATCTCTTTTCTAACCAGTCCCTTTTTGCTCGATGGATTTATCGGAGAATCTTCTGTCATATTGGGTATAGCAGATTTATCATACATATACACATTGTCAAAGAATACCAGCTTAGCTTGATGCCTGATGCAGGATTCAATTGTTGCTTTCATCAGCTTCGGCCAATTGTTCTGCCAGGTTTTTAAATTGTAATCGAATCCAACAACAAGATATACGATATCCGATCCTTCAATTGCCTTATCAACCATATTGGCATCAGTCAGATCAGCCGGAAATAATTCATCAGATTCATTGATCTTTTTAGGATTTCTACTCACCAGACGGATATCCTGAGTGTAATTAAGAAGTTCTTTAGCGAGTAATTTGCCTATCGTGCCATTTGCTCCGAGTATGGTTTGTTTCATTGTTGTATGGTTTATGAAATTTTGAGCTGCTATTCAAATAAAAACTAACTTAGAATTTAGATAAATTGATTTCTGTTTTATTACAAAATCAACCAGAATAAAATCCGATAGTTTTTATCGATTCTTTGTATGCTTTAAAATGAAATCAACAATGGGTTTTGGGTCCTGGAGACTGTGCGGATGGTGCCCAATACCTTTCTTAACGATCAGCTCGATCTTTCCACCTGCAGCACGATAAATTTCGGCCAGTTTGAGACTGTTTTCTTCAAAAGGCACAACGGTATCGGCGTCCCCGCAAACACTTATGATCGGAATTTTAGCCTTTGCAAGTTTAATGCAATTATTCAGGGGAATTCCTTTAAAATCCTGTATAGATAATTCTGTCAGATCGTAAGCCTTAAGACATTTCTCCCAATCATTCTTTGATCCCTGGCCTTTTCCCAATCCGCCGGGCCAGCTTTTAATATCACAAACCGGTGCATCAACATAAATACAAAATACCTTATCTGTATTTTCTGAAGCCCAGTTAAATGCATCCAGTCCACCTCTGCTCATGCCTTCAAGAACAGTTTTTTTATTTAAATCAAAGTTTTTGACCAGAAAGGTATAAAATTCATTCATCCTGTTTTCCGCTACTTTATTTCCATATAAATCAACAAGGTCAACATAGACCAAATGAAACCCATTATTTAATAAGGCGATATCTGTCTGTGGTTCATGTCCCCAGAATTGAGTCCTCCATATCCAATTTTTTGCCTTAGTTGCCTTATTTGGAAATACAATTTTGGCGTCAACCCCATTAAATTTAAATTCAATGATTTCAAAGCCTTTCCAATTAAGTTGGACAGGATAGATAGTTGATAGGAGAGAAGAATTTCTGTACTGTTTGAATAGTGGTTTTGGAGCAGAAAATACTAAGGGTGTCAGGATGTAAAAATGTAGGGCAATAACAAATAATAGCTTTAAAAAATGCTGATTAGATTTTCTCATGTCTTTATTGATTATTTAGCTACAATCATTAAAAAAAATGAAAGTATTATGCTGTTTTATTTTGCATACAGCCTGACAGGCTGTATGCAAATGAATTATAAAGCCTTATTTTCTTCTGTTGCTCGTTTTCTCAATTTTGCTGTCAAAACGCCTCTCACAGCATCATCCTTTGCAGTTTTGCTTTTCCTGACATTGCTATAAATTTTATAGGTTTCTCTACGTTCCAGATGTTTCTCTTCTAAAATTTCAAATTCAGGAAAATATTCCCTGATGAAGTTCCAGTTCATGGTCTGGGGCTCTGTTAAAGTTGGCATAGTATGAATATCTACCAGCAATAAAAATATTCCGTTTTCTTTTAAGATTCTCTTGATTTCCTTGCAGGCAAGCTCCATATCCTCAACATGATCCAGTGAATTAAATGAACAAATAACATCGAAATAAGTGTCGGGGAAGGGGATATGCTCAACATAGGCTTTAATATAGCTCATTTTATGGTCCTTTGCTCCCATTTTGAGGTATTGATCAGCCAGAGGATCTAATCCTATTCTTTCTTTTGCCATATCAGCCCATTCTAAAGAACCTCTCGGACCACAACCGATATCCAGAATAGTCTTGTCTTTATAAAATTCTTCAGGGATAGAAAAATTATCAGTATAAAAATATTTGTAGTGAGAATTCTTAGTAAGGTTTTTAGAAAACAGCTTAACTGTTTTCCAGTAGCACAACTCAAAAAATTCTTTAAAGGATAAGGAGCCTGAACCTGCGGCTGACTTTGAATTCATATTTTTTACTCAAATATTTGGACGAAGGTATTAAAAGGATTTGTTTTAGTTAGGTATAATAGCATTTCAGCTGTATACTTCCGCTGTTCGGGATGTTCCGCAGGGCATTCCGAATATTAAGATAATAAGGGTTCCAAACCCGCTTTAAATTAAACATTAATCCATGTCATCTATTTGTGCCTAAAAGTGTTTAGGAATAATAGAAACAATCGCTTGAAGATTGATTAGGATTTTGAGAAGATTACCGGGCTTATTTTTACGGATTTTTGGATTAGAAATCAAATATATCTATGTATTGAACATGCACTGCGGAACATGTCGAACAGCAGAATCCCATACCTGCAGCAGAATTTGTAATAAGCGAGGGTGTTTAATCCAAAAAGACCCAGAACCCGGAGCCTTTTAAACATTTTAATTTTAAATATTACTTCAAGTCTTTAGACCAGGGCACCCCGGCCATCCCGTTCAAATCCCATACAATTCTTCCTGCCCGGATGGTCATTTCAGCCTGGAATTTTTGATTGCCTTCCAGCTTAAAGCCTCCTGCATCAAGGAAACCGAATTTGCCATCCAGTACTTTGATTACAGCAATATCAGCAACAGCTTCTACACTCAGGTTACCCAGATCTGGTCGTTTTATTGCAGTAGCAGCTCCCCAGCTTGCGCGCTGAATAATATCCTCCGTCTGCATGCCCATGTTCAGATATTTCGACATCAGGTTCAACATGTCCTTCATGCCCGAATTCACGCTGTTATGGTGCATATCGGTTCCAAAGGTATCGGGAGCAAGGCCTTGTTTTACAGAGGGCACAGCCTGGTTAAACCAGAAACCAACACCTCCATGACCCACATCAAATAAAATCCCTTTTTTACGGGCATCCAGCACAAATTGACGAACTTTTCCGTTCTCATCAACTACCGGCATACGTTCTGAAACATTCTCATAAGCATGGGTCAGGATATCACCGGCCTTCATGTGGTTTAGCTGATCCTCGAGTGAAAATTCTGTGATATGGCATTCCACGAAAAGAGGACGGTTATTAGCATGTGCCAGTGAAGCTGCAGCATCAAATGGCTTCCAGTCCTTTCCCGAATAATGCCCAATCTTTACACCCACTATATTATCCGAATACTTTTTGATGGTCTCATCGGCTTTTTCAATTTCCAAAGCCTTCATATCTTCCTGTTCAGCTGCAGTACCCACCATGCCCGGTGCGAATGCATTCAGATAGGCAAGCACACGTGTACGAGAACGGTCGATGATCTGCTCCTTAAACAGGGGGAAGGTTTTATAACCCGATGTCCCGGCGTCTACAACCGTAGTAATACCGGCACGAAAAGTAAAATCATCAGGTTTTACACTGGATGAGCCGTGCCCAAAACCAGGGTTTGGCCCGGTGAAAACATGGGTATGGATATCAATTAATCCCGGACTCACATACATCCCACTTACATCCACCACTTTTTTGGCACCTTCAGCCGCTATGTTTGGCGCCACTTTCAGGATTTTGCCATTGCTAACAGCAACATCCATTTTTGCGCTGATCTTGTTTTTGGCGTCAATTACATGCCCGCCTTTCAGTAAAATGTCGATTTCCTGCGCAATTACTATTTGGGCAGAAACAGACAGGCAGATCGCGAATAATACGGATCTGCCTGCTTGTATGAAATGTTTCATATTCATTCTTATTTTGCTAATGGAGCACTCAATGCATTAAGGTCCCAAACTACACGACCACTGCGTAAAGTTAATTCTGCTTCCAGTTTTTGTTTTCCTCTCAAGGCCATTCCGCTGGCATCGATATATCCAAAGTCTCCTTCACGGAGTCTGAATACTGCAATATCAGCTTCACTTCCTTCACTCAGGTTGCCCAATTCAGTACGTTGAATTACTTTAGCAGGATTCCAGGTTGAAGCTGCAATCACATCAGCCAAAGGCATCCCTAATACCAGGAACTTAGAGGCCAGGTTAGCCATATCTTTGAAACCGGCGTTCATACTTCCGGTATGCAGGTCAGAACTTAACACATCCGGGTGGAACCCCTGCTCCATAGCAGGAACCGCCTGACTCCAATTGAAGCTTCCGCCACCATGACCAACATCGAAAATCAAGCCTTTTTTGCGTGCTTCCCAAACAAAAGGTTTCACTTTTTTGGTTTTTACATCAACAATCGCTTGTTTATGTTCAATCATTTTTCCATTTCTGTCAAATTCCTGATCGTAACGATAGGCATGAGTTAAAATATCCCCAGGGCGTAAATGTTTTAATAAAAGGTCTTCAAGAGGAAGGGGAGGAAGTGATTTTCCAAAATCCACCATTACCGGAATGCTGGCAATTCTTCCTGCTTCTACTGCTTTGTCTGTGGGTTTCCAATTGTGACCGATATAATGTGCCAGTTTAATTCCAACGACAATATCCTTATTCTTAAGTGCGATAGCACCAGTAAGTTTAGCATCCATATCGGTTTCATCCTGCTCATAAGCCTCGGTACCACGCATTCCCCCTCCTACAATATTCATGAATGCAAGTACCCGGGTTTTAGATTGATCAACCACGTTCTTTCTGAATAAATCAATGTTTTTCCATCCCGCACCGCCGGCATCTACAACGGTAGTTACTCCCGCACGGAAAGTGAAACCATCTGGTGGAAGAGCATCCAGACTATTGCTTAAGTAATTAGTTTCAGTACCGTGAAATACGTGACCGTGAATATCAAGTAGTCCCGGAGTCACATAAAGTCCGCTGACATTGACTGTTTTTTTCGCCGAGCTCGCCGGAATATCCGCGGCTACGCGATAAACTTTACCGTCTTTAACGGCCAGATCCATTTTGCCGTTAATTTTGTTTTTAGCATCAATTACGTGTCCGCCTTTTAGCAGAAGATCAATTTCCTGTGCCTTGACAGTTGTCGCAAAAAAGGCAATTAGTAAGAAAATCGACAGTTTTTTTACAGTTTTAAAATTAGTCTGCATTCGTTTAGTATAATTTGGTCTATTAATATTATCTGGTTAATGCCTGAGGTGAATCCCATATAGGTCCGCTGACGCCATTCAGGTCCCAAACGATTCTGCCCGCACGGATGGTTAATTCAGCATCCATTTTTTGTGTGCCTTTCAGGGTGTTTCTTCTAACGTCAGTAAAACCGAAATCTCCTTTCTTTACGCTGAACACTGCAACATCTGCTTCAGCACCAACGCTCAGGTTACCCAGATCAGGCCTGTTGATTACCCTTGCCGGACTAGCAGTTGATTTTTCGATTACTTCTTCTAAAGTTAGTCCGATATTCAGGAATTTTGACATCACATTTGCCATATCTTTCATTCCACCATTCATACTGTCTGAGTGAAGGTCGGTACTGATCACATCTGGCTTGAATCCCTGTTTTATCGCAGGAACTGCCTGGCGCCAGAAAAAAGCACCGCCACCATGACCTACATCAAATAATATTCCTTTTTTCTGAGCATCAAAAATAAATGGCTTTACTACGCCATCATCGTCTACTACTGTCTCGCGATCTTTTGGTCCGTAAGCAAAAGTATGGGTAAAGATATCGCCGGGACGAAGATGTTCAAGGAACAATGATTTTATCGAATTGGTAGGCTGATGTTCACCGAAATCAACCATCACAGGAACTTTAGCTAGTTTTCCGGCTTCTACAGCGCGGTCAACCTGTGTAAAATCACCCCAGTAATGTGCTGCTTTGATACCAACGATGATATTTGGAAAAAGCTTATTAATCATGTAGGCTGTCATTTCAGGGTTGAAATCAGATTTGTCCTGTTCCTCAAAACGGCCATACATACCGGTACCGGTGATATTTAGCAAAGCAAGGATGCGGGTTTGTGAACGATCTATATTTTGCTCTTTGAAGCGCCGAAAGTTCCTCCATCCTGATGATCCTGCATCAACTACAGTGGTCACACCTGCCCTAAAAGTAAAAGCATCTGCAGGAACGGCTGTTTGCCCATCAGCAATGTATGATCCCGGGTCATTCCCCTGAAATACATGTACATGCATATCGATAATGCCCGGGGTTACGTATAAACCACTTACATCAACGGTTTTTTTAGCTGAACTAGCCGGAATATTTGCTGCTACCTTGACTATCTTTCCACCTGAAATTGCCACATCCATTTTGGCATTTATTTTGTTTTTGGGGTCAATTACCTGACCGCCTTTCAGTAAAAGGTCGATCTCCTGCGCACTCAGTGTCATGCTGCTGAATACTAAAAGGAAACTCAGAATACTTAATAGTGTAAAATTTGATTTGCTGTTTTTCATTGTTTAATTAATGTTAATTATTCTCCAATATAAATCAAGATTTTTAATGACAGGCATTTCCCCCGAAGATTTCTTTCAATTAATCTGAAAAGGTTCCCCAATTGTTGTTTGTTGAAGTTTTTAATTATATAACATGTTTATTACATTTAAATGAAAGTCAAAATAAACTGGCCGAATCCATATTCTATGAAATATTTTCTTTCTTTTCTTCTGCTTTCTGCAACAGTTCTGAAAGCTCAGCCACCCATCCCGGGCTTAGTAAATGGTTTGCATCAGCTTGATCTTTTCAATGTAAAAATGAAAAGCGATGTCGCATGTTTTCGTATTCCGGCATTGGTAGTAGCAAGCAATGGCGACCTGATTGCTGCAATAGATGAAAGGGGTCCTTCATGCGCAGATTTAAAGGCAAATGATAATATTAATATTGTGATAAGAAATAGCAAAGACAATGGTAAAACCTGGACGGATATCCGGACTCTGGTAGATTATCCATTGGGACAATCAGCATCCGACCCTTCATTTATAGCTGACCGGAAATCAGGTACAATCTTCCTTTTTTATAATTATATGGACCTGAACAAAGCGAAAGATATTTACTATCTGCATGTCATGAAGAGTACAGACAGTGGAGAGTCCTGGTCTAAACCGGAAGATATTACCAATCAGATCAGTAAGCCTGAATGGTATGGAGATTTTAAATTTATCACTTCCGGAAAAGGCACTCAAACCGCTTCGGGTGTCTTATTGCACACTCTGGTAAACCTGAAACACGGAGTGTTTGTTTTTGGATCCAATGATCATGGGAAGACCTGGTTTTTGCGTGATACTCCTTTGAACCCTGCCGATGAATCTAAAATCATTGAGTTAACAGATGGATCATGGATGGTCAATTCCAGAGTGAATTCTCCAGGCATGCGTTATGTACATATTTCAAAAGATCAGGGAAAAAGCTGGGCAAGCAGGGCAGATCCAGCTTTAGTGGATCCAGCTTGTAATGCTGCTATTATTCGATATGTTCATAAAAATAATAACTGTCTCTTATTTGTAAATGCAGAAAGTAAGGATGCCCGTAAAAACCTGAGTATTAAAATTAGTTATGATGAAGGTAATACATGGACAAATGGAAAGACTATTTATGCAGGTGCAGCGGCATATTCAGATCTTGTTGTGATGAAGAATGGAGAAATTGGAATGCTATTCGAGAAGAACGGATACACTGAAAATGTATTTCTGACTTTTCCATTTCAGTGGATAAGCAATTAAAGGCAAGGCTGTTCTTCATACGTCGGGTTCAATATAAAATCTTGCCGGGCTGCCAGGCCCTATGAAATACAGCTCCGGGTAAAATAAACCTTGCCGCAGGAGGTAGCTTCCGGCTTACGTAATTTGAAAATTGGATGCCCTTTCTTGCCGGAACTACTCCGGAGGAAAGGGCTGAACTGGCCTATATCAAACAGGAACTGCTTTCTAAAATCAAATTATATTGGCTGCATTGCCCAATCTAACTAATAATAATGGTGTTAATTAATCTACCTAATATCTGACTCAGTTTATTAGTTTATATTCTGAAACTATATTTGAACCAGACTAATTATAAATTAATTTGTCATATTTATTTTAATAAAGTTTAAAATTATTGCTCAAAAGGCAATAGGCAACAAAAATATCACATTCCTATCTCTTGTATTTTTCTTTCTTTTTTGATTAACTTTAACTTCAATCAAACTAATACTTATGGCAATTTACAAACTTCAGGTTAACGGAAAAACCTTGCAGGCTGATGTCGAGGCAGATACCCCACTGTTATGGGTGCTGCGTGATCATTTAGGCCTTGTAGGAACCAAATATGCTTGTGGTATAGCACAATGCGGATCATGTACAGTCCATGTGAATGGATCTGCAACACGTTCTTGTGTTTACCCTGTTTCAGCAGTTGGAAATTCACAGGTAATTACAATTGAAGGCTTGTCCGAAAAAGGGGATCATCCTCTACAGCAGGCATGGGATGAGATCGATGTTTCTCAATGCGGTTATTGCCAGGCCGGTCAGATTATGACCGCTGCGGCACTATTGAAGCAAAATCCTAAGCCCAGTATGGATGAAATTGAAGTGACAATGAATGGTAATATCTGCCGCTGCGGTGCATATCACCGTATCCGTGATGCAGTAAAATTGGCCAGCTCTAAAATTTGATTAATATGACAAGTAAAACAACAAACAGCAGGCGTGATTTTTTAAAAATGACCGCATTAACGGGAGGTGGCCTCGTGCTTGGATTTAATTGGTTCAGTGCTGAAGCCAGTGTGCCCGAAGTTATATCCAATTCAGCCATGGCTGCCGGAAATATAGGTTTTAATAGTTACCTTTCTATCGCTACTGATGGTACTGTGACCATTATGTCTCCGAATCCGGAACTTGGCCAGAATATTATTACTTCTTTTCCAATGGTAGTTGCTGAAGAGCTTGAAGCCGATTGGAAAAAGGTCAAAGTGCTCCAAGCCAATCTGGATAATAAATTTGACCGTCAGCTTACAGGGGGTAGCGGAGCAGTTCCACACTCCTGGAAATTACTTCGGAATGCAGGTGCAACAGCTAAATTCATGCTGATTGCTGCTGCTGCAAAACAATGGTCAGTGCCTTCAGCAGAATGTACAGCAGCTAATGGTTTTGTTTTGCATTCCCGTACTGGAAAGAAATTAAGTTTTGGGGATCTCGCCGAGGCAGCATCTAAGATCCCGGTTCCGGCAACAGTACAGCTTAAAGACCGCAAGGATTTTAAGCTGATCGGAAAATCTGTAAGAAACGTAGAAAATCATAAAATCGTAACCGGAAAACCACTATTCGGCATGGATTTTTACCGTGAAGGAATGGTATATGCGATGATCCAGCGTCCCTCATTTGGAATGAAACTAAAGTCTTTTGATGCTGCAATTACCAAGGCAATGCCTGGCATAATTGATGTAGTTTCATTTAATAACAATGTGGCTGTTATTGGTAAATCAACATGGGAAATACTCAAAGCCAGAAAGTTGCTGAAAATTGATTATGAGAAGGATGCTGATCTGGAAAGTACTGAAGATCATGACAAATTGTTCTTGTCATTGATGGATAATGGCGAAGCTACAGTAAGACGTAAAGATGGGGATGTGGATGCAGCCTTTAAAAATGCGGCAAAAGTAATTAAAGGGGAGTACCAGTGTCCCTTCATTTCACACAGTCCGATGGAGCCAATGAACTTTTTCGCTGATGTTCGTGCAGATGGAGTTGAATTGGTAGGGCCTACCCAGACTCCGGCAAGAGCGAGGGCAGAAGTTTCACAATTACTGAAAATACCTGAAGATAAAATCACCCTTCAACTTACCCGTTTAGGTGGTGGTTTTGGCAGAAGGTTAAAGAATGATTTTGTTACTGAAGCTGCCGAATTATCAAGTATAATCAAGAAACCGGTGAAATTAATCTGGTCGAAAGAAGACGATATGACTGGCGGAACTTATCGTCCTGCTGTGCGTTATCGCTTTGAGGCTGCACTGGATTCAACAGGTAATTTAACTGGTTATAAATTAAGAGGTGTCGGTATTAATTCAGGTAATTCAACCCGGGAACATAATTTTCCTTCAGGGGCAATAGATAATTTACTAATTGACTCTGTTGAACACAAGTCTCCAATCACTACAGGAGCATGGCGTGCACCAATCACCAATTTCCTTGCTTTTGCTGAGCAGGCATTTCTTGATGAAGTTGCACATGCAGCAGGAAAAGATCCTGTTCAGTTCAGATTGGATCTTTTGGCTAAAGCAAAGCGCTCACCGGTTGGAGAAATTCGTTATGATATTAACCGGATGGAGTCTGTGATCAAAATGGCAGCCGAAAAATCAGGATGGGGAAAGAAGAAAGATGTGTCGCAAGGATTTAGTGTTTATTTCTCCCATTTATCTTATGTTGCGCAGGTTGCTGATGTGATTATGCGTAACGGATTGCCAGTGGTTAAAAAGATTTATGCAGTATCAGATTGCGGACAGGTAGTTGCTCATAATGGTGCGGTGCATCAGGTAATGGGTGGTGTAGTTGATGGCCTGGGTCATGCCATGTACAGTAAATTAAGTTTCAGGGATGGTGTTGCTGATCAGAACAATTATAATACCTATCGTTTGATTAAAATGAAGGAAGTTCCTGAAATCGAGACTCATTTTGTGGATAACGGTATAGATCCTACAGGTTTGGGTGAGCCTGCTCTTCCACCAACAGGAGGTGCAGTTGCAAATGCAATATTCAAGGCTACAGGCAAACGTTTGAGAAATCAACCTTTTATTGAGGAGGATGTCTTTAAAACGGTTTCTTAGAATTTTATAATTTTTGACAAGCCGGCAGAGTAATCAGCCGGCTTTTTTTATGCTTAATCCTGCTATTAAAAGCATACCTTTGCAAAATTATTTTCCGGAAGGCCAGTCAATTCACCTGTTATCTTTCGCAATTATTTAAACTTAAATTATGAGAAAGATCGTTGATTACAGAAAGATTTTAGGAGTTGACAAAAATGCCGAATTGCAGGAGTTGAAGACGGTTTACCGTACTTTAATGAAGAACTGGCACCCGGATAAATTTACCGAATCTGCAGAAAGTAAGCTTGAAGCCGAAGAAAGGAGCAAAAACATTATTGAAGCCTACCATTTCCTAGTAAGTATTGCACCTGAAACACGTTTGCAAACCCTGGATGATTATAATCTGACAACTTCCAGTATTGGTATTGCTGATTTTGAATATCAGGGACAGATTTTAACCGTAAAGTTTGGTGATGGGAATGAATACGAGTATTTCGATGTTCCCCGTGCTGTTTATATCAAACTAATTAACGCCGATTCACCCGGCAGGTTTGCACGCAGACATATTTACAACAATTATATCTACAGAAGTACCAGCAAGCGGGTAGCAATGGCCTGATAGCCCTGTTATTTTATGTTCAGCTTTTATTGAATGATTAATTTTGACCGTATATAGTATTGTTTATAAATAATATTCGTAAATTAATACTATGAAAGTCAACAGATTAGGAAAGGTAATTACCTTTTCAGGCCTAATGGTTTTGATCAGCCTTAGCGCCCTTGGGCAAAAAAACAAGCTGGAAAAACAGGAACAAATCAAACATCTGCTGGAAAGCAGGGTTTTTGTTTTTAGTCCGCAGTCTGCTACACCAAGCTCAGGTGGTATGATCCAATTAACTTCAGAGTTCTTTCTTAAGGTTAGTAAGGATACACTTGAGAGTAATTTGCCTTATTATGGGGCAAACAAGCTGCCTGTCTTTGGAATAGCAGATAAGCCATTAGAATTTACTTCTTACGATTTTGACTACGAAATCAAAACTATGAAGAATGGAAGTTATGATATCACAATCCGGTTGAATGATCCAAGTGATCCCGATCTGCTCAATTTTTCTGTTTCTATATCTGGATATGCAACTTTACGGGTAACCAGTAATATGCGGCAACCCATATCATTTTATGGAGATATCGATGCTCCCCGGCCTCCCCGAAAAAGTAATAGATGATAATTGAGTAAACAAAAAAAAGGCCTGCAAAACAGACCTTTTTTTGTAAGGAAAACAGATTAAATATAAGAAGTGGCAACTCCAATAATTTTCCATCCTTTTCCGGTATTCGACATGTTCAGGTAACTAATTTTAGAAAATCCTTCATATTTCATAGTTACTTTAACAACACTCTGAGTAGGAGTTGATTCTACAATACTGAACTCAGTGATGCAGTTTTGCTCAACATTCTTTAGGTTTTTTAAAGAAGTAAGCATCTGGGTTTTGTCATGCTTAATGATTTGCTGTCCACGGGTTGAAGTGAATTTTACGTCTTTATCCATCACTTCATTCAGTCCATCTATTTTGCCATGGGCAACTGCATCAATATAGACCTTTAGCGCATAATTAATGTTTAATTTTTCACTTTTGGTATCATCAGATGCGAATGCACTGGTTGATAATACTACTAATAATGCGGCGGCGATAGTTTTTAAAGTTTTCATAATACTTGTTTTTTAGTTTTAATTTTTTTGTTTAAGTGTGTGTGAATATTTTTTTTGTTTGTTTTCTTGATCAAATGTATAATGGATTTCAAAGCCGGTCTATAGTAATTAGGCGGATGCTGGTAAGTTCTCGGTAAACGGCGGGAAATGGTAGGTGAAAGGTTGGCTTAGAATTTTTACCGAGGAGGTGGAAAGCTAAAAGCTAAAAGCCCAAAGCTAAAAGCGGGAACGGTAGGCTGGAAGAGAGGGTTTCAAGGTAATATTATGCCTGTAGCTGGCCCTTAATAGGCAACAGATAACTAACAACCATGCCCTTCCCCTTCAAGCATATTCCGGGCATGGAAAACTCCTGGAAGAATGGCTTCAAGAGATTCTCTTGCACCACTAGTGCTTCCGGGGAGGGTAACGATTAAGGTTTTACCGATTGATCCGGCTACCGAGCGGCTCATCATGGCAAGCGGGGTACGCATTTGTCCGAAATTTCGCATGGCTTCTGTGATGCCGTCTGCATCTCTTTCCAGAATCTCTTTCACGGCACTAACCGTATTGTCCCTTGGGCCAAGTCCGGTTCCTCCTGTTGTAAATATGAACTGTATATCTTCTTTCACCCAGTCCAGAATCTGCTTTTGTATTGCATCCTTATCGTCTGGGAGTACTTGGTAATGCCATACTTTGGCATTTGAAGTTTTGAGCATGTTGCAAATAAGTTTGCCGCTTTTATCTTCACGCTCACCACTTGCAGTTGAATCAGAACACACCAATACGGCGCATATCGCGGAGCTTTCTGTGTACCTACTGCGGTCACTTTTTCCACCTTTCTTTTCCAGAAGCCTGATATGCCCGATTTCAAGAGTAGTATCTACAGGTTTCAGCATGTCGTAGATCTCCAGTGCAGCAACTGAAACGGCCGTTAGTGTTTCCATTTCTATTCCTGTACGACCAATGGATTTTGCTTCACCCTGAATCACTATTCCTGTACGATTCAGAATCTCATCATTAAACAGGTCGGAATGCAACTTTCTGCCAAGGAATTCAAAGGTGAAATCCATTCCATCGATTGTAACCGGGTGACAATGGGGTAGTAGTTGTGGAGTGAGCTTTGCGCCTAAAAAGCCTGCTGCGCGAGCTACATCAAACAAATTCCCTTTAGGCAGTTCATTTGAATTAATCAGATCAATACTCTTTTCTGAACAAAATATAATTCCCACTGCCCTGGCAGTTCGGAGTGTGATCTGTTTATGACTGATATCGCGCATTTTGAGTTTTGAGTTTTAAGTTGTAAGTTTTAAGTCTTGGTTCTTGATACTTGGCTCTATAATCAGTTGTTGGTAGTCTTTGGATAGTTAGTAAATTTATCGTTGTTATCAAATGTATTACTATTAGTTAAAATCCCTGAGCACAAATTTAATATGAACCCGGATTCAGTCTTGGTTCTTGGCTCTTGATACTTGATTCTTGATACTTGCATCTACTTATAGGACATCATAAAATCCCATACCCTCTCAAAGGAATTATAATCCATATTCAGTCCCTTAACCAATGCCTTTCCCGGAGCCCGGAGGGTTGGATGGGTATGAGCGCCACCAATGATCTTATAAAGTATCACATCATTCTTGCCTTTATAATGCTGAATTTCAACAGTAGAATTATCACCGGGCTCAACATCCGGCAGATATGTGATTTTCGCTTTTTTCTTTGTTCCATTTCTAGCTACCCAATAGGTCACATTTTCATCACCTGATAGTATTACAGGAGTACCCGTTACCTTGATTGAACCACCATTCCATTTAATTACAGAATCTGCAGTACCGCTGGTTATAATAATGGGGATTGGTTTTGCATTTTCAAACTCCCTGGCTACGCCCGGACTTATTGTTGAGACAAAAGGAGCAATAGCTCTGATCTTCTCAGGAATATCACAACTTAATCGGTAGGTCATCATTCCTCCGTTCGAACTACCTGAGAAATAAACGCGCTTTGGGTCTCCTTTAAAATCCCGGATGAAGAGGTCTATTAATGAGCTTAAATAACCCACATCATCAATGTTGTCGGTTAATGGATAGCTTCCCCCTAATTTATCATTCCAGTGTTTGGAGCTCGCATCAGGATATACAACTATTGCCTTATCCCGCTCTGCCCTTGCATGGTATTGTGGTCCCAAAACATTTACACCAATCTGTGCACTGGCACCCATTCCGTGGAGAAAAAACACAACAGGAATTTTTCCGAGGTTTTCAATGCCGGATGGAATGTAATACATGTATTTTCGCTGGAGTCCGTCATAGCTTATCGAATCGGTATGCAAACCTTGTTCCGGAGATGATTGCCCAAAAAGAAATTGACTGCAGAACAGACAGATTATAAGGCAAATAAATTTAATTTTCATGGTACTAAAAATCATTAGGGGCTTCGATAACCAAGTATCAGGAAAATTTATCAAAATTTCTTCGTTTAACAGATAGAAATCGACTTTTATCTGTTTTAACTTTCCAAAAAATGTGTATTTTGTTCTGCGAATGATTGTGTGTCTGATTAATTCCTGGAATTGAATTTTAATCTAAAAGGCCCCATCCGACAAATAAAATCAAAAACATAATAAACAGATGAAAATCGGTCTTTTTATACCCTGTTATGTCAACCAGTTATATCCGAACGCTGCCATAGCAACACTGGAATTGCTTCAAAAGTTTGGTGCTGATGTTACCTATCCTTCCAAACAAACCTGTTGTGGGCAGCCAATGGCAAATTCGGGTTACGAACACCTTACACAATCATGTAATGATCTATTCGTAGAAAATTTTTCCGGATTCGACTATATTGTAGCACCATCTGCGAGTTGTGTGCTGCATGTCAAAGATCATTTACATTCTCACGCTGATGAGGCTGCTGCAACAGAGATCAGGGGCAAGATATATGAACTGGTAGAATTTCTGACCGATGTGTTAAAGATTGAGAAACTGGAAGCCCATTTCCCACATAAAGTTGGGATTCATCAAAGCTGCCATGGATTAAGGGGGCTACATCTGGCGCAAATGTCTGAATTGATTGCACCTGATTTTTCCAAACCTCGTCATTTGCTGAACATGGTATCAGGCCTGGAGTTAACAGAACTCGACCGTGTTGATGAGTGTTGTGGTTTCGGAGGTCTTTTCTGTATTGCAGAGGAGGCCGTATCCGTAAAAATGGGTAAAGACCGTATTACAGATCATACCAAACATGGAGCTGAGTACATTACTTCACCTGATCTCTCCTGTCTGATGCACCTGGAAGGGATCCTGCAGCGAAATAAAAGCAAGGTTAAGATCATACATATAGCAGAAATATTAAACAGTTCATCCATAAAGGCATGAAGAGTACTTTAGATCACGCAACATTAGCTGAAGAATTTAATAAAGATGAAGAACGTGTCGACTGGCATGATGGTGCACTATGGTGGATCAGGCAGAAGCGTGACCGTTCTGCTCATCAAACCCCGCAATGGGAAGAATTAAGGGAGGCAGCATCTGCCATTAAATCCAATGTTATATCTAATCTTCACGATTACCTCATTCAGTTTGAGGAGAATCTGAAGAAAAATGGTGTTCAGGTATACTGGGCATCGGATGCAGAGGAGCATAATCAGATTGTTTATTCTATCCTGAAAGCAAAAGAAATCAAACAAATGGTTAAGAGTAAGTCTATGCTTACTGAAGAATGCCATTTGAATGAATTTTTAGAAGATCGGGGTATTGAGGTTATCAATTCTGATTTAGGAGAATATATACAACAAATTGATAATGAGCCGCCTAGTCATATTGTATTGCCTTGTATTCACAAGCGCAAGGAAGAGATTGGAGAGCTGTTTCATGAGCATCTGGGGACTGAGAAAGGGCTATCAGACCCTACATTATTGACCCGTGTGGCGCGTAAACACCTTCGTAATGTATTCCTTACCCGTCGTGCAGCACTCACCGGTGTAAACTTTGCAGTTGCTGAAACCGGGGAATATGTGGTTTGTACCAATGAGGGGAATGCGGATATGGGTGCACATCTTTCTGAAGTGCAGATTGCATCTATGGGACTTGAGAAGATCATTCCTGAGCGCAAGCATCTCGGCGTATTTCTGAGATTGCTGGCCCGTAGTGCTATTGGACAGCCCATCACCATTTACTCCAGTCATTATAAGAAACCTCGTCCGGGGCAGGAGATGCACCTGATTCTGGTTGATAAGGGAAGAAGCAATTTATTGGCCCGTCCTGATTTCAGGGACTCTCTGAAATGCATTAAATGCGGAGGCTGTATGAATACTTGTCCGGTTTATCGTAAAAGTGGTGGATTAAGTTATCATAATACGATCTCAGGACCTATCGGGGCAATTCTGGCGCCAAATCTGGATATGAAGCAACATGCAGATCTTCCCTTTGCTTCAACACTATGCGGATCTTGTTCCAATGTATGTCCTGTTAAAATTCCTATTCATGATCAGCTTTATAAATGGCGTCAGGAGATTGTGAAACAAGGATATTCTGCCAGCCGTAAAACCTTTAGTATGAAGGCGATGGCATTGACACTTTCTTCCCCTGAAATTTATAAAACGGCAGGAAAAACAGGACGCTGGTTATTGAATAATGCGCCATTTGCTATCAACAATAAATTTAATCCATGGTATAAGCAACGCGATATGCCGGATAGTTCACAGCAATCCTTTGGAGAATGGTATGCAAAGAATGGATCTAAGAAATGATTAACAGAATTTGAATGAGTACCAGAGAAAAAATACTGGCGGCTGTAAAAAAGAATCAGCCACCGCTTTCTGCACTTCCGGATATTTCGGTTTTTAAGGTGCATGAAGAAGATGTAGTTAAAAAGTACAGTGAGATGTTTGCGGGTATTGGGGGCTTACTTGTTTCGGCAGGAAGTCTTGAGAATGTAAAAGACCTGATCAGAAAGGATTTTGATCAAAGCAAACGAATGCTGAGTAATCTTCAGGCTTTGAGTGATGTAGCCGAGCTGTCTAACCCTGATGCAGATCCTCATACACTTGAGGACGTTGAATTAGCCATTATTGAAGCACGCCTGGCCGTAGCAGAAAATGGTGCGGTCTGGTTAACAGAGGATGTTATGGGGCATCGCGTATTACCTTATATTGCCCAGCACCTGGCAGTAATTGTACGGGAAGATAGCATAGTTTCAACCATGCATGATGCTTATGCAAAAATAGCCTCAGAAGATTATGGCTTTGGTGGCTTCATCGGGGGGCCTTCTAAAACAGCCGATATTGAGCAGGCTTTGGTGCTTGGTGCTCATGGTCCTTTAAGTATGACCGTTTATTTGATTAAATAATTTACCTGGATACAAATGAAGAACGATTCAATAATCATTCGTGATAATTTAAAAGAACAGTACAGAGACATATACACTGATGAGGTCTTGCTGGCTTTAAACACACTGGCCCATTTTAATAAATCAGTTAAACATTTGATGAATGAGCGGATCAAACTCCGCAAGGATCGTCATACAAATAATAAAAGAATCGAATTTTACGATCCTGAAAGCCTGATTCCGGGTTCTAAAATAAAAGTTTCAGATGCCAGGGAAGGCAGGTTTGTAGGCTCTGTGATCCCGCATGATCTTCAGCGGCAGTGGATTCAGGGAACTGGGCCTGCAGCTAAACCAAATGCAAGTTTAGAAAGCAGCATCAGGAATGCAGCTTACGCACTCTTATCTGGTGCAGATGGTTGGATGTTTGATGGGGAAGATGCTTTAGGACAAATTGCCAGCATGTCATTGGATAATCAGCGGAACCTTAAGCTTGCCATTGCCAAAGATCCGGTTTTCTTAAAAGTCGCTGAGCAGGTTGCGGATGAGATGAACCGCTGGTCGCTGGGATTTCTCGGCCAGGAAATTGTAAAAGACTGGAAAACTCAGCTTGATTTTACAACAAAGATATTCCGCTGTCGCGGACTTCATCTGGACGACAGGCATATTCGTGATGCAGATGGTGTAGCCTTGGCTGCTTCAATCGCCGACCTATGTCTCTATGTTGTAAATAATTACAGACAATTGCGGAAATCAGGTTCTTCAATTGTGTTGTATCTTCCTAAAATACAGACGGCCGGAGAGGCTGCTTTATGGAATAGCATGCTAAGCGCATTGGAAGATCATCTGGGTCTTGAAAACGGAACAATTAAAGTATATCTGCTGGTAGAACAGCTTGAAGCTACCTATCAGCTGATGGAAATCAGAGCGGTTCTTGGCAAGCATTTCGTCGGTTATAATACGGGTCGCTGGGATTATATTAACAGCGTTTCTGATGCTATGGCATGGGACATGAGCTTTATTAATCCTAATATTGAGGCCGTGACCATGACCTATGGTTATATGCGGAATTATGAAGACCGTGTTCGCCGCGCAGTAAATACACCGGATATCAATGGAAACTGTGCGATCTGGCAGGGAGGAATGGAACCCAATATCCCGGTAGGATCAGCAGAAGGTGTTGCAGCCAGTATGAAAAAAGCTTTGGCTGGTGCAGAAAGGGAGCAGCACGAAGGGGCAAGCGGAAAGTGGGTAGCACACTGGAAAATGGTGAATATCGTGAGGCCTGTATGGGAAAAGATTGGAGAAGCAAATCAAGTTGGGCGTAAATTCCCGGCTCTGACCTATACTCAACAGGATGCCGACGGATTAATTTTACTTGAACCGGCACCGATTACGATCAGGGGGGCAAGAAATCTGCTTAGTGTAGCCATTCAGTATGGAAATGCCTTTGCTCAGGGTATGCAGGCAGCTGCACTTAAGGCTGCAGATGATTTTGGGAATGATGATATTCTCTATTTGATGGAGGATATGGCAACCGGAGAAATCAGATTAAGTATTGTTTGGGAATGGGTACACAAGGGGGCTGTGTTTACAGAGGATGATCCCGGTACAGGAGTCAGGGCAGGAGATAAATTCACAAAGGAGCTTCTTAGAAGGCTTATAGATGAGGAGTATGAGAAATTGCTCAAAGCAAACAATAAGGATGTTTATGATGCATCAAAAACCACAAGCCTGCCAATTGCAAGAGAGATTACAGAGATCTATGTTTTCAATGAATTTAAAATACCATGGTTCATTGACCTGCTCAATATTAACCTGAATAATGAGAATCTGCAGGAAGCTAAGAAAAGGATATCAGATTATATCAAGGCCTTTAAAAGCGAAGGTAAACGTATTACTGAAAATCCTGATTTTAAAGTTTAAGTATTATTAGATGAAGAGGTCCTTACTTATTATTGGTTTTTGTGTTTTACATCTCACTGTTTTTGGGCAGTTATCAGTAAGGGAAATACTAAAACAAAAGACTGAAAAAGATCTGCAAACCATCATGGCTGCATCTCCATCATTAAGTGGTCTGATGGCTGTCGATTTAAGTAGTGGAGAATCCATTAGTATTAATGAGAATGTCATTTTTACACAGGCTAGTGCAATTAAAATTCCAATCCTGATGGAGGTTTATAAACAGGCACATGAAAAGAAGTTTGCACTATCCGATATCAGGCCAATATTGCCTTCAAATACAGTCGCTGGTTCTGGCATACTGAATGTTATGGTCGATCCGGTTAATCTCAGCATTCGGAATTTATGCGTACTAATGATTGGCCTCAGTGATAATTCAGCTACCAATACTCTGATCGAACTGGTTGGAATGAAAAATGTGACTAATACCATGCACTCACTTGGGTTTTCGAATACCAGACTGCAGCGCAAGATGATTGATCAACCCGCTTCACTAAGAAATGAGGAGAATATTTCTACTCCTGCAGAAGCCGTAAGGATTATGAAGTTATTGTATGAAGGAAAATTCATAGATAAATCAACTTCTGAGGAGATCCTTTCTATCCTGAAGAATAATCCGATTGCGAATAGTAAAATAGCTAATGGACTTCCGGCAAATGTTAAACTTGCTTTCAAACCCGGCGGAATGGGAGGGGTGTCAACAGAATGGGCTATTGTCTATTTATCAAACAGACCTTATGCCATTGCTATCATGGAAAATTATAAAACCTCAGCAACACCAACAGGAGTTTTCAGCGCACTTTCTAAACGGGTTTTTGATTATTTCTCGATGATGAAAGCGACGAAATACGGGGTGTTAATTGAGAATTGATAGTTGAGAATTGAGAGTTTGATTTACTGATAAAGAATTTTATTCTCGATTTAGAGCTTTAATTCTCAATTCTCAATTCTCCACTCTCAACTACCTCGTTGGTGATCCTCCTCCAAACTTATTTAATCTCATTGCAAAAGAGAGCATGAAATACTGTCCAAGTCTGTTAATCTGACGGTCTATGATAATATTGTCAAATACATCCCTTGAAATACCTGTATTCTGATTTAATAGGTCATTGCCTTCAAAACGTAAGGTTCCATTATTCCCTTTTAGGAAACGATATTCAGTATATAAACGGAGAATCGTTGGGTTTCTAACGATTCCGTTATCAAAACCAGAGTTAATGGTTTTTCTAAGATCATAACCCAAAGTTAGATCCTTGAAAAAGTAATTTCTTCCCCTAAGCTGAAAACTCAGGCTATTGGTTTGGCGATCTGTAAAATTTGCCTGAGTATATTTAGTAGTGTTAATTGCGTATGAAGTTTCTAATTCTACATCAATAACATCTTTGATATCTACTTCGAATTCAATTTCCTGCCGTACCATGAAGTTTTTGGCAATATTTTTATTTAGGTCAATAAATGCTACGTTATTGTTCAGGTATGCTGAACCAGAGTAGGTTAGGGTATATTTACGTTCGGCAAATGGCTTGCCATAGGAGTAATCTCCTCTTAAAGAATAGAATCCATCAGTATTGGTGTAGCTGGTTAGCTGGTTAACAGTGTTTGGGATCTGAACTTTTGTAGTTACAATTTTATCCTGAGTTTGACTGTATGAAAGGTTTGCGTGTAAAACATGTCCCATATTCCAATCAGATTGATTGTACCTGGCATTGAAGGTATGGATGAATTCCGGATTAAGGTCAGGGTTACCGGTAATGGTATTCTGAAGATTGGAATTGTCGGTTATTGGCTGTAGTTGAAGGAAGCCAGGTTGATTATTACGACCCCAATAGTTAACGTTTAACGCTTGTTGTTTTGAGAATTTATATACCAATCGGGCTGAAGGTATCAAATTGAATGTGCGATTTTCAGTATTTATTCCCCTGCTTAAATTTTGTCCTTTGAGAATAGCTGGCTGAGCACTAAATCCAAGGGTATAATTGAGCTTTTCCTCTATAAATCTATAGCTTGCCCCAAACCTGTGGGTATAGAACTGATATTCATAATTATTACTCAGATCCGAATTGAATATCTGATTTCCGCCAATAATATCATTGGTAATTCTGTCTGTAGTAGTACTTGAGCGACTGTGACTATAGTTAAATTCAACATAAGTTTTGGCCCAGATAGGTTCCATATAGGTAAGATTAGACCAAAGTGATGAATTGTTGTTTGCATTGGCTATTAATTGATTCTGAATTCGGGTTGAATCACCTCCGGCCTGCTTGATCAGGTAATTATTCAATACATTCCGCTCATTATCTCCGTTTGAATAATTTAAGTTCCCACTAATACTCATATTTCTGCCCTTTTTTGAGAACTTGTGATTGTAATAGAATCGAGTACCCATGTTTAAATTCAGCGAATTTGTTCCTGATATATTATTTCTGATTGTGCTTAGGTTTTGTTGAGAAATATCAGTTACACCTATATTATTAGAATTGTCAGAATTATGGGAGAAGCTTGGGGAAATTCTGAGAAAGTTTAAGGTATCGGGCTTCAAAACGAGATTGCCTGAAAAGTTATGGCTATAATTGTCACTATTATTGTCGGATTCAGCATTTTCAATTCTGGTAAAATTTTCCAAAAAATTCTGAGAGTAGGTTTTACTAAAAGTCTCATTTTTACGGTTATTAAACCTGTATCCTGCATCTGCAGATACTTTTTTACTCCAGTCATTCCGGTAATTCATACTTGCTGAATTTGTGCTGGTGATTCCATTTGAATTCCCACCACGCATATTGATATTATTGAGGGTTCCATCAAATGAAAGCTGGCGTTCCCCCTTAAAAGTATTACCTCTCAAACTGGTATTATATCGATCTTCACTTCCCATACCACCAAACATTCTTGCTGAATATCCCCGTTTTTTATCTTCCTGTATAGTAAGATTCAATACTTTCTCAGCTTCACCGGTCTTTATACCCGTAATATTGGCATGATCACCATAATCATCAATAATCTGAAGATTTTTGATGATATCAGCAGGAAGATTTTTTATAGCAGTTGCTACATCTGTTCCGAAAAAATCCTTTCCGTTTATTCTGATTTTGGTAATAGCCTCACCCTGAGTTGTTACATTGCCGTCAACATCAACCTTTACACCCGGAAGTTTTCTTAAAATCTCATCTACCGCATCTCCATCCCTAACAGGAAAAGAGGATGCATTAAATGTAACGGTATCTTCACTGATTTTAATTGCTGTAACTGCGGTTATAACAACTTCATCCAAAGTATTTGAGGAAGTTTTTAGCATGATCGGTGGTACAACCAGCGAATTACCGTTCGAAATCTTAAAAGCTTTTATAAATGTTTCAAATCCAATAAATGCAGCAGAAAGTGTAAAATCAGGCCATTTTACATTTGTTAAATTGAAATTTCCGTCGATATCTGCAGATGTCTGGATACTATCTTTACCATTTTTTAATTTTATCAGTGTTCCGGTTAGGGGTACTCCTGCTGTATCAAGAACACTTCCTTTGACCTGAAAATTCTGTGAATAACTCAAAAAGGAGATGGTAACTAAAAATAGGGTAAGGATAATTTTTTTCATAAAAATAATCGTTTCGGGCATATGGTAATTTCAAACTTCAAATCAGTTAGATGCCCGTAGGATATAATGGTTTAAACCTGAGAATTGCCGTTTCTTAATATTGGATGCAAATATAATCTTAAGCCCTGTTCAAGCTATTTTATGCTCAGTATTGTTACAATGTTTGCAAAGTCAAATCTCATTTTGTTAGAAACTGAAGAATTATCGTTGGGGGCGCTTTATTTGCCTTTGTAAATTGATTATTATAAACTAAGCCTTTCAATTGCCCAATTGTTTACGTACCCAATATATGATCTGCTGAATTTTTAAATCAAAAACAGGGTAAGCAATATCAAATAAATTGTATTTTTAGTTCGGGGAATTTTCAGTTAGTTTATCAGGTTATTTAGACAGTTTATGAAAAGAAGACAGTTCATGTCAAACACGCTTTTGGCGGGGTTAGGTAGTATTAGCATCAATGCATATGGATCATACCAGGATAAACCTTACGAAAAATTTGAAGGTTATGAACCAAACGGTCTGGACCTAAATAAACTTCATGAATTTTACCGGGCGGAGATTTTCAACAGGTTTATTCCAAATATGGATAAATATGTAATTGACCATCAACTTGGTGGGTTCATGACATCCATAGATATTACAAATGGCCGGCAGGCCAATTCAAATAAGACTGCCTGGTTTGAAGGCAGGGGAATGTGGACCTATTCTTTTCTTTATAATACGCTCGAAAAGAATCCTAAATACCTCGAAATTGCACGTAAATCAAAGGATTTTATACTAAAACATCTTCCAGATGACGACAAGTTTTTTACATCTTCCTACAGTCAAGATGGTAAGGCCCTGTCGGGCCCGGGGGATATTTATTCCAGCTTATTTGTTGCCGAGGGTCTGGCAGAATTTGCTAAGGCATCAGGTGATAAAAAGTATTTCACTATAGCCAAAAAGATTATTTTATCCTGCCTTGACAGATACGATAGTCCTGATTATGATTATTATGTAGCCTATTTGAATCCAGGAGCAACTAAGATTCCTGGCCCAAGGGTACTCGGTCATTGGATGGTATTTCTGCGTGCTGCCACTCAGATATTAGAGAACGGGCCAGATGCGGATATGGAGAAATTAGCTGACAGATGTCTGGATGCTTGCCTTAACCATCATTTAAATCCTCAATATCAATTATTTAATGAGGTGCTTAACCATGATTTCAGTCGCCCGGATAACTCATACAAGGATTTCGCTTATACCGGTCATGGTATTGAAATGTGCTGGATGCTGCATTTCGAAGCTGCCCGCAGAAAGGATAAAAAACTTTTCGATCGAATCACAGAGGTCTTTAAAAGACATGTAACTGTGGCACATGATGATGTGTATGGAGGTTATTTCAGAGCACTGGATCATGTTGATAACAATACCTGGAAAGTTGATAAGGTGCTTTGGCTACAGGAAGAGGTGCTGATAGGAAGTATGTTTATCGCAGAGCATACAGGCGATGAGTGGGCAAAGAAATTGTTTAATGAAACCCTTGATTATGTTCGAAAGAGTTTTGCTAAGCCGGGTAATTTGTTTTGGGCTTCTGCCGGCGACCGCTTTATGAAGGATTACGCAAAAATGAGGGCTGAACATTATCATCATCCCCGTCATTTGATGCTGAATCTGCTTTCCTTAAAAAGAATGATAAAACGTAATGGCAAGCCATCCGGACTTTTCGGTTGATATTATCAAATTTAATTGAACCTATTCGATATGACTAAAAAGGAATATTCAAGACGTAGTTTTTTAAAACAAAATACACTGGCAGGATTGGGTCTTATGGGGACAGTTGCCATAGCTGGTTCCGTTTTGCCGGCCGGAGTTAAAGCTTCAGAATCACAGGAGCTTAAAAAAATTACTGGTCTGGATCTGAGAAAGCTCCGTGAACAGTATAAGGAGGCCTTACTCAGTAAATTTATTCCGAATATGGGTAAGTATGTAGTGGATCATGAACTGGGCGGATTTATGTGCTCGGTAGATATTCTGACAAGAAAACTGATCAATACGACAAAGCGGGCATGGTTCGAAGGAAGAGGTATATGGATGTATTCATTCCTTTATAATAACCTGGATAAGGATCCTGCGTATCTTGAAATCGCCCGTAAATCCAAAGACTTTATTTTAAAGCGTTTGCCTGTAGATGGCAGCTATTATATCTCCTCTTTCAGTAAGGAGGGTAATCCAATTGGTGATACCGAAGGGGATATATATGGGAATCTTTTCGTAGCAGAGGGGCTGGCAGAATATGCTAAAGCAAGCGCTGAACCTAAGTATTTTGATCAGGCAAAAGAAATTGTGCTCAAAGCTGTGCAGCGTTATGACAGACCTGAATTTACCTATAACTACAAGGCAGAAAACAGAATAGCTGGTCCACGTATTCTCGGACATTGGATGATCTTACTAAGCGTTTGTACCCAAATGCTTCGACAGAGGAATGATAAGGAAATCAAGGCGCTTGCAGATCGTTGTGTAGATGCCATCATGAACCATCACTTAAATAAAGAATACAGATTGTTGAATGAAGCTTTGGCGCATGATTTGAGTCCGCTTCCTGATCCTGTAGCCTCCCAATATGGTGACCTTGGACATGGATGTGAAACTTTAGCATTTGTAATGAACTATGCAGTTCTTATAAAGGATGCTGATCTTTTTCACAGGTCCTCAAATGAATTTAAGAGACATGTGGATACTTCATGGGATGATGTTTATGGCGGGTTTTTTCATGAACTTAGCCATGTAAACAATAATTCCTGGGCACTGAATAAATTACGCTGGGTTCATGAAGAGATTCTGATCGGTGCTATGATCCTGATCGAACATACCGGAGACAAGTGGGCAATTGATTGTTATGCTAAGACCGAAGCTTACATCAGAAAGAATTATGTTCGCCCGGAATATGCATTTGTGATTGATAGTGGCGACAGAAAAATGCAAAAGCATACTCAGGTGAGAGCAGAGCATTATCATTATCCAAGACAATTAATGGTTGGTATACTTGCAATTGACAGGATATTAAGTAGAGGAGAGAAGCCTTCAGGCTTATTTTCATAAAATACATAGACCTGATAAATAATAAAATTTTGTTATTAGAATTTAATAATTTATTAAAATTTGCAGATGAGTAAGAATAAGTATGAAGGCCAGGCATTTTATAATGCCCCATTTGTTATTGATAAGTTTAACGATATGCCTTACCGTGTTCTCGGTAAATCAGGTTTAAGAGTTTCAAATATAGGTCTTGGAACGTGGAAAATGGGATATCCGGATAGTGGGGATGATTCACGAATTGATAAGAAGAATTCCTTTAGTATTCTCAACAAGGCCATTGATCTGGGAGTTACTTTTTGGGATACTGCAAACCGATATAATAATGCTTCAGGAAATTCTGAGCGGATAATAGGGAAATGGTTTAAAAAGAACCCGGATCAAAGACGCAATGTAATTCTGGCTACAAAAATGTCCGGAACGATGGACGGATTAAGTCCGAACCATTGCGGGCTATCAAGAGGGAATATCATGGAATCAGTATATGCCAGTTTGGAGAGGCTTCAAACTGATCATATTGACCTGCTTTATTTTCACAGATTTGACGGAATAACCCCTCCTGAAGAAAGTCTGGCAGCAATTGAAGATCTGGTGAAACAGGATCTGGTACGCTATTTTGCCGTTTCAAATGCCAGTGTTGAGATCCTTAAAACCTATCAGGCTGTACAGTCTCAAATGTCTGTCAGAAGCAGGATTCTTGCTGTGCAGAATCAGTTTGATCTGCTTGATGGGGAAGCAGCAAATGATAAGGGTGTTTTGAATTATGCTTCTGAACAGGGGATTTCATATGTAGGCTGGAGCCCGATGGCCAGAGGTTTGCTGACAAACCGGTATCTTAATCCTGTAAATGCCGGTCCGGGCGATCGTTTGTTCGACGAGGGCGACTTAAAGGTAAAAACAAGCCCGGAGAATATGCGTAAATTACATGCACTAGCGGCTATTTCTGACGAAATGGGGGTTGAACTAAGCCAACTGGTTATGGCCTATATGTTAACAATGAAGGGTATGGGCCCAATTATTCCTTCATCTTCAAATGTGAAACAGCTTGAATCAAATGCGGCAGCAGGGAAGATTATTCTTACAGAAAAGCAAATTGCCAGAGTTAAGAAAATTGTAAACTATTAAACAAATCAGGATGTCAACCTTCAAATCACTTTTCGCTGCTTTTTCTATACTGGTTCTGACAACATTCAATGGTTTTGCCCAGTCCAAAAAACTGGAACAGGAAGCCCGTTCAGCAATGTTACGTGCAACCTGTTTTATGGTGGAAAAAGCAAGTGTTAATGGTGGTTATGTAGCTCATTACCTTCCTGATTTTTCCCGTCGCTGGGGAGAGTTGGAGGGTTTTAAAACTCAGGTTTGGGTTCAGGATCCAGGAACTGTAAGTATGGGAAATGTGTTTCTCGATGCCTATAAAGCAACCGGCGATGAGTACTACTATCTTGCAGCAGAAAAAGTTGCCTCTGCACTGATCTGGGGTCAGCTTCCTGAAGGTGGCTGGAATTATATGATCGACTTTGCCGGAGACCGATCTCTAAAACATTGGTACAATACTATTGGGAAAAATGCCTGGGGATTTGAGGAATACTATTACTATTATGGCACTTCAACTTTTGATGACTCCAATACTTCGGGACCAGCTTCCTTTCTTCTGAGGCTTTACCTTCAGAAAATGGACACTAAATATAAACCGGCTCTAGATAAAGCTATTCAGTTAATAATTGACAGTCAGTATCCGCTTGGTGGATGGCCACAGCGTTTTCCTCTTAAGGACAATCATCCCAAAAACGGTAAAGAAGACTATTCCGCTTATTATACATTTAATGATGAAGTAATATCAGGGAATATCGATTTTCTGATTCAGTGTTATATCAACCTGGGAGAGGAGCGTTTTCTGGACCCTATTCGCCGAGGAATGAATTTTTATCTGATCACCCAGCAGGGGAACCCTCAGGGAGGCTGGGGGCAACAATATAATATGGAACTGCAGGTTGCACATGCACGAAGTTATGAACCACCTGCCCTGATGCCAGGATTTACCTATACCCATGTTTTATTGTTGATGAAATATTACCAGTTGACGGGCGACAGAAAATTCCTGGCACGTATTCCGGATGCCATCCAGTGGCTTGAAAGCTGTCGCTTGCCTGCCGAAAAAAGCCTTGGGGGAACGCGTACCCATGCAACATTCATTGAGATCGGGACCAATAAGGGGCTTTATGCTCACCGTAAAGGTACAGGAGTGAAGGATGGTCATTACTGGTGGGATTATGATGATAATAATCTTCTTGCACATTATGGAGGTAAAACCAATATTAATATTCAATATCTCAAAGATGAATATCAGCGGGTAAATGCACTTTCGGTGGAAGAAGCCAGCAGGAATTCTCCCTTGAAGCCGGGTATAATCAAAGATGGAACTTTACCCCAGTCCCTTTCTCCGGCAGTTCCTTCAAGTGGGGCTATACCCAATGATAATATGGTGTCGGATATCATAAAAGCATTGGATCAGGATCGATGGCTTGTAAAGCACATTCAGATCAGCAGGCCTTATTCGGTTTTGCCGGATGGCTCGGAAATGAATACTGCGAAGCTCAGTGATGAAAATGGTAAAGGTATTGTAGATGCCTCAGATCAGCACTATATCTCTACCCGTGAGTACGAAAAGAACATGGGACTATTAATCAAATATTTAAGTCGATAGGACAACCTGAATGAACTTTGAGAATCAATCACTGAAAAATTATACCAATCCGAAAATTAGAACCGGGATTGTGCTGATTCTTATTGTCCTTATAATATTCTCATGTTCAAAAATTTCCAGAACAATACCTGATGGTTTGCCTGACAAGGGAGGTTTGTTCCTTCCGGATAATTTCGAAGCACTCGTTGTAGTTGACAGTATTGGTAAAGCCAGGCATCTGGCTGTAAATGACAATGGGGATATTTATGTCAAATTAACATTTAACCGGGCAATGAAGGGTTCAGGAGGTACCGTAGGATTGCGTGATCTGAATAAGGATGGCCGGGCAGACTCAATTGTTTATTTTGGCGATTATAAGGATATTGGTGGTTCTGCTGTGGGAATGACCATACATGATGGCTACCTCTATACCAGTACAGTTAATCAGGTACTCAAAAACAAACTCACTCCGGGTCAATTAGTTCCCGAAAGTAAAACAGAAGTAGTGCTGACTGACCTTAGTCCGAACGTGGCAAATAACTGGCATACAACTAAGCCAGTTGCATTTGATCGCAGAGGGTATATGTACGTTCCTTTTGGAACACCTTCAGATGCAGGCCAGGATATTACTAAATATGGACCCATTGGAATACCGGGTGGTAAGGGTTTGGATCCATCACCTGAACTGGAAACCCATGGTGGTATCTGGAGGTTTGATGTCTCTAAGACTAATCAAACTCAGCAGGACGGTTATAAATTTGCGACAGGTATCAGAAGTGTAGTTGGGATGGTCTGGAGTCCGCTGGATGATAATTTGTATGCTGTTATGAACGGAATCGATAATTTTCGTACCATTTATCCTGATTTGTACACAGCATGGCAGGCAGCTGTTCTGCCTTCAGAGCCTTTACTTAAGGTTACAGAGGGTTCTGATTTTGGCTGGCCATATGCTTATTATGATCATATGCAAAAGAAAAATGTTTTGCAACCGGGCTATGGTGGTGATGGTAAGATTATAGGAAGGGCATCCAAATTTGATATTCCTGTATTTGGTTTTCCGGGCCATTGGGCACCAATGGATGTGATGTTTTATCAGGGTAATCAATTCCCGGAACGTTATAAACAAGGTGCTTTTGTCGCATTTCATGGATCAACTGATCGTTCACCCTATCCTCAGGCAGGTTATATTGTTTGCTTTGTACCTTTTAAGAACGGGGCACCCAGCGGTGAATGGGAGGTTTTTGCTGATGGGTTTACTGGTGTAGATACAGTAATTAATACCAGTGACGCAGTATATCGTCCAATGGGTCTGGCAACCGGACCTGATGGTTCCTTATATATTTCTGAGTCCAATAAGGGGAAGATCTGGCGGGTAATGTACAAGGGTGACAAAAGCGAGTTCGGAGAGAAACAGCTTGCAGCTATGGAACTTAGAAAGAGCAGATCATATATTAAAACACCAGATGAAGTGAAAGATAATCTTCATAGAGGCGATCGTTTGGCAGGCAGTATTTTGTACAATACCTATTGTGCATCCTGTCATCAGCGCGATGGCAAAGGTGATAATAGTCGTTTTCCACCCCTAGCCGGTGCAGATTGGGTAAACGGAGATAAGCAGAGGCTTATCAATGTGATTCTTAACGGACTTGATGGAGAAATTATGGTTAACGGACAATCCTGGCAGGGTATGATGCCTGCACATGCAGAATTTCTTGACGATCATGCTGTTGCATCGATTTTAACTTATATCCGCCAAAGTTTTGGCAATAAGGCTGGACCAGTCAGTAGTCTTGAAGTTAGTGAGGTAAGGAAGAATTCTAAAAACTAAGGAAATATAGCTTATTCCCCAGTCTTATTTAATTGTAATTTTATCACTTTAAGTATTAAATCAAACAACATGAAATCAACAATTCTATTAGGTTCATTCTTTATTCTTGGACTGACCTCCTGCGTAGGCACTGTTACAACAGAGTCAAAGAAAGAAATTTCAGAACGCAAAATTATAATGCCCGAAGGTTATAACAGGGGACTTCCATTTACCCCGGGAATCCTGGTTGATGGTACCCTTTATGTTGCTGGATTTAGTGGTGAGGATGCCAAAACCGGCATTATTCCTGAGGAATTTGAAACAGAAGTTAAGCAGGCACTGGATAAGATTGGTGTGATTCTTAAAGAGGCAGACATGGATTATAAGGATGTAGTGTCTGTGCAAGTTTATCTGACTGATATGGAACTATTTGAACGGATGAATACTGTTTACCGTACTTATTTTGATGAACCACGTCCAACACGTTCGATAATGGGAATTAAAAGTCTGATCGGACCAGCAAGAATTGAAATTACTGTTACAGCTAAGAAATAATAAAATTAATAATATATAAATCCTTAAGGGTTTAAACGCCATTAAAAAAATAATTTTAACACAAATGAAAATTAATATATCCGAAAACCCTGTAGAATTAGGAAAAGTGTCTGCGGCTGCAGCTATTAAAGGAATTAAAAATGCTATTGATGAAAAGGGACAGGCTAATGTAATTCTGGCCACAGGTGCAAGCCAGTTTGAAACATTGAAGAATATTGTACTTGATCAGAGTATTGACTGGTCTAAAGTGGTCATGTTCCATTTGGATGAATATATTGGCTTACCTGAAACCGAGCCTGCAAGTTTTAGGAAATATTTAAAGGAACGCTTTCTTAATCTGGTGACTCCATTAAAGGCCAGTCACCTGGTGGATGGTGAAAATGATCCTGAGGCAGAATGTAAACGATTAAATGAAATCATTGCAGAACATCCGATTGATGTGGCTTTGGTAGGAATTGGTGAAAACGGGCACCTGGCATTTAATGATCCTCCCGCAGATTTCGATACTGAATTGCCTTATATTGTTGTAAATCTGGACGAAAAATGCCGGTTGCAGCAGTTTAATGAGGGTTGGTTTAAGACAATAGAAGAAGTTCCGAAGCAGGCTATCAGCATGTCGATCAGGCAGATATGCAAGTCAAAGATGATAATATGTTCAGTTCCTGATTCCAGAAAAGCCGAAGCCGTCAAAAATTCATTGGAGAATGAGGTCAGTAATAATTTCCCTGCCAGTATCCTGCAAACCCATCCCAATTGCATATTTTATCTAGATAAACCATCAGCTGCCTTACTTTCTTCAACTAAGTAATATTACAATGAAACGCAGAGATCTGATTAAATACTTGTCCGTGGCACCTTTGGCTGGCGGACTTAGCGGTGTTCCCTATAATACCGCAAATGCAAGTGTAAAAGCACTTGTAAAACGCGACCTGATTAAAGAACTGGGCCTGCGGACCTTCATTAATGCTTATGGAGTCTATACTACCCATACGGCCTCATTAATGCCTGATGAGGTAATGGATGCCATTCAGTTTGCTTCAAAAAAGTATGTATTGTACAATGATCTTCAGGATAAAGTAGGTGAAAAAATTGCTGCTATCTGCCATGCAGAGGCTGCTATGGTCACATCCGGATGCTGGTCGGCATTGGTACTTGGTACTGCCGGGATTTTAACCGGTATGGATAAGGCAAAAGTTGCTTTATTGCCTGATGTTTCGGGTTTTGAGAAAAATGAGGTCATCCTTCAGAAGACCCATAGCGGATCATATGACCATGCATTAACAAACACCGGTATAAAACGTGTTTTTGTAGAGACTGCTGAAGAAATGGAAGCTGCCATTAATCCAAAAACTGCAATGACATGGTATTATAATGAAGCAGAACCATGGGGCAAAATTGGACATGATCAATGGCTGGCTATATCTAAAAAACACAAAATTCCTGCAATGGTAGATATTGCAGCGGATGTGCCTCCTGTTGAGAATTTATGGAAGTTCAATGATATGGGCTACGATGTGGTTTGTGTTTCGGGTGGAAAAGCCATTCGCGGACCACAAAGTGCGGGTATTTTGATGGGAAGAAAAGAAATTATTGCAGCAGCCCGACTAAGTGCGCCTCCCGGTGGAGGAAATATCGGTCGTGGTATGAAAGTGAACAAGGAGGAAATATTCGGCATGTATGCGGCTCTTGATCGTTTTGTCAATCTGGATCATGGAAAGGAATGGAAAATGTGGGAAGACAGAGCCAATGTTATCCTGAATGCAGTGACCAAAGTGAACGGGGTCAAAGCTGAAATTTTTGTGCCACCCATTGCAAATGTAACTCCAACCCTCAGGATTTCCTGGGATCAGTCATTGATTAAGTTAACTTCGCGGGAGATGACCCTAAATTTGCGTAATGGGGAGCCATCAATTGAAGCACCAAAGAGTATCAATGATGCGATGATTCTTTCGGTATGGATGATGCAGCCGGGAGATGAAAAGGTGGTTGCTAAACGTTTTACTGAGGAATTGATGAAAGCCAGGGTTTAAACCTGCATTGCAAAATTTATATTTATTCTTTTAATTTATCTGGTCATGCTCCGCAAACTATTTATTCTTTTTATTGTAATTATCTTCATTTCAGGCTCTGTTCAGGCTCAGAGACCCTATAGAATATTAATTAAGGGTGGCCATGTAATAGATCCAAAGAATAATATCAACGAAAAAATGGATGTGGCTATTCAAGATGGAAAGATTGTCAGGGTTGCAAAGAGCATTGACACTTCGCTTGCCGTTCAGGTAGTTGACGCTGCTGGAATGTATGTTACTCCGGGACTAATCGACTTGCACGCTCATGTCTTTTATGGTTTTGATCCTAACAGTTATCTGAGCGGGGGTACAGTAGCCGTTCTTCCGGATCAATCGACATTCCGTGCAGGGGTTACCACAGTTGTGGATGCTGGAGGTGCCGGCTGGAGATCTTTTCCAACTTTTAAGAAGAACATTATTGATGTGTCAAAAACCAGAGTTCTTTCATTATTGAATATTGTTGGTGAGGGGATGAAGGGTATTGAAAAGTATGAGCAGAATGTTAGTGATATGGATGCCAAAAAAACTGCTGAAGTTGCAATTGCAAACAAGAACGATGTTGTGGGTTTTAAGGTTGCACATTTTACGGGTTCTGAATGGACCCCAATCATCAGAGGTGTAGAGGCTGGAAAATTGGCGAATATGCCAGTAATGATTGACCTGAATACAATTTTTATATCTATTGAAGAACTTTTTACCAAATACCTCCGACCGGGGGATATTTACACTCACACCTTCATCCAGTCTTCGAGGGGGGTAGTTGAGCCTATTGTTGACCTCAAAACGAAAAAATTTAAACCTTTTGTTCTTGAAGCTCAGCGAAAAGGGATCATATTTGATGTTGGTTTTGGTGGAGGAAGTTTTAATTTTAATCAGGCACTTCCCGCTTTAAAGGCCGGATTTTATCCCAATACTATGGGAACGGACTTGCATCAGGGAAGTGTGAACGGTGCGATGAAAGATCAGTTAAATGTTTTGTCTATTTTCATGGCCATGGGAATGAATTTTCCTGATCTGATAAAAGCAAGTACCTGGACACCGGCACAAGTTATTAAACGGGAAGAACTGGGCAATCTCTCTGAAGGAGCTTTGGCCGATGTAGCTGTCCTGTCTATTCGGGATGGTAAATTTGGTTTTCGTGATGTAGCTAGTAACAGTTTTGAAGGCAAACAAAAAATTGATTGTGAGTTAACCATTCGGGATGGTAAGATTGTGTATGATTTGAATGCTATTTCCGGGCTAATCAATCAGTAAGAATAGTTTTTTCTCTGCATTTCTTCAATTTACGTTGTTTTAGAAGATGTGTAAAAATAAATATATTTTTTTTTGGATTTTCGGGTACGTAAACGTAACTTACATATTATTAGGAATATCAATTAGAAGTTAAGATAAGATATAGTTATAAATTATTATATTGTTTCAAAAATCTAATCAATGGAAGGTAATTGCCCGGAAGTTCAGGATGACAAATTGCTGTTGCTGCAGTTGCAGGAAGGCAAAAGGGCTGCCTTCAATATTTTGTACAATAAGTATTGGGAACAAACTTATTCGAATGCTTTCAAACGCTTGAAAGATGAAGATCAGGCAAAGGATATTGTGCAGGAGATTTTTGTAAGTATTTGGGTCAACAGACATAGTCCAATAAATAATTTACCTGCTTATTTAAGTATATCTGTACGTAATCGGGTATTCAAACTTGCCGCAAAGAATAAAAATACAACTCCATATTTAGAAGTGTTTGACAATATCCCTGCCCATAATGAAAAAGCAGATTCAAATATTCTCTGGCAGGAATTCTATCAAGCTTATGAGCAATTGCTCCTGACTCTTCCTCCCAAAAGGCAGCAAATTTTCAGACTTCGTTTTCATGATGATATGCCTACAAAGACTATTGCCAGTCAGATGCAGATTTCCAGAAAAACTGTTCAAAATCAGTTAGGGAAAGCAATTGAACAATTACGTGTTTTCTTTTACTAAGGTTTCTCCGACTTACACAATGTGCAAAAGCGAAGACGAATTTATCGGGCATGATGCCTAATTAAATCCGTAAGTCTGAATTCCCGATTTACTCCATATAGATGTCACTCTTGTCGGTGTTCTCTATTTCACAAGCAATTCACTTCATCTGCTCTGTGATAACACCGACCACAGGGTTTTAAAAAATATTTTATTTTGCAATGGGATATTGTTACATAATATGGTCTATGATGTAGAGTGAGACATTATTTTGCTAAATGAACAATAAATATTTTTCTGAATTACTGAACAAATACTTGAAGCATGAAGCCTCAGAAGAGGAGTCTGAACTGCTTATTAAGCATTATAATCTGTTTGAGTCAGAGGCTGATATTTTTGATTCTTTATCGCAGCATCGGAAAGCAGATATCAGGAACGAAATTGAAAACAGGATTTGGGATGAGATTTTAGACGATGAGATCCTGCCTAAGGATGTTTCTTCGTCAAATAATGGATTATGGCTCAAGTTTTTAGCTGTTGCAGCAGTATTGCTGATTGTGTTCAGTGCAGGATTATATTTCCTGAAGAATGAACCTGTTAAACAGGCTAATGTTATTTCCCGACTGACAGATATAAAGGAGAACAGATTGATTCAGTTACCCGATGGAAGTACCGTTATTTTAAGACCCGGAGCCAAACTCAATTATCCTTCTTCATTTGATGGCCTGGCGAAAAGAGAAGTATATCTGGATGGACAGGCTTATTTTGACATTAAACATAATTCCTCTAAACAATTTATTATTCACACAGGTAAACTTAAAACAATAGTTCTTGGAACAGCATTTGAAATCAATGCATGGTCTGATGATTCAAGTATCCGGGTAACGGTTAGCAGGGGTAAGGTTAGGGTTGAAGATCAAAGTAATAGAACACTTGGAGTTATTATGCCAAATCAGCAGATTACCTATAATAAAGCCAGTAAAAATATTGTTCAAAAGGTGGTTAATGCACCTGAGTATTTAGAATGGAAAGAGCAGGATTTATTACTTAGCGATGTGACTGTTGCTGAGGCTACCAAACTATTAGAGAGTCGTTATAAGGTTGAGATAATGATTTCTGATGATAGCATCAGCTCCAAGCGGTTTACGACTATTGTAAGGAAAGGTGAAACTCTTGATCAGATTTTAAAAAGTATATCGGAATTTAATGAAGCTGTTTTTCAATACAATGCTGATAAAACAGTTATTACTCTGGGTTCAAAATAATGTAGAGAATTGAATTGTCACTTTATAAATAACTATTTTTAGAAATAAAACGAAGATTATGCATTTTGACCTACCACCATAAAAAACCCTCTGAAATCCTGTATGAACAGTGTATTCAGAGGGATAATTGTTGTCCGACTGCCATCGTACCACAATTGATGTTTTAAATCCTGTCTTCTAAAATTAGAAGTCATTTTGATAACTTTTAAAACGTGTAAAATTATGAATATTTTTACAATTCTTGCTGAAAATCAGCAAAAATCCCATTTTGCCTATCATTTAAGGCTACTTTTTGATAAATTATTATTAATAATTATGCAACTCAGATTAGCATTTTTTATTGTTTTAACTACCTCAATTCAGTTGTTCTCAGCTCCTCCTGTAAAGAGCCAGGCCATTGATAAAGTTGAGATAAAACTTGAGCTTAAAAACGAGTCTTTAGTAAAGGCCTTTCAAAAAATTGAGAAGCAAAGTCAATTTCAATTTATGTATCGATATGCCGATGTGAAGGATGTTGATAAATTAGTGCTGTCTACAGAAAATATGACAGTCTCTGATATTTTGAAGGAATTGTTATCCAATACTTCACTTAATTTCAAACAGGTTGATAACAGAATAATGATTATCAATAATTTAAGGACGGGTAATGATGCAAGTGCCGGAAAAGTAAGCGGAACTGCGTCTTCAAACCTGCTCGATATTGTTGTCAGAGGTCAAATTAAAGATTCTAAAGGTGAAACACTTCCGGGAGTAAGTATTAAGGTTAAAGGTACTGAGATTGGAGCATCATCTGATATCGACGGTAGATACTCTTTAACTGTTCCTGATAATGCAATACTTGTTTTTACTTATATTGGATATGTCACACAAGAGGTTGCAGTAAATAATCAGACATTGATTAATGTTAGTTTGGTTGAGTCATCTACATCTTTGAGTGAAGTGGTTGTAACAGCCCTTGGTATTCAGCGGGAGTCAAAATCCCTTACTTATGCTACTCAGGGTGTAAGTGCAGAAGAACTAACGGAAACCCGTACATTGAATGTGGTGAACGCCTTGCAGGGTAAAGTAGCTGGTATGTCCATTGAAACAGCTGGTACCGGTTTAGGTGGCCAGGCGCGTGTTGTTCTGAGAGGTAACCGTTCAATTTCTGGAAACAGTAGTCCGCTTTATGTTGTTGATGGTGTTCCTATGAGCACAAACATAGCTAACTTTAGTCCGGATAATATTGAATCTATCAACGTATTGAAAGGCCCGAATGCAGCGGCTTTATATGGTAGTGCAGCACAGAATGGTGTTATTATTATCGAAACAAAAAAGGGTAAAGAGGGTCAGGTTCAAATTAGTGTAAATGAAACATTCCAAACAGGAAGGCCCCTTCATTATTATGAACCACAGAGTGAGTATGGACAGGGAGTATCAGGAGTTTATAATGCATCAGCTGAAGAATCATGGGGTCCAAAAATGACCGGTCAGATGGTTAATCACTGGTCGGCTGCTCCTGGTTTGGCAGGAACCCAGTATGCATTTTCTCCTCAGCCGAATAACTATAAGGACATATTCCAGAACTCAACATATATGACGCATAACGTTAATGCTTCTGTAGGTTCTGCAAATACTCAAACAGCATTTTCTTATACCAGAGAAGATGCTAAGGGGTTGATGGAGAATAATAATTTAAGGAGAGATAATGCATCTGTAAGAGTAACAAGTAAGTTGAAAAAATGGCTTTCCCTGGATACTAAAATTAACTATATCAGAAATGAAATAGATAATCAGAATGGAACTGGTGATAATGCTGCCAATAATCCATACATGAATATCTATCGTTTGCCACGTAATATTCGGTTTGATGATCTGAGGCAATTTGAGTATACTGACGCATCTGGTGCTAATAAGCAAAACTTCTGGAATCCGGGTTCTACAATTGGAAGGAACCCATTCTGGATCATGAACCGGGTTGTTAATTTTACAACTACTGATCGTGTAATTGCCTTAGCTTCAGCAACTATTGATTTTACTGATAAGCTTAAGTTCATGGGGCGTACATCTTTTGATGGCGGTTCTAATACCAATGAAAGAAAAGCCTGGATTGACTCTTATGGAGGTGGTCAGGATAATTTTGGTAGTTATAGTGCCAGCATTACTGGACCGGGCCAAATCTGGAACCATGATGCCATCTTGTCTTACACTGACAACATAACCAAAAACCTTAATGTTTCAGGTTTGATCGGAGGTACCCTTAGAAAGACAGATGGTTCAGGAAGCATGACTGCAAGTACGCAGCAAGGACTCATTATTCCAAACTTCTTCTCATTTGGAAATACTGCTCTTACACAAGGTTCTTTTGTTCCAAGTACAAGAGAAGAAATGCAGTCCGCCTATTTTTCAGCCAATTTTGGATACAAGAGTTATCTGTATCTTGATGTTACCGGTCGTAATGACTGGAGTTCAACTCTGCCTGCAAACAGCCGGTCCTATTTTTATCCTTCTGTAGGTGTATCTTCAATTCTTACAGATATGATCCCGGGACTTCCGGATGTAATTTCATATGCCAAACTTAGAGCCTCATATGCAAAAGTAGGTAGCAGTGCATCACCTTATCAGTTAAGCCGCTCAGCTACCTTTGCAGGAACTGGAGGAAACTTTGGTTTCATAACTTTGGGTGCTGTTTTGCCGAATCCAGATCTTAGACCTGAAACGACGAAAGGTTATGAGCTTGGACTTGATACCCGTTTGTTTAATGGCCGTTTAGGACTTGATATCACAGCTTACAAAACAAATACATTTGACCAGTTGTTTACAATCGCTTTGCCATCCGGTTCTGGGGCTGCTTCATTCTTTACGAATGGTGGGGATGTTCAGAATACAGGTATAGAAGTTGTTTTATCGGCAACACCGGTACAGAATGCAAATGGATTGACCTGGGATATAAGCAGTAATTTTGGAAAAAACAGGAACTGGGTTAATAAGATTTCTGATGATCGTCCAAGAATAATTGTTGGTGGTGATTCATATATGTCTGATTTCGTTGTCGCACAGGGACAGGAATTCGGTAATATTTATACCAGAGGTTGGAATAGAGATGCACAAGGAAGAGTAATTGTTGGCGCAAATGGTATACCAACCCTTACTCCCGGAAGAACAGTATTAGCTGCTAATTTTAATCCGGACTGGATGGGTGCCATCACAAATAATTTTTCATATAAGAACTTTGATTTTGGATTCCTGATTGAGCACAGACAAGGGGGTAGCATGGTTTCCATCACTGACGGACTTTTATATGGGGAAGGAATGACCAAGGAAACTCTTCAAGGCAGAGAGGGAGGATTAGTGTTCGGAGAGAATTTGTTTCCAAATGAGACTGGCGTTCTTGCCAACGGATCTCCTAATACTACTGCAATAACTTCACAAACTTTTTGGAGACTAATTGGGGGCAGGAATGCACCTATTGGTGAAGCATTTATCGTAAGTGCTACTAATACCAGGGTTAGAGAGGCCACACTTGGTTATACTTTCCCAAAATCAATGTTGAGCAAAGTCGGATTTATCTCGGGTGTTAAACTATCCCTGGTTGGAAGGAATCTGTTCTTCTTAAACAGGAATGGTAATTGGGATCCGGAAATTCTTTCGGGAGCTGGTACTGCATCAGCTGGTTTTCAAACCTATGTTCCACCTACTGAACGGACTTTTGGTTTAAACCTCAAGGTTGATTTTTAGTAAATTTTATTAATAAGTTTTAAATAGAGATAAAATTAATATTATGAAAATATCAAATTATATAAATAGAAGTGTAGCCTCTATGGCCATCCTTCTTACCATTGGTACAGTTTCCTGTACCGACCATTTCGATGATCTCAATACACCCAGAGCTCAGCTTACTGTTGAGCAAATGACTCCGAATATGGTTGGCTTTGCATTCGCTGAAGCTCAGCATTTTGGAATGAGAGCCTGGTATCAGGGGAATAACCTGTTCGCGGGAGAGTACTCACAATTTCACGCGATCATACATCCTAACTTTGCTTCCGCTAATTTTAACGGACCGGGCAGCTGGTTAAATTTGTTGATGGAAGGATTCTATTCGAATACTGCTTATGGAGCTGCTGCAAATCAGCTGGATTTAGTACTTAAAAATACAGCTCAAAATAATCTGAAGCCTGAGAGTGCACTCGCTAAGATATGGAAAGTTGCATTATATCACCGTCAGACTGATTACTTTGGGCCAATAATCTATTCTGAATTTGGTAATGGTAAAACCAGTGTTCCATTTGATTCTCAGAAGGATATTTATTACGATTTCTTTAAGATATTGGATGAAGCGGCAGCAGATCTTAGGGCAGCAAATCCGGCAGTTAAAATTTTCGCAATAAGTGGAGGTTCTCATGATCTTGTTTACAATGGGGATGTGTTAAAGAATCTTAAATTCCTTAACTCTTTACGTTTGAGACTTGCCATGCGTATTTCTTATGTTGAGCCTGCAAAAGCGAAGCTGGAGGCCGAAAAAGCTGCTGCTGCGCCTGAAGGTTTTATTGTAAATAATGCGGATAATGCACTTTCAAAAGTTAAAGTTGATGGTACAAACGTGAACAAACTAAGTACGATTACCTATATCAGTGAATTTGTGCTCAGCTCTACTCTTGCAAGTCTTATGAATGGATACGAGGATCCAAGGATTCCTGTATATACTCAGCCATGCTGTGGACGTTTAACTCCTTCAACTGCCGTTTTTGGTGGTTTAGTTGGATTTAGAAACGGTTACCCTTCAGCTCAAAGAGGAAACAATCTTGATTTGTCATATTCCTATGTTGGAAAAAAATGGTTACCAATTAATAACGGAGGTACCAATGAGCCTGATCATATTATGGAAGCTGCCGAAGTGTTTTTCCTGAGAGCAGAGGGAGCACTGAGAGGTTGGAATATGGGCGGAACAGCACAACACTTTTACAATGAAGGAATTAAGGCATCCCTTAAATTCCGGACTACTGC
Source organism: Daejeonella sp. (assembly GCF_030695525.1). Classification (GTDB taxonomy): domain Bacteria; phylum Bacteroidota; class Bacteroidia; order Sphingobacteriales; family Sphingobacteriaceae; genus Daejeonella. The sequence continues at coordinate 35,112 of NZ_JAUYSS010000058.1, read as the reverse complement.
TTCTGATGCTGAAGTTAATGCTTATGTTGTCAGTACTAAGAAGCCTTCAAAACCATTGGATAGATTCGGTAATCCGGATGCACGGAATAGTCCGCCTGTAACTGATATTCCAGTACTTTATGAAACAGCAGGAAGTTTTGAAAGACAATTGGAGCAGATCATCACGCAGAAATGGCTTGCCCTTTTCCCAATGAATGATACTGAGGCATGGGCTGAACGCCGTAGAACAGGTTATCCTAGAGGATATGCAATTATTCAATCCGATAATCCTGCTCTTAGCAGAACTCAGCTGGCAAGAAGATTAATCTATCCTCCTAACTCTTATTCGACCAACAAAGCAGCAACAGACGCTGCCCTGGCTCTTCTGGGTGGCCCGGATAGCTATGCAACACGGGTATGGTGGGATGCTAAGCCTTTGGCTTCGTTCCCAACTCCAACAGATTGATGTTTTTAATAGCAGTTATTGATTTTCATAATCAATAACTGCTATTTTACTCTTTATTAGACATTATACAGCTTAATTTAATTTTTCTATCAAAGAAAAATTGTTCTTATAAGCAAATTTTATTTATCTGTGCTTTAGTTTGTATATATAAACATATTGCTGAGTTTCGGATTACAACCGTTTGATCTCTTAAGTAGTTCAGTAATTATATAACAAAATTCTTATTTGAGAGTTTACAGGGCTCCCGTTGAATTCCATCATGTTATTATAATTTATGAGTTTTCCTGTTAATTTTCTTTTATCAAAATCTATATAACTTAAAGGTTATGAGAAAAGTATCTTCCCTATTTGCATTACTGATGCTCAACTGTTTAACTGTACTCTCATTATTTGGGCAGCTAACAGAAGAAAGTAAGTCAGGCTACAAGGCACTTGCCGGTATTGCAAGAACTGATGATCCTAAAATCAATTCAAAGTTCAGGTTTAAAGAAACCAATCTTGATGCTGCAGGTATTGAGAAGGAAGCGCAATTGATCAAATTAAAGTTTGATCAAAGTAAAAAAATAATCAGACTACAGGATACTGAACTTGTTGAGGATGATGCACCGGCTGCCGGTCTTCCCGAAGGGTATAAAACCTATACTAAAGGTCCGGTAGAATGGGTTGAAGATTTGAAAAAGGGAATTGTAATAAAGAAGATTTTAGAGATTGATAATACTACTGCAGCTTCTGCCAGACTGGTATTTAAAGGAATGGAGGTTAAAGGTAACCGTGCCCCACTGCATTTATCCCTGAACGGGGAGAAGTTTATCAGACCTGCTTCTGTCATCGCATATCCACATGCACATCAGTATATTAAAATGTCAGGACTTGACAGATGGTATTACATCGACATCCCACATGAAAAACTACGAAAGGGAAAGAATGAAGTTCTTATGTGGACCGAGACAGATTCAGTTTCCTGGCGGGTATTGATTGCTCACATCAATGAATTTAAACGTGGATCTTTAACACGTACAAGCCCGAACCGTTCTATGAAAAGCAGCAATGGCGGCAATACATGGAGCGATACAAAGCTCGGAGCAATGGATCAGATTGACGGGGAGTATTCTGTGCGTTTTAGCTTAGACAGGTTCCTGCCATCCGGCGAATACATTTCTCCTTTAATTGACCTTGTGGATGGGGGAAGTCCGCTTAAGCGAAGCTTAGGCAATTTGAAAGCGAGTTTTTGGGCTGATATTGAAGAACCCTTAATGACATCTGCCAAAGTTTTTTTCCGTTATGGATCAGGTCCATTTGTTGGTGATCAATCATGGACATCCTGGCAGCCGCTTGTAAGAGGCCGGGAGTATTCTCTGGGGGATAAACGCTATTTCCAATGGAAAGCTGAGCTTAACACCACCGATCCTTTACGGACCCCACTCATCAGAAATTTTCGTTATTCAACGTCATGGGAAGATAATTCACTAAACACGAAAGCCGGATTACAAGCCCATGTGAAAAATAATGGAAGGATAATTCAATCATCTTATCCCTTCTCCTATGAAAATTTAAATCACCTTGAACTGAAAAAGTATAGGGAAGACCATAAGCTTGATCAGATTGTTAAAGGTGCCAATACAGAATTTGAAGTGATGATGCGCCTTCTGAACTGGGCTTATCGTGTGCCACTCAGGAGTGAAGCTTATTCCTGGAACTGGAATGATGTTACTGTAACTCCGCTGATATCGGAAGAAACCGGTATGCCACAGCTTAACGGACCGTTTTTTAAAGGCCGTAGAATGGTTGAAATGTGTCTTTACCCAAATCAGGCTTTGATTGGGGCGCTCCTTTCTATGGGATATCAGGCACGACATATAAACATACATAGTGAAGGGGAGAGTGGCCATGAAGTGACAGAAGTATGGTCAAATCAGCTTAATAAGTGGATCTATATGGACTCAACCCGCGACTATTATTATTTTGACCCGGAAACAGGTATTCCGTTTAATTTGCTTGAAATCCATAATCTGCTTGCAGCCGCAATGCCACGTGTAGAAACCTGGGAACGTCCTTTCGCTCCGGAGTTTGGTCCGGAATTGGTTAAAACATTAAAAGTTGCACAGCGTCAGGGTAATAATCCTTTCCCAATTGAGGGAGGAGGTGGCACTCACATTCTTGAAATTATGGGTCATTTCCGCATCATTCCCCGCAACGACTTCCTGTCAAATCCTCTGCCTGTTCCGGTACATACCGGTGATACTATGTGGGGTTGGGATGGATTTTTAAACTGGTACGATGATGTATTTCCAAAGCGTGATGAATATCAGCGATATACTAACCGTGAATCTGATTTTTACCAGCCCCTGAACCAGGCTAAAATTTATTTGAATGAGACTAATAAATCCGGAATTCTAAAGGTTGAAGTTGATGCTTTTACTCCCGGAGGATTTGATAGTTTTCTCGTTGCCAATACCGATGGAGAATGGCAAAGTCAAAGCCAGAAGTCATGGGATTGGGCGCTTCAGAGTGGTTTAAATACGATAAAGGTGCGCACCAAAAATATCCGAGGGATACTGGGCCCGGTTAGCGAGCTAAATGTTACTTATAATCCATAAAATTGGTCAATAGAAGTTTATGGTGGGACAATTTAGATTATGATGAATTATAAAAAGCTTCAGCGAGCTGAATTTCTGAAAATGACCGGTGGACTGGTATTTTTAATGCTAAGCAATAAATGGTCTTTCGCTCAAAGCAGTTTATCCTCCGATCTTGTTTCAAGCGCACAAAAACGTCAGGAATATACTATTGCCTTATTAAAGAAACTTGTTACTGATATTGGACCAAGACCCAGTGGTAGTAAGGCTTTTGCAAAAGCGGCAAAGATAGTTCTTAAGGAAATGCAGCGTTCCCTTCCTCAGGTAAATTTTGATAGATACGAATTTGATGACTGGGGTCCGATAAATAGTTCAAGTCTGATTGTTGGAGCTCAGCATATTGAGGCTATACCTCAGAAGAGAGGTTTTGGTACTCCTGCAAATGGTGTAAGTGGAGTTTTTGCTAAAATTGGAAGTGCTTATGCTATTACAGACGAGCAAAATGGTCAGATTCTGGCATATTTTTCTGTCAATCAATATGGGAGAGCTATAGCAGGATCTGGCTCAGGAAACCTTGATAAATCCGTTCCAGTTTTTGGGATTGGGAAGCAGGATGTTCTTCTTCTGGACCGAAGTGCAAAAAATAAACTTTCGGCAAGTATTAAATCTGAATATAAGCCTGTACATAAAGCTCCCGGAATCAATGTAATAGGTCGTATACCCGGCAAAACAAAAAAGGAAATTCTGATCATTGCCCATCTGGATACTATTTTTAATACACCGGGTGCCAATGATAATGCAGCCTCAGTGATTGTCATGCTGATGCTTGCACATGCTGCATCCGGTAGGGAACATAATCATACACTGACTTTTGTGGCCTCTGATTCCGAGGAGTATGTTTATGAGGGTGCACATCACTATGCAGCGGGCCGCATTGCTGATAATACAATGAATGATATCAGGTATGTCCTGAATTTTGATTCATTGACCTATGGCCCAAACCTCTGGATTAATTCAAAAGACCAGGGAGTCAAAGATATGATCAGGGATATTCATAAGGATTTGAATATTGAATCAACCCCGATTTACGGAGAAAATGATGGATTTGTGATGGACTCATTACCCTTCAAACCTTCAGGTGCCATAGCTTTGCATGCAAACAGCCGCGGTTATGATGAGAAAACCCTGCCTGTTTATCATCGTCCAGATGATACTGCTGACAAAGTTCCACTTGATTGTGTGGAAATAAGTTTTCAAGTGTTTGATGAGTTCATAAAAAGAGCAGACCGTACTTGAAAGCCCGAAAATAAATCATGAGTAAATAATAACAAACCATATAATTTAATTAGTATAAACATGAAAATTGCCGTATTTGTTGCCTTACTTTTTACAGCCGGAATGACCAATGCCCAAACGGGTTCTGGCTGGTATACAGAAGGGAAAGATTATGCCCCTACCCGAAGAATCAAGATTACAGTTACAAACCCTTTAAATGTACCGGTCAAAGGATGTCCGATCGTAGTCCCACGTACAATTTTACCGATGCAAAACATCCCGGAACGATGGATAGGTATTGTAGATCCCCAACTTCCTTCCGATCCGGAGCCTACGGTTGAACAGCTCAAGACGAATAGTGGTTACGTGCGAAGAAAAGAAACGAACGGCCATTATGTAGAACTTCAGGTAGATGATAAGAATAAGGATGGAATTTGGGATGAGATATTTTTCATGTCAGATTTGGCAGCTAAAGAATCCCGTGATTTCTACATCTATATTGACCACTATGAGCGTGGCATGTATGAGCATCAGGTTCATGGATCAATAGCCAATTATGGCCGTCATATTGTACCGCTTTGGGAATCAAAAGATATGGGCTGGAAACTTTGGTACCCTCATGAAGTAGACCTTCACGGAAAGAGAGCACCAATGTTGACCGCGTATTATGAATATTCCACCAATAAGTCGGGCTATTATATGCCCTGGGAAATGGGGACGGATATCATGACAGTAGCGAGCACTTTCGGAGCAGGAGGGATGTGTATTTTTGAAAACCCAATGGATATGGAGAACCCAGCACGCGCATATCATTCTCCATTCAAGAATAAAGGACCCTTTGACGACAGCCGCTTTGCATTTGATTTAGTGTATAACGGTCCGCTACGCAGCATGATCAAGGTTAGCACGACCAATTGGAATTCAGGACAGGGATTTTATGAACTGGATCAATACTATACGGCCTATGCGGGTAAAAGCTGGAGTACAGTTGAGACAAAATTCAATGAGTTTAATGCACCGAATGCCCAGGTGATGTTTGGTGCAGGTATTCGCAGGATAATGAATGAGTATACTTCAGTAAATAAAAATGGGATTGCCATATCAATGGGTAAAAATGTTGAGGCAAGAATCCCGGATGAGGATATTGGTGATGAGGTTTTGATGGTGCCATGGCAGGGAATAGGTTTGGTGATAAAAGACAAATTTAAGCCTCAGTATCAGGCGATAAAGAACTATGGAGGAAACCATGTATTTAAGATGCCTGTAACCGCTGATCTGAGCTATGAGTACATGATATTTGGCGCCTGGAGTTTTGGTGAAGTAAATAATAATGAAAAGGATTTTGTAAAGTATGTGGAAGACGAGGCATTGAAATACAATTATCCTCCTCAGATAACAGTACATGCGCTGGAAACAAAAGCCAAATAAAACAAATGGGAATATCAGGTACGGATCTGAAAGGCCGTACCTGTTCTCCCTTTTAAATTTCTCAATTGAGAAGAATGTTTGCCTTTGACCATCTTCTGTTCTGAATTTTTATAATATATTTTTAGCTATCAGGCAATGAAAAAAACACATTATTTAAAGTTATTCTCCTTAACTCTGATTGTATTTATTGGTTTATCTGAAAGCCTCTCAGCGCAAATAAAAGTAGGTGTTGCAGAGACAATAATTACGCCCCCGAATCCAATTGGTGTGAGGATGGCCGGTTACGACAGGGGTGCAAATACCTCTACCGGTGTTCATGATGATCTATTTGCCCGAAGTCTGGTTGTAGAGGCTGCTGACGGAACAAGTTCTGCAATGATCACTGTTGCTGTGGTTAATATGTCTGAACTGGTAATGGACCAGATCCGTACAGGGGTAAATAAAGAGACCGGAATTCCATTTAAAAATGTGATCGTTTCTTCTACCCATACCCATTCCGGCCCTGTTATGGGCAATCTGGAGGATGCTTATATCAAATTTTTCATAAGCAGAACAGTTCAAAGTGCTGTTAATGCATGGAAAGGCAGAGTTAATGGGAAGATTGGAGCAGGTTCAACAGATGTTTTTGGAATGGCAATGAATGACAGAAGAATGGAGCATGGCGGTGTTCCACCTGATCCTGAAGCAGCCGTTATCAAAGTTGAGAATGCGCAGGGCAAACTAATGGGGGTATTTTTCAATTATGGCTGCCATCCTTCAACTTTGGATCTTCATAATTTAAAATTCACAGAAGACTGGCCGTATTTTTCTATCAAAGGAATTAAAGATAAATTACCGAAGGGTGTTATTGTAGGATATTTTCAATCCGCTCAGGGCGATGCCAAAGTAGGCTACCAGGCAGAACTTTCGGCAGTGGGTGCTTTTATGCAGGGAATCAGAAGCTTTGAATTTGCCGAAAAGAAAGGTGCCCTCCTTTCAGAAGCAGTTCTCAAGGTATTACCGGGGATTAAAACCTCTGCAAACCTGGATGTAAAGGTTGCTTATGATAAATTTAAAATCCCGGTTCGTACAACTTTCCCTTATACACATGAAGAAGCCCTTCGCTGGCAGGAGCAGGCCAAAAAGACTTTAGAGGAAAAGGAAAAATTGGTCATTTATTATCCCAAAGATCTCGAAGGTGTTGAAAGACTGAACCAAGCCGCCCGTGAATTGGTGGCTAAAGGCGATATAGGTAAAACCATCGGACCAAGAACACTGGATAAGTATAAAGTTGATTATTGGCTTGCCACCCAGGCGGTCGGTCAATCGAAAAGGATTGAAGCCCTTCCTGCTAATCCGGCACCGTATTTAATGCCTATGCAGGCCATCCGTATCGGAACAACAGTTTTGGTAACCTTCCCTGCTGAAGTCTTTACTGAAATTGGTTTAAGCGTTAAACAAAAATCACCTTATGCAAATACCTTTATTTTGGGTGTGGCAGGTGGATTTAATGGATATATCGCCACCGCCGCAGAGTATATAGAAGGCGGATATGCAGTTAATGGAAGTCCTTATGCACCGCAGGCTGAGCAGGTATTGATTGATGCGTCGATGGAGCTGATAAATAGGGTTAAATGAACTGACAGTTGACAGTTGATAGTTGACAGTTGACAAAACCTTCTAGGGTATTAAAACCAAGTGTAAAATGAACCAATAAATTACTGACAATTGGTAAAGATAACAGAAAACAGATTTCAGACATCAGACATCAGACATCAGACAACAGACAACAGAAACACACCATGAAAATAAAAGCAATAGCACCTTTCCTGTCACTTCTCCTTTTCGTAAGTGCAGGTAATGCGCAAACATCAGGAAGCAGGGTGCCATATGTCATTTATGATAATTTCGATACCGGTGAGATGTTCACATGGGAGCCGTATCCCTATCAACAGGACACAGGTTACGATCCTGCCTTCAGTACCAAAAAGGAACCTGCTTATGGTGGAAAAGGGAGTTCGCTTTGGCGTTTAACCAAGCCTAATGATGCTAATGATCTTACACAGGGATTTACTAAGCGAATTGATATGTATGCTACTTCATCAACGCGATTGAAGTTTGCTTTCTTTTTAATGAGTGACAGAAAACCGGCAAATCTGGATGTTTCTCTGGGAACTTTTGAAGGCACATTGTACACCCACACTATCAGTTCGCCAAAAGCAAACACCTGGGTTGAAGTGGACCTTCCAATTGAGTCTTTCAAGTCTTCAGGTAAGTCGCTGAGTGCAGGTGCGCACCTTCAGGTTGTCGTTATGAAAACTTTTTATCCGGTGGTGAATCATTTACCCAGCTATTCTATGCTGATGGATGAATTCCGGCTTAACGGAGAAAGGCCCAGACAGTTTATTTCAACCCAGCCAGGTTCCACCTGGCTGGAGCACTTTGGTCAGACGGTAATTCATAACCATTATACAACAGGTCAAACCATATCATTGAGCGTAAAGGCCGAGGATGGTGTGAAGCCTAATGCTGTAAGCGCTGATCTTATAAGTCCGGATGGGCAGACCAGATTAAAAAAAGTCAAATTTTATGATGATGGAACACATGGCGATTCCCGGGCAGGAGATGGTATATGGTCTAATAATGCAGTACATACAATCAAAGCCGGAGATTCCAGAGGACAGTGGAAAGCAAGAATTACTGCCGAAGGAGCACAAGGTTTTACATGGGATATGAGTTTTATCATTCAGGTTCCGGGTTTAAATGCAACAAGCCATCCCAGGGTCTTTTTTACCGGCCCGGAACTGGCTGCCAGAAGAGCCGGATTTGAACCCCCGGCTGCAAAAAAATTATTAGAGAATTTTATCAACACTTATAAGCCATCAACTGTAGATATCAATTCCTTGCCTCAACCTACATCAGTAGCTCCTGAATCTGTTACCGGCGGTCCTTATGCCAGTGCAAGCATGGGTGGCTGGTATAACACCCAGAATACTCTTGCCAGGGTTATTAATAATGAAGCCTGGCAATTTTATCTGACCGGCAATAAAGAAGCCGGAGAGAAGGCTAAGGCAGCACTTACCGAACTTTGCTCAATGCCATCATGGAACCATCCATGGATGGAGGCAAACGGAAACCATACCTATTATCCTGGTGCTCCGGCCGCTATGGCTGCGGCATTGGGTTATGATTTATTGTTTCAAATTCTTTCTGAACAGGAGCGTAAAGAGATTCGTAAAGGAATTATGGAAAACTCCATCAAACCTTTCTATCGCGATATGGTTGAATTAAACCGAATGCCAACAAGCAATTCGAATCACATAGGTGTGATCCTCTCCGGAGTGGGGCTTGCGGCTATGGCGATTGCCAATGATGATCCGGAATTACCTGGCCTTGAACCTTATCTTTCGGGTATCCTTGCTAAATCCAAACAGTTTATTGATCGCACCATGCTGCCTGAAGGTAGCTACAATGAGCCCTATACTTATCAGGAAATGGGATACCGGGAGTTTGTAGAGTTTCTGTTTTCCCTCGAAAATAATTATGGGATAGATTATACTTCTACTACCTATTTAAAAGAGTTTTACCAGTATCCATTGTATGTAACCCAGAATAACAGGGGAAAATATCAGGATCTGGGTGATGTTTCTCCTACCTACAATTTTACCCAGCAACCCATGCAGTGGCTTGTTTATAAGATGAAAGATCCGTTCATGTATAAATATGTTAAACCATCATGGGATTCAGGTGTAGCAAGGGGAGGTATTTTGCCATACCTCTGGTATACAGAGGGTATCACACCGATCAGCAGGGAGACTCTTCCAACTTCAAAGCACTTTGTAGGTAAAGGCCACATGGTAATTCGTTCAAGCTGGGATGATTCAGGTAGTATCCTGATTTATAAAGCCGGACCTAATGGAAATCATTATCATTATGATCAGGGTACCATTCTGCTGACACATAATGGAGAAGAGTTGTTGAGTGACGCCGGTCATAGCAGCAGCTATTATGCAAATCTTTATTTCCCCGGATATTATACTCAGGCGGTAGGACATAATGTGATGCTGGTGGATATGAATGCCGAGAGTCAGGCACCCGGAGATTTTGATAACGGGATAGCATCGTTAAAGACCTGGCCAAAAATTACCAGTTCATTTGCAGGTGAAAGATCAAGTGGTGTGGAAGGAGATCTCACAAGTGTTTACAAAGGAGTTGTGTCAAATTATACCCGCACCTTACTCAGCATTAAAAATGGTCCGATATTTCTCTTTGATCAGGTGAAAAGCCCTGATGCACATTCATACAATTGGCTTTTTCATGCCGAGCACACGAATGGGAAAAGTTCAATTTCTTATGCGGATAATCGGATGAGCATAAATCGCCCTGCGGCTAGATTGACTATGGATGTACTTTCCCCGCAGCCATTAACGGGAGTGATTCGTAACTCTGATCGGGATGAGAGTTTTATTGCTATATCATCTGCGAAACAAAATAATGCAGATTTTCTGGCGGTAATGGTGCCTGAAGGAAAACCTGCTAACGGTGATTATGCAGTAAGGCCAAAACCTACGCGGATTGATTCTAATGACTGGATAGGTGCTGTGTTGAATGAAGTTAACACAAAGTATTATGGATTTTTCAGGGTGAATCAAAGTTCAGATGCCAGTGTTGAGGGTTTTAAAACAGATGCAAGCAGATTTACGGCAGTAATTTCGGAAGATCAGCTAAAAGAAGCTTATTTTGAAGGCAAAAGTTTTGATGCTTATGGTTCAGGGTTGAAATTTTCTAGTTCTGTTATCGCTTCTCTTAGCCTTTCAGATAGAGGTACAGTTCTTGAAGTAAAATCGGATAGTCCTTCTGAACTCATGATGGTAAGTCCGGTAAAGCCGTCTTCTGTTGTTCAGAATGGACAGAGTGTAAAGAATTGGAAGTATGATCAGAATTTAAAAATTCTGACACTGACTATACCTCAGGGCCAATCAAAAATTTCAATAAACTAGGCGAATAGGCATTTATATGTTCAATTAATTTAAGAAAATGAAGCATTTAATCCTATTGATAGCAATTTTAATCGGAACAGGTTCCGGTTTATCTGCTCAAACAAATACCCTGAATTGGGTGCAGGAAACACCTGAAGCTGCCTGGCAGGCCCGGGATTCTCAGGGGGAGTTTGTGTTTAAAGGTAATATGTGGATTCTCGGCGGATGGTTTACACCTCAATTACCGAATCCGCGGGATGTCTGGAAGTCGCCGGATGGAAAGAACTGGACAAGGGTTACAGAAACTGCACCCTGGGAGCATAGTGATCTTCCTGCAGCAATGGTTTTTAAGGGGAAAATGTGGATGATGGGTGGAAGGAAATTACCTGGTACAAATACGAGCAATCAGGTTTGGTCATCAAAGAATGGAGCTGATTGGGTTTTGGAAACACCCAATGCAGGATGGAGCCCAAGATTAGCACCCGGATTTGTGGTTTTTAAAAACCGCATGTGGATAATGGGCGGTACCAGCGATTTTTATAAGAATAATGACACTACCTTATTTAATGATGTATGGTCCTCAGCAGATGGCAAAGAATGGAAACTTGAGCTGGCTAATGCACCCTGGTCAAAAAGAACTCATGGACAGGCCCTTGTATTTGACGGAAAGATCTGGATCATAGGTGGAGGACTTCGGGCTCCCAAACCAGAATCACTGAATGATGTCTGGTGTTCTGAAGATGGGGTAAACTGGACTCAGGTCACTGCCGCTGCTCCATGGGATCCACGGATCTGGTTTTCTACAGTGGTTTACAGAGACAGGATTTGGGTACTGGGTGGCTGGGCTGAATCAGGAAATAAGGGTGATGTTTGGTATTCAAAGGATGGAAAAAACTGGACAGAGTTAAAGTCTGATTTAAAATGGACCAAAAGGCATGAGCAGGCTGCATTTGTTTTTAAAGATAAAATTTGGATTGCAGGTGGCGCAGCAGAACCAAACTATTTGCTGGATAGTGAGGTATGGAGTTTGAAGGTGCCGAAGAAGTGGTTGGAGAAGAATTGAGACAACTGATGTCTGAGGTCGGATGTCTGATACCTCAGACCTCATACTTCAGACCTCATACTTCATACCTCATACCTCATACCTCAAAAAATATATAATTATGAAAAAAATATCATTCTTACTGTTAATTGCCATGGTTTACATGCTGCCTGTAGCATATTCATCTGAGAAGCCATCTGTTTACAAAGTCAGGAAGTTGAAAGGATCATTGACAATTGATGCGAATTGGGATAAACCGCAATGGAAGAAAGTAAAGGAAATTCCAATTGTGAATTTTATGGGGACTCTACCGGCATTTCAGCCTGTGGTCACAGCAAAAATGATGTACGATTCTGAAAATGTATACCTGATCTATAAAGTTGAGGACCGTCATGTCAGAATTCAGAATACAAAGTTTAACAGCTCTGTTTCGACAGATGCATGTGTTGAATTCTTTTTCTCACCGGATAAGGACTGGCCGCTTAGATATTTCAATGTTGAGATTAATGCGGGGGGAACAGGATTGATGGCTTACCATAAGGATGGAAAAAGAACTAATGTAAAAGAGGAAGATTTTGATGTCGTAGAAATTGCACATACTTTGCCAAAAAAACTGGAACAGGAAATAAGCGAACCCGTAACCTGGTTCCTCGAGTTTAAAATGCCTCTTTCATTGCTTGCAAAATATGGAAATTACACGCAACCGGAAAAGGGTGTTAAATGGAAGGCCAATTTCTATAAAACATCAAGCAGAAGTACTAATCCGCATTACATAACCTGGAATATTGTTCAGAATCCTGTTCCACAGTTTCATCTTCCGCAATATTTTGGTACACTGGTGTTTAAATAATGGGGATCAAAGAGCAAAGAACAAGGAATAAAGGCAATGAATTACTAATTTGAATTAGTTTTCCGACTTACGAATTTACATAGGCATCATGCCGGTTAAATTCGTCACCCGATAGCTATCGGGTCGCTTGCCCGTAATTACTATTTTCTCTGGTCGGTGTTTTCACAGACCATGAGATGAGAGAGCGTTTATGGTACGGTGAGAACACCGACCAGAGGCAATAATATATGTTTACAGATTGGCATCAATGGACTAATAACCTTTTTTAGCTCCGAATGAAATAAACTAGAATATGAAAAATTGTGAATATTCAAGACGACAGTTTCTGAAAAAGAATTCTTTAGTGGGATTAGCTTCAATGATAGGACTTGGGCTAAGTCCGGAAATTCTTGCTTCAGAAAGAATTAGAGAAGAAGGACAAACTGAATACCTAAGTGATAAGACAGTTATCGAAGGAAGCATTGATCAATTGGGAGGTATGTCTCTTCCGGATCTGCTGAAGTATCACCGTAATTATCTGAAAGACATTTACATTCCAAACTGGGAGCGGGGTATTGATCATAAGTACGGTGGATTTGCCAATGCAATAAGTCCGGGTCAGGAACCTGATTTTGAAAAGAAAGGCATGTACTTCCAGGGCAGAGCTGTCTGGATGTTCTCTTATCTGTATAATCATATCACAAATGATAAAAAGCATCTGGACGCAGCCATAAAAGGCCGTGATTTCCTGATCAAAAGTGCAATGACGGATGACTACAGATGGGCATCATTCGTGAGTCGCGATGGGACAAAGAAACTGACAGAACCTTTGGATCATTATGGTGATATCTATATGATGCAGGGTTTGGCAGAATTGTATATCGCAACAAAAGATCCTCGAGATCTTGAACTGGCAATCAAAACGGCCATATCTGTTAAAGACAGATTATTATCTCCAACCTATCAGCATGTTGATGCACATACCGAGGCGCTGGAGCCGGGAACCCGCCGTCTTCCAAGCTGGCAACACTTTTTAGCCGCTTTAACTCCATTACTTAAAGTTAGCCGTGATCCGGCTGTTGAGCGGATTGCCCGTTATTGTGTACGTGTAATCTGTGAGCATCACTGGCAGCCTAATGAAGGTGTTTTACTTGAATTACTCGATGATTATTTCAGACCCTATACCTTTGATGCACCAAATTGGGGTGCTTTCTATCCTCAGGGTGTAAGTGGCTGGCATTCGATTCAGGCTTGCTGGATGGTTATGAATGAAGCCTTGCGGGTTTCTCATTATCCTACCTTTAGAAAAGGCATGGAAATGGGAATATCTACGCTCGAAAAGACCTATATTTTAGGTAAGGGAATGCCCTCAAATCCCGATTTCGGGGGTTTATCACTAAGTCATCCAAAAGCTAAATTAGTTGAGAATGGGAATTATACCTGGGGTGCCCTGGATGATGTTCTCGTGTTTGGTCTTATGACCATCGAACATACGCATGATCCGCTGGTAATCGATTATTATAATGATTGTTTCAAGGTTTACTCAGCCAAACCCGAAAAGATTGTCACCAATGGTTTATTGCATACCCCTAGGCAATTTTTTTACTCCATAGAAATTTTGGAAAGAATTATTGCCAGAGGAGGTAAAGTTTCAGGGTTATTTGCAAAATCCTAAAAGGAAATATAAAGCCATCAACCATAATGTTATGGGTAGAAAAATAAAATTAATAGAATAAACAAATACAAAATAAGCCATGAACAATAGAATTTTAACTCTCGGATTTCTTCTATTATTTCTTCTATCAGCTCAAATCTCTTTTGCATCTGTTAGAAATTCGGTAGAGATACCATCTGATTGGCAGGAACATAAGATTTCTGCCGAAGATCTCGTGAAATGGAAATTGCTTGGAAAAGGGAAGGTATTTAATGTGTTAAATGCACAGACCTGCCTTTCAGAAGCCGAAGATAGTCAGGGAGTCATGCTGATGAGCCCGGAATCTTACGGCGATGTTATTCTAAAATATAAAGTCCTTGCACTGACTCCTGCTACGGTACTTGTAACAATCTTATCCGCTTCAGATCCCTTAGAAAAAAAAGGCTTAACTATACCGTCAGATTATGATGGTGGTATGAAATTGCTGAATGCAGATAGTAAGAATTACCTTTTTGCGTATAAAAATGCCCCTCATGGTGCAAATCCCTTCATTTTAAAAAATCCGGCATCTGTGCAAATCGCGAATGCTTCACATCCTGATATGATGGTAGCGGGAATCTATTACCAGGTAGAGATCGCCAAAATTGGTAAAGATATCCGTATGAGTATAGATGGGAAACGGGTTGTGGAAATGCAGGATACTACTCCTCATGGAAATGGAAATATCCTGTTCAGGATTCGGGGAACTGCCGGATTAACTGCTTCATGCCTGATCAGGGATCTCAGTATTTATAAACCAGGAAATTAACAGAACTAATCAAAAGCTATAAAGAAATATTCAATGTATAAATCCAGACGGGAATTCATTAAAAAAAATTCCATAACCCTTTTAGGAACCACAGTATTAGCTTCAACATCAGGAAGCCTTCTTGCTTCTACTGCCGATTTTTTGATGCCACAGACCAAAGACCTTTTGTTTTTCGATGCTTTCGCACGCATTGGTCCGAGAAGGTACAAACATCCGGGTGAAAAGTGGCAACTGGAAGATTTGATAAAGGAATTGGATCATTGTTCCATTTCCGGGGCACTGGTTGCCTCTACCTTATCCCTCAGTTACGATGCAATGTATTCCAATTTGGAATTAAGCAATCATCTAAAGCCTTATCCCAATTTATTTGGAATATGGAATGTATTGCCACATCATACGAATGAATGCCTTCCTCCGGCCCAGTTAAAGCTTAAGATGGCTGAGCATAATGTGCGGGCGGTTACGATTCATCCTGCCTCAAATGGTTGGGATTGGAGCGCGCAATCGAGTCAGGAGCTTATGAAGCATCTGAATGATAATAAGGTTTTTACCATTACTACAGTTTCAGAAATTGGTGGCTGGAAGGAATTGAATGAGTTTCTAACCCGATATAAATCAATTCCTCTGCTTGTCTCTGCTATCAGCTGGGGGGAGCAGCGATATGCAATCGGATTATTGAAAGATCATCCTAATCTGCATATCAGTTTTGACCGCATGCAGATTAATGAAGGCTTAGAGTTTCTCTACAAAAAAGGACATATTAATCAGTTGATATTTGCCACTGATGCACCAACTATGTCGGCCGGGGCACATCGTACCTACATTGATTATGCAGATATACCGGATGATGCAAAAGCCAAAATTGCAGGAGGAAATCTGATCCGACTTCTGGGTGGACAACGCCCTCCTAAAGTTCATACAAACAGGTCAGAAGATATTTTAATGAGCTCTGTTCGGAATGGTAAACCTATTCCGGTTCCTGTGATTGATATGCATATGCATATGCTTCATGAAGGAATTCATGGGGCTGGAGGTACCGGATACCATATGGAAAATGGTGGACCAAAGGGAATATTCAAGATGATGGAACGACTGGGTTGTGTTGGAGGGGGCTTCATGAGCTGGAATGGAGTGGTGAGTAATGATTCTGTACAGGGGAATAAATTAGTCAAAGAGGCTCTGGATGCCTCTCCCAAAGGTTTTTGGGGACTCGCGACTTTTAGTCCGACGCATTATACTCAAGAGCAACTGGCTGAAATGATTCCGCAGGTATATTCAGATAAGCGTATTATAGGAATGAAGCCTTACCATTTCTATGGAATGGAATACCATAATCCGGCTTATGATATCTGGTGGGAATATGGAAATAAAAACGGATTATATGCACTGATCCATCCTTCCAGAGGCGATTTATTGGAGGTAGATAAACTGGCTGAAAAGTATAAAAATGTACGTTGGGTTATTGCACATGCCGGAGGAAGCTTCAAAATGGCTGATATGGCAATCGCTATGATGAAGAAGCATAAAAATGTTTTTGCTGAAATTACGCTTACCCCGGTTCCCTTGGGGATTATAGAATATATGGTAGATGCCGTGGGCGATGACCGGATTATGTATGGTTCTGACCTTCCTATGCGTGACCCGCGTCAGCAGTTAGGATGGCTGGTATTTTCGAACCTTCCATTGGCAAGTAAGAAAAAGATCCTGGGTGAAAATGCATATACAGTTATTGAACCTTGTATTAAGAATATGCCGGAGTATAATGTGCCTGTTGTTTTCAGGAAATAAGGATAATTAATTACGAATTACGGAATTACGAATTACGTGTTGAGAACTAAGAACTAGGAACCAAGGCTCAAATAGATGAATTTGGATAATCTTTAACTATTTGCGTCTTTGCTAGAGAAAAAATGAGAAGTTCTTGTGGAGCGATGAGGGCACTGACACAGGGAATATAAAATATTAGAAGGACTCTCGCAAAGACGCAGTGACGCAGAGATGCGAATTAACTAGTTAACAGTTTTTATATTTTGATAATGAATAGACTAATGAGTAAAATTATCCTGGCGAGTATATTGTTATCAAGCCCTGCTCTTGCCCAATGGCAGGCAGGTGTTGCCAAAGCAGATATCACACCCACGGAATCCGTTCCTCTGGCAGGTTATGGAGGCAAAACCCGGATGTCGCATGAGATTGTCCATCCGATCTGGCTTAAGGCAATGGCCTTGCGGGATGAAACGGGGCAATTATCAGTCATGGTGACTGCCGACCTGGTTGGTCTGAGTGATAAAATGGTAGGTATTATTGCGGCTAATGCAGTAGAAAAGTATAAAATACCAAGAGAACGCCTGATTTTAAATACCTCTCATAATCATTCATGCCCGGTTACTGAAGATGTATTATGGATCTATTATGAGTTTAATGATCAGGAAAGGGCGGCGAAGGATCGGTATACCCAAATGGTTTATCAGCGATATGATGAAGTAATTGCTGCTGCCTTAAAAGATCTTTCTCCGGCAGAAATCAATTTTGAACAGGGACTGGCCGGTATTGCCGTGAACCGCAGGAGATCACGCGGTCCTGAAACAAGAGCATTCGGCAGACAGGTTGATCAGGATGTTCCGGTATTGACTATTAAGTCTGGGGGACAACTCCGTGGTATTCTTTTCGGTTATTCATGCCATACCACTGCTTTGGGAGGCTTAAGCATCAGCGGCGATTATGCCGGTTTTGCGCAGATTGAACTGGAAAAGCAATATCCGGGATCGCTTGCGATGTTTGTTCAGAATTGTGGTGGAGATGCAAATCCACTTCCCAGAATACGTGGAAATGAGGCTGAGGCTGTGAAACTTACTTCGATGTACGGACATATCCTTGCTGAATCCGTTAAGCAAGTGATTGCAGCCCCGATGAAAGCAATTAGCGGCCCGATTAAGGCTGTAATGGGTGAAACGGAACTCTTTCTTAAACCGGGATTATCTCTTGCAGAATTAAAGAAACAACTACCTGGCCAAACCGGTATGGCAAAAACTGAAATTGAACATCAGATCAATCAATATGAAACCCTGGGTGCGCCACCTGATCGTGTGAAATACCCCATTCAGGTTTGGAGGTTTGGCTCCGGATTTACCTTTATTGCCTTAACCGGTGAAACTGTTGTCGATTACTCACTCAAATTCAAAGGATTGTACGGATGGAACGATACCTGGGTCTTTGGCTATAACAATGATCTCTTAAGTTATGTCCCAAGTCTGAGAGTTTTGAAAGAAGGCGGATATGAAGGAGACAGCGGAATGGCTGAGTACGGACATCGTGCACCTTATACTCAATCGGTAGAAAAGCAAATCAGTAAAAAGGTGGCTGAATTGGTTAAAAAATCGAAGGAATAATCCCGTACGAAAGGGATTGTCCCGTACGTACGGGATAGAGTCCCGCCCATGCGGGATTGTCCCGCTCATGAGGGATTGTATACCGTCATCTCTGTAGAAGTTAGATATTTCGAGGACAGAATTTAGATTTATTCACTAAATATTCCGCGAGGAGAGATCTGTTGCAATAGATTACTGTCGTCCCGAAAGCTACCCTTCAGCAGCCTGCCTTGTACCCACATCTATTTGCCAGCTACGGTTTTTAATTGAATTTACATGACCCGGAAAGGGTCAAATGTTTATAGCATAAGTTAGCACGGAAATCCCGACCCCGAAGGTGGTCGTATGTAACAAGGCGACACATACGACCCCTTCAGGCAATGTCATTAAGTTAAGAAGAAAAGGGGGTCGTGGCCTCCGCCACGATGACAGTTCAATATTTAATAGTAGGGGAGATCCTGACTTTCGTCAGGATCGGAGTGAGGACCGAAACAAGGCCTTGTCGATGTATAAATCAGCTATCGATAAGACTCCAATTCCGGCCTTGAGCCGGAATCTCCTCTCGACACCCAAGGAGTTGTCATTCTCGCGAAAGCGAGAACCTCCTTTGTAATTAACGCGTAATTTATCCTTAACTTAATGACATTGCCCTTCAGGGTCGATAAATGGTATTTTATAGCGTTTCTATAAACATGCGACCACCTTCGGGGTCGGTTGCCTGATTATATGAAATAAAATTTGTGGGTACACGGTAGCTTCAGCAGCTGAGGGATCACAGTGATATTAGATTGAATTTTATTTCATGAACCTCAGGCCACCCCAATAATCTTCGCACAGCCACCATATTTCACAGGATTGACAAGTGTATCAGTTATCTGAATCCCCATTTGTATCCCCAGCGATAAGATTATCGTCATCTGATCAGAAATTACAAACGTATCCTTTAATTGCACAGAAACATCCATTGCCTGAAACAGCTGGCTGGCATGAAACCAGTCGGTGTACACACTGCTGTTTGCTATATTGCCTGCATGATATTCTTTACCAATAAAACACATGTCGCGTACGCAGCCCAGATTGACAATGAAACGAAACAGCGGATACTGTTTGGATAACATTAAATTTACACCAGGCATTAATTCAGGAAACTGAATATGGGTCTGTTTATGATCGCGGTCGATACTGAATTGCATCGGATGCCTGACCACACTTTCAAAAATTGTATTCCTGTTCAGACTGAATCCTGTTAGCAAATGTTTATGTTGGGATAAAAAGACATTCCGCTTACCGCGCGGACTTTCAGTATCCAAAAGCTGAATGGTTTTTGCCAGAGAGTTCAGCATAGGGGTATAATTATAATCCGCTAAAGGAGCTAAAGCCAGCATCGACCTGCGGATGCATCCACCCATTTTTGCACAAGCACCGAACTCGGTATAATTATCACGGGTAAGCTTAAAGGAAGGCGATTTCAGAATCTTCTTTTTATCGGCACCCCCCTTAGTACGGATAATGGTTTGCTTCATTCCCGGCAGCCTGTAAGCCGAAAGGTTTCCCAGTCCCCCGGAAAACTCAAGACCGTTTTTTAGTATAGCCATATAGTGTAAGTATTTGGTAATAAACAATATACAAAATAAAAATAAAATATAGGTTAAGTATATTTTTATCATATACCTTAAATATACCTTAACTATACCTTGACTATGCTTAAACTATACTTTAACTAAGGCAACAAGTACCATTTGGCTCAACCTGAAATAGCTGTACAAGGGTGCTTTCCTGACAATTTAAGTCTGGTTCAATATAGAATTGAAGCTTCCGGGTTAATTACTCTTATTAATTGCAATTTGGATTAGGTAATTGGGGAGAGAATGCCGATATTATACGATATCAATCTATAGTTTAGTACTATGAAAAAGCAAAATTGTAAGTTTCTAGTAGTACTTATGTAATTATCTTTTATTTAATAAATTAGAATTACTATTTATATTTTGAGGAGTCAGGAGACTCCTCCTCATTGGAAAATCCGTAGAGGCGCTTCGCTTAACTCTACCAGAAGGGAAAGAGCCATTTTTTGGTATTCAAATTCCAACAGAAACTGAATAGCGCAAAAAATAAATGGAAATTATAGTCATATCATTAGCAGCTTTTGTAGTTGCTATTCTTACATTCTTTTCGGGTTTCGGGCTTGGCACAATTCTGACACCTGTTTTTATGATATTCTTTCCTGTTGAATTAGCAATCGCATTAACAGGAGTAGTTCATTTTTTCAATAATATTTTCAAACTATTTTTGGTTGGTCGCAATGCCAACAAAGAAGTATTGATGCGTTTTGGAATTCCGGCAGTTATTGCTGCAATTGCCGGTTCCTGGATTTTATTAAACATAAGCGACTTACAGCCTTTATTTTCTTATGACGCCTTTGGAAAACACTTTGAAGTTTATCCCGTGAAATTAATCATTTCCATCTTGCTTATCATATTTGCAAGCATTGACCTCATTCCGTATTTCAACACATTACAATTCGGAAAAGACAAACTTCCGATTGGAGGTGCCTTAAGTGGTTTCTTTGGTGGACTTTCGGGCAATCAGGGTGCTTTGAGAAGTGCGTTTCTAATTAAAGCAGGACTTTCAAAAGAAGCATTTGTTGCCACAGCTGTTGTTGTTTCAACTTTTGTGGATTTTACCCGATTAAGTATTTATGGGACAAGGTTCACTAAATCAGGACTGATTGACAATTTGACTTTGGTAAT
Source organism: Daejeonella sp. (assembly GCF_030695525.1). GTDB lineage: Bacteria > Bacteroidota > Bacteroidia > Sphingobacteriales > Sphingobacteriaceae > Daejeonella. The sequence continues at coordinate 13,979 of NZ_JAUYSS010000058.1, read as the reverse complement.
TTGTGTAACACTTGCAGGAATTGCAGGAGCATATTTGGGCAACAAGCTATTAAAGAAAATAACCTTGCGATTTTTGCAAATAACGATAGCAATAATGCTGATAATTATTTCATTTGCATTGGGGGCAGGACTAATATGACAAAGAACAAACGCGACAAAAAAGTAGAGCAAACATAAATTTTCAGGTGAAATGAAATGGTAAATCACTTAATATATGAATGAGCAAGCAAGAATAAAAGACCTTTTCTAGTATCAAATATCCCCACTGTATGTAGAGACAAGACAATTTGTATTTTGGGGAGTCATGAGACTCCTCGTCATTGAAAAGTCCGTAGAGCTTCCTAAACTCTACAGAACAGGAGGTAAACTAAAACAAACGAATTATGAAACCAAGAATTTCAGTATTGACATTGGGAGTGGCAGATTTGGAAAAGTCAGTCGGGTTTTATCAAGACGGACTTGGATTATCAACGGAAGGAATTATCGGGAAGGAATTTGAATATGGTGCAGTCGCATTTTTTAACTTGCAAAATGGTTTAAAATTAGCCCTTTGGCCAAGAAAAAGTTTAGTAAACGACACAGGTATTCCTTTCCAAAAGCCTTCTGCATTAGAGTTTACTATTGGACATAATGTTGTCAGTAAAGAAGAAGTAAATGCAGTAATGGAACTTGCCGAAAAGGCCGGGGCAAAAATTATTAAACCTGCCGCTGACACTTTTTGGGGTGGTTATGCAGGCTATTTCCAGGATCCTGACGGACACCTTTGGGAAATAGTTTACAACCCTGACTTTATGCCCGAAGACTAATGAAAGAAATTCCTCTGTTCTAGTTAACAGAATCTCTACGGATTATTAAATTCAATCCCGTACCTACGGGACAGACTCGTCTATCCATATTTTTCAACATATTTTATTTTCCGAATGGGGCTTTTTCCTTTTTTCAGGTCATTTATCTAAGCAAATGATTTAAAAATCTGAATTATACTTCAATTCATGAAAAACCGGACTGATTTTGGTTTAAACCGAAGAACATTTTTAAGTACCAGTGGTCTCGGGCTTTTGGGGGCTTCCATGTCGGGTGTATTATGTAGTGTACCTTCAAAAGAAGAATCTGAAAAGGCTGCAAATACCTTTCAGAAGGATGGCTGGAAAGCCATTATGGAATCGGCAAAGAAGTATCCAAAGCTGGATGCTCATAACCATGTATGGTCCGGCAGTAATGCAGCTCAGGTAGATGAAAGTTGTGAAGCGCTTGGTATTACAAAAGCAGCTTGCTCTATTCCCGGAGGTAAAACAGTTGCAGAAATCCGTGCCAATAATGATATCATCATTCAGGCTATGAAATCTCATCCCAAAAGGATTATAGGACAATGTTATATCAATCCTTTATATAAAAAAGAAGCTTTGGATGAAATAGACCGTTGTGTAGACAATGGTATGGTGATGCTTGGCGAACTTTATGATGCAGTTAAGATCAATGATCCGCTTTATTACCCGATTGTTGAACGATGTATCCAGCATAAAATCCCATTGATGCTTCACGGGGTTACCACCCTTGGAAACTGGCGTCCTGGATATTTACCTGCTAATCCCCCAAACTCCTCTGTTCCTGAAGATTTTGTTGAAATAGCTAACCGCTATCCCGAAGCCATGATTATTTGTGGTCATATCGGTGGGGGAGGTAACTGGGAGTATATGTGCCGGATTTTAAAGAAGGCTCCAACATTATATCTGGATACGAGTGGTAGTGTTAGTGATGAGGGTATGATTGATATGGCGGTTAAATATCTGGGTGCAGACCGTTTGTTATTTGCTACCGATATGAATTATGAAACCGGTGTTGGAAAGATTATATGGGCTGATCTGAGTGAAGAAGACAGGAAAAAGATATTCTTCGAAAACTTTAACAATTTATTGAGAAAGGCGGGTAATCATGCTGCTTGATATTAATGCATTTGTGGGTCACTGGCCATACCGGAATTTAAGAGGGAATAATCTCAAAGACCTGCTGAAACGTATGAATACCTATGGAGTGGATAAAGCAATTGTATCCAATCTGAATGGGATTTTTTATGTGGATGGACAAATTGCAAATGAAGAATTATTTGCTGAACTGAACTCCGATGCCTCATTTAAAGATCGCTTCATTCTGTTTGCAACGATAAATCCGGTTCTGCCCTGGTGGAAGGATGCTTTAGAGACATGCCATAAAGAGTTTGGGATGAAAGGAATACGGATATTCCCCATTTATCATCACTATAAGCTGACTGATGAAGCATGTATTGAAATGGTAAAGGCTGCCAGGGATCTCGGCATGCCGGTTTCAATTCCACTCAGAATGACTGATTTGAGGGAACGATCCTGGCTGGATGTGGATAAGGCGATCAGTTATAACGATATTGCTGCTTTGGTCAGTAAAGTGCCTGATGCAAAATATATGATTCTTGAGGCCAGAATCACTGACGAACAGGAATCAACAACAGCTGAGTCTGTTAAAATACTGAAGGCAGCAGATGTCCTTTTCGACACATCAAGAGGTAGCGGAGTGGCTGTTAAAGGGCCGAATAGTGAAAGTTTAAGCTATTTGCTTGAGAATTTCGGAGCTGATAAGCTGGCCTTTGGAACAGAGACTCCTTTTGTTGACTATACTTCACCATTTTTAAGACTCGGAGCTTTTAAGGCCATAAACGAGACTGAAAAACAAAAGGTATGGTCGGGGAATGCGATGCGTATGCTATCCCGCACGAGCGGGACATAAAAATAAACATCCCGCAGTAGCGGAAATTAAAAACAAATAATATACAAATGAAGAAACAATTCCTTTTACAAATGCTTGCCATTTGCATGATTCTTAATCTTGCTTATGCTCAAAATCCAGTCGGCAGGACTCCTTACACTTTATTCAACGACTTTGAAACCGGTGAACTTTTCGGTTGGGAAACTTATCCCTATGCACAGGATATAGCCTTTGATGCGCTGTATTTTGCAGTTAAATCCCCGACCTATAAAGACAGCAAATATGCACTTGCTCGTCCGTTTAAAGCCCATGATGTGACTGAATTATATCAGGGATTTACAAGACGCTTAAATTTGTATACGATTTCAGACACACGGGTGAAAGCTGCTGTATATTTCCAGAGTGATCGTAATGCAGAATCTCTTGAACTATCTCTGGGAACCTTTGACGGCAGACGTTACTTTCACAAAATAAACAATCCAAAGGCAAATTCCTGGTTAGAACTTGATCTGCCAATTTCAGCATTTAAGCTGGATGGAAAGTCCCTTGGAGCTAATGAGCATATTCAGGTTATTACCCTGAAAGGAACTTATCCGATCGTAAATTATTTGTTCACCTACACTATCCTGATGGATGATTTCAGCATCAATGGTGAGCGCGACAGACAATTTATTGCCACTTCTCCGGCATCTACCAATCTGGATATGTTTGATGTAACTATTTTGAATAAGCACTTTTTCTACGGGGATAACATAAGCCTTAAAGTTGCACCCGAAGGAAATTTAAGCTTGCAGCAGGTTAAGGGAACATTGGTAGATAGCAAAGGAAAAATTGTTAAAGATAATATTTCATTCAGCCGCAGTGGTAATGAATGGGCAAATACAGCAATGTATAAACTTTCTGAAAAGGATGCCCGCGGTCAATGGGAAATCCGTCTGAAAGGCGAGGATAATCAGGGTGGAGTAGTAAACTGGGCCATACGTTTCCTGATGCCCGGAAAACAAATAAATGGTCACCCAAGGCTATATTTCTCTGCTGATGAGATCAAAAACCGCCTTGCGAATGAAAAGTCGCCGGTTGCTAAAGGCATTCTTGACAATGCTTTGAGTCATAAAGACTTTATGAAAGTAGATGTAGATGCAATCAATGAGGGAGTAGATTTAACCGCCGAAAACCTTGTAGGTGGTCCACATTCTAAAACTTCTGTTGGTTTTAATTCTTATGCTCTTTGGAATAGCCCTAATTCCAGACTTGGTAATGTAATTGAAGAGGGAAGTTTTCAATATATCTTCACTGGCGATCGTGCAGCTGGTGAGCAAGCCAAAAAAGCATTACTGAAACTTTGCTCCTTCAAAAAATGGAATGCCGATTGGATGCTGGAACGTAAATTCTGGACTTACTATCCGGTAGGATATACAATCAAGCCTGTAGCTTACGGTTATGACATGCTTTACGACTTGCTTTCTGAATCTGAGCGTGCATTTGTACGGACCGCCATTATGGAAAAAGGATTAAAAATGTTCCATCGTGATATGGTTGAAATGAATCGTATGCCGTCTAACCAAACCAATCACATTGCAGTATTGGCTGGTGGTATGGGTTTAGCTGCTACCGCTATTTACGGGGATGATCCTTCCAATCCAAATCTTGAACCATACATCTCAGGCATTCTGACCAAAACAAAAACATTTATCGATCGTACGTATTACGAGGATGGAAGTTATGGTGAGCCAAAAAGTGGCTATATGAATATGGCAAGCAGGGATATGGGTGAATTACTCCCGGCTTTGGAGCGTAATTTTGGAGTGGATTATTCTACAACAACCAGTTTTAAAGATTTTTACAAATATCTTATTCAGGCGAGCTATTCAAATGGTTTGATGCAGGATTATGGAGATGGTGGTGGTGCAAAAGGATCAAGAGTTGATCTTGGTGGACAGATACATTCCTGGTGGTTAGTAAACCGGACAAAAAATCCTTTCCTTTACAGTTATGTAAAGCCCTTCTGGGAAGCCGGAAAAGGCGGTTATCTAAGTTATTTATGGTACAGGGATGATATTACTCCGGTATCAAGAGAAACATTGCCTGCATCCAAATTCTTTTCAGCACAAGGTATGGTGATGCGTTCAGGCTGGGATGATGCATCCATGGTTTTGAGTACCCGTGTTGGGCCTAACTCAAATCATTATCATTATGACCAGGGAAGTTTCCAGATCATGAAAAATGGTGAAACTTTGCTTACTGATCCTGCATACGGTCCATTGGGCTATTATGCAAACCTTGAATATTTGAGCTATCATGTTCAGGCCAATGCACACAACGTAATGCTTGTTGATCATGATCCTGAAAGTCAGGCCCCTGCTCATTACGATAATGGTATCAAAGCCCTTACCGATTGGCCAAGAGTACAGCATTTGTTCAATGGTAAAGATGCTGATGGAATTGAAAGTGAGCTGAGTTCAGTTTATAAAGGTAAACTTGAAGAGTATTCACGTACCTTACTTTACACAAAGACTGGACCTATATTTTTGTTTGATGAAGTGAAAAGCAAATCACCAAAAGGACATGTTTACGATTGGTTGTTTCATGCCCCTCCGGGAGAGAATAATACAACTGCGATCACTTATGAAAAAGGACGTATGGTCATCGATCGCCCTAATGCAAAGCTGACTATGGATGTAGTTAGTCCGGAGATTGATGCCTCAAAAATTTATGATAAAGGAGTTGGAAAGGTGTTTTATGAGTCATTCCTTGATCTTGCAAGTAAACCTGATCTTAACGAGGTTAATTTCCTTGCAGTTATTTTACCTGAATCTAAACCAGCTTCGGGTGCTGCTCCGGTAACAACAAAGCTAGAAGCTCCGGGATGGATTGGTGCTAAAATGGTACACAGCAATGGTTCGGACATTGGTTTCTTCAGAACCGGAACAGAAAATGGTGTAGCTGCTGGTTTTACAACTGATGCGAAACGATTTACTGCAAGCTATGACAGATCAGGAGCTCTTCAGAAAATTTACTACGAAGGAAGTTCGATCTCCGGTAACGGTTTATCTTTAAGTTCAGATGTTGGCACAAGAGGTACATTGGCTTTGGTTTCATCAGGTATAGATGCCGAAATCAAATCATGGAAAGGCTGTTCACTGAAAATTATGGTATCCGGAAAACCAGGTTCTGTTCAGGTTAACGGACAGACAATAAAAGACTGGACTTTTGATGCAGTGGCTAAAACTGTAGCTGTGAAATTACCGGCAGGAACAGTAGCATTGAAAATCAATAAATAAAGGTTCTGTTTTCTGTTTAACAGAAAACTGCATCCCTGAAATTTTAAATTTCCGGATCTTCATCCTAATATGGAGGTCCGGTATTTTTGTTAGTGGGTAATTAAAAACCTTAGCTCAATTTAGGGTTAATTAAACCACATAGAAACATAGAATTGATTGCTGTCATTGGCTTTTGAAAGGTATGATCTATGCGTACTATGTGGTTAAAAATTAAGAATTTATACTATGACCATAAAACCCATTTTCAGAATTGTCTTAATTTCAATTGCAAGTCTTGCCGGAATAATAGATGGTTTTTCTGCAGATCTTGAGAGTCGTTTTGAAATAAGGTCTCTTAATTCATTTTTATGCCCATCTGATTTGGGGTCAGAAATGAAAGCTGATACCCTGAAATCTAAAGTTGAAACCTGGACTGCTGCAGAGTTATGGGCGCAATCAATTTCTCAGAACCTAAAACTGGAAGACAATGCTATTGTACTTGAAGATAATCTACTGATTGAAAATGATGCAGTTACCTTAGGTTCTATACGTTCTGAAGCATGGGATACGCTGTCAAAAGGCCGTATCATCAGGAAGGTTCTGGAATTACCGGTGTTGCCTGCTAAGAATGCGTGGATAAGTATGCTCATTTATCCTATGGTTCCGGCTGAACCCATGAGCGGCGGAAAACTTGAGTTTATTGTAAATGGAAATAAGCCAATAGTTTACGAACTCCGGCATTTCTGGACTTCAGTACCCATTCCGGTTTCCTATTTAAAAATGGGTAGAAACCAGATCGATGTCAGGGTGCACAATCAGAATGAAAAATTCAGGGTTCCAATGGCTTTGAGTTCGATTATTCGTAATATCATTGGACAGCCAACATCATTTACAGGAAATAGTGAGCGGAGCATTGATAATGGAAAAACCTGGAGGTATGCCGGTAGCTCATCTAATTTAGCAGAATATCCAATTCGTCTAAAGATGCAGGCTTATGCAAAGAAAGCCTGGCTGCAAACTCCGGTAATTAATCTTGCCGATAATGCTTTAGGAGGCGTGGTGTATTTTCCGGTGATTTTGGAATCTTCAGTGATTAAAGCCCGCATCATAAATACTGAAGGATCAAAATGGCAAACGCGGATCAGAAGCGGAAATACACATCTGCCTGAAGCCGGAGAATGGACTGCATGGCGGAATTTTGATGGTTCAACTATACCAGTAGAAGGGAATCATCGTTTCGTTCAACTTGAGTATAATATTGATCCGGGTACTGGAAACAGTACACCAAAAATTCTTGGACTGGATTTAATAAGTAAGTGGCGTACAACTTCCTCAAGCGGCAGTATTTTTATATCTGAAGTAAAGAATTACCCCTTAATCAGGACTTCATTTGATTTTGTTCATGAGAACCCCGCCTTACCGGAGCTTCAGGAATTCAGGAAGCAATTTAAACTTGATCAGGTGGTTGAAGGGGCAACAACAGAATGGGAAAAGATTAAGCGCCTGCGGGCATGGACATCCGCAAATTGGGATTGGTTTTTGCCAAACTCAGAATTTGAAGACTTGCTGAGCTGGGACGCGAGTAAAATACTCAGCGGCCCGCTTGCACCGGGAAATTTATCTAAAAAAGGCGGTAACTGCCTTCATTATGCGATTGTTTTCGCGCAGGCTTGCCAGAGCTTTGGGATTCCTGCCCGGATTGTAAATACAAATTATGCAATATGGGGAGGTCATGAACTGGTTGAAGTGTGGTCGCGGGATTATGAAAAGTGGATCATGGCAGATCCCAATTTTGATACCATGTTTTATGACAAAACAACTGGAATCCCTTTAAATATTCTGGAACTGCATGATTTATTTCTGAAAACCTATTATCCCGGAGGGGAGATAATTGACAGGGATAAATGGTCATTTGAAGATAGGGATCGTCGTGCAAGCCGAATTGATCCTAATGATCTTCCTATTGCTATGGAAGCAGGAGGGAATGCCTTTTCAGGTAAAATAACCAAAGATTATGTCTGGTGGAAAGTGACATTTAATGAGGCAAACCCAGGTTATTCGGGTGGTTATGGATTTTACAATACTGCTGAAGTTCGTTGGCTACCCCGGAGCAATTGGCTGAGCCAAACATCTCCATTACCGGTAACTCATGGAAGAACCCATTGGGGATGGGATGGGTATTACGCATGGACTGATTCACAAACTCCTGAAACACCGGAGCATCGGAATTATGTACGCAGACCTTCAGATATTTATGGTAGCTTGTTTCAGGTAGATTTTGCTGTACAATATATACAGGATGGGGAAATCCGGTTTGATCTCGCAACATATTCTCCGGGCTTTGATCATTTTAATATTGTGCAAAATGGAGTGAAAAGTTCGATTAAAGTAAATGGAGCAAAGGTTAAACTGATTTCCGGGCTGAATTCGATTGAAATTTACGTGGTCGATGTTATGGGCAATTCCGGTACAAAGAGTATAATTAATATTAATTACATCCCTAAAGCAGGATAATTTTTTTTAGAGTTTTTAGAAATTGGTGATTTCGGATTTATTTTCAATTAGGGTAGGACATTTCTTCTTTCCGGAGTCCTAAAATATAGTATACCTCTCTTTTGGATTAATAGTGGTAATATTTATGAGATGAGGGTTAAACTCAAATATTTTTTACTAAAATTACCGGGATGGTAAATTCTCTGTTTTTATAGAATACAATTAAATTATGGAAAACAAACTTAAAATATACAATGGTAAAATATTAACACCTTATCGTATCATCAGTGGTACAGTTGTGGTTGTAGATGGGAAAATAAAAGAGGTTGCAGAAGGGAATATTGATGTTCCCGGTGCGGTTGAAATAGATGCGCAGGGAAATTATATCTCTCCGGGCTTTATTGATATTCATGTTCATGGTGGTGGGGGACACGATTTTATGGATGGATCGGAAGAAGCTTTCCTAAAGATTGCCGAGACTCATGCCAGATATGGAACTACCGGCCTGATGCCGACTACATTAACCAGTGAACTGGAAGAATTGTATAATACACTTGATTTATACAAAAAAGCCGATAAAAATAATAAAATGGGAGCCCAATTTTTGGGTATGCACCTTGAAGGGCCCTATTTTGCGATGTCTCAGCGCGGAGCACAGGATCCCCGATATATTCATAACCCTGATCCTGAAGAATATATGGATATTTTGTCGCGATCGAATGATATTAAAAGATGGAGTGCTGCCCCTGAATTGAAAGGTGCAATTGAATTTGCAAACCATCTTCGTTCAAAAGGAATTCTGGTAGCAATGGCACATACCGATGCTATTTACGAGGAGGCACTTGAAGCATTTGAGGCAGGGTTCACTCTGGGTACCCACTTTTATTCCTGCATGTCAGGAGTAAGTCGTAGAAACTGTTTCAGATATGCAGGCGTGATTGAAACGGCTTACCTGTTGGATGAGATGGACGTAGAGATCATAGCTGATGGTATTCATCTTCCTGCACCATTGTTAAAGCTGATTTATAAGATAAAAGGCCCTGACCGTATTGCCTTGATCACAGATTCTATGCGTGCTGCAGGTATGCCACCGGGAGATAGTATCCTGGGCAGCAAGCACAACGGACTCAAAGTTCTTGTTGAAGATGGTGTAGCGAAATTGCCTGATCGTACTTCCTTTGCCGGCAGCGTGGCTACCTTCGACCGACTGGTACGAAATATGATAAATATGGCTGATGTCCCTATCCTCGAAGCAGTTAAAATGGCCTCACTCACTCCAGCGAATATTTTGGGTCTTGGAGCAAGCAAAGGTTCACTGATCAGTGGCAAAGATGCAGATATTGTTATTTTTGATTCCAACATCAATGTTAGTACTACCATTGTGCAGGGACGCATTATTTATAATAAATTAGATTAATACAAAACCAATATGAGAGAGATTAAAAAGGATAAATTACAAGTAAACATATATGCCGGAAGGCCGGAATTAGGTGCTGCAGCAGCAGAAACATTGACTGCCAGAATTGCTGAAATACTAAAGTCAAAGGAACAGGTGAATATTATTTTTGCTTCTGCTCCCTCACAAAATGAATTTCTGGCCGAATTGCTTAAAAAGGATATTGAATGGGGGAAAATCAATGCTTTCCATATGGATGAGTATATTGGTTTACATCCGGATGCACCACAGGGTTTTGGTAATTTCCTTAAAGATAGACTGTTTAGCCATGTGAATTGCCGTACAGTTAATTATCTGAATGGAAATACGGATCCACAGGAAGAATGTAAGAGATATTCGGATCTCCTAATCCAATATCCAACGGATATTGTTTGTCTGGGTATAGGTGAAAACACTCACCTGGCTTTTAATGATCCGCATGTTGCCGATTTTAATGATCCATTGATTGTTAAAGTTGTTGATCTTGATCAGGATTGCCGGGTTCAACAGGTAAATGATGGCTGTTTCAACACGATTGATGAGGTTCCGACGCATGCTCTTACTATTACTATGCCTGCATTATTCAAATCAACTTATGCAATCGCGATTGTGCCCGGAAAGTTTAAGGCAAATGCTATTGATCATACAATAAATAGTGAAATCAGTGAAAAATACCCTTCCACAATACTAAGAAGACATGATCATGCGATCTTATTTATTGATGAAGACAGTGCCTCCAAATTATAATTAAGGTAATTTATTAAAATATTATATTTAAGAATTGGGCATCAAATCCGGAAATTAAAACCAAAAAAATGAGTATAAACAAAACAGTCACAGTAGGATCTTTAAGTCAGCGGGATACCATCACAGGCATGGTGATCATTGCATTCATGTTTTTCATGTTTGGCTTTACTTCCTGGATCAATGCAATATTAATTCCATATTTTAAGATTTCATTTGAACTTTCACACGTTCAATCCTATTTGGTAACATTCGCTTTTTATATCTCTTATTTACTTTTTTCTGTACCTGCCTCATACCTGCTCAAGAACGTGGGATTTAAGAAAGGAATGATGGTTGGTTTCTGGGTCATGGCTTGCGGAGCATTCTTGTTTGTTCCTGCAGCAATTACGATGACCTACGAATTGTTTCTGCTTGGTTTATTCTCAATAGGTGCTGGACTAGCCCTTCTTCAAACTGCAGCGAACCCATATATCACCATACTTGGACCAAAAGAGCGTGCTGCTCAACGCTTTAGTATTATGGGGATCTGTAATAAGGGAGCCGGTATTTTGGCGCCATTGTTATTTGCAGCCGTTATATTTAAGGCAACAGATAGTGCAATGCTGGATAATGTTGCGAATTTGTCACAGGCTGAAAGGGATGTGGTGTTTCATGAGTTGATTCAAAGGGTGATCGTACCGTATGCAATTGTAGGTACTTTTTTGTTTCTTATTGGATTATTTATCCGTTACTCTCCATTACCTGAAATTGATACGGAACATGAAAGTGATGAACTGGCACAGGCTAATTCTTCGAAAACAAGTATCACCCAGTTTCCTCATCTTATTCTGGGAGCAATAGCAATATTTCTTCATGTGGGCACTCAGGTTATTTCCATTGATACAGTGATCAGCTATGCTGCAACCATGAACCTGAATTTAATTGAGGCAAAGGTATTCCCTTCCTATACACTTACTGCCCAGATTTGTGCTTACTTCGTTGGGATCTTTTTCATTCCAAAGTTTTTTTCACAGTTAACCGCATTAAAGGTTAGCACAGTTTTGGGAATTATTTTAACCTTACTTATTGTCTTTGTCAAGAAAGAGGTTACCTTCCTGGGTCATACTACTGATATCTCCATCTGGTTTGTAGTTATGCTGGGATTAGCCAACTCATTGGTTTGGGCTGGTGTATGGCCACTCGCATTAGACGGACTAGGCAGATTTACAAAGATCGGTGCTTCTCTGATGGTAATGGGGCTTGCAGGTAACGCCATTCTTCCTTTAATTTACGGTTATTTTGTGGATATATGGGATGCCCGTAGTGCATATTGGGTTCTATTCCCTTGCTATGCCTACCTTGTTTTCTACGCCTTTAGAGGTTATCGCTTACGGAAATGGACTCTATAAATTGAGAAAAAACCTAAAAGCCTGATTGTAATCGGCTGAACAGTTTTCGGTCAATGTCTGTTTTGGACAGTACTTTACATATTCTATAAAGCTTAGGCTTCTTAAATTTCTATGAATAAAATTTTGTTTTATATAATTTATTAATTAATGAAGAAATTATTTTATCTATTCACTGCTGTTGCAATTTTTTCTGCACCATTAGCCAGTGCACAGCTTGCTGCACCGGTCTCATCTAACCCAAATGTTATACTTGAGCCCTGGACTTATACTGAAAACTTTGAAGATCGTGAGCTGGGAGCATGGGCTTCATACCCTCATTGGCAGGATATCGCTTATAATCAGGATTTTCGACCAAATGAAATAGTACCCGGTGATCCTAATATTTCGGTGGTTCAAACGGTTCGTGCCTTTACTAATGTAGATGCTTATGCAGGTGCACAGAAACTACTGGACATGTATCTGGTACCCGGTGCGAGTGTTAAATTCAGGTATTATTTAAAGTCGAATACACCTTCCGAATATTATAAAGTCAGGTTTGCCGCAGGAGACCTGGGAAAACTAGATTTTACCATCAATAATCCCGAACGGAATAAGTGGGTAACTGCTAGCGTCAGCTTTAATGATCTTGTGTCTGAGAATCCCAAGATCTCAGGTAAAGATAAGGTTAGGATTTATGCATTGGCCTTTATAACTAAATTCCCTTCAGCAGATCCGGATATGCCGATCTATTTTGGAATTGATGACATTGCCTTCAGCGCCGCCCGCGAAACAGCTTTCCGTTTCAATACTCCGGAAATGTATAAATTGCCTGAATATGCCCAGTATATTCCAAAGAAACACTATGCTCCAGGAGATGACTTCATTCTGAACGGAAAATGGCCGCTGGATGCGAAAAATGTGACTCTTGAGATAGTTTCATTTTCAGATCAGTCTAAAGCATATTTTAAAGGCGATTTAACCAAATCGGGTTCTGATTGGTCGTCAAGGCCATTAAAGCTTAATTTTCCTGAAGGACTTTATATTGGGAAAATCAAGGCTTTGGATGGTTTAAAGGAACTGGCAACTACAGAATTTACAATCCATATTGCCCCTCAGAATATGGCAGGAAAGCATCCCCGCTTATTGTTTGATGCTGAAAAGAAGAAAGAACTGGATTTGAAAATTAAACAACCTGAGTTTAGTCAAGTATATGAAAATATATTAAAGAATGCGAAGGAACAGCGTGAAAAGATTCCGGTTAACAGCCTGATATTTGATCTTGATCAGTTCCCAAAAGAGGACTGGCTTCCAACCTGGAATGCCTGGGGCAATAAAATTTATCATACAGGTGAAGCCCTTCGTACAAATGCCAGAGCTTATGCTTTTCATGGCGATAAGGAAGCCGGTATTTATGTTAAAGATGTTTTGGTTAAGTTAGCCGGCTGGCCAAACTGGACCCATCCGTGGCAAACAAACCGGGGCCGTTTTAGTGAGCACCGTACAGGCAGTTGGGCACACCGCGTTGCTGAGGCATATGACCTGACCTATGATGTGATGAGCCCTGAAGAAAGCAGTATTATCCGAAAAGCAATCATGGCAAATATCGTTGATGGTGCGCACCGTACCTATGTTTATAATGATGATATAACTGCCGCTACATCAAACTGGCTGGCTATGATTTTAGGTGGCTCATTGATGAATATGGCTGCTGTTTATGCAGACGGACCTGAAACCGAAAATCTGGAACCATACTTTACAGGTGCCCTGATAAAGTATTACCGCTTCATTAATCGTGTTGTAGATCAGAAAGATGGTGCCTGGGGAGAAGGATATGGATATAACAGTTATTCATTCTCTAATATGGCTTATAGCCTTCCTTCACTTGATAATGTATTTAAGATCGATCTTACAGCACCTTTGGTTGGAAGTTATAATGAATTT
>NZ_JAUYSS010000055.1 GCF_030695525.1 Daejeonella sp. | reverse complement strand
CCATCGCCGTCAGTCTTCCCGGTGATTTATCCTATTGCTGGGATGCCGGTACCTGCAAATTACGCTTTGCCTGGAAGGGTGGTTTTCTCGATAATTCTGAACTGTGGAAAGGTAAAGGCGATGTGCTCGCAAAAGTTGTAGGAACCCTGTTTTTTAAGGATAAAACTCAATTTCCCTTGTCATTTAGTGCTGATAACCAAGCGCCAAAACCGGAATATAAAGGCTACAAACTGATTAACCGTTTTCCTGAATTTCACTATACAATAGACGGAATTGATGTTTATGAACTGATTCTTCCCAATGCCGATGGTAGGGGTCTAAGCAGGACTTTCAGGATTCCGGATGTTAAAAGGACTGTATGGTTCAATACTGATCCATTTGATGGGATTAAGTATAAGGCCTCAGCGGGATCATGGGAAGGGAATAGGTTGAAATTAACATCAAAAGAGGCCAGAAAATTCAGCATCACCATGAGTGTAAAGGAAGGGACACAGTTATGAAGTATAATGTGATCGCTTGCCTTACTGGAATTCTATTTTTTGCTTGCCTTGAATCGATTCAGGCCCAGAAAATCAATGAATCATACCGGGTTGAAACTATCAAAATGCCTGAGGGATTAACCAGTGAGACCGGTGCTGTTGAATTTTTACCTGATGGTCGTTTGGTTGCATGCTTTACCAGGGGTGAGGTAATGATTTACAATATTTTAACAAAGGAATGGAAATTATTCGCTGAAGGTCTTCATGACCCTTTGGGGATTCTGGTAATCAGTAATTCTGAATTATTAATAATGCAACGTCCTGAGTTGACAAGAGTTAAAGATACTGATGGTGATGGGATTGCTGATTTATATGAAAAAGTAACTGATGATTTCGGGATTTCCGGGAATTATCATGAATTCAATTACGGTCCGGTTAAGGATAGGAAGGGCGATCTGTTTATCGCTTTAAATTCTTCCTCGGGTGGTGGGAACATCAGACCAGAAGTGCGCGGTGAAATTAATCCCCTGGGCCGTGAAGAGGGCAGTAAAGGTCAAATGTTTTCGAATGTTCCTTACCGGGGATGGATGATGAAATTAACTAGTGATGGTAAGCTGCAGCCCTTTGCTTCGGGTTTCCGTTCTCCTAACGGACTGGGATTTGATCTTGAAGGTAATCTGTTTGCAACGGATAATCAGGGAGACTGGATTGGTACCAGTCCATTGCATCATGTACAGGAAGGAAGGTTCTATGGCCACCCCGGAAGTCTGGTTTGGCAGAAAGGTTGGAATAAGGGGAATCCATTTTTATTACCAATTCCGGTTTTGGATAGTATGAGAACCAGAGCTGCAGTCTTATTTCCACATGGTATCATAGCAAATTCACCCACCCAGCCGCTTTGTGATAATACCTCAGGGAAATTTGGACCATTTTCCGGTCAGTTAATCATCGGTGAAATGAACAAAGAGCGTATTGTAAGAGTAATGCTTGAGCGGGTCGGCGGTGAGTTACAGGGTGCATGTATTCCATTTCTTGAGGGAAATGGCCTGAGAAAGGGGAATAACAGATTGGTTTTTGCACCGGATGGAAGTTTATGGATTGGTCAAAACTCTCATGGCTGGCTGGGAGATCAGGGGATTCAGCGGATAGTTTTTACAGGTAAGCCACCTGCGGATATCTATAGTATGAATCTGACTGAAAATGGATTTGAGCTGACCTTTACTGAGCCACTGGAGGTGTCTGCAGCTACAAATCCTGACAATTTTAAATTTCGTCACTACTATTATAAATACCATAATAAGTATGGTTCCGATCAGTTTGATATTCAGGATGTTCCCGTTACCGATATCAAAATTTCTAATGACAGTAAAAAAATATCAGTAACCCTTGCTGCTTTAAAGCCGGGATATGTTTATGAATTGAACCTGGGAGATATTAAAACTTCAACAGGTAATACCCTGAACAATAAACTGATATGTTATACTCTTAATAAATTAAAATCAACTGATTTATAGTTTGTCTGTGATTTAAAAATATAAGTTTAACATATTGAATAGTAATTAGTTATAACTATAGATAAGATGATGAAACACTCATTTAGGGTTTTGCTGGCCTTGATCTTTTCCTGCACTAGTTTAACAATATTTGGCTTAGAAACGATAACTGCAGACTCATTAATAAAGAATATTTCCCCACGCAATCTTCAGAAAAACACAGATCTGAAGAATATAAAGATCCATGTACCCGAAGAACGCTTATGGAAGGATTTGGCAATTGATCTGCAGGCAAAGATTAAGGAAAGGACAGGAATAATACCAGAAATAAGTTTTCCTGATTCTGATAAGTTTGTTAAGGGATGGTCTGGGAATACGATCATGCTGGGTAATCTTGCTAATAATAGGCAAATGGCACGTTTATACGGTTTGCGCTTATCTTATGCTGATGCAATTTATCCGGGAAAAGGCGGATATCAGTTACTTACTTTGATCGATCCTTTCGGATTGGGTGGGAATACAATTTTGGTTTCTGCATCAGACATTGAAGGCGCGAAACATGCAATTGATCGCTTAAAGACCTTATTGCAAACTAGAAGCAATGACGAAATTCCATGGCTTTTTGAATCAAAATTGCCTAAGGAAACTAATTCATTTTTCAGGCCTAATATTAGGTCAGTTGATGAAATGCTTTCAAAATTGAAGCCTGTTATCAATAACGAGACTATTGCAGATGCATTATTAAGTGTTTTAGCCGGAATAAAGTTATATGGAGAGTATTATCAACTAACTGCAAATCAGGAATACGGGGAAGTATATTATAAGTTATTGAAGGGCTTTTCCCAATTTGTGACTTCTCATCCCACAGAAGCCATTTACCAGTTGAACGTGCGTAAGAATATGTGGATCCAGGGTGAAAAAATATTCCAGAACTGGAGTGTTCTTGAAGCTTCCCCAATTTTTTCTGATTCGGACCGTAGGCAGATTCTTTCTGCGCTTTACCTGTTAATTAAGGCAAATTACATGGATAATTATCTGGTAAGGGCATCTGAATCTGCACCACGCTGGAACCATGAGATATTTCCTGCCCTCTCCTTGATTGGTTCCTGTCAGTATTTTGAAAAGTATTATAGTTTGTCTGAAACCGCTCAATGGAAGCATAGAGGAGAGAAGATTTTTACCGGAAATACATCTTATATTAGTCTTGACGAAGGCTCCGATTATCTGGCGCATCTTCCGGTTGCAAATATCGATTATGCGATGCTTTCAGGTGATCTGAAATTTATCAATCAAAGCCTGAGGCCTAGTGCAGATCTGCATTCAATGATGATTGATAATCTGGGCACACTATCTGGTGGAGGTGATACCTATCCTTTTGGGATGAGCAGTGCTTATTCATGGGGACATTCCCAGCTGCTGAATGCAGCATCCTGGTTTTACAATGATCCTGTTTATAATTTTTTGCTTGAACGTACCCGTACAGGTCCTTTTACAGAACAAAAAATGCCGGACCTGATCTATCCCATACATCGATATATCGCGAGTCTTAAAAATTCAGAACAACCCGACGAAAGTTTATATCCTAAAGTTCAAGCTCAGGAGATTGAACAGGGGGTATATGATGATCTGATGAACCAGATTGATAATGTCCCGGAATTTACTAAAAGCCCGGATAATGATGATCAGAAAAGTAAAAAACAAGATAAAATAAATGTAGAGCAAAAGGACACCTTTCATAAACTGACATTCAGATCTGGTTTTGGCTTAAATGACAATTACCTTATTCTGGATGGTTTTTCTGCCGGGAAACATGGACATCAGGATGGAAATGCGATCTTGAATTATAGTTCTAAAGGTAGATTGTTTCTGAATGACCGTGATTATATTCAGAATACTCCGGAGTATCATTCAGGTTTAGTTATTGTGAAGGATGGTAAACAAGGGAAAAAGCCACCATTGGTAAAGCTGGATTGGGTGGCCGACCTTGATGGAACCGGGTTTAGCAGCAGTACTGTGCCTGATTATAACGGGACTGACTGGAAACGTATGATAATAAGCCCGGAAGGTAAGTTCTTCATCATTTATGATGATCTGAAAATTAATGAAACAGGAAGTTTTTTGCTTAAAAATCATTGGCAATCACTGGGTAGCCCGAAAATAGAAAAGAACACATTCCTGGTCGAACAAAAGGGGCTGATCATGAAGATTCAGAGCTTAAGCCCTGCAGTTCTTAGGCTCAAAGATATATACGGGCACTTTATTAAATACTGGAAAACGGTTTATCCCTATCCTTATGCCAATAAGGAGACTGTTTTAACAGAGGTAATCAACGAAAAGGAGTATAAAAAAGAAGACCAGGCCGGTTTTATTAATATACTTTCCAGTCATTCTTCAGATAATGATTTGGTTCATTCTACTAATATTGGAAAAAATACAATTGAAATAAAAGCCGGGAATCAAAAATGGCTTGCAGTTAAAGATGGACTTAACAGCACCGACTTTTCAAGCAATGGCAGCTTTCATTTAATTGGGGATAATGAGCTTATCGCTGCTTCAGTGACAAAAATTAAGATTGGAAATCAGGAATTAAATTTTCGGGAAGCTGTTTTTTTTAAGTGGGATAAAAGGACTGGGGTATGGAAAACATTTGACTTATTAAAAAATAAAACCAGGTACACACAATCAGGGGAAATCTTAAGACAAATTGCAATTGATTCAGGAATAGTTCAGTGGAAAGCAGATTTACAGAGCCGGATCGTTAAGCAGCTTATTTCCGTTACAGATGTGAAGCCTTTAATCAAGGATAATCCTCTCAAATCTTTGCCAGTCAGTATTTCTGACAGGATTTATTCGATGAATGAGCAGATAAGCAGCTCATTTTCTGCAGATCTGAATGCTGATAATAAAGAAGATATTTTACTGGGAGGTATTAATGGAACTGTGAAAGCAATTGATTCTAACGGAAAAAGCCTTTGGACATTTTCAGCCAGCGGCAGGATCAATGAAGTGAGTCTGCAATATGCCGGAAACAGGACATTTATATTTATTGCAACTGAAAACTGGTATGTACATACACTGGATATTAATGGAAAAGAACTGTGGAGCTATAAATTTCCAGATGATCAGCCACATCGGGAATATAAGGGGAATCTGTTAGGAATTACAAATGTCAGGATTGCCCAAAAGAATGGTAAGGATCAGCAGCCTGTAGTTATGGTGGGCACACAATTCAGGTATATCTATGAACTGGATCTTGATGGGAAATTAAAAAATGAAACTGCCTTATATTTTTATGGTATTGAGGATATGGAATATGCTGATCTGGATGCAGATGGTAAGGAAGAGGGAATCTTTGCCCTTGAATATTACTATTATACTTTGATAAAAGATGATGAACTGATCACAGGAAAAACAGGAGGGCCGGGCTGGAAAATTGCGCATGTTTTGAATAAAGGGTCTGAAACCGTTAAACCAACAGTGCTGTTAGGAACCAAACAAAGTGAAATCCGGATGATCGGTTTTAATACTAAAATTCAGGAATACTGGAGCACAAATGTGGGAGGGGAAGTAAATGATATCAAACACGGGGATTTTAATAATGATGGGAAGCTTGAGATTCTTGTCGGGACTGAAGGTTTTCAATTTTATGTGCTGGATGATAAAGGGAATACAATTTTCAGAAAAACATTGAATGACAGAGTTCTAAAAGTTGAGGGATACCAGATCAAGGATAAGGCACATTACCTTGCTGCTACAGCACAGAGAGTTTTGTTTAATTTTTCGGGTATGGGCAGTATAGATGAATCAGTTCTTTTTCCAGATGAAATTTCAAATATTTTCATTGAAAAAAGCTCTTCAAATTCTCTAATAATCCTAAGAAATGGGGATGTATATCGTTTAAGCCATTAAGGGGATCAAAAACATTTGATTGTTATTTGTTCCGGTTGAAATAATCTAATGCCTGTTTTACACTGCCCTGTTCTATAAGCAATTGTTTAGCTTCAAGATAAACCGTAATTCCACTATTATTCATTAACATTTTAACCGCTCGGTCAACAATTTTATCATTGATTAACTTTACATTAACCATCTGATTATCAAGTACTCGACCAAGTTTGATCATGGTACTCGTGCTAATCATATCGAAAATCATTTTCTGTGCTGTTCCGCATTTCATACGGGTACTGCCGGTAACAAATTCTGGTCCGGTGATTACTTCTACCGGAATATCAGATTCCGCTGCAATTGGAGATCCCGGATTGCTGACAATGCAGGAAGTAGTTATTCCATGTTTTCTGCATTCCATTAATGCTGACAATACGAATGGGGTGGTACCGCTGGCCGAAATACCAATGACAATATCTTTTTCCGATACCTTTTCCTCCTGAAGCATCTGCCAGGCAGCTTTTACATCGTCTTCCATTTCTTCCAGAGCTTCTATCAGATGCTCTTTACCTCCGGCAAGAATTACATTGAAAATTCCGGAAGAAACCCCATAGGTTGTCGGTAGTTCAATTACGTCAAGAACGGATAAGCGCCCACCACTCCCTGCACCCACGTAGAACAACCTTCCACCATTCTCAATCTTAGTAACAATTGTACTAATCAGTATGTTCAGTTCGGGCAAAGCTTTTTCAATGGCCAATGCAACCGTTTTATCTTCTTTATTCAGGTACGATGTCAGTTCTTCTACCGACATTTTTTCCAGATGTCTGTATTTTGATGCTTCTTCAGTAATTCTTGTCATATTAATTTTAAGGATGTTACAATATCCCTTTTCTGATTTTATTTCTGTTTTATAATGTCAATAATACGAACATTTCCATCAATATTATTAGTCCTTTATATAAGATCTTTCATCGTGCACTTTTGCGATTAAAACCATCATTTATTCATTTAAATAAAGCAGAAACGATACACTTAAGATAATTTAACGTGAGTTCGATATAAGGAAGGTTAAAAGCCAGGCTTATAATTATCCAGATAACAGCTTTAGCTTTTTTGCTTACTTAATTTCATGATATCTATTA
>NZ_JAUYSS010000054.1 GCF_030695525.1 Daejeonella sp. | reverse complement strand
GGTTCTGCAGTAACCTTACCGGTAACAGGCGGAACAGCAGCAACAGTTATTACCGCAGCGAACACTTCATGGAACGGTTCAAACTCTACAAACAAATTCAATATTTCTTACCTGATCGGTGCTGGTGGCGCATACGCAGGTAAAGCAACAGGATTAAATGTGGTACCGGTAGTTTATACCGTAACACAACAGTAATTTTATGTTTGTTGTTTTTGAAAAAAGGCTCTTCGGAGCCTTTTTTTGGTTTCTGGTATTATTGAAATCAGTTCTTTCTTTTACACAGAGATAGCTGGATATTGACTTTATTAAATTATTTTTGACAGATACCCTTCTATTTAATATCTGACATATGCGAATAAGTTTTCATGGTGCTGCAAGGAATGTAACCGGGAGTAAGCATTTAATTTCCCTGGATAATGGAGTAAAAATTTTACTTGATTGTGGAATGTTTCAGGGGATGGGTGATGAAACTGATCAACTGAATGAGCATTTTGGATTCAACCCTGCAGATGTAAATCATCTCATTTTGAGCCATGCTCATATTGATCATAGTGGGTTGAT
Source organism: Daejeonella sp. (assembly GCF_030695525.1). Lineage (GTDB taxonomy): Bacteria > Bacteroidota > Bacteroidia > Sphingobacteriales > Sphingobacteriaceae > Daejeonella. The sequence continues at coordinate 74,044 of NZ_JAUYSS010000054.1, read as the reverse complement.
ACCCAGATTAATAGCTCATGGATTTAAGGGTGAGGTGTTCTGTACTGCAGCAACCATGGATCTGGCAAGAATTTTATTGATGGATTCTGCCAGAATTCAGCAACAGGACTCAGATTACAGTAATAAGCATAGGAAACGCAAAGGTTGGCCTTTGCTCAAACCCTTGTATACAGAAGAGGATGCGATGTATGCATTGCGTCAGTTTAAGATTATAAAATACAACACAGAGCATCAGATAAATGATGATATCAGTGTTCTGTTAACAGATGCGGGTCATATCATCGGCAGTGCTGCAGTACATCTTTCAATTAGGGAAAATGGTAAGACAAGCCGTTTAACTTTTAGTGGTGACGTAGGTCGATACGGTGATCTGATTCTCAAGTCGCCTGAGACCTTCCCGCAATCGGATTATATCCTTTTAGAATCAACTTATGGCGATAGTTTGCATGAGGATGCTGAACCTGCAGAAAACTTACTCAAAGAGATCATTTATCAGACCTGTATTTTAAGAGGAGGTAAGGTTATTATTCCGGCCTTCAGCGTTGGCCGTACTCAGGAATTACTTTATTCATTGAATCATCTTGAAGAGCGGGGAATTCTGCCTGATGTTAAATACTATGTTGATAGTCCTTTATCCATAAAGGCTACAAATGTGGTTAAAAGCCATCCTGAAAATTTCAATAAACACGTTCAGGATGTGATGCTTCATGACGATGATCCTTTTAGTTTTAAAAATCTAAGCTTTATTCAGGATACAAAAGCTTCTATAGGTTTAAATACTGATCCGGAACCCTGTGTAATTATTTCTGCATCAGGAATGGCGGAAGCGGGAAGGGTTAAACATCACATAAAAAATAATATTACTGATGAAAAGAATACTATCCTTATGGTAGGTTATTGTGAACCAAATTCATTGGGTGGAAGATTAGCTGCGGGATATACTACAGTAACTATTTTCGGTGAAGAGTTTCCTGTAAGGGCTGAAATACGGTCTGTTCGTTCCATGAGTGCTCATGGTGATTATAAAGATTTGTTGCAGTTCATCGCCTGCCAGGATCCTTTAAAGGTAAAAAAGATATTTTTAGTACATGGTGAATATGAAGTTCAACATAATTTTGTAGAAAAGATCCTGGCCAAAGGATTTAAGAATGTAGAGATCCCTGCTAGGCACCAGGAATTTATTCTGGATTAAAACGGGTCATATTGCCTATTTTCAATTAATTTTAGATTAGTGCTATGAAATACCTTTTACTGAGTTTATTTACCTTTTCAGCCTTTTTAGGCTATTCGCAAACTTTACTAATCAGGCAGGATCAGCAGATAAAAAAAATGGTGGATGAAGTATCTGCGCAGAATATTGAACTGATAGTCAGAAAACTGGTGACTTTTGAAACCAGGCACAGTCTGAGTGATACAGTAAGTTGCACAAGTGGCATTGGAGCTGCCCGTAATTGGATCAAATCAGAGCTGGAACGGTATTCAAAAGCTTCAGGGGGTCGATTAAAAGTCGAATTCGATACATTCACCCAGCCTGCTGACGGTCGGAGAATTGTCAAGCCTACAGTCATGAAAAACGTGTTGGGAATTCTTCCGGGCACTGATCCTGCAGATGACCGGGTTTTTATTGTTTCGGGCCATTATGATTCAAGGGCATCTGATGTAAATGATTCTATGATATTCGCTCCGGGTGCAAATGATGATGCTTCAGGAACTGCTGCTGCTATGGAATTGGCACGGGTGATGAGTCGTTATAAATTTAACTGCACCTTAATCTTTGTTGCCATGGTTGCAGAAGAGCAGGGCCTTTATGGGGCAGCGAATCTTGCGAAAAGAGCAAAAGCTGAAAAGTGGAACCTCGCAGGAATGATTACCAATGATATTGTTGGTAATACTTATGGGATGGAAACAGGTATTAAGGATAATAGTAATGTGCGAATCTTCAGCGAGGGAGTATCAGTTGCAGAAAGCCCCGAGGAGGCTGCCCGTAGAGCCAGTACTGGATCTGAAAATGATGGACATGCACGGCAATTTGCCCGCTACATGAAAGAAGTTGGAGAAAGGTACGTGGATCAGTTGAACGTGAAGCTGATTTATCGCCGCGACAGATATCTTAGAGGAGGGGATCATACCCCATTTTCGCAGCAGGGCTTCGCCGGTATCAGAATAACTGAAATGAACGAGGATTTTGACCGTCAGCATCAGAATGTAAGGAAAGAAAATGGAGTGGATTATGGAGACCTGCCTGATTTTGTAGATTATACTTACACGCAAAAAGTAACAAGAATGAATCTTGCCACCCTTGCAAATCTTGCACTGGCTCCCCGTGAGCCTTTAAATGTGGGTATTGTAACCAGCGGCCTTACCAATAAAACGGTACTTAAATGGGAGAATCCCGTTGGAGAGAAACCTGCTGGATATTATGTGGTTATGAGGGAGACTACTAGCCCGGTTTGGGAAAGGAAATTCTTTTTTACAGGAAACACAGCCAGCCTAAATTACTCAAAAGACAATTATTATTTCGGAGTCCAATCGGTAGATGCTGATGGGCATGAAAGTCAGGTGGTAATTCCGAAGTCGGTTCGATAATTACCTGATAATACGTTTGATAATTACAAAATAGCCAATGATGAATGTTATGGCTGCTACAATAAGGCTCACATAAATTTCCTGGCTCAGCAGGTCGAACTCCATTTGTCCATTTTGATTATTCAGAACCTGTTTCATCATACTTTGCAATGCCAGCATCGGATGTGTATAAGGAATTGTGAATGCGTATTTCCAGCCCAGGTTCGCAGTGATTATTCCGAAAACAGTGAGCATGAATCCTATGCCCATAGGCTTCAAGAAATCGGCCCAAAGCAGGCTAAATAAAAACTGAATAGATAAGATTCCCAGGGAGGCCAGGAAAAGTTTAAGGTGTAATTTGAACAGGATACCTGAAATATCAAATTGATTGAACTTCAATTCAGGATTCAGGACATTCAATAAATACCCTGATGCAATAATAAAGCTGGCAAACAATGTTATACAAAGTGCATTCAAAAAGACCACATAGACGTATTTCGCTGAATAAATGCTCCATTTGTGTATAGGAAGAGAAAACAGGCTTTTCCACATTTCAGCCCGGTGTTCAATATTATTGATAGAAAAGGTTTGGAAAATGATCAGGATTGGCAGAATGAGACTTCCCATCACCCCTAAAAATGCTCCGCTGAATCTGAACCACTGCATTTTGGCAGAGAGAAACATTATTTTATCAGCATGAGTATAAAAACCGGCTGTAATCAGTATACATAGAATCAGAGGTAGTAATATTGCTGAAAGAAAAGCAAGCGTTTTTCTTGTTTTATAGAATTCAGATCGAATTGAAAGTAAGAATCCCTGCATTTTATATTTGAGTAATTGACAGGAATAAATTTTCCAGATTTTGTTTACTCAGGGTCAAGTTGTAAACTTTATGATCATGCTTAACAAGCAATCTATTAATCTCTGCACTGTGATTTTCTGATAGGTATGGTATGAGGATTGTATCTGATAAAATTTCAACCTGATAACCATTTTTGCATAAAAGTTCTTTCGAACTGATCAGATCATTGGTTTGAATCTCAAGCTGTTTCATACTTACGTTATGCAATTCTTGTATTGTTCCCTGAAAAAGTAATTTTCCACTGTTTATAATTCCAACATGGGTAACCATTTTTTCGACCTCCGAAAGAAGATGACTGGAAATGAAAACGGTTTTCCCCCGTTCTTCTACCAGTTTTCGGATAAGTTGTCTGATTTCAATTATTCCATTTGGATCAAGTCCGTTAGTTGGTTCATCCAGAATAAGCAATTTTGGATCATGCAGAAGAGCCAGGGCGATTCCAAGCCGCTGTTTCATGCCCAGGGAATACTTGCCGGCTTTTTTATCTGCATGTTCTGTCAGATTTACCAGATTAAGCATTTCATGAACTCTTGCAGCAGGCACACTCAGAAGCAAGGCCCTGTTCAGTAAATTTTCCTTCCCGGAAAGATGAGAATATATTGCAGGTTGTTCGATCAATGAACCGATTCCTGTAAGTATTTCTATTCGATTATTATTTAAATCTTTCCCAAAAAGAAATACTTTTTCTTCTCTGGCCTGTAAAAGGTTAAGCAGCACCTTAATGGTTGTAGTCTTCCCGGCTCCGTTAGGTCCTAGAAATCCATAGATACTCCCCTCTCTGACATTAAGTGAGACCTGATCAAGAACCAACTGATTACCAAATCGATAAGACAGGTTTCTGGTTTCAATAATCAGTTTTGACCCCATTTATTTTTTGAGGACAGTACTGACAAGGTTTTTTAGTGATGGTACCTGAAATTTTAATCCTGCGCTCTGTTTTTCGAGAGGTATTTCATTATTAAGATTTGTAACCAGTAATCCAATAAGCAGGAATAATGGAACAAGTAACATTATGAATGGGGATACGCAATTGGTTAACTTTTTCATATTTTCCTTTTTTGATAGAACAAATAAATAATTAAATAAACTCCTGCTAAAATCTATTAGACCAAGGGGCTATTTTTACAGACCAACGGTACAATTTGTACATCCTGTCATTAATAGGTTGTATTTGCTTGTTGGCAGATTGATTTGACCTGTTGGTCGAAACCGATTAATTAAAGTCGGTGGAAAAGTTATTTTAGACTATGAATAAATCTTTGCAGGTTCTTACTCATATCATCGTTTGGATCGCATTATTATTGCTATTTATGTTTATGGCTAGTAATGGTAAGATTGTGCAAAAGACTGTAGTAGTTTTTGTCTACTTCGGAATAATAAATATCACGATCTTTTATATTAATTACCTGTTCATTCTTCCCACCTTCCTGAACCGAAAAAAATATTTGTGGTGTGCGATTGTCCTGCTTTTTCTGGTAATCATTTCGTCTTTTGTTAAATGTGGTTTAGCCTATTATTTCTATGATATAATAATTAAACGTGATTCGGGAAAGCATATCATGGCATTCTGGGATTATTTTATGAGCGCCGCATTTGTAAGCTGTCTCTTTATCTTCCTTAGCGCTGTTTTAAAATTCGTTACCGATTGGTTTTTAAATGAAAAAATTAAGAGTAATCTGGAGAATGAAAGGCTGATTTCGGAGCTTGCATTTCTAAAATCTCAGATCAATCCCCACTTTTTATTTAATTCACTAAATAATATCTATTCACTGGCATATCAGAAATCAGAGAAAACTCCAGAGGCTATATTAAAACTCTCCGAGATTATGAGGTATATGCTCTATGAAAGCAATGAAGATAAAGTGGCACTTGCAGATGAGATACGATATCTTGAAAATTATATTGAACTTCAAAAGTTAAGATTTAAAGATAATAGTTTCATAAATTTTGTGATAAAGGGAGAGGTGCAGGCTCAAAAGATCACGCCACTAGTACTTATTTCCTTTGTTGAAAATGCTTTTAAACATGGTGTAGCTACGGATAAGGAAGTCCCGATAAGTATACTTTTAGACATAGAGCCCGGCAAGTTATACTTTCGGACAATTAACAAAAAGAGCAATCAGAACAAGGATGAAACAGGTGGTATAGGATTGCAAAATGTTCGCAGGAGGCTCGACTTATTGTACAAAGACAAATACGAGCTGCATATTGAAGACAAGAATGATATTTATAATTGCGAATTATATCTAAATTTATAGAATGATACGTTGTTTGGTAGTTGATGATGAGCCTCTGGCTTTGGATATTCTTGAGGATTATATCAGAAAAGTTCCATTTTTAACTTTGGTAAAAACCACAACAAGTGCTATCGAAGGATTATCCTTGGTTCAAAGTGGGGCCATTGATCTTGTTTTTTTGGATGTTCAAATGCCCGAGCTGACAGGAATTCAGTTTTTAAAAATAATAAATGGCAAATGCGATGTGATACTTACCACCGCATATTCACAATATGCTCTTGATGGGTATGAACTGGATGTAGTAGATTATCTTCTAAAACCTATTGCTTTCGATCGTTTCTATAAGGCAGCTCAAAAGGTTCTTCAGATTAAAGGAAACAATCACACGGTTGTCCCTGAATCGGCTGCTATACAACAAAATAGCCATGACTTTATTTTTGTAAAAACTGAACATAAGATTCAGAAAATATACCTTAATGATATACTTTACATCGAGGGTCTGAAAGATTATATCTCTATTTTTACCGGTACAGAAAGGATAATAACCCTGCAGAATATGAAGAAAATGGAGGAGTCTTTACCTGCTAAATCATTTATCAGGGTTCATAAGTCCTATATCATTTCATTAGATAAGATAGAAAGTATAGAGCGAAGCAGAATTCAGATTGGCGACAAAATTATTCCGATAGGTGATACCTACAAGGATTATTTTTTTAAACAGATTGAAAATAAGAATATAGGATAGAACTGGTATTCTCTTTTCAGAGCGCCTTACTTATCGTCTCTTCTGCATAACTCATAATTTCTTCCATTGACTTGCCTTGAGGTTCAAGGGGTTCCAGAACCTCCCAGCTCAATTTTTCTCCAAAACTTAAAGGGAAAGCTCCGAATTGTACCAGTTTCCAGGAGTTTCTAATTACAAGGGGTACAATTAGCGCATTTGGAGCCTTTTTCAAAATTGTAGCAACACCACCAATTGCGAATGGCTTTAATTTTCCATCCTTTGAGCGGGTTCCTTCTGGAAAAATAACTGTAGACCAATTATTTGCTTTCATTCTTTCTGCCAGTTTAATAATTTCTGCAACGGCTTGCTTACTATCTTTTCTGTCAATATTCGCACCACCTCCATATTTTAAATTAAATGAAACACTGGGTATTCCCTTTGTTAATTCAATCTTTGATATAAATTTAGCGTGATACTTCCTAAGGAACCAGATCAGGGGTGGAATATCATACAAACTCTGGTGATTTGATATAAAAATGATCGGACGATGCTCAGGTAATTTATAGGGGTTTTTGAAACTTATTGAACTTCCCAGCAGATAATAGGTGCTCACCAGGCATAAATTTAGCAGGTCGACTGATTTTTTGTGAGCCTTCTGCCCACCCAAATTAAAACATAACCATTGTATCGGATGAAAAAGGCAGACAAAAAATCCAAAAAATATATAGTGGATTGGTGAAAATATATAGCCCAAAAATTTATTCATACACTTATATAAAGTAAAAAATCATCAATTAAATCAGTTCATTCGTTAAAAGCAAAATTTTAACTTTTAAAATTGCTGCAACACTTAGTGAATCTGTAATTTCAGCACTCAGAACCATTTGATATGCTGTTTCAAATGGTAATTTACGAACAATCAATTCTTCGCTTTCTTCCGGACTTGATTCCCCAAAGCTGAGTTGTCTGGCCAGATAAATGATAGCCAGTTCATCGCTGACTGAATTGGAGAGGTGAATTCTTTGGATCTCAGTCCATGCTTCTGCCTTAATTCCGGTTTCTTCTAATAACTCCCTTTGAGCACTTATCAAGGGCTCAGAACCTAGTAAGCCCCCCCCCTCGGGGATTTCCCAGCTGTATTGTTTCAAAGGGAAGCGATACTGTCCAACCAGCCAGGTATTATTTTTTTCATCCAGTGGAATAATGCCAATAGCAAGATTTTTAAAGTGGATTTCCCCATAAATGCCTTTTCCCCCACCCGGGTTAATCACCTGATGTTCAGTCAGACGTATCCAGGGATTCTCATATATCTGTTCACTTGACAGGGTTTTCCATGGGTTTGAGTTCTGATTTTTCATTAGTACAATATTAAAGAAAAAAGCCTTCTTTCTGTAAAGAGAGAAGGCTTTAAAGCATTAATATTATGTATTAAGCCAGATTAAAAGCTTTTTTAATCTGATCGATATAATCCAGTTTTTCCCAGGTAAAGAGCTCAACTTCTAAAGTTTTGCTATCACCATTGTTTCCTGAGAATGTTTTGCTTACCACCTCATTTTGACGTCCCATATGACCGTAAGCTGCCGTTTCAGAATAGATTGGATTACGAAGCTTTAGGCGGGTTTCGATTCCGTATGGAGTCATGTCAAAGATGGCAGAAATCTTCTGCGCAATTTCACCGTCATTAAGTCTCACGTTAGAAGTTCCATATGTATCAACAAAAATTCCCATTGGGTCTTTAACACCAATCGCATATGATACCTGAACCAGAATTTCATTACAAACTCCCGCAGCAACCAGGTTTTTAGCAATATGACGGGTTGCATATGCGGCTGAACGATCCACTTTTGAAGGATCTTTACCTGAGAATGCTCCACCACCATGAGCGCCTTTACCGCCATAGGTATCAACTATAATTTTACGACCTGTTAATCCGGTGTCTCCATGAGGACCACCTATCACGAATTTTCCTGTAGGATTGATGTGATATTTAATTGCATCAGTAAAAAGCGCCTGAAGCTCTGGCTTGAGCTGTGCTTTTATCCTTGGAATCAAGATAGAGATAATATCTTCCTGAATCTTTTTCTGCATTTTTACCTCTGTATCGAAGTCGTCATGTTGAGTAGAAACCACGATTGCATCAATGCGAATTGGTCTGTGATCATCGCTGTATTCAATTGTAACCTGCGATTTCGCATCCGGGCGAAGATATTTAATAGCTGAGTTCTCTCTGCGAAGTGCAGCAAGTTCTGTTAATATTTTGTGTGCAAGATCTAAGGCAAGGGGCATATAGTTGTCAGTTTCGCCTGTAGCATACCCAAACATCATTCCTTGATCGCCAGCACCCTGATCTTGTTTTTTTACTCTGTCTACCCCCTGATTAATATCAGCGGATTGCTCATGAATTGCAGAGATAACGCCACAGGAATCAGCCTCGAACATATATTCAGATTTGGTATAGCCAATTTTTCGAACCACTTCACGTGCAATTCTTTGTACATCAAGGTAAGTTTGTGACTTAACCTCTCCTGCTAAAACAACCAAACCGGTCGTAACCAGGGTTTCACAGGCGACTTTTGAATCAGGATCCCATGCTAAGAAGTTGTCTATTAATGCATCTGAGATCTGGTCAGCCACTTTATCCGGGTGGCCTTCTGATACTGATTCTGAGGTAAATAAATAAGGCATAGAGTTATAATTAATATTTATAAATAAGAGATTTTGCTGCAATGCAGAAATAAGAGGCGAATGTTTTGATTGATGTAAAAATCAGCAGAATGTTTTAGCACTTTTTTTTACGTGGTTGCAATCAACGCAAATCGATCCACTTTTTTGCAAGGCAAAAGTATGATAATTATTATGTTCTAAAAAATTTAAGAGTATTTTTGATTTAAAATTTAAATTTAGTTGAAAAGAAGAATTTTATTCGTTATCAATCCAATTTCAGGTGGAAAATCCAAATATAATTTCCCCGAAAAACTTGATAAATATCTGGATAAGAGCAAATTTGACTATGAGTGTGTCTTTACGGAATATCATGGTCATGGATCTCTTCTGGCAGCTGAAGCGATCAAAAATGGTTTTGATATTTTGGTTGCAGTGGGTGGAGATGGTACCATTAATGAGGTAGCAACTGAAGTTGAGGGTACTGAGAGGTTAATGGGAATTATACCCTATGGATCAGGGAATGGGCTGGCCAGATCCTTGGGGATTCCTGTTGGAGATGTAAAAGCTATTAAAAGAATAAATAGGGTTCATGTTAGTAGAATCGATACAGGCACTTTTAACGGCAGGAAATTCTTTAATATGGCTGGTATTGGATTTGATGCACAGATCAGTTTACGATTTGCTGAAAATGTTAAGCGCGGTCTCAGTAGCTACGTTAAAATTGCTTTCACAGAAGTTTCCAATTATAGTTCACAGCATTATATGCTGAGTATAGATGGAAAAGAATACGAGCATCAGGCATTTATGATTAGCGTTGCTAACTCGTCACAGTATGGTAATAACGCACATATTTCTCCCTTCGCCTCCCTGAATGATGGTATGCTGGATATTTGTATCCTTAAACCATTCCCACTTTATAAGTTTCCGGCCTTGGTGCTTAGAATGTTCAGAAAGAATACTCATAAATCAAAATATCTGGAGATTATTCAGGGTAGTAATATCATCATCAAAAGAGATCGTGATGCCGCAGTTCATCTGGATGGGGATCCCTATTCTATGGGAAGAACACTGAGTATTGGAGTTAATCCTCAATCTTTATATATCCTTAATTAAATTATGTCAAAAAAAAATAAAGGTCTTCAGGGGGTAGTATATTCTACTGATCCTGATTTTGGTTTTATTTCTAATGATTCTGAAATCCCGGATACACCCGAGCCCCGCTTGCAGGATTTGAGAGTACAACTCGATAGGAAGCACCGTGGCGGGAAAGCGGTAACTCTGGTTACCGGCTTTATAGGAAATCAGGTGGATCTCGAGTTACTTGGTAAAATGCTTAAGCAGAAATGCGGGGTTGGTGGATCAGCAAAAGATGGTGAAATTATTATTCAGGGAGATTTTCGTGATAAAGTATTGGCTATACTTCTTGCTGAGGGGTATAAAGCTAAAAAATCTGGTGGCTGATCAGTGTCTTTATACTTTAAGCTAAAGTGATTCATTTCTTAGTATTAGTACAAATAGGTGATTTTGAAATCGTTTTATTGCAATGATAAATTTTTTACCAGGCACACTTGTAAAAACTTTGTTATAAAAGAAATGGATACAGAAGTTGTAATACCGAACCGCAGCTTACTTCTGCATTTCAGAGCAATGATTATCGCTGCCTTAAATAGCGATTCAAATTATTTTAATAGATGAACATCTGGTTTTTGTTTTGGCTTTCCCTTATCCTGCCCGGGTGTGGCTTCTGAAATTTTAAATCCGCGTACTACATTGAATGATAAAGAAGTTAATGATCAGAAGATCTGTCACAGGCATTTGTATCAAATTTTAAACAATCTAATAACTATGCTGATAATGAGGTGATTAGTTACAATCATATCATATTTTTAAATCTTTATCCTTTAAAATCATTCAGCAAATTTGCAATTACAATAAAAAATAGTTTTCATTGTAAAATGATAATCGGAATTTTATGATAATCATCTTTTAGAACGGCACGTTTCTTGCCACATTCTAGGGAAGGCATTGACAGGATTGAAAAAATAGGATTAATAAATTCACAAAAAATTTTTTATTAACTCGAAAATTATATTTTTGTTATCCCAAAGTGATTGGGAGACAAGTAAATGATATTTTAAAATTGATAGAAAAATAACATTAACATATTAAAACCAAACAAAAAATCAATTAACTTATATTATCTAATCAACAACTAAAACTAAATTTTAAAAAAAATGGCGAACGCACCAAAACCAACAACAGCTAAGAAAGAGAGTAGCTCTGGTTCAAACATTTTTGCAAGTCTGTCTATTGTAATGTGCCTAGTTGTAGGTGCTCTATTGTGGAAATTCGTAATGGGGGATCCTTCAAACTTTGAAGGTGGTGATCCGGAAAACGGGCATCCACTTCCTGGTAATTACTTTGGAATGGTTTATAAAGGAGGATATGTCGTTCCGGTTTTAATGGGACTTTTACTTATGACATTTGTCTTTGCTATTGAGCGCTATATAGTTATCGGTAAAGCTACCGGTAAAGGCAGTGTTGACGCTTTTGTGAAAAAGATTCAAGGGTTCATTGGTGCAGGTAATATTGATTCCGCAATCGCTGAGTGTGATAAACAAGCAGGTTCTGTCGCAAATGTGATTAAATCCGGACTGAAAAAGTACAAAGAGATGGAAACTGAGACAAGAATGGACACTGAACAAAAGTGCCTTGCTATTCAGAAAGACATTGAAGAAGCAACAGCGTTGGAAATGCCAATGTTAGAGCAAAACTTAACTGTAATTGCAACTTTAGTTTCAATTGGTACATTAACAGGATTATTAGGAACAGTAACTGGTATGATCAAGGCCTTCGCGGCATTGTCAACTGCTGGTTCTCCGGATCAGGCAGCCCTTGCAAATGGTATTTCTGAGGCTCTTATCAATACGGCTACTGGTATTGCTACTTCAACCGTTGCAATTATTTTTTACAACGTATTTACTTCTAAAATTGATAAATTGACATATGCTATCGACGAGGCAGGCTTCTCAATCGTTCAGACATATGCAAGTACTCATAAATAATAGATATCGAAAATTTATTCCGGGTTTTATGGAAAACCCGGAATATTTTCATCTCTATTTAAATAGTTAATAATTAAAAAATAAGCAATGCCTAGAATTAAAGTTGCCAGAAAGAGTACAGCTATCGACATGACAGCAATGTGTGATGTGGCGTTTTTGTTGCTTACCTTCTTTATCCTTACAGCCACAGCCCGTCAGCCTGAACCACTTCCTGTTGATACCCCTGCTTCGACAGTTAAATTTAAACTGCCTGATTTGGATATAGCAACACTGACTATTGGTCAGAAAGGTAAAGTATTCTTCGGAGTGCCAGGACAACCTATAAGAAGACGGACTCTTGAATTAATGGGCGAAAAGTACCAAATTCAATTTAGCGAAGAGGAAAAGGCCCGATTTTCAGTTATGGAGAGTTTTGGGGTTCCGATTGGTAATCTGAAGCAGATCATCATGATGAAGGGGGATGACCGGCTTAAACCCGGCTTACAGCCCGGAGTTCCTCTTGATTCAGTAGGGCAGCGCCCATCTGAATTGCACGATTGGATACTTTCAGCCCGTTATGCAACCAAAGAGCTTAACAATGTTGATATGCGAGTCAGTATTAAAGGAGATTCAAAGGAAGAATATCCTTCGATTGAAAAATTATTAGGAATCCTTCAGGATCAGAATATTAACAAATTTAGTCTGATCACCTCATTGAGGACAGGCGACGAATAATCGTATCATAAATTTAAAACACGATGGCAGAATTAGACACCTCCGGCGGGGGTAAGAATAAAGGCGGGAAAGTTAGAAGTAAGAAGCAATCAACACGTGTGGATTTAACCGCAATGGTGGATTTGGCTTTCCTTTTAATTACTTTCTTTATGCTTACCACTACACTGGCTAAACCTCAGGCAATGGATTTAGCCATGCCTGATAAGGAAAAACAAGATCAGCAGGAATTAACAGTCGCTGATAACAGAACAATGACTATCCTTCTTGGCGCGGATAACCGTCTGGAATGGTATATGGGTCTTGTTGATAATCCCCTGACTCCTCCCCAGGTTGACAATTTTGGAAGGAATGGAATAAGAAAAGCATTGATTGAGAATTCTAAAAAGGTTATAGCAGCTACAGGTGATCCAAGTAAAGGATTGATCGTGTTAATTAAGCCCAGTGCTCAATCAAATTATAGAAATTTTGTAGATATCCTCGATGAAATGAAGGTTTCAAACATCGAAAGGTATGCAATCGTTGATATCTCCGAGCCTGATATCCAATTGTTAAAGCGTGATGGTATCTACAAATAATAATTTTAAACAAATATTAACCCTTTAAAGAATTAAATTATGTTAGGGTCTAAAATAGATTTATTCAACCCGCAATGGCTGGATGTGATTTTTGCCGGGAGAAATAAGAGCTATGGGGCTTATGAGTTAAGGAGAGAAAATTCCAAGACCACAAGCCGTGCAGTTATTATTGGTGCTCTTATGTTCTCACTTTTGGTAACCACTCCCTTAATTGTAAGGTATATTTCCGGAATCATGCCAGAAGAAGAGAAGGTCAAAATTACTGAGGTAGTATTGGCACCTCCACCTCCGATTAACAAAGAAGAGTTGCCTCCACCTCCACCGGAGCCACCTAAACCTAAAATTGATCAGGTCAAATTCCCTCCTCCGGTAGTTGTTCCTGCAGAGCAGGTTCGGGATGAGGAGCCACCAACAGTTGAGGAACTTAAGGTTGCTGATCCGGGTCAAAAGAAAATTGAAGGTGATCCAAATGCAGATATCGTAATTGATGAGCCTGTAGGTGAAGCACCTAAAGAGGTTGCAGTTATTGAGGATAACAGTATCAGGGATTTTGCAAGTGTTGAAGTACTTCCTGAATTTCAGGGTGGTATGGCTGGATGGGGTAAGTATCTTCAGAAGAATCTGAAATATCCTCCAATGGCACGTGAAAACAATATTACAGGCCGTGTAATTATGAGCTTTGTAGTTGAGAAAAACGGTCAGTTAACTGATATAAAAGTTTTGAGAGGTATTGGTGGCGGATGTGATGAGGAAGCTGTCAGGGTATTGAAAAATGCACCGGCATGGAAACCAGGTATTCAAAATGGTCGTCCGGTTCGTGTTGCATACACTATGCCTATCTTCTTCCAGTTGGCTGGACAATAATTGTCTATGTCTTTCTCTAAAGAAGAAAATAAAATACAGAAATCGCCCGCAAAGCGATTTCTGTTTATTTTAGGGCTTGGGATGTTTGCCGTTTACTTTGCACTGGGGGTTGCGATTATCTTTTGGAAGGATTTCCCAATCAATCTCGACTTCGGCTACAGACTAGCTTTTGCATTGCTCCTGATCATATATTCTTTTTTCAGGTTTGTGCGTTTACTTCGATCTTAATTATAGTATGGGAAATATCAGGTGGGTGTTTTTAGCAGGTTTTCTGTTCGTTCTTTTTTCATGTCAGAATAATTCCGGTTCCGTTAAGGAATCATATACAAGTGGTTTCGAGCAAATTTTGGTTGATGAATCCTTTGCTCCAATCATTGAAGATCAGGCATATTTGTTTGAAAGCACCTATGCAAATGCTAAGCTTGATTTGGTAAGGAAATCTGAAAATGAATTATTAAATTTGTTTTTAAGCGATAGTATTCAGGTGGCTATTCTATCCCGGCTTTTAACTCCCCAGGAGACAAAGCATTTTGAGGCAAAGAAAATTAAGATTCGTATAAATCGCTTTGCAATAGACGGTATAGCACTGATTACGAAGAATCCTACAAAGGATTCTAATGTTCTTGTAAAAGATATAATTAAAGTTTTGAAAGGTTCCGCTTCTGCCATTCACAGTTTGGTGTTTGATAATGCAAATTCGAGTACAGTAAGATACTTTAAAGAACTTGCCGGCGTTAAAGATCTTCCTGCAGAAGGTGTTTATGCGCTCAAATCCAACTCTGAAGTTATCAGGTATGTTCATGAGAACCCGGGTGCTATTGGAGTTGTTGGTGTAAACTGGATGGTACAACCTCCTGTTGAGCTTGAAGCGATTGTGGCAGAGTTGAAAATATTGGGAGTAAAGAATATTGAAGGACAAGCAGGATCAGATGCCTTCTATAAACCTACTCAAAATGACATTGCGTTGGGATTATATCCATTGACGAGGTCCTTATATGTTATTAACTGTGAAGGTGGTGCAGGTTTAGGCACAGGTTTTGCATCATTCATTGCAGGTGAACGTGGACAGAGGATTGTACTTAAATCCGGACTTTTGCCGGATAGTATTCCTTCACGGGAGATTAATATTGTAAACTAAATTAAAAATTGTAACATGATGAACAAGGCAGTAAAAATAACCTTGGGGTTGATATTAGTTGGTTCAGCAGTTTTTGCTCAGAGTTTAGCTGATGCCCGTAAGGCAATTGATGCGGAACAGTACCAGAAAGGAAAGGCTATTTTAAATACCTTAACAAGTACGCAACCTACAAATGCTGAGAACTTTTTCTTTTTAGGGAATCTGTATTTAACAACCAGCCCTATTTATGTCCGACCTGATTATATTGATTCAGCGAAAGCAGCATTTAGTAAAGGGATTGCAGCTGATGAAAAATATGCATTAAATTATGTCGGTTTAGGCGCGGTGGATCTTGCAAAAAATGGCAATCCAAAAGCAAATTTTGATAAGGCGATTGAGCAAACTAAAAGAAAAGATCATGAAACCGATTTGTATATCGGAAGGGCATATGTTCATGCTCCTAAGCCGATGATTGCAGAAGGTTTGGTTCATCTTGAGAAAGCAAAATTGCTCAATGATAAAGATGCGCAGCTATACCTCGTATTGGGCGATGCATACCGTGAACAACAAAAGAATGGTGAGGCATTTAGTGCATACAGAAGCGCATTTGAAATGGATAAGACCTTTTTAAGATCGAAAGTTGAATTAGGCAAAATTAACAAATTGTCTAAAGCATATCCTGAGGCAATTGAAGAATTTAATAGTGTGATTGCTCTGGATGCAAATTATGGACCAGCTTATCGTGAATTAGCAGAAACCTATTTTGGATGGGCATGGGCTTCCCAAAAAGAGTATGCTGGTCGTATTCAACAGGCATTACAGTATTATGAAAAGTATATGGACTTGACGGATCGTTCATTAGATTCACGTTTACGCCATGCCGACTTTTTATTCCTGGCAAAAGATTTCAAGGCACTTGAAGCTGAAGCGATTGAAATGGCAAAGCTTGATAAAGTAAATCCCAGAGTGTTAAGATATCTGGCTTATTCTGCCTTTGAAAATGAAAATTTTGCCTCAAGTGCACAGGCCCTTAAAGAGTTTATTTCTAAGGTTGAACCAAGCCGTTTAATATCACAGGATTATCTTTATTTGGGAAGAGCTCAGATGAAAGATTCTACGATGCTTGATGAAGGTATGGTAAATATAACCAAGGCTGTGCAAATGGATTCTACTAATGCAGCAGTAATGAGTGAAATTGGTTTAGAATTGTTCAAGGCAAAAAGATATGAAGATGCCGCGAAAGCATATGAGATATCTATTTTGAATCCGGAAAGAGCACTTCTTGATTATTACTACTTAGGCTCATCGTATTACTTTCATTATGGGGCATTGAAAAATGCTAATTTGTCTCCTGAAAAAGATCTTTTAGTAAAAGCAGATACAGCCTTCAGCTTCCTGGTTCAGCGTTCTCCAACTACACAGATTGGTTGGCAGTACAGAGGTCGCATCAATCGGCTATTGGACGATGAAAACGATAGCCAGGGTCTGGCGGTGCCATTCTATGAAAAATACATAGATCTGGTTACAGTTGAGAAGCCGGAACTTGCTTCAAAGAGTACTCCCGGACTGATTGAGGCATACAATTATCTTGGATCAGTTGCAGCGAGAAAGGATGGAGACAATGTAAAGGCTAAAGAATACTTCGATAAGGTTCTTTCTTTGGATCCGGCAAATGTCACAGCAACGCAGGCAGTTAAAGCAATAGACGGAAGTAAGTAAAAAATTCAATACTATTTAAAGAGAAGTCCCTGAACCTTGTTTAGGGACTTCTTTTTTTTTATATTTGCCCAGCAAAAAACAACAATGGAAGCACAAAGTACGGCTGTAAATTATCTCCCTATAATATTTCAAATGCTTGTTGCCCTTGGCTTTGTGGCACTGACAATGACCATTACTCATTTGGCAGGACCTAAGCGAAAAACATTAGATAAGTTGGTTGCATTTGAATCCGGAATAAAGTCTGTTGGAAATGCGCGCCAACCCTTTTCTATAAAGTATTTTTTAGTGGCTATACTTTTTGTTCTATTTGACATAGAGGTAATTTTTATGTACCCCTGGGCGGTTAATTTCCGCGATTTTGGAGTCAATGGTCTTCTTGAAATGTTTGTATTTATGGGCACGCTCTTACTAGGATTTATTTATATAGTGAAGAAAAAGGCCCTCGATTGGGAATAATGTTTAGACTGATTCTAAATAATGGTTTAAACAATTGAAAACATTAAATTTCTTAAATTTGGGCTCAATTCAGACTTGTCTGAATTGGGCTTTTTCTTTTGAAGAATTATGACTGAAGTAAAGTTAGTAGAAGCACCTCCGGGACTTGAAGGTTCTGGTTTTTTTGCTACATCCATGGATAAAGTAGTTGGCTTGGCAAGATCACATTCATTGTGGCCATTGCCTTTTGCAACCTCTTGCTGCGGTATAGAATTTATGGCTACGATGGGATCACACTATGATTTTGCCCGATTTGGATCAGAAAGGCCTAGTTTTTCACCCCGTCAGGCAGATCTTTTGATGGTCATGGGTACCATTGCTAAAAAAATGGGTCCTGTATTGAAGCAGGTTTATCTTCAGATGGCAGAACCACGCTGGGTAATTGCAGTAGGTGCCTGTGCCAGTAGCGGTGGAATATTTGATACTTATTCTGTGATGCAGGGTATTGATGAAATTATCCCGGTTGACGTTTATGTTCCGGGTTGCCCACCAAGGCCAGAGGCCATAATTGATGGGTTTAATAAAATACAGGAACTGGTAAAGAATGAGTCACTTCGCAGAAGAGATTCGCCAGAGTACAAAGAATTATTAGAAAGATACGGAATCCAGTAATGGGCAAACTTAATAATCAGCAAGTCATACAAAGTATAACCTCAGCGTTTGGAGACAGAATTTCTGTCCCCACAGAACCTTATGGTTTTTTAACATTTGAAACTACTGCTGAAAATATCAGTGAAGTGCTTCGTTTCCTTAAAGAGGATAAGGAGCTAAAATTTAATTATTTGACCGACATTACAGGAATACATTTTCCTGAAATGGAGCTTTCAATTGGTGTAATTTATCATTTGCATAGCCTTTCAAATAATGTTCGGGTCAGGATTAAGGTTTTTATTGATGGAAATGCACCGCACATCCCAACTGCTACCAACCTTTGGGAAGGAGCTAATTGGATGGAGCGTGAAACCTATGATTTTTTCGGAATCATTTTCGATGGACATCCGAATCTGGTAAGAATTTTAAATGTTGATGACATGACGGTTTTCCCGATGCGAAGAGAGCATCCACTGGAAGACCCGAATCGTGTAGATAAAAAGGATTATTTCTTCGGAAGATGACGAATCACCCTATATTCACAGATCAGGACCCACAGAAGGAAACGTTTACATTAAATCTTGGTCCAACCCATCCGGCAACGCATGGTGTTTTTCAGAATATTCTGGAGATGGATGGAGAACGAATAATAAGTGGCGTTTCAACCATTGGCTATATACACCGTGCATTTGAAAAAATTGCTGAACACCGACCCTTTTATCAAATCACTCCGCTTACTGACCGTTTAAATTATTGCTCATCTCCAATCAATAACATGGGATGGCATATGACGGTAGAGAAATTGCTTGGAATTGAAACCCCCAAAAGAGTGGATTACCTGAGAGTGATTGTTATGGAGCTTGCCCGTATTTCGGATCATTTAATATGTAATGGAATATTAGGGGTTGATACCGGAGCCTTTACTGGCTTCCTCTACCTGATGGAGGAAAGAGAGCATATTTACGAAATTTACGAAGAGATTTGCGGTGCACGATTGACTACTAACATTGGCCGTATCGGCGGATTTGAGCGGGATTTTAATGATATCGCCTTTGCCAAAATAAAAAAGTTCCTGGTGAAATTTCCACCTATTCTGAAAGAGTTTGAAACCTTATTTAACCGAAACAGAATCTTTATCGAGCGTACCTCAGGTGTTGCTGCTGTTGATCCGGAAACTGCATTGAATTATAGCTGGAGTGGTCCGATTTTACGGGCAACAGGTGTTGATTATGATGTGAGGGTAAATGAGCCATATTCATCTTATCAGGATTTTGAGTTTGAGATACCGGTTGGTACAAGCGGCGATGTTTACGATCGTTACATTGTACGAAATGAAGAAATATGGCAGAGTTTAAGGATTATTGAACAGGCGCTGCAAAAGATTGAAAAGGAACCCAAAGGTATTTTTCATGCAGATGTCCCTGAATTTTATCTGCCACCTAAAGAAGAAGTTTATAATAGTATGGAAGCCCTTATCTACCATTTTAAAATAGTGATGGGAGAAATTGATACTCCAAAAACTGAAGTTTATCATGCAGTTGAAGGGGGTAATGGTGAACTGGGTTTCTATCTGGTTAATGACGGAGGACGTTCTCCTTACCGTCTGCACTTCAGAAGGCCAAGTTTCATTAACTACCAGATGTACGCTCCAATGAGTGCTGGAATGTTTTTATCCGATGCCATTATTAATATGAGTAGCTTGAATGTAATTGCAGGAGAATTAGATGCTTAGTGTAACTGAACATAAGGAAATTGAATTTTCATCAGAACTGCTTATAAAGTTTGATGAGATTGTAACCCGTTATCCTCAGGGAAAACAAAAGTCGGCCTTATTGCCTGTACTACATTTGGTTCAGGCTGAATACGGTTGGATTAGCCCGGAGGCAATGGATAAAGTAGCAGCTTATCTTCAGATAAAACCAATTGAGGTTTATGAAGTTGCAACATTCTATACGATGTTTTTTCTACGTCCACAGGGAAAATATGTTTTGGAAGTATGTCGTACCGGACCATGTTGTTTGGTAGGTGCCGAAAAGATTATGACCCATATTGAAAATACTCTTGGAGTTAAAGAGGGTGAAGTGACAGCCGATGGAATGTTCAGCTGGAGAGGAGTAGAATGTTTGGCGGCCTGTGGTATGGCACCGGTTCTACAGATTGGCCCTGAATACACTTTTTATGAGCATTTAACAGAAGAGAGTGTTGATAAATTGATTGAAACATTAAAGAATAAGATATGAGAAACGAGATGTGAGAAATGAGATATAAGACTGAGTGTTTTCTAACAGCCCGGTCTCCCATCTCATTTCTCACATCTCTCATCTTGATTTAACATGGCGCGCAAGTTATTACTAGAGAATATTAATGTACCAGGAATTCATACTTTCGATGTATATCGTCAGAATGGAGGATACCGTTCGGTAGAAAAGGCTATAAAGTCTATGACTCCTGATGCCATAGTGGAAGAAGTGAAAACTTCAGGACTACGCGGACGTGGCGGTGCCGGATTCCCTACAGGTATGAAGTGGAGTTTTTTGGCTAAACCGGAAGGTCGTGAGCGCTATCTGGTTTGTAATGCTGATGAATCTGAACCTGGAACGTTTAAAGACCGTTATCTGATGACTCACATTCCTCATCTTCTTATCGAAGGAATGATTGTTTCCAGTTTCGCTTTAGGGGCAAAAACATCCTATATCTATGTGCGCGGCGAAATGATGCCTCAAATCAGAATTTTGGAGCGTGCAATTGCTGAAGCAAAAAATGCCGGTTTTCTTGGAAAAAATATATTGGGTTCTGGTTATGACCTTGAATTATATGTTCAGCCTGGTGGTGGTGCATACATTTGTGGTGAAGAAACCGCTCTTATAGAATCATTGGAAGGCAAGCGTGGTAACCCACGTATCAAGCCTCCTTTTCCTGCAATCTCAGGAGTTTGGGCTTGTCCTACTGTGGTTAATAATGTGGAAACCATAGCAGCTGTTGTACCTATTATAAATGATGGCGGAGACGAGTATGCTAAGGTCGGTAATGGCAGAAGTACTGGAACAAAACTGATTTCTGCTTCCGGAAACCTCAAAAAGCCTGGTGTTTATGAAATTGAATTAGGTCTGCCTGTTGAAGAGTTTATTTATTCCGATGAATATTGTGGAGGGATAGCAAATGGTAAAAGATTGAAAGCTGTAGTGGCCGGAGGTTCTTCTGTTCCAATTCTGCCAGCTAATCTGATCCTGAATACCATCAATGGTCAGCCCCGTTTGATGAGCTACGAATCTCTTTCTGATGGAGGCTTTCAAAGTGGGTCAATGTTGGGTTCAGGTGGTTTTATTGCTTTTGATGAAGACCAGTGTATTGTTAGAAATACCTGGAATTTCTCCCGTTTCTATCATCATGAAAGTTGCGGACAGTGTTCACCCTGCCGTGAAGGAACAGGCTGGATGGAAAAAGTTCTTCACCGTTTGGAATATGGCCATGGAAAAATGAGTGACATTGATCTTTTGGTGGATGTCTCTAAGAAAATCGAAGGAAATACAATTTGTCCACTGGGAGATGCTGCTGCATGGCCTGTCGCCAGTGCTATTCGCCATTTCCGTGATGAATTTGAATGGCATGTAACAAACCCTAAGGAAGCAATGGAACGGAATTATGGTCTGGCAAAATATGCCGATCCCTTGCCAAAATTAGAAGAAGTGGTAAGTGAAAATTAAAAAGTCAAAAATTTGGACGGAAAGCCCTTTGATACTAAGCACAGGTTTTGAATTTTAAACAATGAGCGATAAAGTTAAAGTTACAATAGATGGGATTACGGTTGAAGTAGAGCCTGGTACAAGTATTCTCAATGCTGCGCGTCAGATTGGAGGAGATATTGTACCACCTGCTATGTGCTATTATTCTAAACTGGAAGGTAGCGGCGGAAAATGCCGCACCTGTCTGGTAAAAGTAAATAAGGGCTCTGAGAAGGATCCACGCCCGATGCCAAAATTGGTGGCTTCATGCCGTACCGGGGTAATGGATGGAATGGAGGTGCAGAACATTACTTCCCCGGAAGTGATTGAAGCAAGAAAGGGAGTAGTTGAGATATTGTTGATTAACCACCCTCTGGATTGCCCGATTTGTGATCAGGCTGGTGAATGTCATTTACAGGATCTTTCCTATGAACATGGTGTAGGTGATACCAGATATGAATTTGAACGCCGTACTTTTGATAAAATAGATATTGGGGATAAGATTCAGTTACATATGACCCGTTGTATTTTATGCTACAGATGTGTTTATGTTGCAAATCAGATTACTGATAACCGTGTGCATGGCATTTTGGGTCGGGGCGATGCTTCAGAAATCTCTACCTACATTGAAAAAGCAATTGATAATGATTTTTCAGGTAATGTTATTGATGTTTGCCCGGTTGGAGCTTTAACCGATAAAACCTTCCGTTTCAAGAACCGGGTTTGGTTTACTAAGCCTGTAGACGCTCATCGCGATTGCCCAACATGTAAAGGAAAGGTCACCCTCTGGTATAAGGGAGATGAAGTTTTAAGGGTTACAGGCCGTAAAGATCAATTTGGTGAGGTAGAGGATTTTATTTGTAATACTTGCCGCTTCGAGACTAAAAATACTAACAGTTGGATCATTGAAGGTCCGCGTCATATTGCGCAAACCTCAGTTATATCCGCTAATCATTATGAATTTGCTCCATTACCTGTTATTAAAGAGAATCAGGTATTGATTGAAGCAAATAAAGTTGAATTTGAACGAGCAACCAAGATCTGATGGAACTAGCATTTATAATTGAAAAATTCGCTTTAATTCTCGTAATATTTGTGATCAGTCTTACTGTTGCAGCTTATTCAACACTGGCAGAAAGAAAAATCGCAGGCTTTCTTCAGGACAGGGTCGGACCGAACAGAGCCGGACCCGGAGGAATGTTCCAGCCGCTTGCTGATGGACTGAAGATGTTTTTTAAGGAAGAAATTATTCCAACGGAATCAAGTAAAGCGCTTTTTATTCTTGGGCCATCCCTTGCATTATTTACATCGTTTTTAGGTAGTGCGGTCATTCCCTGGGGTCAGGATATCGAAATAGCCGGACGACAGGTCAGTTTGCAGATCACTGATATCAATGTAGGAGTCCTCTATATTTTTGGGGTGGTTTCACTGGGTGTGTATGGAATTATGATTGGTGGTTGGGCTTCGAATAATAAGTTCTCGCTCATGGGGGCCGTAAGAGCAGCTTCCCAAAGTATCAGCTACGAGATCCCATTGGGCTTATCCATCATTGCTTTGCTTATGCTTACCAATACCTTGAGTATGAAGGAAATAGCTGAGCAGCAACATGGCATAAACTGGAATATTTTTTACCAGCCTCTTGGATTTCTTATTTTCCTTATTTGTTCTTTTGCAGAGACTAATCGCACCCCTTTCGATTTACCTGAATGTGAGACTGAACTTGTAGGAGGTTACCATACCGAATATTCCGGTTTTAAAATGGGAGCTTACATGTTCGCTGAATATTTGAATATGTTTTTGGCTTCGGCGGTAATGTCCACACTATATTTTGGAGCATACAATTATCCCGGAATGGATTGGGTAAATGAAATGACCGGAGCTGTGATTGGACCACTGATCGGAATGGCTGTCCTTATGCTGAAGATATTTGCATTTATCTTCCTGTTTATGTGGGTGAGGTGGACTATCCCGCGTTTCAGATATGATCAGTTAATGAATCTTGGCTGGAAAATTTTAATTCCATTGGCAATAGCCAACATAGTAATTACAGGTATTGTAATTACTATTATTGACAAACTTTAACCAGTCTGAAATCGATTGGTTTATTTAAAATAAAATACCCTTTTAGGAGGATTTAGGGTCTATGGAACCATTAAGTAACAGGAAAAAAGTTTTAGAACAGAAACCAATGAATTTCTGGGAGCGATTATACCTTCCTGCAATTTTTCAGGGTATGGGAATAACTTTCAGGCACATGTTCAAAAAGAAGGAAACTATTTTTTATCCTGAGGTAGAACGCGAGTTTTCGGAGAACTGGAGAGGGATGCATTCATTGAAGAGGGATGAACAAGGCCGTGAGCGTTGTACTGCATGCGGACTTTGTGCGCTTTCCTGTCCTGCAGAAGCAATTACAATGATTGCTGCAGAACGTCAGAAAGGTGAAGAAGCTTTATATCGGGAAGAGAAGTATGCAGCTGTTTACGAGATTAATATGCTGCGCTGTATTTTCTGCGGATTATGTGAAGAAGCTTGTCCGAAAGAGGCAATCTATCTGGATGGTCCTATTGTCCCTGCTGATTATCTGAGGAAGGATTTCATCTATGGTAAAGACAAATTGGTTGAAGAGCCCATGAAGGTTCAGCAAGACTAAGTTTTTGTAATTGAGGCAGCCGGGATCTGTAAATATTTCGGTAGAAATTATACCTTTGCCCAAAATAGGAGCAAAGATTAAATTATCTTATTAATGAGTATATCTCTTTTTTATTTTGTTGCTTTCTTAACCATATTCTTCTCACTTCTGGTGATATTTTCGAAGAATCCGGTGCATAGCGTGCTTTATCTCATCGTCACATTTTTTACGTTTACGCTGCACTATATCATGTTGAATGCACAGTTCCTTGCTATTGTGAACTTTATAGTTTACATGGGTGCAATTATGGTTCTGTTCCTGTTTGTCCTCATGCTGCTTAATCTTAATGAGGGTTCAATCGGTTCTAAATCCAATCTTCTTAAAATGGTTGGTGTAATTGCAGGTATGTGCCTGATCATAACATTGGTTGGTTCTGTAAAAGCATTAAATGATTCTGATCCATTAATTCTGCAAACCCAGGATCTGGGTCTTGTAAAAAACCTGGGTAAGGTTTTGTTCAGCAAATTCCTTTTGCCATTTGAGTTATCGTCAATACTCTTACTTTCTGCGATGGTCGGGGCGGTTCTATTAGCTAAAAAAGATATTAAACAGGGATAGGTCATGGAAAATTTAACTCAGTCAATTCAAGGCGTTCCTTTAAATCACTATATCCTTCTAAGCACGATTATTTTTGCAATAGGTGTAATAGGGGTCTTGATCCGTAGAAATGCAATCGTAATTTTCATGTCAATCGAATTGATGCTCAATGCTGTGAATCTGTTGCTTACTGCCTTCTCAGTTCATCATAATGATCCTGCGGGGCAGGTATTTGTATTTTTTATAATGGCATTGGCAGCTGCTGAAGTGGCAATTGGTCTGGCCATCATTGTAATGATTTACCGGAACACGAACTCCACGGATGTAAATATTTTGAATAAGCTTAAGTGGTGATCCTCGCTGAGGATCAGCCTGCCTTTGGGCGGCCGGGGATGATCGCTTAAACAAAATGATAATTAGAATATAATAATGATAAATTTAGTCTGGTTAGTTCCTTTATTCCCTCTTTTGGGTTTCCTCATCAATGGATTAGGCCGCAATACCCTGCCTAAAGCTATTGTTGGATTTGTAGGTTGCCTTACAGTACTTGCTTCTTTTGCGGTTAGTTTGGGAATATTCTTTGAACTGAATTCAGCAGAAACAAAATCTTTCATAATTCCAATTTTCGATTGGATAAGTGCAGGAAATGTGAAGATTCCTTTTTCTTTTCTGGTTGATCCCCTCAGTGCATTAATGCTGCTGATTGTAACAGGAATTGGATTTCTTATCCATGTATATTCAACCGGATACATGCACCATGATGCAGGCTTTGCCAAATTCTTTTCCTACCTGAATCTGTTCATATTTTTCATGCTCCTATTGGTGCTTGGTTCCAATTATGTCGTCATGTTTATTGGATGGGAAGGCGTGGGTTTATGCTCTTATCTGCTTATTGGATTCTGGTTCACCAATTCATCGTATGCAAGTGCTGCAAAAAAGGCTTTTGTGATGAACCGTATCGGTGATTTAGGCTTTTTGATTGCTGTCTTCCTGATCTTCACCACTTTCAATAGTGTCGAATTCTCCAGTGTTTTTCCTCAGGCTGCAGATATGGCTTCAGGAGATTCAGTTCTGATTCTGATTACGGCTTTATTATTTGTCGGTGCAATCGGAAAGTCGGCTCAAATTCCATTGTTTACCTGGTTGCCTGATGCGATGGCCGGGCCAACTCCAGTATCAGCCCTGATTCATGCTGCGACAATGGTTACTGCGGGTATCTACATGATTGCACGTTCTAATATATTATTTACACTGGCTCCTGAAACTTTGGGAGTGGTAGCCATTATCGGTCTTGCAACGCTCTTCCTTGCAGCCGCTATTGCTGTAACTCAGACAGATATTAAAAAAGTTTTGGCTTATTCAACTGTATCTCAGTTGGGATATATGTTCCTCGGATTAGGAGTTGGAGCATATACTGGTGCATTCTTTCATGTAATCACTCATGCATTCTTTAAGGCATTACTCTTCCTTGGTGCAGGATCTGTTATTCATGCGATGAGCAATGAACAGGATATGCGAAACATGGGTGGACTTAAAAAGAAATTACCTGTTACTTACCTGACAATGATGATCGGAACAATTGCGATCGCCGGACTTCCTCCTTTTTCAGGATTCTTTTCAAAGGATGAGATACTAGCGCACGTTTATGAAAACAACAAACTCTTCTGGCTGATTGCTGTTATTGGTGCGATGTTTACAGCATTTTATATGTTCAGGATGATGTATTTGACATTTAACGGGATGTTCAGGGGTACAAGCGATCAGGAAAACCATTTACATGAATCACCGACATCAATGACGGTTCCTTTAATAATTCTGGCAATCCTATCAGCTTTGGGCGGATTAATTGGAATTCCAGCAGTATTTGGCGGTGGGCACTGGCTGGCGGGTTTCCTTGCCCCGGTTTTTGAAACATCAGCTTCTAAATCAGCTCAACTCAGCTTAGATCATACCACAGAATACATTCTTATGGCTGTTTCTGTTGGAGCTGCAATTATTGCGATGCTTTATGCCTATAGCCGTTACGTAAAACAAGCGCATATTCCAGCTGATGAAATTACAGGACGCAAGGGACTTGCGCGCCTGTCATATAACAAGTTTTTTATAGATGAGATCTATGATACGCTGATTTCACGTCCATTAAATACATTGTCCGTTTTCTTCTTCAGAACTATTGATAAAGCAGGTATTGACGGCCTGGTGAATGGTTTTGGTAAGGGAGCTGTCGAAGCAAGTAAAACTTTCAGATTACTTCAATCTGGTATGGTTGGCTTTTACATTTTCATGATGGTGGCAGGAATTATAGCCTTACTGGCCTATAGTATGTATAAAATTTAATATTAAGGAGTAGAACAATTTAAATGGAAATCTTACTGTTACAAATTTTTATTCCGCTTATAGCTGCACTGGTCATCCTCCTTTCAAGCAGAACAATTGTGAAAGGGCTTGCAGGTGTATTGTCTTTATTATCACTGGCAATTACTTTTTATTTGTATCTGAATTTTGTTCCGGATGCCAGCACCCAGTTTCTGGTTGACCTGGCCTGGATTCCTCAGTTCGGGATACATTTTAAGGCAGGGGTGGATGGGATAAGTATGTTACTATTAATTTTAACCAATCTCCTTATTCCGATAATTATATTATCAAGTTTTAAACATGATATGAAGAATCCCAATGCATTTTATGCACTGATATTCTTCATGCAGACTGGATTATTGCTTGTTTTTACAGCTTTAGATGGGTTTTTGTTTTATATCGGATGGGAAACAGCCTTAATACCAGTTTATTTCATTTGTGCACTATGGGGTGGAGAGAACCGTATAAAAGTTAATTTAAAATTCTTCATTTACACAATTGCAGGAAGTTTATTGATGTTACTGGCAATTATCTACCTGCATTTACAAACTCCTGGCAATAGCTATGATATAGCAGAGTTTTACAAGCTTGAACTTGATTCGGTAACTCAGGCATGGATATTCTGGGCATTCTTTATTGCCTTTGCTATTAAAATGCCGGTATTTCCATTCCATACCTGGCAACCTGATACGTATACTGAAGCTCCAACTGCCGGAACTATGTTACTTTCAGGTATCATGCTGAAGATGGGAATTTATGGAGTTTTACGCTGGTTAATTCCTGTTGCGCCTCTCGGTTTTGATGCATGGGGAGAAACGGCATTAATCTTGTCGGTAATAGGGGTGGTTTATGCATCAATAATTGCATTTACTCAGAACGATATTAAACGCCTGATTGCCTATTCATCAATCGCACACGTCGGACTAATCTCAGCTGGTATTTTTGCCTGGAATCTTCAGGGTCTGCAGGGAGCAATGATACAAATGCTTAATCATGGAATAAATGTGGTGGGGATGTTCTTCATTGCAGATATTATCATCCGCAGGATGAATACACGCGATATGGCTCAGATGGGCGGAATAGCAAAACCTGCACCGGTTCTGGCTATTACTTTCCTTATTGTATTATTGGGAACTGTAGCCTTACCACTTACGAATGGCTTTGTTGGAGAATTTCTGTTATTAATGGGCGTTTATAATCACAATCTCTGGATGGCTGCTATTTCAGGTTTAACCATCATTTTCGGCGCAGTTTATATGCTCCGAATGTACCAAAAGGTGATGCTGGGGCCTGTAAATTCGAGTACTACGATTTTTAAAGATCTGGATGGAACAGAAAAATCAGTTTTACTGATTATTTCAGCACTGGTGATTTTAATTGGGGTTTACCCTCAACCAATCCTGCATATTTCAGAAGCAGCAGTAATTAACCTGTTAGATCAGGTCAATCAAAAAATATTAGTTAAATAAAAGCATGAACGCATTAATAACCCTATCTGTTTTAGCCATTCTGGTTCTTTACTTAGGCTTGTATAAGGCAAAAAATGCTTTACTGCCTGTTACTTTGCTAGGCTTAGCGGCCGGACTTGTTTTCGCTTTACTTGAGTGGAACTCGGGTGCAGGACCGATTTACAGTGGAATGATGCAGTTTGATAATTTTGCAGTGGCATTTACATCGATAGGAATTGTTTCAACAATGCTGATCTTGCTGATATCCAAAGATTATTTTGAACATATCAGCGATAATGTCGCAGAGTATTATGCAATCATGCTTTTCGCTCTGATTGGTATTCTGGTTATGGTGTCATTCAATAACCTCTCTATGCTGTTTATCGGCATAGAAATTATGTCAGTGAGTCTTTATATTCTTGCGGGTATCCGTAAAAATGATTTTAAGTCAAATGAGGCTGCTCTTAAGTATTTTCTGACAGGTGCTTTTTCGACTGGATTTTTATTGATGGGTATTGCATTGCTGTATGGAGCTACCGCAAGTTTTGATCTGGGTATGATTAAGGATTATGTAATTTCCAACCCTGCTCACATTTCACCACTTTTTTATACTGGCCTGATTTTAATGATTATCGGACTTAGTTTTAAGGTAGGCGCCGCTCCATTCCATTTCTGGACCCCTGATGTTTATGAAGGTTCCCCTACTATAATTACTGCTTTCATGAGTACGGTAGTTAAAACCGCTGGATTTGCTGCCTTCTTGCGTTTATTCATGATCTGTTTTGCGCCGCTTCAGGAATTCTGGATGCCTGTTCTGCTGGTAATCGCCCTTTTAACCTTGTTTATTGGGAATGTCACCGCTTTATATCAGCATAGCTTTAAAAGAATGCTTGCATTTTCGAGCATCTCACATGCAGGCTATATGTTATTTGCAATTATTGCTTTAGGACCCGGTTCTGGTAATGCGGTGTTTCTTTATGCCAGTGCCTATTCTGTAGCTTCAATCATTGCCTTTGCCGTGCTTATTCTAGTTAAACGTCAAACCGGATCTGACAATTTTGATAGTTTTACCGGCCTTGCTAAACGAAATCCTTTCATCGCATTTACGCTGACAGTGGCAATGCTTTCTTTGGCAGGAATACCCCTGACTGCCGGCTTCATTGGAAAGTTTATGATGTTCTCAACGGTTATGTCAGAATATCATATCTGGCTGGTAATCCTTGCGGTTGTAAATGCTGTAATTGGGATCTATTACTATTTGAGAGTGGTTGTTGCAATGTATTTTAAATCGGCAGAGCGTTCAGAGATTCAATCATCTCCATACTTTAATTTTGTTCTCGGCTTTTCAGCCCTGCTAACAATTATAGTTGGGGTGTATCCAGGCTTTATATCCAACCTTTTCTAAGTCAAATTCTTCCATAAATATTGTAGCTTTACGCTTATTGATATTATGCACGAATTCTGGGATTATTTTCAACATCTTATTGATCCGGTAAAATTGCTTCGGGAAGGAGGGTTTTACTTACTCCTTTTTGTGGTATTTGCAGAGACAGGTTTATTTTTCGGATTTTTCCTTCCGGGGGACTACCTCCTGTTCCTCGCCGGTATGTTTGTTGCTACTAATAAACTTGATGTATCAATTTATATCCTGATAGTTGGCCTAATTGCAGCTGCAGTTGGTGGTAATTTTGTAGGGTATTGGTTTGGAAAGCGCACCGGACCGGTTTTATATCAGAGAGAAGATTCTTTTTTTTTTAAGAAGAAATATCTCAAAGCTGCTGAAGTTTATTACAGAAAGCAGGGAGCTTTTGCTCTTATCATGGGTAGGTTCATCCCAATTGTCCGGACTTTTGCGCCAATAATTGCAGGGATAGTAAAACTTGATTTTAATAAATTTGCATTTTATAATATATCTGGTGCGATTCTATGGATTTCATCCTTAACTTTGCTCGGATATTATCTTGGCCGAAGTTTTGAGCAAGAGATAAATGACTACCTGTTATACATTATTATCGGTTTCATACTGATAACAACTATACCTTTAATTGTAACCTATTTAAAAAGGAGAATTGAAGGAGACAGGAGCGAAGAAGAGCAAAATACTTAAGCAAAATGAACAAAGACCATCCCTGGCATAACGTTTCTCCTGGTGAAGAAATACCTTCATATGTAAATGCAATTATTGAAATTCCAAAAGGGTCCAAAGCAAAATATGAGATTGATAAAGAGTCAGGCCTGATTAAATTAGACCGTGTGCTTTTTTCATCAGTAATGTATCCGGCAAATTATGGCTTTATTCCACAAACATATTGTGATGATAAAGATCCTTTGGATATATTAGTTTTGTGTTCAGTTGATGTTTATCCAATGTCAATTGTGGAAGCAAAAGTTGTAGGTGTTATGCACATGGTTGATAATGGAGAGCAGGATGATAAAATTATTGCTGTTGCAAGGAATGATATGTCTGTTAATTATATAGAGGACCTGAAAGAATTACCTCCACACACAATGACAGAAATTGTACGGTTTTTTCAGGATTATAAGGCTTTGGAACGCAAAAATGTTAGCATTGAACATTTACTTGGAAAAAATTATGCATATAAAGTCATCAAAGAAAGTCTGCAATTATATAAGAGCACATTCTTAAATAAATAACCATCATGGGCCTCGCGCTGTTTTTTACATTTTTCCTTGTTTTTCTTAACGGCTTTTTTGTTGCTGCTGAATTTGCATTGGTTAAGGTGCGTGCTTCACAAATTGAAATTAAAGCCAAAACCGGAAGTCGTGTAGCTAAGATTGCCAAGCACATGACACAGCATTTGGATGGTTATCTTGCCGCAACACAGTTAGGTATTACACTTGCTTCATTAGGATTGGGTTGGGTTGGGGAAGAAGTAATGACTGATATTGTCAGTAAGTTCTTCAATTTTATAAATATAGACATGTCTTCTTCGGTGGCAACCAATATTGGTCATGTTCTCGCCTTTGCGATTATTACAGTTTTACATATTGTATTTGGTGAACTGGCTCCAAAATCACTTGCCATTCAGCGGCCGATTGGTACAACCATGGGTATCGCTTTACCTCTTCATTTCTTTTATATAGTGTTCAGACCCTTTATCTGGCTACTTAACGGATTTGCAAATTTTATACTTAAACTTATTGGTATAACGACAGTAGGAGGTCATGATGCTCACCATAGTTCTGAAGAACTGCAGTATCTGCTTGATCAGGGGAAAGAGAGTGGCGCACTCGAAACCAATGAACACGAATTGATAAAGAATGTATTTGATTTCAATGATCGTGTTGTGAAGAATATCATGGTACCAAGAACCAAGATTTCTGGCATCGAGCTGAATACGCCCCACAAAGAAGTTCTGGATATAATTATTCGGGAGGGATATTCCAGGATACCTGTTTATGATGAAACAATAGATAAAATTGTAGGAATCGTTCACGCTAAGGATATTCTACCTCTTTTAGCGCAAAATAAAGAGTGTGTTCTTAGAGAGATTATACGTACACCTTATTTCATTCCTGAAACTAAAAAAATTAATGATCTTCTAAGTGAGCTGCAGTTGAAACGTATACAGATCGCTATTGTCCTGGATGAATTTGGAGGTACAGCAGGTATGGTGACCGCCGAAGATATTGTTGAAGAGCTTGTTGGTGATATTCAGGATGAATACGATGAGGAAAAGCCAATTGTTGAAAAAGTATCTGCAAATGAATTTATAATCGATGCCACGG
Organism: Daejeonella sp.; assembly: GCF_030695525.1. Taxonomy (GTDB): domain Bacteria; phylum Bacteroidota; class Bacteroidia; order Sphingobacteriales; family Sphingobacteriaceae; genus Daejeonella. Next base: position 41,351 of record NZ_JAUYSS010000054.1, on the reverse strand, counting down.
CTTCCATTTATGATGTAAATGAATACCTTCCGCATGATCTTCCGGAAGATGGTGACTATGATACTGTCGCAGGTCTTGTTAGTGAGATTTTTGGAAAGATACCGGATGTTGGGGAAGCCAGTGAATTTCATGGATATGTTATTACTATCTTAAAGAAGGCCGATCAGAATGTTGAATCTGTTAAACTTGAATTAGTAATTAACAGTGAGGATGCAGTGGATATTCATTAATCCGGAGGTCTTTCCATGCATATTTTCTATACACCTGATATAAATTCTGATACTTATATCCTGAGTGAAGAGGAGAGCAAACATTGCATCAAAGTTTTGAGGTTCCAGAAAGGAAGCTTGCTTAACCTGGTTGATGGGAAGGGTGGCTTTTATGACGCAATTGTAGATGAACCCCATCCTAAAAGAACCAGGATAGTTATCCAGCGTGTTCAGAAAAATTTTGGAAGGAGGAACCACTACCTTCACATTGCTATTGCACCCACCAAGAACATTGAGCGACTGGAGTGGTTCCTTGAAAAAGCTACTGAAATTGGAATTGACGAGATTACACCGATCATTTGCGACCGGTCAGAACGTAAAGATGTGAAAACGGAGCGACTAAACAAGGTAATTACCACTGCGGTTAAACAATCAATTAAAGCATTTCATCCAAAGTTAAATGAAGCAGAACGCTTTTCTGAATTTATTCTGAGAAGTCAGAATACCAATAAATATATTGCTCATTGCATCGAAAGTAAAAAATCGGTGATTAAAGATCAATTCAAACTCAATTCTGATTATATTGTAATGATAGGCCCTGAGGGAGATTTTACTTCCCACGAAGTTGATGCGGCTATGAAGCAAGGTTTTATTCCTATAAGTCTTGGAAATTCGAGATTAAGGACTGAAACTGCTGCTTTGGAGGTTTGTTTCGAAATTAATTTTTTAAACAGATGAAACATTTAAAGAGTGCTATCTCTGGGATTATTTTTTTTCTTTTTTTAGGAATATTTTTCTCATTCCAGGCTCCCACTTATAAGATGGCCAAGATGAAATATAATGGGGGCGGGGATTGGTATGCTAACCGGACAGCCCTTCCCAATCTGATCAGATTTTGCAATAAAAATATAGGGACTAATTTTGATAAAGAAGAGGCAATAGTGGAGGCCGGAAGTATAAATCTGTTTAATTATCCCTTTGTTTATCTGACAGGACATGGTAATATTGTGTTCTCTGATCAGGAAGCTCTGAATATCCGTAAGTATTTGACAGGTGGTGGATTCTTGCATATTGATGATAATTATGGATTAGATCAGTTTATTCGCCCCCAAATGAAGAAAGTATTCCCGGAGCTTGATTTTGTAGAGTTACCATCTAATCACATACTTTACAATCAGAAATTTAAATTTCCAGCCGGTCTTCCAAAGATTCATGAACATGATGGTAAACGTCCTCAGGGTCTTGCACTAATTTATAAAGGAAGAATAGTTTGTTATTATACTTTTGAATGCGATCTTGGTAACGGATGGGAGGATGCAGGAACATATGCCGGCGATTCTGAAGATACCCGCCAAAAAGCGCTAAAAATGGGCTCAAATCTGATTCAGTACGCATTAACTCAATAGTGTATGCTTAAAGTAAAAGTAAATGATAAGTTCAGTTTTGAAGTTAATTCAGAAAGGGATATTACGAAGATAAATAGTCGGGTCATTAAGGCAGACATAGTCAGAATTAATGATCGAACCTACCATGTAATTCACAATGGGAGATCTTATAATGCAGAACTCATTTGTATAAACAGGGATGAAAAATCATGTTCTATTAAGGTTGGTACGAATATTTACTCGATGCAAATGTCTGATCAGTTTGATGAGCTTCTGCATCAACTGGGAATGGATAATTTAAAATCTACCAAGGTCCCGGAGGTTAAAGCTCCAATGCCTGGTTTGGTGATCCGGGTTCTGGCTTCCGAAGGTGATGAAGTGGAGAAAGGGGGTAATTTGTTTGTACTCGAAGCGATGAAAATGGAGAATATCATAAAGGCTCCTGCCGATGTTAAAATAAAATCAATAAAAGTTAAACCCGGCGATAAGGTCGAAAAGAATCAAGTTGTGATGGTCTTTTCCTGATCCTGAAACCTCATTTGATTATAATTGAATAATTCGCTGTTTTCCTGGAATAATATTTCTTCCCGCAAATAAATATTGTTTATTTTCAAACATATTTAAGCCCAATTAATTAGAAATAGTCCTGATGGCAATAGAAATAAAAACCAAGGGTGAACTTTATGATGTTTGTATCGTAGGTTCCGGTGCCGGTGGTGGAATGGCGGTGAAAGTACTAACTGAAGCCGGACTTAAAGTGGCATTGCTCGAAGCAGGCCCCGATTATGACCCTGCAAATCCTGAACAGAAAACCCAGCTTAAATGGCCTTATGAATCACCCCGCAGAGGCGCCGGTACAAACCGTGCTTTTGGTGATTTTGATGCGGCTTATGGTGGATGGGAAATTGATGGGGAACCTTACACAAAAAAGAATGGAACTGAATTCGACTGGTTCAGATCGCGTATGCTTGGCGGAAGGACCAATCATTGGGGAAGGATTTCCCTTCGTTTTGGTCCGAAAGATTTTAAACGGTATGATTTCGATGGTTTGGGAGATAACTGGCCCATAGGATATGATGATGTAAAGCCATATTACGACCGTATTGATAAAATGATCGGTGTTTTCGGTACCAAAGAAGGAATTTATAACGAGCCGGATGGCTACTTTCTTCCGCCACCAAAGCCAAGACTTCATGAGTTGATGATTAAGAAGGCTGCAAATAAGATTGGAATCCCGGTCATTCCTTCCAGGCTTTCAATTTTAACCCGTCCGGTAAATAATGACCGGGGTTCATGTTTCTTTTGCAACCAGTGTAATCGCGGCTGTTCAGTACATGCTGATTTTTCATCTTCAACCTGTCTGGTTAAACCCGCAAGAAAAACCGGCAATGCTGATGTCTATGTCAATGCCATGGCACGCGAAGTTCTTACCGATCGTGAAGGTAAAGCCACCGGTGTATCCTATGTAGATAAAACAGATATGCAGGAATACCAGGTAAATGCAAAAGTTGTTGTTCTTGCAGCAAGTGCCTGTGAATCTGCGAGATTATTATTGAACTCAAAATCAAGTGCACATCCAAATGGACTCGCCAATTCAAGCGGAATGGTGGGTAAGTACCTCCACGATTCTACCGGGGCATCACGTGGCGCATTTATCCCTCAGTTGATGGATAGGAAACGTTATAATGAAGACGGTGTAGGAGGCCTCCATCTCTATATTCCATGGTGGCTTGATAATAAAAAACTTGATTTTGCCCGCGGCTATCATATTGAATTCTGGGGCGGACTGGGTATGCCTTCATACGGTTTCGGTTTTGGGATCGAAAGAATGAATGGTATGTATCCCGGAAAGGATGGAAAGATGAAGGCTGCAGGGGGTTATGGAGCCTCTTTGAAAGATGATTATCGCAGATACTATGGTTCAACTGTTGGATTTGCCGGTCGCGGAGAGAGTATCCCCAGAATAGAGAATTATTGTGAAATTGATCCTGAAGTTGTAGATAAATATGGAATTCCTGTCTTGAAATTTAATTATAACTGGACTGATCAGGAGGTAAAGCAAGCCAAACATATGCAGGATACTTTTGAGGAAATTATCGATTCAATGGGAGGCGTTGCGAGTGGGGTAAAACCAGGAGCGGATAAGAAGTATGGCCTGGAAGCACCCGGAAGGATTATTCACGAAGTTGGAACAACCCGGATGGGTAATGACAAGAATAAGTCGGTGCTAAATAAATACAATCAGGCCCATGACGTAAAAAACCTCTTTGTAGTTGATGGCGGTGCATTTGTTTCTCAGGCTGATAAAAATCCAACCTGGACTATTCTTGCACTCTCCTTACGCGCTTCGGAGTATATCGTTGATCAGTTAAAAAAGCAAAATATTTAATCAGATGAACAGAAGAGATTCACTCAAAGCGCTGGCTGTTGGAACAGTGAGCGTCGGTACACTACTCACATCCTGCGATAAAAAAGAAGGAACACAATCTTCCGGAGAAGAAAAGACCGTGGTATATGGCCGTACACCTGAAGAAAAGCTGATTGATGAAAAGCTGATGGCCGAAAAGTTCTTCAGTGCAGCTGAAATGGGTACAATTACCATTTTATGCGATATCATCATCCCACGCGACGAAAATTCGGGGAGTGCAAGTGAGGCTAAAGTGCCTGATTTTATTGAATTTATCGTAAAAGATCAGCCCCGGTATAAGATTCCGATGAGAGGTGGTTTGAAATGGCTGGATGTGAAGTCGCTTAAACTTTTCAAAAAATCATTTACTGAGGCTACTAAAGCACAACAGATTGAACTTGTTGAACTCATCGCGTTCCCTGAGAAAGCAGCTCCTGAGAATGCTGCAGGAGTAAGTTTCTTCAATACCATGCGTAACCTGACAGCTACCGGATTTTTTACAAGTAAAGAAGGTATTGAAGATATGCAATATAAAGGAAATCAACCTAATGCATGGGATGGGGTTCCCGATGATGTATTGAAGCAATATGACCTTGAATATGATGAAAAGACTCTTGCCGAGTGTCTGAAGGCTGAGGATCGGGGGAAAATTATGACCTGGGATAGTTAACCTATTGCGTTTGGTTCCTAATTTTCTTTAATAAATCAAGGATTGAATCTGCATTAATATGAACATGTTTTAATGGTCATATTCAGTTAATGTAATGTTCATATTAACTAAGTTCTTTTACGGAATGAAGTATTAACAATTTCTTGTTTTTACCCAAAAGAAATACATTTTCGCTATGATTATTATAAAAAAAAGCCCTGGGTTATTCATGCCTACCCTATTGATTATCTGTTTGTTGTTGCTATCTAATAAGGGCATAAGCCAGACAGTTCCTAATAGTCAAGACCCTTCAAAAGTACTCCTGCCAAATGGCTGGTCATTAAGTCCGGCCGGGCGATCAATTCAATTGGGTGATCTCCCACTGAATATTCAGATCTCTGAATCTCAAAGATTGATGGCCGTAACTAATAATGGACAGAGCAAACACAGTATACAATTGATTGATCCGCAAGGCGAAAAAATACTGCATGAACAGCCTATCGGGAAGGCATGGTATGGACTTAAGTTCAGCGCAGATGAAAAGAAGTTATATGCATCTGGTGCAAATGATAATATAATATTGGTTTATCAAATAGTCAATAGAAAATTAACGGCCGCAGATACACTTGTATTGGGCAAGCCCTGGCCGGTCGAAAAAATTGGTCCAACTGGCTTAGAGGTTGATGATGCCGGCAAACGACTTTATACTGTAACCAAAGAAAATAATTCACTTTACGTTTTTGATCTTTCAACAAAGAAACTTTTGCACAAAGTTAAGCTTGGCGCAGAAGCATACGATTGTTTATTATCACCTGATAAAAGCAAGCTATACATCTCTTTGTGGGGTTCAGATAAACTCGCGGTTTATGATACGAAAACCAACCGTGTTACTGCAGAGATATTTACCGAGAACCACCCCAATGAAATTATTCAAAACAGGAACGGTAAATATCTATTCGTAGCAAATGCAAATGATAATTCAGTTTCTGTTATCGATACCCAGGCTGGTAAAGTTATTGAAGTAATCTCCACCGCACTTTATCCAACCAGGCTGACAGGTTCAACAACCAATGGTCTTGCACTTTCAGAAGATGAAAAAACACTTTATGTGGCAAATGCTGATAATAATTGTCTTGCAGTTTTTAATGTTTCCAAACCAGGGAAAAGCAGTTCGAAAGGTTTTATTCCTACAGGATGGTACCCAACTAACGTTCGGGTAGCCGGAAAAAAGATATTTGTTTCAAATGGAAAAGGTTTCAATTCAATGCCTAACCCATACGGTCCTCAACCTGTAAAAAAGACCGATAACAGTGGCTTACATACCGGTATCACTGAGCAAAGGGAAGTACAGTATATCGGATCGCTGTTTAAAGGAACGCTTTCGATTATCGATCAGCCGGATGATTCAAAACTGGACTCTTATTCAAAACAGGTTTATGCCAATACTCCTTATAACAAGCAAGCTGAAACTCTTTCAAAGGGTCTTAAAGATAATCCTGTGCCCAATATTCAGGGGGGTAAATCGCCAATTAAATATGTTTTTTATGTGATCAAGGAGAATCGTACTTATGATCAGGTTTTAGGAGATATGAAGGAAGGTAACGGAGACCCCGGACTTTGTATTTTCCCCGAGAGAGTAACACCTAATCACCATGCTTTAGCAAGGGAGTTTGTTTTGCTTGATAATTTCTATGTGGATGCCGAAGTAAGTGCAGATGGACATAACTGGAGTACGGCAGCTTATGCAACCGATTATACCGAGAAAACATGGCCCACCAGTTATGGCAGTAGGGGTGGTACCTATGATTATGAGGGTAGCCGCAAAATTGCCTATCCCCGGGATGGGTATATCTGGGATTATTGCAAGCGTGCAGGAATCAGTTACCGTAGTTATGGACAATTTGTGACCAAGGATGGCCCAACTACAGAGTCGCTTATTGGTAATATTGCAACAAAATTTGCACCCTATAATCTGGATATAAAGGATATTGACAGGATCGTTGCATTTAAATCTGATTTCGATTCATTGCTTGCAATCAATTCAGTGGCACAGTTCAATACTATCCGGATAGGGAATGATCATACCAGTGGACAAAGGATAGGAAAACTAACTCCTACAGCACAGGTGGCAGATAATGATTTAGCATTAGGGCAGCTTGTGGAACATATTTCAAACAGCAGTATCTGGAAGGAATCTGCAATTTTTGTTCTTGAAGACGATGCACAGAATGGTCCAGATCACGTAGATGCACACCGCTCACCTGCATTTGTAATTAGCCCTTATACCAAACGGAATTCAGTAAACAGTAATATGTATTCAACATCGGGCATGCTCAGGACAATGGAGCTGATATTGGGTTTACCTCCAATGAGTCAGTATGATGCTGCAGCTGTTCCACTTTCTGAATGTTTTACCTCAATACCCGATTATAGGCCATACAAGGTGAAGCCATCTAATGTTGATTTAGAACAGCGCAATATGGTATGGAATAAGAGTGCAGAGCGATCTCATGAGTGGAATTTCGCGAGAGAAGATGCCGCTCCTGATCTGGATTTAAACGAGGTGGTTTGGAAATCAGTTATGGGCGAAGATTCTGTAATGCCTGCTCCGCGCAGAAGTGCATTTCTAAAGCTGGAGCAAAAAATGAATGCTGATGACTAATTATCGCTAAACCATTAAACCATTTCTACTTTCTTTAATTCATTAATTATGGCGAGAATTTTATTTTTTCTGTCAATGGTATTTCTTTCCGGAAATCTTTCCGGTCAGAGTATTAAAGGGAAAATATATTCACAGAATACAAAAGACGCTTTGATTGGGGTGAGCATCAGGCTTGAAGGTGCAAGCTCAATAGGAGCAGCGTCAGATGAGATGGGAGTATTTAGTTTTCAGAACATACCTCCAGGCAAATACATAATTAAAGCTAGCTATGTTGGTTTTGAGCCGTATCAATCTACAGTGATTCTGGATAATGAGGATCTCACTCTTGAATTATTCCTTATTTCCAAATCGGGTTCCCTTCCTGAAGTTCAGATTTTATCCGCCTCACGCCGGAATACTTCTTCAGCTAATTTGCCATTTGCCTCCAGTGTATTAAATTTGCCTGCGCAATCTGAAAATATCCCACGCACCATACCTGAATCCTTAAATATTATCCCTGGTGTTTTTGTTCAGAAAACAAACCATGGGGGTGGTTCTCCATTTATTAGGGGTTTAACCGGCAATCAAACTTTGATCCTTATTGATGGCATAAGACTAAATAATTCCACGTTCAGATATGGCCCCAATCAGTACTTGAATACTATTGATCCATTCTCAGTAAATAAGATTGAAGTTCTGAGAGGAAGTGGCTCTGTTCAGTATGGATCTGATGCCATAGGCGGGGTTATACAGATTTTCACAAAGGATCCGGGCTATACAACTGAAAATTCTTTTAAAGGAAGTGTTTCAGGAAGATTTGGGAGTGGTAATATGGAACAAACTGGAAGCACAGAATTGACCTATTCCACCAAGAGAGTGGTTCTTTCAGGAATTTTGGGAGTAAAGAATTTTGGGGATCTGATAGGCGGGGACACTACCGGCAGACAATCACCTTCCGGCTATTCCCAATCGGATGCCAGCCTGAAATTAAAGTTAAAAGTTTCTGAAAATTCCGAACTTATTCTTGCTAATCAGTTTGTACAGCAAAATGATGTTGATGTTTATCATAAGGTTCAACTTGAGAATTTCAACATTAATAAGATGGGGCTTCAGGGTAGAAATCTCAGTTATCTGAAATACAGTATTGATCAGGAATCATCAATTTTCAGAAGGATAGATATTACAGGTTCCTTAAATGCAACTGTTGAAGAACGAAACAGTCAAAAGAACGCTAGTCAGTCTATTGGTTTGGAAAGTGATAAGATTAACACTTCTAATTTGGGCATTGAATTATTCTCGGATCTGAGTAAAAAGTGGACAGTAAACAGTGGTCTGGAATATTACAGAGACAAGGTTAACAGTATCAGGAACACAACAAATACACTGAGTGGAGTACTTACTACACAGAGGGGATTATATCCAGATAATTCAGCGTATTCAAACACTTCGGTTTATTCGCTTCATCACCTTACCCTTGGCCATTTTAATCTTGAAGGCGGATTAAGATACAACTGGTTGCAGGCAAGGATTCCTGATAAGGATCTCGGCCGATTGGAAATTAACCCTGGTGCATTTGTATGGAATACAGGGCTGAATTATTCTGTCGGGAAGCATCATTTATATACCTCATTTAATACCGGATACCGTGCTCCGAATATTGACGATATGGGAACATTGGGTATTGTAGATTTCAGATATGAACTTCCTTCTTATACACTAAAACCTGAAAAAAGTTATAATTCAGAAATCGGTTATAAGTATTTTTCTGAGCATGTTAGTTTTGGTACAGCATTTTATAGAAATCAGCTTAGCGATCTGATTAACAGAGTTCTAACGGGTCAGGTAATTGATGGATATAATGTTTACATGAAGGAAAATACAGAAGATGCGGTAATTAAAGGAGTAGAGGGCTTTGCTGAATTTCAAGTTTCCCAAAATCTGTTCTTTGATTTGTTTACTTCATTTAATCATGGACGAAATATCTCTAAAGGAGAGCCACTGAGAAGAGTACCCCCGTTTAATGGAAATGTTTCAATGAAGTATAAAATGAATAAATTTTATATGAAGGCTGAGTTGGGCTGGGCCGACAAACAAGATCGTCTTGCTCAGGGTGATAAAGATGATAACAGGATTCCTGCAGGTGGAACACCAGGATGGCAGGTTCTTAACATTTATTCAGGATATACATTGAAGAAAGCACAATTACGGTTGAGTGCTCAAAACCTTTTCAATGCCGATTACCGAACTCATGGCAGCGGAATAAATTCAGTTGGAAGAAGTCTTTGGACGAGCCTTTCATTTGATTTCTGACAGCAATTTTGGCTTTAAAAATCAAAAGCCCCAAATGCTGATTATTCGGGGCTTTCTGCTTTTAGCTTTTATCTTTCAGCTTTCCACTTTCAGCTTTCCACTTTCAGCTTCATTATCTTGATTTACTCTGAGCTTTTGATTTAGGCTGGCTAAATTGGGGTTTGCCTTTAGTCATAATTTCAGGCGCACCAACCAGAGTCATAGCAGAACGGAAACCCATTTCTGCACTTGTTTCATCCTGTTGCATAAATCTTCTGGTAGCAGGATTTAGCCAGTAGGCCCTGTCATTCCATGATCCACCTTTATAAACCCTTGAGCGATCATTCACCAGCGTGGTAATTCCGTAAAGGTCTGTTACTACAGTATCCTTATGGCCGCGGAAATCAGGATTGTAGGGTTTACCTGCAATTGCGGATGAATCTATTGCTGTAACATCATTTTGTAGTTCTGACCATTTTTGTTTTTTGCCTGTCTTTGCAGGGTCCTTTATCGGACGACCATATTTATCTTTAGCATAAATACCCTTATCTCTGTCTGATAAGCGTTTATTCACAAATTCATTTCCTCTAAATGGGTTGAAATCATTGAAATCTTCAAAACTTAATTTCCTATAAACATCGGCAGTCCATTCATTGACATTTCCTGCCATATTATATAAGCCGAAATCATTTGGAACATAACTTCTTACAGGAGCAGTTATATCCGCTTTATCATTAAGGTATCCGCCTGTACCCATATTATCACCTTCTCCACGCTTAAAGTTGGCCAGAATCATTCCTTGAGTACGTTTTTTTGGAGACCTTACACCAAGGCCATTCCATGGATAAATCCTGCCGTCGGCAATATTTTCGTATTCAGTGTTTCCTGCCAGGGCCAGGGCTGCATATTCCCACTCTGCCTCGGTTGGTAAACGATAAGGTTGTTTTAATACCCCATCTTCCAATCGTACCGGTCTGACAACCCCTTTTGCATTGGGAGTTGTTCCGGTAGCTACTGCGCTTGGATTTAAATCTTTTTTCATCTTTTTTCCATCAATTCCTTCGCCACGATACTGCCCGTTCAGGTAAATATCGGTATTGAAAGGATCTGCAGATGTTGAAACGGTGGCAGCAGTTCCTGCTTTGCCCGCACCGGCTGTTAGTGTCTTATAATCGATTAAATAACCTTTTGATCGTAAGATCTCTTCGTTAACACGATCGGTTCGCCATTCACAATAGGCATTTGCCTGTTCCCAGGTTACCCCAACTACCGGGTAATCCTGAAAGGCCGGGTGACGCAGATAATTATTTACATAGGGTTCATTATAGGAAAGAGGTTGTCTCCAAACAAGTGTATCTGGCAGTGCATTGTAATAATATTCTGCATCATTGGCATAAGTTCGTCTTATCCAATAAAGATATTCGAGCCAGTCTACGTTTGACACCTCAGTTTCATCCATATAAAAAGAGGCAACAGTTACCCTGCGTCTCACATTATCAAACTCATAACCCAAATCCTGGTTTAAACTTCCGCCCATTACAAAAGTTCCGCCTTCAATTGCGATCAAACCCGGACCCGGTCCAGCCTTCACTTTGCTGTTAACTTCGAAACCACCATTGTACTTATTATTATAAGCCATGCCGGTTTTAGAAGATTGACCCGTCTTTTTATTGCAGGATGATAAGATCCCAAGAAGAATTATGGCAGCTAAAGAATAAATTGAAATTCGTTTCATTACTATTCGATGTAATTGGAGCATATATTTTCTAAAAGTACAAAATTGGACTTATATCCCCAATGGATTTTTTTTTGTCTTAACTAATGTCAGGATATGGCTTTATTGTTCTAACGAAAAAAGTTTGAATAAGGTTACATAACAATATACGTTAAATCATTTTCCAAACGTTTTATAATAAATATTATTTTAATGTACTTTTTAAATATACACTGGTCTAATCAAATATATAAAATTAATAGACTGTAAATCAAGTAATTGATTCAAGTTATTTTAAAAGATTAAAGATTCCATGCTGGTCAGTTTACATTTGATTTCCCGGTTTATATTTTAACTTAGTTTATCCGGTTCAATGGGAAATAATTCTTTTAAATACCTATATTTAAAACACTGTAAAGTGTAGATTTGGCTGATTTTTTTCAATATTAATGGTTAACAAACTCTCGTTTTGTAATTATTTTATCGTTTTCATTGTCTGTGTGCCTGATTTGGCTATGTCACAGCCAACCCAGTCAGATGGAAAACGGACTAATACCATTCAGACAGCAGCTCCATTTTTACTAATCACACCCGATGCTCGTTCAGGTGCTATGGGTGATGCCGGAGTAGCAATTTCACCTGATGCTAATTCCATGCACTGGAACCCGGCTAAGCTGGCCTTTCTTGATAAACCCACTGGCATTTCAGCCTCATATACTCCCTGGCTTAGAAATCTGGTTCCTGATGTCGATTTGGGTTATATATCCATTTACCATCGTTTGGATGAGAGAAATACAATAGCTGGGGCATTAAGGTATTTTTCATACGGGTCAATACAACTTACAGATAATAGTCAGAATGACATTGGAGTATACAGCCCGAATGAATTTTCTGTTGAAGGTTCTTTCTCCAGAAGATTTGGTGAGGGATTTTCTCTGGGAACCGCTTTAAGATACATTCGGTCAAGTTTAAGTAACGGCCAGTTCAACGGACAGGATATACAGCCTGCAACCGCACTTGCGGCAGATGCTTCGGCTTATTATAAAACTGGTACAGTTTTGTTGGGCACAGATGCAGAGTTAGCTTTTGGTTTGAACCTGTCTAATATCGGATCAAAAATGAGTTACACTGATGGGGGGACAAAATCCTTTCTACCTGCTAATATGAAGCTAGGTGCCGCTACTACTTTTCTTCTTGATGATTTGAATCAGTTTACAGTTGCACTGGATATGAACAAGCTACTTGTTCCAACCAATCCCATCAGGGATATCAATGGAAATATTATTGATGGGAAAGACCCTGACCGTTCTGTTCCTGCTGCAATTTTCGGTTCTTTCAGTGATGCTCCGGGTGGTTTTTCTGAAGAATTTAGTGAGATCAGTTATTCGCTTGGTACAGAATACTGGTATAATAAACAATTTGCACTTCGATCAGGGTATTTTTATGAAGCACCAACTAAAGGTGACAGAAGATACCTGACACTCGGTGTCGGCTTAAAATACAATGTCTTTAATCTTGATTTCGCATATTTGCTGGCAAATCAACAAACCAGTCCTTTAGCACAGACATTGCGCTTTTCACTGGTGTTTAATTTCGAAAAATAATATAAATGAAAATCAGGGTTGGATTTGGGTTCGATGTACACCAATTAGTTGAAAATCATCCATTTGTTTTAGGAGGTGTTAAATTAGATCATCATTCAGGGGCTTTCGGGCATTCTGATGCGGATGTTTTGGTTCACGCCATTTGTGACGCGCTGCTGGGTGCGGCAAACTTGCGTGATATTGGATATCATTTTTCGAATACAGATGATCGCTGGAGAGGTATCAGCAGCCTGATTCTTTTGAAAGAATGTGTCGAATTACTTAATCAAAAAGGCTGGACTGTTGGAAATATTGATGCCATGTTATGTTTGGAAGCTCCTAAAATAAATCCACACATCCCAGAAATGAAGCTTAAAATAGCTGAGGCTGCCGGGATTAGCGAGGATGATATATCAATCAAAGCAACCACAAATGAAACAATGGGTTTTATTGGCAGAAAAGAAGGTTTGGTTGCTTATGCGGTCTGCTTGATTGAGAAAGTCTCTTAGCAAATGAAAGGCGATTTGTCAATGAGACGATTTGTCGATGGGACACGACAAAATTTCAGCAGGCTTTTTCTAACCAACTAACCAACTAATCACTAACCAACTAAGAGTTATTAGTCCATATGTTACCATAAAAATCGGAATCAGTTTTTCCCTGAATCAGGAATTTTAAGTTCAGTGAAGTCTGCCGCACATTTGCCACAATTGCTTGCGCAGCCCTTTTTGCTGTTCATACTTTTATAGACCATACGGCTCATATAAATAATGGCCAGGATGAAGAGCAGAATAACCAAAATCAGCTGATAATCCATACATCAAAGTTACAGAATATCTGACAATTTCCGGTCAGGCGAGGGTAAATTATGTAGTGTTGCAAAATAAGTTTATCCACAATTTATTTGAAGATTGATAGTGAAATCTGCCCCAATACGCCGCCAATCGCTACAGAAAAGCTTTGCTTTTTGCAAAGCAGCCTAATTACGAAGCCTTTATCTTACTGAATTGGTACATATTGCAAAAATCTCCTTATTAAATCCTACCTTTGCAAAAAAATTCAAGAATAATTTTTTAATGCAAAAAATAAGGAATATAGCGATCATCGCTCACGTTGACCACGGTAAAACTACATTGGTTGATAAAATTTTACACCAAACCAATTTGTTCCGTGATAATCAGGACACCGGGGATCTGATACTGGATAGCAATGATCTTGAACGTGAACGTGGTATTACCATTGTTTCGAAGAATGTTTCTGTAAACTATAAGGGTGTCAAAATTAATATTATTGATACTCCGGGACACGCCGATTTTGGTGGTGAGGTTGAACGGGTATTGAAAATGGCTGATGGGGTTATCCTTCTGGTCGATGCTTTTGAAGGCGCTATGCCTCAAACCCGTTTCGTGACTCAAAAGGCCCTTTCATTGGGATTAAAACCAGTTGTTATTGTTAATAAGGTCGACAAAGAAAACTGTCGCCCGGAAGAGGTTTATGAATCAATCTTCGAATTGTTCTTCAATCTTGAAGCTACTGAAGATCAACTGGATTTTCCGGTTCTTTATGGTTCTTCAAAGCAGGGGTGGATGAGTGAAGACTGGAAAGTACAGACTGAAGATATTACTCCATTGCTGGATACAATTCTGGAGCATATTCCACCTGCACCAAGTTTTGAAGGTACCCTTCAGATGCAGATTACTTCTCTTGATTATTCATCCTTCGTAGGCCGTATTGCCATCGGACGTGTAGCAAGAGGTGTGATCAAAGAAAATCAGCCAGTTTCTTTAGTGAAACGCGACGGGAAGATACAAAAATCCAGAATTAAAGAACTTTATACATTTGAAGGATTAGGAAAAATCAGAGTTCAGGAAGTTTCTTCAGGTGATATTTGTGCAGTTGTAGGAATCGAAGGTTTTGATATTGGTGATACTATTGCCGATTTCGAAAAACCTGAACAATTGGAAGTAATTAAGATCGACGAACCAACCATGAATATGTTGTTTACCATCAACAATTCACCAATGTTTGGTAAGGAAGGGAAATTTGTAACCTCACAGCGTTTACGTGAGCGTCTTTACAAGGAGATGGAAAAAAATCTGGCTTTGAAAGTTCTCGAAACCGACTCGCCGGATTCTTACCTGGTTTATGGCCGCGGAATTCTCCACTTATCGGTATTGATTGAAACAATGCGTCGTGAAGGATATGAACTACAGGTTGGACAACCTCAGGTTATCATCAAAGAAATAGACGGACAGAAGTGTGAGCCAATTGAAACACTGATTGTTGATGTACCAGCAGAGGTTTCAGGAAAAGTGATTGAACTGGTAACTCAACGTAAAGGTGAATTACTGATTATGGAACCTAAGGGAGACCTTCAGCATCTTGAGTTTGAAATTCCGGCACGTGGTATCATCGGACTTCGTAATAACGTATTAACAGCTACTGCAGGTGAAGCCATTATGGCACACCGTTTTAAGGCTTATGAGCCATGGAAAGGTAATATTCCGGGTCGTTTGAATGGAGTATTGGTATCCATGGAAAAAGGTTCAACCACCGCTTATTCAATTGATAAATTACAGGATCGTGGCCGTTTCTTCATTGAACCAGGTGTTGAAGTGTATGAAGGACAGATCATGGGTGAGCATATCCGTGATAATGACCTGGTTGTAAACGTTGTTAAGGGCAAGGCTCTAACCAATATGCGCGCATCAGGTACAGATGATAATGCACGTATCGCTACCGCCGTTAAGTTTTCACTGGAAGAAGCTATGGAATATATTCAGGCCGATGAGTACATTGAAATAACTCCTAAAAGTATGCGTTTACGCAAGATCTATCTGACTGAGAATGAGCGTAAGATCAATGCAAAGAAGTTTGTGAATCAATAATCAAACGAAATAATTTAAAATATCACATGAAAAGCCCCGGATTTAATCCGGGGCTTTTCTATTATATTTGTTTTGATGAAGTTTCCAGTCGTACCGGGGTTTGACCAGCAAGCTTTTAGTAAATACCTGAAAAACACCGGATGGTTGTTCCTTGCCAGGGTGGGAAGTTTGGGTATTAAAATTCTTGCGGGTATTGCCGTTGCCAATTATCTTGGTAAGACCGCCAATGGAATGCTAAATTACCCCCTCGTTTTTGTCACCTTCTTTTTGGCAGCAGCAGCATTGGGCCTAGATGGATTTGTAACTCGCGAACTTCTTTCAGAACCCACAAAAAAGAATAAGCTGCTGGGTACGGCCTTTCGTATGCGGCTTTTGGCCGGAATCGCTATCATTCCGCTTGCCTGGCTGAGTTATACCCTTTTTAAGGGTACAAATGGTGATATACCGATAAGTTATATTCTGATCGCTTCCTGTATCGGTATCACCCAATCATTATCTATAATTGATAGTTATTTTCAATCCCGGGTTCAGGGAAAATATGTCATGTTGGTTCAGGTGACAGGAAATCTGTTATCGGCTGGAATTAAGCTTATTCTGATTTTTATTTCGGCTCCTTTATCCTGGTTTATCTGGACTTTGCTCATTGATGCTGCCATTTTAGGATTTGGCTATCTGATAGCTTACAGAGTAAAGGGAAACCATATTTCAGAGTGGAAGTATGAGGGCAGCCTCGCCAGATATCTGCTAAAGCATTCCTGGCCACTTGCATTTTCTGCAATTCTGGTCACTGTTTACATGAAGATAGGACAACTCATGGTAGAAAGTTTTTTGGGTGTGGGGGCCCTTGGAATCTATTCTACGGTAGTAAACTGGAGTGAAAGCTGGTATTTTATTCCTGTAGCAATAGTCACTTCAGTATTTCCGGCCATTATGAATGCCCGCAGGGATGATCCATCCCGTTATCAGAAAAGACTGACCGATATGTATGATCTGATGGTTTTGATCAGTTTGAGTATTGCGATAATGATGAGTTTTGCCTCTACCTACATTTACCGGTACCTTTATGCTGCAGAGTTTGCCGAGGGTGCAAAAATATTATCCATTCATATCTGGGCAGGCATTTTTGTTTTTCTGGGCAGTGCAAGTGGTCAGTATCTGGTAGCTGAAGGTTATACCCGGTATTCATTGTATCGTACTGGAGCAGGTGCAGTGGTTAATGTTGTTCTGGGATTTTTCTGGATACCCTTATACGGTCTTCAGGGTGCTGCCTTTGCTACACTTATCGCATATTTTTCTGCAACTTTTTTTATCCTTGTCTTTCCTCAAACAAGAAAACAGGGAATAAATATGCTTAAATCCTTATTTTTAATCTCACTCATTCA
The DNA here is from genome assembly GCF_030695525.1 of Daejeonella sp. Classification (GTDB taxonomy): domain Bacteria; phylum Bacteroidota; class Bacteroidia; order Sphingobacteriales; family Sphingobacteriaceae; genus Daejeonella. Next base: position 24,204 of record NZ_JAUYSS010000054.1, on the reverse strand, counting down.
AAAAATCGCAAAACGTTGAAAAGAACGGAACCCTATACCAGTTTGATCAATCCGGCAAGAATAAAGACCTTATTATCTTTCGGAATAAAAGGATATTTATCAGAAATAGGCTGGTTCAAATCATTTGAAACAAAATCTCCTATCGGCCGGAATTCAGAGCCCATTCCATGGGTCACCTATTCATTTATCGATTTTATTGCTGATCGTATTCAAAAGGAACATCTAGTTTTTGAATTCGGTTCAGGTAATTCAACATTCTACTATGCAAAACGGGCACAAAAGGTTGTTTCTGTTGAACATGATAAGGCATGGTTTGATAAAATATCAGCCTCGAAACCTTTAAACTCAGAGATGATCTTCTGCGAACTGCAGAAGGATGGTGAGTACAGCAAAATGCCCGAAAGCATAGGTATAAAGTTTGACATTATCATAATAGATGGTCGCGACAGGGTAAATTGCTCTTACAATTCCCTGGGTGCACTAAGTGAAAAAGGAGTGATAGTTCTTGATGATTCTGAGCGACATCAATATTCTGCTGCTGTCAACTTTTTAAAAAATGAGGGATTCCGGGAATTATCATTCAGCGGCATCTCTCCCGGCCTTTTTTATCGTAAGTCTACTTCAGTGTTTTACAAGGATAATAATTGCTTGGGTATCTAAGATGAATAATGAGATTTTAAGTGCTGAGGTTAAAAGTGCCTACGATGATTTTTATCTGGGCCGTGATGTACAATGGAGGATGCTTGGCGCTAAGTATAAGGCCAGGAACATCATGGATGTTTGCATGGGCCATGAATTCAAAAAGATTCTGGAAGTAGGGGCAGGCGATGGAAGTATATTACAGCACCTTGATGTTATGAATGCCTTTCCTGAAATGCACGCTTTAGAAATCTCAGAAAGCGGCGTAGATCAGATCAATTCCAGAAAACTGAAAAATTTAAAGTCGGTTAATGTGTTCGATGGATATCATATTCCTTTTGCCGATAATGAATTTGATCTTGTTATTTTGGCCCATGTTCTTGAACATGTTGAGTTTGAACGGATGCTCTTGCGTGAGATCAAGCGGGTATCAAAGTATGTGATAATTGAAGTACCCTGTGATTACCGGTATGGCGTTGATAAAAGGATGAAACATTTTTTGAATTACGGGCATATTAATATGTACACGCCTACTTCAGTCCGGTTCCTGGTTCAATCGGAAGGTTTTGAAGTACTTGCGGATAAGGTTTCAATGATTCAGCCCGAAGTGACAAAGTTCAATATTTTTATTAACCAGGGGAAAGCCAAAAATCTGTTAAGCTCCCTTCGGATTGAAGCTGAATACTTTCTTAAGAAATTAATAATCTACTTAAGCGGCCAAAAAAGGAAGGAATCTTTTGCCAATGCCTATACCCTATTTTTAAGGAAGAATGGTGATCTGGATATCTTCAATCATTAATTCTTCAAAATGCATTTTATGAAGACAATCTTATTTTCAATTCCTTTTCTGCTGATTATTTTCCTGCAGCTATTTAGCGGTAGAACTCAGCAAAAATCATCGAACAGGAATGATTATGCTGACTCAGTTTCGATCAGAAAAGCCTTTTCTGAATCGCCAGTACTTTCTGCGAGAGAGTCTATCCGGAAAATGCAAATTGAGAAGGGTTTTGGGGTTCATGTTGTCGCCACTGAACCGCTATTAAATACACCTGTTGCCCTTAGCTTTGATGATAAAGGCAGGATTTGGGTAGTGGAAATGGAAAATTATATGCCTGATTCCCTGGGTACAGGAGAAGATTTGCCGGTAGGGAAGATCGTCATTCTGACGGACAGGAATGGGAATGGAATAATGGATAACAGAAAGATCTTTCTCGATTCCCTAGTACTACCCCGTGCTATTTGCTTCGTTGAAAATGGAATTCTGGTTGCTGAATCTCCAAACCTTTGGTTTTACGAAATTAAAAATGATAAACCTGTCAATAAAACGCTTGTGGATGCAACTTACGCCGAAGGGGGAAATGTGGAGCATCAGCCTAATGGCTTGTTCAGGGCTCTGGATAACTGGATCTACAACGCAAAATCAACAAAACGATATAGAAAACAAGGCAATAAATGGCTGATTGAAAAAACGCATTTCAGAGGGCAGTGGGGGATTTCCCAGGATGATCAGGGTCGTTTGTTTTATAACAATAATTCCGAGAATCTTCAGGGAGATTATTTCAGTCCTGGTTTTGGCGCCACAAATTCGAATCAGTCGAGGCTTGCCGGTTTTTCAGAAAGCATTATCAAAAACAATAAAGTATATCCCATCAGGCCTAATACCGGGGTGAACCGGGCTTATATGAAGGGGATAATTGATGAAAATTTGAAGCTGGTTAATTTTACTGCTGCCTGCGGACCGGTAATTTTTAGCAGCAACTTATTCGGCGCCGATTATTATGGAAACGCATTTGTTGCCGAGCCATCTGCCAATCTTATTAAGCGAAATATACTGAGCAATGAAGGCAATCTGGTCACAGGTAAACAGGCATATGTCGGTCGCGAATTTCTGGCGAGTACCGATGAACGGTTCCGGCCGGTAAATCTGTACACCGGCCCGGATGGGGCGCTGTATATTGTTGATATGTACCGGGGGATCATACAGCATAAAACCTATTTAACACCCTATCTCAAAAGTGAGATCAAAGCCAGAAATCTTACTCAACCACTTAATTATGGTCGTATTTACAAAGTCCTACCAAAGGGAAAGAAGGTCCGGGGAGTCAAAATTCCACAGGATCCTGAAAAGCTGATCGCCTTATTGTCCGATTCAAACGGATGGATTCGTAACAAAGCCCAGCAAATGCTGGTCGATGGGAAGGATATAAGTCTGGGGTTTCCTTTAAGGCAGGTATTAAATTCCGGTTCAAAGAATTTAGGCAGGGTTCATGCCCTTTGGACTTTGGAAGGCCTGGGAGCTCTGGAAAAGGATGATGTATTGCCCCTTTTGAAAAGTACAGAATGGGCACTTCGTATGCAGGCACTAGCTGTATTACCCTCGGTTTTGACCAGAGAGAATTATAAAGAGTTTCTTCCTGTTTTAATGGCAATGCTTAATGAAAATGATACTCTTGCGGCTCCATATCTGGCTTTTTTGAACCCTCACGTACATGCTTTTGATCCGGCAGCAGCCGGTAAACTTTTACTGGAAATCTCTAAAAAGTATGCTGGCAATAGTTTTATTTCTGATGCAATAATCAGTAATTTGCAAAACAGGGAAGCAGGTTTTTATAAAGAATTTACAAGTATTAATCCGGATACGAGTCTGGTACTCATCAAACGTCTTAAAAAAATAGTCGATGATATGGCAAAAAGGAAGGTCAATACTACGGATCCTGCGAAGGAATTTCCAAAGGGTCTTGCCTTGTACAGGAGCATTTGTCAGGCCTGTCATGGAGCTGATGGGAATGGGGTTAATGGATTGGCGCCTCCACTAAATAACTCAGATTGGGTTACGGGGGATAAGAAAAGGCTGGCAGCAGTCGTTCTTTATGGACTTACTGGACCAATAACAGTTAGTAAAAAATTATACAAGGCACCGGATGTCAGTGGCGAAATGCCCGGGATTGCTTCGAATACCAATTTTTCGGATGAAGATATTGCGCAGGTTTTAAGTTATATCCGTGGTTCCTGGACTAATTCAACTGATAAAGTTTCAAAAGAAGAGGTTGCAGCTACACGCTTGAAACATAAAGGAAGGCAACACGGATTTACGGAGAAGGAATTTTTTTAATTGACAGTTGACAGTTGACAGTTGACAGTTGAAAAATGGAGATGTAAATTATATAATTTACTCGAATTTTCCGTACTAAATACTATGTACTCAATACTCAATACTAAATAATGCAGAACTTTGCCCCAATAGCTTTATTCGTTTATAACCGTCCGGAGCATACCAGGCGGACAATAAAGTTTTTACAGCAAAATTTGCTGGCGGATGAATCCCGGCTTTTTATCTTTTCAGATGCTGCTAAAGATCCCTCACAACAAGTGTTAGTGGATGAAGTGAGGGATATTATCAAACAGGTTGATGGCTTTAAATCGGTTGAGCTGATTGAACGGAAAACTAATTTCGGTCTGGCTGAGTCTATTATTGACGGGGTGAGCATGTTGGCTTCTGAATATGGTAAAGTGATTGTATTTGAAGATGATCTGATCAGTTCGGCATATACCCTGCAATATTTTAATGATGCCCTGGTTCGGTATCAGAACGAAGAAAAGGTGATGCACATTGGTGCTTATATGTATCCGCTGAATGCTGAAAACTTACCACAAACCTTTTTTTACCGCGCCGCAACCAGCTGGGGTTGGGCAACCTGGGAAAGAGCCTGGAAAGATTTTGAACCTGATATTAATAAGATAATTGCCCGGTTCGACAGGAGGAAGAGACTTGAATTCTCCATTGAGGGTACTATGAATTTCTGGAAACAGATTATTGAATTTAAACGGGGCAGAAATAATTCATGGGCGATACGCTGGTACGCTTCAATATTTCTTAAGGGAGGACTAACACTGAATCCTTCAAAATCCCTGATTAATAATATTGGGCATGACGGCTCTGGAATTCATTCGGGTTTAAATGATATTTATCATGTGATTATTAATCCAGTTCCGGTAACAACTTTTCCAGAAAAAATTGAGGAGAATAAGGAAGCTTATCTGGCAATTAAGGATTTCCTGAAAACCCGGAAGGGAAGCTTATGGCAAAGGATATTGCGGTTTACGAAACAGAAAATAAAAGGGATCTGACTGTTTTTCGGCATTATGGCGCTGAAGCACCGGTATTTGTTCCGTTCTGGTCGCTTAGGTTTTGGGCTAAAGCCCAGTCTGAAAACCGGATACTAACCCGGAGCTAAAGCACCGGGCTATTGAGCGATATGGCTAGCCCAATCCCCGGTATTTTTTATTCAAACATTTCACCCGTAATCAAGTGTCTTCTCGCTCAATAATTGACGGATAAAGTTTCAATAATTTCATCCTTTCATCGTAACAAGTAAACTGCCATTATTTTGGCCACCTTAGCATTTCGATATGTTCCTTATATTAATGGCATGACCAGTACGGTCGCTCAATAGGCTCCAGCTTTAGCTGGGGTCAATGAGATTGTTCGTTTTCGGGCTTCAGCCCAATATTCTGCAACATGTGAGGAAAATTACATTGGGCTTTAGCCCGATAGATATAACATTAATCTACTCTGATTTGATTGAATCCTAGTTTTTCAATAAAAGCCTTATATTCTTCTTCATATGATTTTTTCTTATGATGCATTTCCTGATTTTTAATGTATTCTCTTACCATTGCTAAATTGGATTCAGAAACAGAAATTGCCAGGTATTCATCCTGCCATTCAAATTTTGCTGCAAACGAATTGTTAAATCCCCCTCTCAGGTTTATCCATCTCGAAGATTCCCCTTTGATAAGTTGCAGAACATCCTTTATACATTGATCGCTTTTCAGAGAAATGAGACAATGGCAATGGTCATCATATCCGTTTATGGTATCTATATAGATATTCTTCTTTTTCGAATTGTGACGAATGTGATCCCAAAGTTCATTCCGGAATTCCGATGATTTTAAAAATGGAATTCGATTTTTTGTGCTCCATACACAATGGATAATTATTTTTATAAATGACATTGCAGGTATTTAGACTACAATATTCGAAAGTTTTGGAATAATAAAAATTCGGGTTAAGGAATGGTAGATTGAGGTTATTTAACGGCATTTCGGCGCTGAAGCACCGCTATTTGTTCCGTTCATGTCTCTTAGGTTTTGGGCTAAAGCCCGATCTGAAAACCGGATTTTCGCCCGGAGCTAAAGCACCGGGCTATTTAAAATTATCCCATTTATTTCTTTGCCTCCAGAACGATGTAAGGTGATAAGAATTTTGATTCAAGAGGTATCAGGGTAGTAGCTACCTTTCCAATGAACCAAATGGTCTTGATAAATGCTTTGGTCATTCCTGATTTTTGATCTTTGTTTTCCAGCCAAACACTGTATCTGCCAAAGTATAAGGATTTTATGGATTTCAGGCCAAGTTCTTCCAGTATCGTTGCAAGATATTCGGTATCCATGCATTCGATATAGTGTTTATTGTAATTATCTCTGTCGAAAGTCTTTTGAACCCAGCCATTCACACCTCTGAAATTAGGAAGGGTAATGAATAAAGTACCCCCCGGCTTTAAAAATTCAAGATGCCGTTCAATAATATCTTTGGTATCCTTAAAATGCTCAATCAAACCGCAGGATAGAACCAGATCATATTTTTGTTCAGGCTGATATTGAAATACATCATTCTCAATAACCGGAATATCACTTTCATCCAGACCATTTTTGTTTAGTACCTTTCTTAAAATATCGGGATGAATAAAATAATCGAAAAGAGTGGTTTTTACCCCCAGGTATTTGTGCAGGAAGATGGAATAATATCCCGGAAATCCGCCCAGTTCAATAGCCGTCTGAACATTATTTGTTTTAACTATTTCTTCCAGTTGCTGGTGAAATAGGTAATCCTTGTTGATCTGAATAGCCAGATCGGGTTTAGATTCCCAATAGTATGTCCAAAACTGCCTGTCGGTTAATTGATTTCCCATGCATTAGCAAAGAAAACAAAATTTTAGATATGCTTGTGAAAATAGCAAGCAAAGCAAATTGTTTTCTGAAAATCTTTCTGTTAGTGATATGAATTGTATTTTTGGGATAGTGAGAATTATCCATTTGAATTCATATGCCGGTAATGGCGGAGCTGGACGTGCGTGTTCGCGACTGAATAAAGCCTTGAAAGCTGAAGGGATGGATTCTGAGCTGGCAGTTAATTTTCTGTTCAGGGATAATCCAGTTGTAGTCAATCTATCCAAAGGTTTTTTCAATAAATGGCTTACTGCATTTGGAATCCTCCTCGAACGGTATTATTCTAAGTTCTATACCAAACCACTGCCAATACCTTTTTCATTTCCGCTTTGGGGCAGGGATGTTTCAAAGTTTGACTTGCTTCGATCTGCGGATATTATACACCTGCATTGGATCAATCATGCTTTCTTACGGCCTGCTGATCTTGCAAAATTAACTACTTTGAATAAACCCATTGTATGGACTTTCCATGACAGCAATGCATTTACCGGGGGATGCCATGTGCGGTATGAATGTGATCATTTTCTGAAGGAATGTGGTAATTGTCCGATACTGAAAAATTCTTCCCCGGATGACAGCTCTCATAAAATCTGGCTTCAAAAGAAAAATGCGTATTCAGGTCTTAAATTTACCGTTGTCGCTCCCGGGAGATGGATGGCTGATTCGGTTCGGATGAGCAGTATGCTCAGATCAGCGAAAATTGTAAATATTCCAAATACCCTGGATACCGCGGTTTTTAGGCCAGGCGATAAAGCCATGTCCCGTGAAGTGCTTGGTTTAGCACCTGATAAATTTATTATGATGAGTGGTTTTATGCCATCCCGTATGGATATGCATAAGGGAACAAGTTACCTGGTTGACGCAATAGAATTGTTCGCCACGAATTATGGTTTTGATCCTGAGAAGATGGAACTGATCATTTTTGGCAACCGGGATGAGAAGAATGTTCCTGAGTTCCCAATCAAAACTACTTTTCTTGGGACTATTACCGATGATGAAAAGTTGGCTTTGTGTTATAGCGCAGCAGATGTTTTTCTGGCTCCTTCGCTTGAAGATAATCTCCCCAACACGGTAATGGAGAGCCTTGCCTGCGGTACTCCGGTAGTTGCGTTCAGGACAGGTGGAATTCCGGATATGGTTCAGCACCAGCAAAATGGTTACCTGGCTGAGTATCGTTCTTCTGCAGACCTTGCCCGTGGAATTGCCTGGGTTTATTCTGCCAACCGCCAGGTTTTGAAGGCAAATTCCCGAAGAACTATTGAAGAGCATTTTTCAGAGCATAAAATCGCGCGCAGGCATATTGAATTATATGAATCATTGCTAAAAAATCATGTTCCAGCCTAAATTAACTGTCGTTACGATTGTTTATAACAATGTCCGGGATATTGAACGAACGGTTCTGTCGGTGTTGAATCAAACCTACCCTAACATTGAATACCTGGTAATTGATGGCGCCTCTACTGATGGGACTCTGGAAATTTTGAAAAAATATGAGGGCAGATTGGCTAAACTGATTTCTGAAAAGGATAAGGGTATTTATGATGCGATGAACAAAGGACTATCACTAGCTTCTGGTGATTATATTTTGTTTATGAATTCAGGTGATGAATTATATGCCTCTGAAACTGTTGAAAATGTATTTGCCTCCGCTCCAGATGCTGATATCTATTATGGTGAGACAGAAATGTATGATGAAGACTGGAAAAGTCTCGGACAAAGAAGGCATAAAGCTCCTGAAACTTTTACCTGGAAAGATTTTAAATATGGGATGAGCATCAGTCACCAGGCAATTTATATTCGTAAGTCGCTGACCGAGCCTTATGATTCCCAATATAAACTGAGTGCAGATATTGATTGGATTATTAAGGCTGCTAAAAAGGCCGGAAAGATTGTTAATACGAGAATGTATGTAGCAAAGTATCTGGTTGGTGGAATGTCAAAAAAGAAGCACCGTCAGAGTTTGATTGAGCGTTTCCATATTTTTTCAAAGCATTACGGGCTTATTCCCAATGTATTTAATCATTTGGTTATTGCAGGCAAGTTGGCTTTTTACTACCTGAAGCATAGGAGGACGAATGATTGAGGGAGTAATAAGTTGTAAGTTTTACGTTTCGCTCCTGTGGTCGGTGTTTTTCACCGACCACAAGATGTGAGTTCCTTATGGTACGGTGATAACACCGACCATAGGGAAATTATTTCCGCTCATCGAAAATGACGGGATCATGCTTTTGCCGGCTCCGGGGTCCTTCTCCGGTTTTCTGTATAGATTGCATATGCCAAACCCAGAACAAGCAGGATTGAAGCGATAAGTGAAATAGTTTCCCCTGTATAATAAGACGTCGGTTCAAATTTGAATTCGAGTTTATGGTTTCCTCCGGGTAATTGGGCAGCTCTTAAAAGATAATCCGCTCTGAAATAAGGGATTTTCTCTCCGTCAACATAGGCATTCCAGCCTTTATCATACCATACTTCTGAAAATACGGCAAGAGCATCACGGCCAGAGGAATATTCATAGGTCATATGATCAGGATGGTAATTTGTAAGTCTGATGAAAGCGTTTCCGTCGTAGCCAACCTTTTTTATATCAATTAGCGGCTTGAACTCTTCATGTACAACCATTACCTTTTTTGGATCGAAGCTACTGATTGCGAGCATTTCTTCATCCGCACTTTTAACATATTCAACAGACTGTACAAACCAGGCATTTCCGGCAGCTGTAGCACGGTTTACCATGGTTTCTTTCTGGCCACTTTGATCAGAAGTGATCAGATACTTGGTGTTCAGCATATCCAGAACATCTTCATTAATGGCACCATTAAATTGTTTATCCAGAACCTCCTGATATCTTTTCAATTTTGCGGCATGATAACCGCCGATACTTTTATGAAAGTAAGATGGGATTGAATTCGAAAATGGATTTCCGGAAGCAAGATCAAGGACACGATAATATGAACCATCCCTTTGAATGAGTTGATCCACATCCCTTGTCTTGAACTGTTGCGCGAGAACACTCTTATCTACAAATTTTTCATTATTCAGATAGCGTCGGTCGATATTCCACATATCAACAAGTATTACAGCAGCCAAAATTATAAATGTGAGCTCTGGGTTCATTTTCTTTCTGATCAATGCCCAGATTAAGCCTGCTCCAACGAGAATAAAGAAGAGGGAACGTAATGCGTCCATCCTTGCCATACTTATTCTGTCATCTACCAGCGCTTTAGCGACAGAGTCGGCAAATGCCCGGTCACCACTGGCTACTTGAGTTAATTGTTCAATAAATGCATTATGGTTCTGTGTTTTGAAATCCAGTAATACAGTTGGAACAGCAATTAGGATTATTAAGAGTCCGCCGGTTATGTATAAACTATTTAAAAGGCTTTTGTTCAGTTTTTTTGGATCTTCTGTGTGGAAGGCAACTTCTTTTACTGCAAGAATTGCCAGTACCGGAATTAGAAAGGCGGTAATAACCAGGATAGATTCAACGGCCCTAAACTTATTGTAGAGCGGGAAATAATCAAAGAACAGATCAGAAAGGAATGGAAGGTGCCTTCCGAAAGAGAGCAGCAGACACAAAAGACTTGCACTCAGAATCCACCATTTTATTCTGGTTTTTACAATAAATAAACCGAGTACGAACAGGAAGCAGATAATCGCTCCAAAATACCATGGGCCGGAAGTGAATTGTTTATCTCCCCAGTATGTACTGAGTCCAATCTGCGATAATTGCTGCATGGCGGGTATAAGCTGCTCTGCAGGAACCCCTCTGGTAGCGAGGGTTTTTGCAACTTCTGAATTTTCATCCAGATTTCCTGCGCCGGATGCGCCTCCATAAGCATTCGGCACCAGAAATGTCAGACTTTCACCAAGTCCCTGACTCCATTGGTAAGCATATTCACGGTCAAGGCCATTATTTGGTTCAGACTTTTCAGTTTTTAAATTAGATTTTCCACGGATAGTTTCTGCGCCATATTCATAAGTTGTCCAGAGCATACCTGCATTGACTGCAATTGCAAGCAAAGCAGCAGCAGCGAGGTATCCAAAGGATTTCAGAAAATCCTGAGTGGTTTTTGTTTTAACCGCATGATAAAGTTCAATTCCAACATAAATAAGCAGGGCAATAAACAGATAATAGGTCATCTGAATATGGTTGGTTCTGATCTCAATTGCAAGGAATAAAGCTGTTAAGATAGCACCAAGAAGGTATTGCCTCCTGAAAGTCATTATAATTCCTGCCAGAATAGGTGGGAAAAATGCAATAGCCATTGCTTTATTGCTATGACCGGCATCGATGATCTGGAAATTATATGATGAAAATGCAAATGCGATAGCGCCGGCAGCTGCAAGCCATGGGTTCATTCTTAAAACGCAGAACAATAGGTAAGCACCTAAAAGATAAAGAAGTACGGTATCGATCGGGTTTGGGAATGTAGTTTTAAAGAATGAAATCACATAGCTCGTTACATTGTTTGGATACTGAACCCATATTTGAAACGCAGGCATACCGCCAAACATGGAATTTGTCCATAAAGGCCCTTTACCATCCTTTGCCTTAACATCCATGATTTCCTTTTGCATTCCCTGAGCCATGAGAACATCACTCTGATAGAGGGCTTTACCCTGCAATGCCGGACTGAAATACACAAAACATAAGGCGATAAATATTCCTATTATGGCCAGATGTACCCCATTGCGTTTAAACCAGTTATTCATTCTGCTTAAATTAGTTGAATGCCAAAAATAGAAAAAAGCTTAAACCTGCAAGGCTTGTTATCGAGCTTTATGAAAATAAATCTTAATTATTGGGTAATTCGGGCAAAATACGAGCGTGAACTGGTTGATAAGCTGCTTCAGAAATGAAAAAAGAATAGTCGGGAAGGGAATCAGGGGTTTTTAATTTCCTCATACTCCACAAAGTCACCTGCCTGATCATCGTGTTTTTTGTCTTTTGGTGGCATATAATCTACACGGATACGGCCATCAGGATTTTGGTTATGTTGTTGCTGATAACGTTGATTAGCTTGATTCTGTGCTTTTGTCATCATTTTTTGGAAAGCGAATGGTAAAAGCACCCGGGCTATCATTTTGATGAGCCAGAGAATACAAATAGTAATGAATAAAAACTTTAAAACTGCCATAATAACGAAATGTAATACTCAAATATAGACGTTAATTTCTTTAAAATGTTTCAAATCGGATGAAATGTTACAATGGAATTACGATTAAAGCTAATTCGCAACCCGATTGCTATCGGGTTAGTAAATGAGGGATAGCAATTAGCAAATTGAGATAATTAGCAAATTACTAGTGTCCGGGGAAAGTTTTTATTAAGGTTTAGCCCGGCAGCAGAATTGAAACTCTTGCCATATTTAGGAAAGAGGGTATTTTCTTAATGATTGAATTATTTTAATCTCGGGTATAGAAGTATCGCTCAATAGGGCCCGCCTTCAGGCGGGTTGTAATCGGAGTGATTCAATTCGGGCTTCAGCCCCACATATAGCAGGTTAGAAAATAACGTAAACCGGTGCTTCAGCGCCGACAACATTTAATCGGGCTGAAGCCCGATGGGGGTGTTCCGGTATAAACGGATTATTTTGGGCTGAAGCCCGGAATATCCCCCTTGTATACCCCGCTTAAAAGCGGGGCCTATTGAGCGAGTGCGCTAACAGCGGGGCTTGCTTTTTGAAATCAGGAAATAAAATCGTTCACAATACTTTTTACAAGGATATTTTTAAACATTTTATTTTTACCGGACAACAGTGATTAGCAAATTGGGAATGGAGTTTGAATTGAGCTCAATGGTTTTAACAGATTTATGGGAATATTTGCACTACCCGGCCTATCTGTCCGTCTTCAAGCCTCACTTTTATACCTCTGGAGTGAAAAGCTGCACTGGTTAGCAGTGCCTGCACAATCCCCCTGGTTCGGACGCCACTGCGCTGGTCCTTTTTAAGAATGATATCTACTTCTAGTCCGGGGTAAATGTCTTTTCTGTCCATAATTAGTTGTTATTGAATTGGTGGTTCATTTTAAATTTAATTTTTAATCTTCAAATGGATTTAACTCTCCATTCTCAACTCTCAACTGTCAATTAACTAAACCTTTCCTCCATCACCTTCTCCAATGCAAACATTTCATCCCGTAATTTTGCGGCAAGAAGAAAGTCCATTTCTTTCGCGGCCAATGCCATATCCTTTTTTGTTTTATCAATGGATTTCTGTAATTCGGACTTGGTCATGTACTGCACAATAGGATCAGCTGCGAGACTATCGGTCATTTCCTTCTCAACGTAAGCTTTCTGAACGCCACCTTTAAAATCCATTACGGAAGTCTGCTCGATGATTGCTTCCCGGGATTTTCCAACTGTCCTAGGTGTAATACCATGTTTTGTATTGTATGCGACCTGTTTCTCTCTCCTTCGATTAGTTTCCTCGATAGTGACGCGCATACTATTGGTAATTTTATCAGCATACATAATTACCCGTCCACGGTCATTTCGGGCTGCACGCCCAATAGTCTGGATTAATGATCGTTCTGAACGAAGGAAACCTTCCTTATCGGCATCCAGAATTGCTACTAACGAAACTTCCGGAAGATCCAGACCTTCCCGAAGCAGGTTTATCCCAATCAGGACATCAATAACCCCGAGCCTCAGATCCCGCAGAATTTCAACTCTCTCCATTGTTTTTACTTCGGAGTGAATGTATCTCACCTTAATTCCAAGGCGATTCATATATTTTGTAAGCTCTTCAGACATTCGTTTGGTCAATGTGGTAACGAGTATCCTATCACCTAATTTGACGGTTTTATCGATCTCATCAAGCAGGTCATCTACCTGGTTTACAACTGGCCGGATTTCAATTTCCGGATCGAGGAGTCCGGTGGGCCTGATTACCTGCTCAACAAATACCCCTTCAGTTTGTTCTAATTCGTAATCACCGGGAGTAGCACTCACATAAATAGTTTGCGGGGCAAGTTTTTCAAATTCATTAAAGTTCAGAGGTCGGTTATCCAGAGCGGCAGGTAGCCGGAAACCATAATCAACCAGGGAAAGCTTTCTGGAACGGTCGCCCCCATACATCGCCCGGATTTGGGGAACGGTTACATGGCTTTCATCAATAACCATCAGGTAATCTTTTGGGAAGTAATCCAGCAGGCAGAATGGGCGCATTCCGGGGGTTCTCCCATCGAAAAAGCGGGAGTAATTTTCAATTCCGCTGCAATAACCTAACTCCCGGATCATCTCCAGGTCATAGTTAACCCGCTCTTCCAGTCTTTTAGCCTCTAAAAATCGTTTTTCATCAATAAACTGCTGTTTGCGACCCTCAAGTTCCTCCTGAATGGCCCAAATGGATTGTGTAAGCCGATCCTTTGGGGTGACAAATAAATTTGCAGGAAAAATAGCCAGATGATCCATTTTCTCCAGGGTTTTTCCCGATGCGGGATCAATTGTGCTTAGCTCTTCGATATCATCCCCATAAAAAGAAACACGATAGGCAAAATCCATATATGCCGGGTAGATATCCACAGTATCACCCTTCACCCTGAATGTTCCACGGCGGAAATCAACGGTAGTTCTGGAATACAGTATTTCAACCAGGCGGTGCAGGAAAGCATTTCGGCTAATTTTGGTGCCAACAGCAAAGCGGAATATTGAATTTGAGAAATCCTCAGGATTCCCCATACCATAGATACAGGAAATGGATGAAACCACGATGATATCCCGCCTGCCCGACATCAGGGAGGAGGTTGTGCGCAGCCTGAGTTTTTCAATCTCCTCATTAATCTGAAGATCCTTTTCGATATAGGTATTGGATGATGCTATATAGGCTTCGGGCTGATAATAATCATAGTAGGATACAAAATAATTCACCGCATTTTCAGGAAAAAATTGCTTAAATTCTCCATAAAGCTGGGCTGCAAGTGTTTTATTATGGCTGAGCACCAGCATTGGTTTTTGTGTTTGCTGCACTACATTAGCAATGGTAAAGGTTTTACCTGAACCTGTTACACCAAGCAAGGTCTGATAATGTTCGCCGGCATTAACCCCTTCCACCAATTGCCTGATCGCCTCCGGCTGGTCGCCCGTGGGTTGATATTCGGAAGTGAGTTTGAATTCCATAAGATAGGGCAAAGATAACAAAGAAGTGTTGTTAATTAGAAAATGAGGAAATGAGTAAATTAGCAAATGTAGGATGATTATGGTACGGTGATAACACCGACCAGAGGGTTACTGGTACGGTGATAACACCGACCAGAGGAAAGTTGGTAGTAGAATTACATTCTGAAACACTCGTCCCATTTGCTAATTTGCTCATTCTCAAATTTGCTCATTGACAAATTTCACCAAATAAGAGATTATTCCTTAAATTTAACCATGGCATTTATACTAGATCAAAGCAACTCAATCGCAAATCATTTTCTCGCCGAACTGCGTGATGCGCAGATTCAGCAGGATAGCATGCGTTTTCGGAAAAATATGGAGCGTTTGGGTGAAATTTTCGCCTATGAAATAAGTAAGACTATGAGTTTTACCGAAACAGAGTTTGAGACTAGTCTTGGAACAGCATCGGTTCCTGTTATGAATGAACTACCCGTACTGGCCACGATTCTGAGAGCTGGCTTACCTCTTCATCAGGGTTTATTAAACTATTTTGACCGGGCCGATTCTGCTTTTATTTCTGCCTATCGTAAAACAACTAAAGGGCATAACTTTATTATCAAGATCGAATATATATCTGCTCCATCCCTGGATGGCAAAATCCTGATTGTAGCAGATCCTATGATTGCAACCGGAGAGAGTATGGTTCTTTGCTGTAAGGAATTATTGGCTCAATATAAGATTAAAGAATTGCACATTGTAGGGGTTATTGCGTGTAAGGTTGGCATTGAACACATAAAGGCAAATCTCCCAAAAGCTAAACTCTGGATTGGTTCTGTAGATGAAGAACTGACTACAAAATCCTACATAGTGCCTGGTCTGGGTGATGCAGGTGATTTATCCTTCGGTGTTAAGGAATAAAGCCTTGTTTTTAAAGAAAATATAGGCATTCCCTTTTCGGCTATTATCCGTTACTTTGCAGGTAAATTTAGCAATCAGTTTTAATGCACTATAAACATCTTTTTTTTGATCTGGATCATACAATCTGGGACTTTGATAAAAATGCAGAGGAGACATTGAATGAACTTTATCATACTTATAAACTCAGGGATCTAGGATTGAATTCTCCAGATCGTTTTATTGAAGTTTATACCCATAATAACCATCAGCTTTGGGCAGAATACCATGTGGGTAAAATCACTAAACAAATGCTCAGGGAAACCAGATTTTCCAAAACATTTATTGACCTCGGACTTTCACCTGATCTTATTCCTCAGCATTTTGAGGATGATTATGTCACTATTTGTCCTACAAAAACAAATTTATTTCCCAAAGCACATGAAACCCTTCGTTACCTGAAAGAAAGGTATTCATTGCATCTGATATCAAATGGGTTCAAGGAATCAACTGAACTAAAAGTCAGTAACAATAGTCTCAATTTATATTTCGAAAATGTCGTTATTTCAGAGGTAGTGGGTTTTAACAAACCGGACAGGGCTATTTTTAATCATGCACTGGGTCTCGCAAATGCTGGTATTTCTGAAAGTATCATGATTGGGGATAGTCTTGAGGCTGATATTCGGGGAGCACAGGATTATGGAATGAAAGCTATTTATTTTAATCCTGAAAGAAAGGAAAAACCAGGGGATGTGGAGCAGGATATAACATGTTTGAGTGAACTTATGACCTTATTATGAGTGTAGAAAGGCATTACAGATCCCTGCTGAGTACTGTATCAGTATATGAGAAGCTTCTGGTAAAAGTATCTGAGGAAGAATTTATTCAAAGTCCTCAGGATGGCGGATGGTCCTATTCGGAAACCTATTCTCATATCTTTCAATCCAACCTGTTATCACTTCTTGCAATCGAGAAATGTATTGCTGGCATTGGAGTTCCGAACAGGAAACGAATTCACTGGCTTGCCTGGCTTATTTTGTTTTTTGGAAGATTTCCCCCTGTAAAGTTTAAAGCCCCGGCAAAGATTGCTGCAATGACGAAAAAGATCAGCAGGGAGGATGCACTTGATCTGATCTCTAAATTTAAAATCCGTCTTGGGGAGGTCAAATCAAAAATTCATCAGGCAGATTCCTTTCAAAAATCAAAACACCCCCGACTTGGGCTTTTGAATGCAGAAGAATGGTTCCGGTTTATTGAAGTGCATACTGTGCATCATACAAGGCAACTTAGGAAGATTGGGAGGAGGCTTAAAAGCTGAAAGCCGGAGGTCGGAGGTCAGAGGTTTCTAATTAAGGTACAAAATAGCATATTTTATTCAAATTTTCCAGTACTCAATACTCAATACTCAATACGCACTACTCACTACTAAAATGATTAAGCAGTTCAGAAGTATTAATCCATTAAACATCATTCTTCTGATAGGGATCGCCACTCTTCTCAGGGTTGGTATATTTATTCATTTGCCTGAAGAAATTAGTTTTGAGTTTATGGAGCCTTTTGCAAGGCTGTTGTTGGATATCCCTCTCGAAAATGCATTCAGTTCTTTAGGAAACGTTTTAATTGCACAAACTATTCTGATTATTCAGGCTTTAATGTTTAACAGAATAATTAATTCATACGGTCTGCTGGGGAAGCCTACTTTTTTACCCGCATTGATGTATGTTACTACAGGAAGTTTACTCAGTCCTTTCCTGCTTTTAAGTCCGGTGTTGGTATGCAATTTTTTGTTATTATGGATGATCGATAAGTTTCTGAGTATTTACAAAAGAGATGAGGTAAGGTCTGTTATGTATGATCTGGGAATGATTGTGGCTTTAGGAACCCTTGTCTATTTCCCATTTATATCTATGCTTCCCCTAATATGGATCAGTCTGGTAATCTTCAGACCTTTCAACTGGAGAGAATGGTTTGCAGTTATTGCAGGATTTATTACCATTTTCTTTTTTCTTGCCGTTTTTTATTATTGGAATGATTCTTTGGACAAGTTCTATCGTATATGGTTGCCTTTAACAACTAAATTTCCTACCAATCTTCGCATCAACCTTTATGATTCTCTGGTACTGATACCTGTGATAATAATATTAGTTCTGGGCTTTTTTCAATTGCAGCAGAACTTTTTCAGAAGTGTAGTTCAACTTAGAAAATCGTTCCAACTTTTATTTTTTATGTTCATTATCGGACTTTTATCTTTCTATTTAAAACAGAATCTGGTTCTGTATCATTTTTTGTTCTGTGTCCCGCCTGCTTCTGCCCTGATGGCGTACTATTTTCTTCACTCGGGCAAAAGATGGATTTATGAAAGCCTTTATTTGGTTCTGGCAGCCTGTATTATTTATTTCCAGTTATTCTGATAAGTAGAACGATTTAACCTTTTTTAACAGAAATAAGATCTGTCGGCTTCAAAAATTAAATAGCTTTGTGGGGTATTATGGAGTCTTTATTTGAAATTTAATGGCGCACCTGGTTATTGATATTGGCAACTCAAGAACAAAGTTTGCTGTTTTTGATAAACGCAAACTTACTGAGTCGGGGAATACCGGGAAGATTGATACTATTCAATTGAAGGCTTTGCTTGGTACTCACCAGATTACCCACAGCATAATTTCATCTGTCAATGATGATATAATTATTCTGGAAGACCTCCTGAAAGAAAAGACAAAATATATCCGATTCTCGGCAAGTGTAAATGCAGGGGTGATTAATAAATACAAAAGTCCTGAAACTTTGGGTTTAGACAGGCTTGCCGGAGTAATTGGTGCCAAATCACTTTTTCCAGATACGAATTGTCTGGTTATTGATGCGGGTACATGTATTACTTACGACGCGGTTGACACAGCAGGGGTTTACGAAGGAGGGAGTATCTCACCGGGCTTAAACATGAGGTTACAGGCTATGCATACGTTCACCGGACGATTGCCGGAGGTTGAACTTACAAACTATACTGACTGGCAGGGATATGACACCCCAACTGCGATGCTTTCAGGGGTATTGAATGGTTGTACTGAGGAAGTTAGGGGGATGATTGAGATCTACAGATCCCGATATCCCGGATTATTGGTTATACTATGCGGAGGGGATGCGATTTTTTTTGATACTAGGCTTAAAAATAGCATCTTTGCCCACACTTTAAAAACCGAGCCTGATTTGGTATTAATTGGTTTAAATGAAGTTATAAACAACAATGATTAAGACATTTAGAAATATATTTTTTCTTTTTCTGTTTGCAATGAGTTTTTCTGCAACAGCACAAGTAACTTCTTCCTCTCCGTATTCACAATTTGGTCTGGGTGACCTGAGTGGTTCTTTATTACCCCAGAACAGGGGAATGGGCGGTTTAAGCATGGGAATTCGTAAACCAGGATTGTATGATAATATAAATCTTGCAAACCCGGCATCTTATTCAACCCTCGAACTGACTACTTTTGATGTTGGGGCTTCGATGGATCTCCGAAAATTAAGTAAGGGAGGGGTATCCGGAAAAAGGCAGTTTAACTCCACGCTAAGCCATATTACTTTTGGTGTGCCTGTAAATAGATTTTCGGCGGTTAGTTTCGGTCTTGTTCCATACAGTGATCTGGGGTATCAATTTATGAATTCCGGCACGGTTGATACAAGCAAAGTAAATTATGTTTACGGGGGCGAAGGTGGAATGTCAAAAGCTTATTTGGGTTATGGCTTTAGGATAAATAAAAATCTGAGTTTAGGTTTTAACGTTGCTTATCTTTTCGGAAGCCTGAAACAAACAAGAGCTTTTGAGTTTGTGAATGAGTCTACAGTGGCTTTTAACTCCCGTACTCAATACAGCAATTCTGTTGGAGGCATGAGTTATGATTATGCCTTACAGTACTCTGCTGAAATTAGTAGTAAGACCAAACTCATTTTGGGTTATTCTGGAAACTCCGGGAATGGCCTGAACTCTAAAAGTAATACTGTTACCACCCGGTACAGAAAAGATGTATTAGGTGACGAACTTGCTGCTGCTGATAGTACCTATTTTGCAGAGGGAGCTAAAACTAAAATTCAAATGCCCTTAACTCATACAGCCGGTTTTGCCTTTGAAAAGACGAATGAATGGCTGTTTGGGGCTGATGTCACCTTCAGTAGGTGGTCAGACTATAGGGAAGGAAGTACAAACCCGGGCTTAAATGACAGCTATGGTATTATTGTGGGCGGACAGTTTACACCGGATGCAAATTCTGTTAGCAGTTATTTTAAACTAATTGATTACCGTTTAGGGGTTAAATACGACAAAACCTTTGTAAAGATTGGCAACAATGATATCAATCAATATGCTCTTAATTTTGGATTTGGTTTCCCACTACCCCGTAACCGATCCAGTTTCTACAAAATAAATCTGTCTACAGAGATTGGCCAGCGCGGCACCGAAATGAACAACCTTGTTCGGGATCGGTTTGTTAATATTCATCTTGGCTTTACGCTAAATGATAAGTGGTTCCAGAAAACCTATATTGATTAATGTATGAAAATCCGGCGCTGCATATACGGTGCTGTTCTTTATGTAGGAATACTTCTGCTGTTTGCCTGTGAAAATGATCTGCGCAAGGTTGAACAAATATCTGCTAAGAAAATGTTGGTCCCTGTTGATAAATCCACAGGTGTAGAAATCATTTACAGTGATTCTTCGATTGTAAAAGCCAAACTTATCACCCCCGAATTACTTAATTTTAAAACAGAGAAGCCTTATATTGAGATGAATAAAGGTGTGACTGTGATTTTTTATGATCCGTATCAACAGGAATCCAGTCGGGTTAAGGCTGATTATGCAATTCGTCGCGAGCGTGAGAATATTGTTGAACTTAAGCGGAATGTTGTTGTCACTAATATTAAAGGCGAGACATTTAAATCCGAAGAACTGATTTGGGATGAAACCAAAAAGCGATTTTATTCGAACAGACTTGTCAGTATTACCTCCAACCAGAATATACTTTATGGGACCAGTTTTTGGGCAAATGAAGATTTTTCGTATTACGAGATTGTTCAATCAACCGGCGATTTGAGATTGACTGGGGAGCAGGGGTTTTAAGGGTTTGTCGATGGAAGAGAATTAGCAAATTAGCAAATTTGATAATTAGCATCCCGATAACTATCGGGAGGGGAAAGGACTTGCGAAATCACATAGGCGAGCGGAAAGTAGATTTCGTCAGTCACATCCTGCTAAGCGACTTGGATATTAGGAATGAGCAAATTTGGAAATTAGCAAATTGGTCCCTACTTCGTTGGGGATGACGGAGTACATCTTTTGACATTTAGTAGGATCTTACCAACAATCAACAAACTAACAACCAACAACTAGAAAGCAATGAAAGGAATTATACTCGCAGGAGGATCAGGAACCAGGTTGCATCCACTTACCTTGGCGGTGAGCAAGCAGTTGATGCCTGTTTACGATAAGCCAATGATTTATTACCCGCTTTCTACCCTGATGCAGGCAGGAATTCGTGAGATTCTGATCATCTCTACTCCGCATGACCTTCCCAATTTTGAGAAACTTCTGGGCGATGGAAGCCGGATAGGTTGTAAATTTTCTTATGCTGAACAAAAAGTCCCGAACGGGCTTGCTCAGGCTTTTGTGATCGGTGAAAAGTTTATTGCTGACGATGATGTTGCACTAATACTCGGGGATAATATCTTTCATGGGGATTCTATCAGCAACCTCTTACCGTCAATTCAGAATCCTGAAGGGGGGATTGTATTTGCCTACCAGGTATCTGACCCTGAACGATATGGAGTAGTTGAATTTGATAAAGACTTTAATGCACTTTCTATTGAAGAAAAACCCCTTAAGCCAAAATCCAATTATGCTGTCCCGGGATTATATTTCTACAATAATTCAGTAGTGCAGATTGCCAAAAATATCAAGCCATCACCAAGGGGGGAATACGAGATAACGGATGTAAACCGTGAGTATTTACAACAGGGAAAACTAAAAGTTGGGGTTTTAAGTCGTGGAACCGCCTGGTTGGATACAGGAACGTTTAATTCCCTGATGCAGGCTGGTCAATTTGTGCAGGTCATTGAAGAGCGGCAGGGTTTAAAGATAGGCTGCATCGAGGAGATTGCATTTCAAATGAAGTTCATCAATTCAGAACAGTTGAAGAAAGTTGCAGAACCTCTCATGAAAAGCGGATATGGGGAGTACTTGCTTGGTTTGATTAGGTAAGGGATTTGAAAATTTGAAAATGAGCAACCAGGTAGCTATTGGGTGGGGTAAGGACTTACTAAATCACCTGGGCGAGCGGAATTAGATTTCGTCAGTCACATCTGGGTTAGCGATTTGGCAATCAGGAATTAACAAATTTGAAAATTAGCAAATGGGGAATGATTTGTCAATGAGATGATTTGTCAATTTGTCGATGGAAAGGACTTGCGAAATTACATAGGCGAGCGGAAAGTAGATTTCGTCAGTCGCTCACCGAGATTGGGAGCTTTTTGTCGATTCGGGGGTTCTACAATTGAAAATCTTTATCCATTATTTTAATGTCTTTATTCAAGTACTTTTTGGGCCTCACCCTTATTGCGAAACCGTTGATTTCAGAATCAATGTGGCCCTCTCCAGAAGAGAGGGTTTAAAGATACTGCAAGAATATTCTCCAATTTGAAGCCTATATATAAAAACATTAGATTTCGCAGCTATTAAGAATCCAATAAAAGTTTTAGGCTAATTCCTCCAATCAAGCAGGATATCTCAGACATCAGACATCAGGCATCAGATTTCCGATAACCGAATTAAGTATAAAACCTACCCCCTTCTTGCACTCTATTTAAAAAATCTCTTATCTTGTTTTATAATTTGATTTTAATCCTGCAGCTGTGGGATGACAAAAGAAAACAATAAAAAATAAGCAGATGAATAATAATCGCAGAGATTTTCTTAAGGTAGCTGGCATTGCCGGAGTTGGTGTGGTTAGCAGCAGTATGCTGAGCAGTCTCGCATCCTGTACTGATTCGAAAAAGGGTGCAAATGCGCCGATTGTTGATGATGAAATACTGGATCCGACAAAGCAAAGTATCATTGGTCTCTATGGCCCCTGGGCCAGTTCGCTGATTGAAAACAAGATACCTTCCCACTCGTTCAGGAATACGAAATGGCAAAATATTGATCAATGGAAAGCCTCTGCAAATGAGCGCATTCTCGATCGCCTGGGCATTCCTGAAATCGGGGGTACTCCTACGGTTACTGTAAAAAAGCAATACGAATACGATGGTTTGCATATTGAAGAGCTTAGCTGGCAATTGCCATACGGGCGTCCGACTGAGGCTATTTTGCTCAAACCTGTAAATGCAAAGGGACCATTACCTGGAATTCTTGCATTTCATGATCATGGAGCGAACAAATATTTTGGAACCAGAAAAATTACACGTACTTCTGATAAACAGCATCCGGATATGGTGGAGCATCAGAAAGAATATTACAGCGGCATGGCATGGGCCAATGAGATTGCAAAACGTGGGTATGTTGTTTTGGTTTCTGATGCCTTTCCATTTGCCAGCCGCAGGGTAATGATGGAGGATGTTCCCTCAACTATGCGTAAGAATTTGAGTGATAAAGATCCTGAAAATTCCGAAAATATTAAAGCATATAATACCTGGGCATCTGATCATGAGCATATTATGGCGAAGTCGTTGTTTTGTGCAGGTACCACCTGGCCGGGTGTCTTTTTTGCTGAAGATCAGAAAGCCCTGGATGTTTTATGCGCCCGAAAAGATGTGAATCCGGATCAGGTTGGATGCGCAGGATTATCTGGTGGAGGTATGCGTACGGTATTTATGGGTGGTTTAGATTCCAGAATAAAGTGTGCAGTCTGCGTTGGCTTCATGACAACCTGGAAAGATCTGATACTCAACAAGTCTTTTACTCATACCTGGATGACTTATGTTCCAATTCTGCCAAATGAAATGGACTTTCCCGAGATTCTTGGATTAAGGGCTCCGCTTCCAACGCTGATATTAAACGATTCTGACGATCAATTGTATACCCTTCCGGAAATGCAGAATGCCGATAAAATCCTGAAAGATGTCTATACCAAAGCAAAAGCTGAGGATAAGTATAAGTGCTCCTATTATCCTGGTCCGCATAAATTTGATAGCGATATGCAGAAGGAAGCTTTCGACTGGTTTGATCAGTGGTTGAAAGGGTAATTTGGACTTACGAAATCACCTAGGCGTTTAGAAGGTCGATTTCGTCATTCACATCTTCCTTTTGTCGAATTAGCAAATTGGGGGCCTCACCCTCTTTACGTAGCTTCTGGTTTCAAATCTGGTGCTGCCCTCTCCGGAGGATAGGGTTTAATGATACTGCAAGGTTGAGTTGTAAATTTGGTGTTTTGTTTATTTATCGAAGGGAGTAAGCAAATTAGCACATTTACGCACTGTCCGTAGAGTTAAGCGCAGCGTCTCTACGGATTGTCCAATGGTGAGGAGTCTCCTGACTCCTTCTTGCACAGTCAGTACAGTGAGAACACTGTGCTAAACAACAG